>SFFH01000061.1 GCA_004557905.1 Clostridiales bacterium | reverse complement strand
TGCAGGATGCCCTCATAGGTGCCGGACTCGTTGAAGAAGCGCTTGCCGTCGGCGTTGACCTTGAGCCACGGCTGGCTGCCCATCCAGAAGAAGCCGTTGTCGCCGGATTTCGCCGTCTCCACGCCGGTCTCCTGATCCGGGCGCAGCGCGCAGCGGTCAAACATCATCATGGAGTGCGTCTCATCCATCTTCGCGCCGGCCCACAGGCACGCCTTGATGCCGTCGCCGAACGCGCCCGGCTCGGAGCCGTTGCGGCCGATGATGCGCAGGTTCCACGGCTGGAGCGCCTCCATCATCTCGTAGTTGAGCGAATAGCCGCCCGTCGCCACAACGGTGCCCTTGCTGGCGGTGTAGCGCACATACGCTCCGTCGCCATTCTCGGCGATGCAGCCGGTCACCTTGCCGTCCGCATGCACGAGCTTCACCATCTTGGTGTTGTAATGGAACTCAGCGCCCAGCTTGGTGGCATAGTCGTAGAGCACCTTGTTGCCGTCCAGCGTCTTGCCCGTGCCGTCGTCGCTGCCCGTCCAGCGCGGGGAATGGCCGGTGGCAAAGTGATGATAGCGCGCGTCGTCCTCGCTGTCGCCGCTCTCGTGCCACAGCTCCACGCCGCGCTCGGCGAGGCGGTCGCCGTACCAGTCGATCACCGCGCCGGACTCCTCGCAGAACAGCTTCACCAGCTCCTGATTGATGTGGCCGGCAGCGTACTGGGTCGCCATGGTGATGTAATCGAACTTGTCGATCTTCGTGCCCCACGCCTTCTGATAGCGGGAGTCGATGGCGCCCAGGTCGTCGCGGATGCCCACGCCGGTCGGGAAGCGGTCGATGCCGATGACCTTCGCGCCCTCCTCGGCGGCGGAGGCCACGACGAACATGCCGCCGGTGCCGCAGCCGATGACCAGCACCTCGGTCTCGTACTCGGCGACGATCTGGCTCTCGTCGATTTCCGGCTCCTGGCCGAGCCAATCGCCGTCCGCAGCATTTTCCTTCTGCTCGAGTACCTCGACCGGGATTTCGCCCTTGGCCTGCTTGATGCACTTGTCCGCCGCCTTGGCCACAGCAGTGGAGGTGATCGTCGAGCCGGAAACCGCGTCGATCTCCGCGCTCTGCGCGCTCATCAGCCGCGCCTTGAGCTCCTCGGCCGCCGCCTGGCCATAGCCGGGCGTCTCATTGGGCAGGTCGAGCACGACGTCGGTGATCGCCGTTTCGCTGAAGGTCATCGTCACGGTGACGGTGCCCATGCCCTGCGCCTGCGCGCTGTAGGTGCCCGGGGTGTAGATGCCCTCCGCGCGCACGAGCGCCGGCACGCCGGCGACGCCAACCGCCGCGACGGACGCGGCGCCGGCGAGCGCACCCTTCAAAAAGCTTCTGCGGGAAAGATCCTTCATGGTGAAAGCCCTCCTGTTTGTTTTTTCATGTGGATTCAGTATAAAGCCGGGTGCGGCCCTCAGGTCAAGCGAACAGCACAAATTCTTCATATTTCTTAACAATCCCGCCGTTTTATGCTATACTGTCAGAAACATCCGCAGTCTGCCAGATGCAGGCGCTGCCATGGAGGGACGCGCGCATGGAAAATCAGAAGGATCTAAAGCCCTACCGCATCGGCGAATACGCCCGATACATGGGGGTAACCCCTGACTTTCTCAAGCATTACGAGCAATTCGGCCTCATCACGCCGTCCGTCGCGGAGAACGGCTACCGCTATTATCCCTTCCGTGAATCGAGCCGGCTGCTGGACTGTCTCGCGCTGCGCGGCTACGGTACGCCGCTCAAGGAGATGCGCGGGATGCTGCTGGAGGATGATGCCGACGCCTTCCGCCAAAAGCTTGACGAGCGAGCCGAAGCGCTGCGCCGGCAGATCGCCTTCAATCAGGCCGTCGTCAAGGAGCACGAAGTCCTTTCGCGCTGGATGACGCGCATGGAGGGCCGCGAGGAGGACTGGCATGTGGTGGAGCTGCCCGCGCTGCTGTTCCTGCCGCACACCAACCTGCATACCTTTCTGGATGACCCGCGCATCTACGAGGTGCTCTCCGGCTGGACGCCGTACATGCCCATGGTCAAATCCTGCCTGCGCATCACCCCGTCGGACGCGGGCCCGGCATACTGCTGGGGGCTGGGCGTCCGTGAGGATTTCGCGCAGGCCTACACGCTGCCCGTGAGCAGCGTGGTCGAGAAGCTGCCCGCCCGCAAGGCGTTCGTACTGGACTACTGCGGCTGGCAGGTGTCGCCGGGCGAATCGCCGCTTGACAAGCACTACGAGCGCTTCCTTTCACACATGGAGGCGCTGCGACTGCGCCCCGCCGGGGCCATCTACCTGACAGTGCTTTTCCACACCCACGATGCGGACGGAACGCGCAGGGACCACGGCTTTATGGCCGCGCCGGTGGAGTGAGCCTCCCCGCCTGCTCCCCGAACCGCACAATCCATACCAAGGAGGAACCGCTGATGTCCGAGACCCACGCCGTGCTTGCCGCGCGCGAATTGCTGGAAAGCCTCACCCCGCTGAAGACCGACTGCGGCCGCCTGTGCCAGGGCGCCTGCTGCCAGGGCGACGAGGCCACCGGCATGCTCCTCTTCCCGGGCGAGGAGGCGCTGTATGCAGACTGTACCTTCGCGCGCGTCGTCCCGACGGGCTTTTCGCTCGGCGGCACGCCTGCGCAGCTGCTGGTCTGCGACGGCCGCTGCGACAGAAAAAACAGGCCGCTTGCCTGCCGCCTGTTTCCGCTGTTTCTGAAATTCAGGGAGGATCAGACCCCCGTGCTGCGCATGGACGCGCGCGCCCGCGCCGTCTGCCCGCTGACGGACTACGGCATGAAGGCGCTCGACCCGGAGTTTAAGCAGGCCGCGCGCCGGGCGTACGATCTGCTGCTTGAGGACAAGGTCTGCGCGGCGTACCTCAGGGCGCTTGACGAGGCGTTTACGTTATAACGTCACCTGCTGCGCAACGCCCTTCCCGTCGCCGACATAGAGCACGCCGTTTGCCGCCGACATCGTCTCGTATGCGCCGTAGAGGATCATCGTTGCGTTCTCCCCATTCACGTCGCAGGTCATCACGCCCTTGCCGGTCAGGGAAATCACCTTCTGGCCGTATACGCCCATGAGCTTCGCGCCGTCGCGCCGGATGGTCGCCGTCTGCCCGTTTGCCACGCGCAGGATGCTGCCGCCGCTGCGCACCAGCAGGATATCCGCGCACAGGACCGCCTGGTCCGCGCTGCCCGCGTACAGCGTCGTCGTCCTGCCCGTGTCGATGCCAAAGGACACCACGCCCTCCTGCGTCACGCACAGCAGCGCGTTGCCCTGCACATCCAGACAGAAATCCGCCACGCCCTCCATCAGCTCGCTCTCCTCGCCGGAGAGCGTTCTTTCTTTCAGCGCGCCGTTCGCGTCCAGCACATACATCACGCCGTCGTGCAGCGCAAAGCGCAGGATGACGCCCGCGCGGTCGAGCACCTCATGGCTTGTCCCGTCCGCGTTCATGCGGATGACGCAGTCCTCGCCGCCCGAGCTGGCGACGTAATACAGGCGGCCGTTGGTCAGGTGCAGAAAGCGCGGCGTCTCGTAGGCGAGCACCGTCGCCGCCGAGCCGTCATACGGCTGCTTGACCAGCGCGCCGCCCTGGGAAGCATCCGCGCAGTAGAGCGCGCTTCGGTCGCCCACCGCGATGCCGCCCCCGCCGACGGACAGCTGGTACGCGCCGTTGACGCGGTACTCCTGCGTCTGCCGGCCCGTGTTGTCGCCCGCCATGCGCGCCGTCTGCGCTGTCACCGCGCCGGAGGCATAGAGCCTGGACTGCGTGGCGCTGCCCGCCGCGCCGTCCGCCGTCAATCCGTTGGCCTGCTGAAACCGGCGGATGGCCTGCCGGGTATTGTCGTCATATACGCCGTTTACAAAAGAGGCGGACAGGTACCCCAGCTCGGCCAATCGGCTCTGCACCTGGCGCACCTGTTCGCCTGTCATGCCCGCGGTGAGCACCTCGGACACGCCCGTGCCCGAGGAACTCATCAGCAGGTCGCCCACGCGCACGCCGTCGGCGTTCAGCGCGTCGTTTGAATAGATCAGTTTGAGGCTCTGCGGACCGGCCGCGCCGTCCACCTTGAGGCCGTTCATCGTCTGGAATGCCTTGGTCGCCTCGACCGTCGGCTGGTTGAACTTTCCGGTGACGTATTTGCTGCTCAGGTACCCCAGCTCCACCAGGCGCTGCTGGTACTGCCGCACATCGTCGCCCTCGCTCTCCCACTGGATGACGATATCCGTATTGGGCCTGGGCGTCGCGGTCGCCGCCGGCGAGGAGCCGGACGAAGACGACCCGCCCGAGGAGCCGCCATAGGCCACCGCGCTGCCGCTGTAGAGGATGGAGAGCGTGCCCTTGCCCGCGACGCCGTCCGCCGTCAGGCCGTTGGCCTCCTGGAAGAGCTTCACCGCGCGCTCCGTGCCGGCGCCGAACTGGCCGTCCGGCTGCGTGGAGAGATAGCCCAGCTCCATCAGGTACTGCTGCATCACCATGACCTGCGCACTCTTGTCGCCGCGGCGCAGCGTGGTCAGCTCGTTCGTCTGCGGCGGCGTTCCGGATTCCTGTCCGTTCTCGTTCGCGTTCCCGGCGGGGATCGCCGAGCCGCTGGTGAGCTTGCTCTGCGTGCCCTTGCCCGCGATGCCGTCCGCCGTCAGGCCGTTGGCGCGCTGGAATGCCTTGACCGCCTCGGTCGTCTCCGCGCTGAAGCGGCCGTCGATGCGGCCCGTGTAGTAGCCCAGCTCAAAGAGATACGCCTGCAGGATGTAGACGTTTTCGCCCTCGTCGCCCTCGCGCAGCGTCACCGTGCCGGAGGGAACCGGCGTGGGCGTGGTGCGGGTGGCCGCCTTGCAGCTGCCCGCCAGCTTCTTGAGCGTGGAGCTGCCCGCGTTGCCGTCCGCCGTCAGGCCGTTGTTCTTCTGGAACGCGATGAGCGCCGCCTGCGTCTCCGCGCCAAACACGCCGTCCGCCACGCCGGTGAGATAGCGCAGCTCGATGAGGCGTTCCTGCAGGGCGTACACGTCGTTGCCGGTCATGCCCAGCGTCAGCGTCCGGGTTGCGTCCGGATTGGCCGTCGCGACGGGGCTGCTGGCGTAGCACGCGCTGGAAGAGTACAGCTTGCTCTGCGTCTGCACGCCCGCCTGGCCATCGCCGGAGAGGCCGTTGGCCCGCTGGAACGCCTTGACCGCGCTGGCCGTCGTCTCGCCGTAGATGCCGTCCACGCCGCCGGCATAATAGCCCAGCTCCGCCAGACGGCCCTGCAGCTTGCGCACCTCCACGCCGGACGTGCCCTGCTTGAGCAGCAGGTACTCCTCCGCGTCGCCGCTGGCGGACACAGTGACATACTTGGGCTGCGCGCTGCCGGAATACAGCAGATCCTGCGTCTGCCGGCCCGCGATGCCGTCCGCCGTCAGGCCGTTGCGCTCCTGGAATTCCTGCACGGCGGTCTGCGTGCCGGAGGCATAGCGGCCGTCGATGGCGCCGGTGTAATAACCCAGCTCCGTCAGCCGCGCCTGCAGGTCGCTGACATCCGTGCCCGTGGAGCCCATCATCAGCACGGGATAGCCCGCGTTGTAATCCTCGGTCGAGGTTGCCCAGCTCTGTGCGCCCGGCGCGGCCGTCGCGGCCGTGCGCGGGGTGGACGTGGGCAGGCTGCCCTGCGCCCAGTCCTCCCAGGTGCTCTGGTCGCTGGACTGCCACGCGTCCGGCGTCGGCGTCGGCTGATTCTCCGCAACCGGCGTGGGCGTATTCGTGGGCAGCGGCTGCACCGTGCCGAAGGGCACCACGCCCTCATGGATGACCAGCGGATCGAGCGTCGGGTCGGGCTGGATGAAGCAGCCGCTCAAAAGAAACAGCATCGCGGCAAGCATCGCCGTGAGACCCAGTTTTTTCATGCTGTTCCCTCCTTGTCCTTGTTCAGTCTTCTCCCCGCAGGATGGCGTCCACATCGTCAAGGTCTTTGATCTCGTAGCGCACCGGCAGGTTTTTCGTGTTTTCCTTGCCCTTGGGGTTATACCAGCAGGCGTCCACGCCGGCATTGGCTGCGGCGGCGATGTCGCTGGACAGCGAGTCGCCCAGCATCAGCACGCGGCTGCGGTCCTGCACGCCGGCCATCTCCATGCCGATTTCGATCATCTTGGGATCGGGCTTGGCCGCGCCAACCTCCTCGCTGACGACCATACCGCGGATGTAATGGCGCACCTCGCTCCCGTCCATGCGGCCGTGCTGCACCCTGGCGATGCCGTTGGTCACGATGATGACCGGCACGATGCGGCTCCAGCGGGCGACAGCCTCCACCGCGCCGTCAACCGGTACGCTCTGACGGCCCAGCGAATCGGTAAAGGCCGTGGCCATCGTCTGCGCGTCCAGGTCGCTCCTGCCGATTTTTTCAAGGAACTGCTCAAACCGGCGCACGCGCAGCACAGCCTGCGTGATGCCGCCCTGCTCCAGCAGCCGCCACAGCGCCGCGTTGATGTCAGAATAGGTGGCTAGCAGCGCGTCCGTCGCCTCCAGCCCCATCCGGGCGCAGGCATCCGCGAAGGCGTTCTCCTCCGCACGGCCAAAGTCAAACAGCGTGTCGTCCGCGTCGCACAGCAGCAGATCATAACGGGTATTCATCAATCTTCTCCTTTATCGGTTGGCAGGCCCTTTGCAGCCTGCGAGTGCAGTTACTATTGTATCACAGATTGGCGGCGTTTGAAAGACGCGCCGGCTGTCAAGTTTTCCCACGGATACAACGAAGCTGCGGACGGTTTTCATCCGCAGCTTCCGCGTCATTTTGCTCACTCGTCGCGCAGCACATCGCTCCGGCTGCCGGAGACAAGATCGACGTTCTCGTACCGGTCCGCGTCGTCAATCAGCGCGCTCAGGCCGTGCGCCACGCACAGATCCGGCTCGTCGGCCAGCGTCGTACGGATTCTGAGCTGGTCGGAGATGACCTCCGAAAGGCCGAACAGCTGCGCGCCGCCGCCGGACAGGGTGATGCCCTCGTCGAAGATATCGCTGGCCAGCTCGGGCGGCGTGCGCTCGATGATCCGGTGCAGCGCGCTGATGAGCTCGCGCAGCGGTTCGTCCAGCGCCTCGATCAGCTCCTCGGAGTTGACCGTCACCGCGCGCGGCAGGCCGGACACCAGGCTTCTGCCGCAGGCATCCATCTCCAGCTTCGCGCCGCGCATGCGGGCGGAGCCGATGTTGATCTTGAGCTCCTCCGCCGTGCGCGCGCCGATGAGCAGGTTATGCTTCTTGCGCAGGTAATCGACGATCGCCTCGTCGAACTTGTCGCCGCCGGTATCCAGAATATCCCAGACGATCTGATGGCCGAACGAGAAGACGGAGACGTTGGTTCTGCCGCCGCCGATATCGATGTTCATGCGGCCGTACGGCTGGTCGATGCGGATGCCCGCGCCGATCGCCGCGGCGACGTTTTCATCGACCGGCACGACGCTGCGCACGCCCGCGTCCACGATCACGTCCACCAGCGTCTGCCGCTCGCTGGGCGCCATGCCGCCCGGCAGCGCCAGCAGCAGCCTCGGCCGGAACGCCGCGCGCTTGCCCACGACCTTGCGCATGAAGTAGCGCAGCATCTTGCTGACCAGATCGAAGCTGCGGATGCGTCCGTCGCGCAGCGGCCGCTCGACGATCAGGCCGGCGGGCGTGCGCCCGTACATTCTGCGCGCTTCCTCGCCGACCGCCACGACGTCGCGCGTCTGCCGGTCATACGTCACATACGCAGGCTCGCTGAGCACGATGCCCTTGCCCTGCACCACCATGTGCAGGGTGGACGTGCCCAGATCCAGTCCCAGTTCATCTACGCCAAACATGTCGTACTCCTTTACGATAGGGCTGCCGCCCTATGACCTGCCTGAGGGATTTCATCCCTCAGACTTCCTTCTTCGCTTCGCGGCGGCTTCAAGCAGCTTTGCCTTCCCCTTTGGCACCGAAGCCTGCCGTACCCAGTGGGCGAAACAGGCAGGCGGAGCGTGGAAAACCGCAAGGAGCGCTTGCGCGACTATGCGAGTTCTCCGGAGAAGGTGGCCCGCCATAGGCGGGACGGATGAGGTTCCCGTGAAGCGGTTATTCGTGTCGTCTCTCCGCGTACCGTCTGCGCGTGGCCTCGCCGCCGCGCAGGTGGCGCTCCGCCTTGTTGCGGGCAAACACCGCCGCGACCTCCTTCGCCAGCGGCGGCGAAAGCGTCGGCAGGCGCGTCTCCATGTCCTTGTGCACGGTCGATTTCGAGATTCCAAGCAGCCGGGCAGTCTGGCGCACGGTCGCGCCGGTCCCGGCGATGATCTCCGCTTCCTGAATCACCCTGCTGCTGATCGCCTGATTCACGCGCATCCCCCCAGACAGTCTCGTCAGTCCGGGCTATCCTATGCGGGGATGCAGAAAAGGTGTCCTCAGCCTATTTGAAAAATGCCAGCGCCGTCTCCTCGTCGCCGCCGTAGAGCACGCGCATGAGCGTCAGCCCCTTGGCGGGCGCGGTCTGGCCCAGCGCCAACCGGTCGCCGGTTGCAATCGCGCTCGCGATGGCGCCGGGCGCGCGCTTGCCGGTGCCAACCTCCATCAGCGTGCCCGCGATGATGCGCACCATGTTGTACAGAAAGCCGTCGCCCAGCACCGTCAGCGCGACCGTTTCGCCGCTGCGCGTCACCTGCGCGCGGTAGATCGTGCGCACGGTGCTCGTCGCCACGCTGCCGCTGGCGGCAAACGCCGCAAAGTCGTGCGTGCCGCAAAGCGCCTGCGCCTCCTCGTGCATGAGCCGCTCGTCAAGCTCAAGCGGCACATGCGCCGCGTACTGCCTGCCGATGGCGCAGTCGTGACGGCTGTTGAAGAACGCGTACCGGTAGACCTTGCCGCACGCGCTGTACCGGGCGTGAAAGCCCTCCGGCGCGGGGCTGCTCTCGCGGATGCGGATATCCGGCGGGAGCATGGTGTTGAGCGCAAAGGCGAGCTTGTCCGGCGGGATGCGCGTCGCACTGTCAAAGTGCGCGCACAGCCCCAGGGCGTGCACGCCCGCGTCGGTGCGGCTTGAGCCGGTCACCGTGACCGCTTCACCCGTCAGCCTCGCCAGCGTCTCCTCCAGCACCTGCTGCACGCTGGGGCCGTTGATCTGTCGCTGCCAGCCGCAGTACGCGGTGCCGTCGTATTCGCACACGAGCACAAAGCGCCGCTGCCCCTCGGGCGGATGGTCCGCCGCGCTGGGCCGGTGCTTGCTGTGCAGCGTCAGCTTATCCAAGGAGCCTGCCCTCCAGCATCACGACCGCGATGAACGCCGCCGTGGCCAGCGCGCCGAAGACGTCGAGCCGCGTGTAGCGCAGCTCGCGCAGGCGGGTGCGGTGGTCGCCGCCGCGATAGCAGCGCGCCTCCATCGCCATCGCCAGGTCGTTCGCCCGGCTCTGCGCCTTCTGAATCTTGTCCGTCTCCTCCAGCAGCGTCGGGATGAAGCGCAGCGCGATGGTCATCATCATCGCCAGCTCATGCGCCGGGAAGTGGAAGCGCTGCAGCGGGTGCATCAGGCGCTCCAGGCCGTCGGTCAGCTGCACGGGGCTGGTCGTGAGCGTCAGCACGGACGTGCCCATGACCAGGAACACCAGGCGCAGCGCGAAGAAGATCGCGTTATTCAGTGCTTCCTTCGTCAGCGTGAAAAAGCCCAGGGAGAAAATCGGCGTCTCGCCCTGCACAAAGAACAGGTTGAGCACGAAGGTGAACAGGATGATGAAGCGCAGGGGCTTGACGCCCTTCACCAGATAGGAGAATTTGATACCGGAAATGCGCACCACCAGATACAGGAACGCGAGCGCCAGCACGTAGCCCGGCAGGTTGCTCACCATGAACACGCCCACGATATAGACGATCGTCAGGATCAGCTTCATGCGCGGGTCCATGCGGTGAATGGCGGAATCGCCCGGGAAATACTGGCCCAGCGTGATGTCCTTAAGCATGCCGGCCTCCCTTCGCGGCGATCTTCTCGATCTCCGCCTTGATCTCTTCGATGCGGTAAATGCCCTCGGGGATGTCAAAGCCGCGCTCACGCAGCTTGTCCGCCAGCTGAACGGCCTGCGGGACGTCCAGCCCCATGCCGCGCAGCTCCTCGCCGCAGGCAAACACGTCGCGCGGCGCGCCGTCCATGACGAGCTCGCCGTGGTTCATGACGATCACGCGCTCCGCCAGCGAGGCCACGTCGTCCATCGAGTGGCTGACCATCACGATGGTCGTGCCGGCCTCCTCGTGCAGCTTCTTGATCAAGCCGAGGATCTCCTCGCGGCCGCGCGGGTCCAGGCCCGCGCACGGCTCGTCCAGCACCAGCACCTGCGGCTCCATCGCCAGCACGCCGGCGATGGCCACGCGGCGCATCTGGCCGCCGGAGAGCTCAAAGACGGAGCGCTCGTGCAGTCTGTCGTAGTCAAGCGCGACGCGGCGCATCGCGTCCCGCACGCGGCGGTCGATCTCCGCGTCGTCCAGTCCCAGGTTTTTGGGGCCGAAGGCGATGTCCTTTTCCACCGTCTCCTCAAAGAGCTGGTTCTCCGGATACTGGAACACCAGGCCGACCCGCTGGCGGATCGCCCGTCGGTCCGTTCCCTTGTCGGCGAGGTCCATGCCGTCCACCAGCACGCGACCGGAGGTTGGCATGATCAGGCCGTTGAGGTGCTGCACCAGCGTGCTCTTGCCGCTGCCCGTGTGGCCGATGAGGCCGATGAACTCGCCGTCGTGAATGGTCAGGTTCACATCGGAGAGCGCCTTCGTCTCATACGGGCCGCCGGTCATGTAGACATAATTCAGATGCTCGATGACAATCGACATACTTCCTCCACCATCTCATCCACCGTCAGCACGTCCGCGCGCACGTCGAGGCCATCGGCCCTTAGCATGTGCGCCAGATCGGTCATCGGCGGCACGTCGAGCCCCAGTGCGCGCACGGTGTCCACCTTCGTGAAGACCTCGCGCGGCGTGCCGCTCAGCGCGATTTTGCCCTCGTCCATCACGATCACATAGTCCGCCGTCGCGGCCTCGCCCATGTAGTGTGTGATGATGACGACGGAAATGCCCTCCTCCTTGTTGAGGCGGTGCACGGTGTTCATCACCTCCGCGCGGCCGCTCGGGTCGAGCATCGCGGTGGACTCGTCCAGGATGATGACGTCCGGCTTCATGGCCAGCACGCCGGCAATCGCCACGCGCTGCTTCTGGCCGCCGGAGAGCATGTGCGGCGCCTTTTTGGCATACTGGGTCATGTTGACCGCCCTCAGCGCCTCGTCGATGCGCACGCGGATTTCCTTCGGCTCAACGCCGTTGTTCTCCAGGCCGAAGGCCACGTCCTCCTCCACGACCGTCGCGACGATCTGGTTGTCCGGGTTCTGGAAGACCATGCCCGCGTGCTGGCGGATGTCAAAGACGAGGTCGTCGTCCCGCGTGTCCAGCCCGCAGACCCAGACGGTGCCGTTCGTGGGCACATACAGCGCGTTGAACAGCTTCGCCAGCGTGCTCTTGCCGCTGCCGTTGTGGCCGAGGATGGCGAGAAATTCGCCGTTGCGCACGCGCATGGTCACGCCGTCCACGGCGTTCTTTCCCGCGTCCGGATACGCATAGGACAGCGAGCTCGCGATGATCCGGTTCTCTTCTGGTTTTGCCAAAATAGGTTCCTCCAAAGCATGAGAATGCGTCGGGGAGTTGCGTTGGGCTATCGCCCAAACCCATCTGGGGACATCGTCCCCAGACCCCTTCTTCGCTTCGCGCCTCACTATCGACAGTCTGCGCGAAGCGCGGGAGGGAGTCTGAGGGACAATGTCCCTCAGGCAGGTCTTAGGGCGGCAGCCCTAACGTACCCCGTCAGTTAAACGTCACGACTTCCTCTTCCGGCTCCTGCGCGGGCTCCAGCGCGGTCACATACAGCACCGGGCCGACGCCCTTGTACTGCTTGCGTTCCTCCGCCTGCACGCGCGCGGTGACCATCTGCCAGGACTTCGCCTCGGGCATCGGCAGGCCGTTCGCCTTGGCGATGAAGCCGACGAAGCGCACGTCCTCCGCGCAGCAGACCATAGCCATGCGGCCCGGCACATACTCGTCGCGGCCGATGTTGCGGCCCTTGTAGATGTAGCCCTTGAAGCGGACGGTCTTGCCGTCGTAGTTTTCCGGGTTCTCGCTCGCGTCCAGATAGAAGATGCCAAAGTCCCGGTCCTCAATCTCGATGATCGGAGCGTCCATATCGTAGGGCGGCGGCATGCCCGCGCCGTAGTCCTCGCTGGTGCCGTCGTCGTTTTCAAAATACAGCGACGCCTGCGGGTTCATGGAGCGCACGTTGCGGTCGCGGATCAGCTGGCGGGTCTCCTCCGTCGCGCGGTTGAAGACGACCATGTCCGCGTCGGTGATGTGCTGCAGCATGCGCTGGCCCATGTTCTTGGCGTACAGGTCGAACGTCTCGGCGTTCACCGTGGTGATGATCTGAAAGATCTCCAGCACCTTGGGCGTGCGGGAAATCGCCGCGTCCAGGTCCCACATGCCGTTCATCTCGATGATGACGCGGTCCGGATGGTGCTTGCGCACGAACGCGCGCAGCGTGTCCTCGTTGTACTCCTCCTCGTCCTCGATGCACTCGAGCACGGTGTGGTACTTTTTGAGGAACGCCGGATCAAACTCCTCCATGCCCTCCTCGCACTGGATGAGCAGCGTGTTTTCGTCCCGGGTAAAGCCCGGATCGCCCAGCACGCTGGCGATGAAGGAGGTCTTGCCGCTCTCCAGGAAGCCGGCAAACATATAGACAGGGATAGACATCTTATTCCTCCCAAAGATGACTGATCAGACGCCGAAGAGCTCCTTGAGGCCCTCTTCCTTCAGCTGGCTGCCGATCACGCACAGGCGGCCGGTGACGTCCGCCGCGCCCTTGCGGATGTTCTGCTCGCCCGGGGTGTAGTCAAAGTGGAGCCAGCCGCCCTCCGCGCAGGGCACGATGCCCTTCGCGCGCAGCACGACGCCGTAGTTCCCGCCGTCCAGCGCGGTAAGGATGGCGGAGAGCTCCGCCTCGCCGAACGCCTTGACCGTCTCCACGCCCCAGGAGGTGAACACCTCGTCGGCATGGTGGTGGCCGTGGTGGTCGTGATGGTGCTCGTGATCATGGTCATGGCAGCCGCAGGTGCAGTGCTCATCATGCTCATGATGATGCTCGTGATCATGGTCATGTTCATGTTCATGCTCATGCTCGTGCTCATGCTCGTGCTCATGCTCGTGCTCATGATGCTCGTGCTCGTGGTCATGCTCATGCTCGAGCATGACGGTTTCGAGCATCTCCTCGGCCAGGCTGTGATCGGACTGCATGGCGTCCAGAATCTGCGCGCCGGTCAGCTCGTCCCACGGGGTCGTGATGATGCGGGCCTTGTCGTTGTGCTCGCGCAGCAGCGCCACGGCCGCCTCCAGCTTCGCCTGGCTCATCTTCTGGGTGCGGGAGAGCAGGATGGTGCCCGCGTACTCGATCTGGTTGAGGAAGAACTCGCCGAAGTTCTTGATGTACATGCGGCACTTCATCGCATCCGCAACGGTGACAAAGCTGCCCATCTGCGCCTCATCAATGTCCTTCTCCACGCCCTCGACCGCGCGGATGACGTCGGACAGCTTGCCCACGCCGGACGGCTCGATGAGGATGCGGTCCGGATGATACTGATCGATGACCTTCTTGAGCGCCACGCCGAAGTCGCCCACCAGGCTGCAGCAGATGCAGCCGGAATTCATCTCGGTCACCTCGATGCCGGCCTCCTTCATGAAGCCGCCGTCGATGCCGATCTCGCCGAACTCGTTCTCAATCAGGACGACCTTCTCATTGGAGAGGGCCTCCTTCAGCAGCTTCTTGATCAGCGTGGTCTTGCCCGCGCCCAGGAAGCCGGAAAAAATGTCGATCTTGGTCATGTCTATCGCTCCTTCTCAGGTTCAGCGGGCCGCGCCCGCTCCCTTCTCCGGACAGCGCTCGGGAAATCGGCACGCATGTGCCCGTTGTCCGGATTGACGCGCAATGTACGCATTGCAAAAAACAGTTGGAATATAGCATTCCAACTGTATATTGTACACCATTTTCCGAAAGAATACAAGGATTCACGCGAAAAAGGTCGGCAGAGTCTGTTGAAGTATCAAACATAGGTTACACTCAAGCGGCTAGAGAACAGTCAAGGGAAGGGTGGAGATTTGCGAAGCAAATACGACCCGACCTTGACTGTG
>SFFH01000010.1 GCA_004557905.1 Clostridiales bacterium | reverse complement strand
AGCTGGTGCTACAAGCGCGTGTGCAAGGACGGCCCGGTGTTTGACGCGAAGGAGGTGGCGTTCGGTGGCTGATCTTTCCCTTGATCTGTGCGGCGTGCACTTTAAGAACCCGGTCATCGCCGCGAGCGGCACCTTCGGCTTCGGCCGCGAATATGACGAGCTGTACGACATCGGCCTGTTGGGCGGCATCTCCGTCAAGGGGCTGTGCCTGGGCGGGCGCATGGGCAACCCGCCCTCCCGCCTCACGGAAACGCCCGGCGGCATGCTCAACTGCGTGGGCCTGCAAAACCCCGGTATCGAGAGCTTCATCGAGCACGATCTGCCGTGGCTGCTGGAGAAGAATGTGAACGTGATCGCAAACTTCTTCGGCACCTCCATCGACAGCTACTGTCAGGCGGCGGAGGCGTTTGCGCATACCGGCGTGCACATGCTGGAGATGAACATCTCCTGCCCGAACGTGCACGACGGCGGCGTGGCCTTCGGCGTGAAGCCGGAGAGCGTGTATGAGATCACCAGGGCGGTCAAGGCGCACAGCCGCCAGCCGCTGATCGTCAAGCTCACGCCGAACGTATCCGATATCACCGAGAATGCGCTGGCGGCGCAGGAGGCGGGCGCGGACGCGATCTCGCTGATCAACACGCTGACCGGCATCGCGGTGGACGTGCACAGGCGGAAAATGATCCTCTCCAACAATACCGGCGGCCTGTCCGGCCCGGCGGTGCGCCCGGTGGCGCTGCGCATGGTCTGGCAGTGCGCCCAAAAGGTGCGCATCCCGATCATCGGCTTGGGCGGCATCGAGACGGGCGAGGACGCTGCGGCGTTCATGCTCTGCGGCGCGAAGGCCGTGCAGGTGGGCACCGCGAACTTCACCGATCCGTTTGCATGCCCGCGCATCGTGCGCGAGCTGGGCGCGTACTGCGACGCGCAGGGTGTCAAAAACCCGCAGGAGATCGTCGGCACGCTCAAGGCCTATTGATTCAAGAAAAACCGCTTGCGCTTTGCAGGCGGTTCTTTTATAATGGCTATATGCGTTTGCCCGAGGGGCAAAAGAAATGGAGGACGGCGCGTGGAGATTTATACGATTCGCGATGTGGCGCGCAAGGCCGGCGTGGCGGTGAGCACGGTTTCCCGCGTGCTCAACGGGCGGCCGGACGTGAGCGAGGAGACCCGCAAAAAGGTCATGGACGTGGTGGAGGCATGCGGCTTTGTGCAGAACCGCAACGCCCGCAACCTGAAAAACACCAAGCCCACCTTCGCGGCGGTCATTGTGCGCGGACGCAGAAACGCCTTCCTCAACGACATTGCGGAGCAGATGATCGAGTGCGCGCAGGGACTCAAGACGCCGTTTTTGCTCAAGTACATCGACGAGGAGGACGACGAGTTCGACACGATGCGCCAGCTCTATGCTGAGAAGCGCGCCGCCAGCTTCATCCTGCTGGGCGCGCGCATGGATGAGCGCAGCCAGGCGGTGCGCGACGTGGGCGTGCCGGTCGTGTTTGCGACGGTTGACGCGGGCAACATGGGCTACGAAAACGCCTCGAGCGTATGCATCGACGACCGGGCGGCGACCCGCGCGATGATGGACCGGATTCTTCAGCAGGGGCATACGCGCGTGGCGGTCATCGGCGGCTGCCGCGACGGCGAGGATATCTTCGCCAAGCGATATCTCGGCGCGATGGACAGCCTCCGGGCGCACGGCATCGCGTATGATCCGGACGAGTACGTGCTCTCCCGATTCACGCTCGTGGGCGCGTACGAGGGCGCGCTGCGCTTCTTTGAGAAGCACAGGGACGTGACCGCCGTGCTCACGATGAGCGACATGATGGCCATCGGCGTGATCCGCGCGCTGCGCGATCTGGGCCTGCGCGTGCCGCAGGATGTGTCCGTCTCCGGGTTTGACGGCGTGGAAATCGCCAGGTACGTCATCCCGTCGATCACCACCGTTCGCCAGCCGACGGAGGAAATCGCGCAGAAGAGCGTCGATCTGCTGTGCGAGATGCTCGATGGCGGCCCGGCCCGGCACGTCACGGTCGGCTATACCCTGGTGGAGGGCGAGTCCCTCGCACGGGTACGGACAGAAAACGCATGAAGATGACAAGGCCGGTTCCAGCACGGAACCGGCCTTTATCATGCGCTTATAGCGGGAAGCTCAGCCTGGTGTGATCCTTCAGCTCCTCAGACAGGATGCTCTGCACATACTGACCGAAGAATGTGTCGCTGTCTATCCAGTGCGCGGCCATGTCAGACGCGGCATCAAGGGTATCCATTCTGCCTGAGAAGTATGCGGCGTTGAAGTCCGCCAGCCAGGCCGACATCGGACTCGTGACAGAATCCGCGCTCATGCGCGCGACGGCCCGGCGGCGCGTCGTGGCGGAAAAATAGTCCGCGGCGTACTGACGGAAGTGCAGGAGATTCTCGTCCGCCTGCCCGGTTTCTCCGGCCCATGCGGCGACGTCCACCGCTTCCGTATGGTACTGCGCTGTGCCGCCGGCGATCTCCAGCACGCCGTACTGGCACGGGGAGACGGCAAGCGAGGACGTGACGATTTCCGGCAGGCCCGCTTCGCTCGTGGCGGTGTGCTGCATGTGGATATGCCCGCTCAGATTCACGGATACGCCGTAACGCTCGTACAGCGAGCGCAGCAGGGAGGCGTTGGCGATGACAAAGCCGTTGGAGAGCAGGCCCGAATGCGCCAGCAGGTTCTGATGGCTGACGGCGATGACCTTCGCGCCGTCGGCTAGCGCCCTTTGCAGCTCGGCTTCAAGCCAGGCAAACGTGTTCTGCGCGACCGCGCCCTCCATATGCTGCGTGTTCGTGTCGAGCATCAGCAGGCGCACGCCGGGCACGGGCTCGGCCATGTAGCTCAGGGAATACGGATCGCGGGAGAGCGCCGTGTCAAAGCCGAAGTCACGGTAGATTTCGGCAAATTCCTCGGCGGTCAGGCTGGGCACGCGCGTGAAGGCGTCGCCCTCAAAGGACGCGGACATGTAGCTGTACAGATCATGATTGCCGGGAATGACGTACACGGGAATGCCTGCCTCGCGCACACTGCGCAGCTTGGCGGCGAGGTCCTCGTGGCTCCTGCGCGCGCCGTTGAAGGACAGGTCGCCGGAGAGAATGAGGCCGTCCGGGCGGCGTGCGATGACCTCCCGGAGGAATGCGTCCGTCAGCTCGTCGATGTACGCCGTCACCTTGCCGTCACCGTTTTCAAGCATGCGGGTGAAGTACGCGCCGTGGTCGGTCAGCGCGGGGGAGATGTAGTGCAGATCGGTCGCGATCAGAAGGGTGTGCCCCTCGTCCGCCAGGGCGGCGGGCATCAGCGCGGCCATCAGCGCGAGCAGGGAAAAAAGCATGCGCATGAAAGCTCCTCCGTTCAGGGCGTGATGCCGGCGATATCGTCCATCCACAGCTGCATCTGCGCGTCGGACGGCATGCGCCAGTCGCCGCGCGGGGAGAGGCCGACGGGGGTGGCCTTCGGGCCGTCGGGCATGGCGGAGCGCTTGAACTGCTGGGTGAAGAAGCGGCGGAAGAATGTGGTCAGCGCACTCAGAATCGCCTGCCTGTCGTACTGGCCGTCAAACGCATGGCAGGCCATCGCGTAGAGCTTTTTGGGCGACGCGCCGCTGTGCATCATGTGCCAGAGGAAGAAGTCGTGCAGGGCGTACGCGCCGAGCGTGTCCTCCGTGCGCTGGGTCAGCTCGCCCTCCTTGCCGGGGATGAGCTCTGGGGAGATCGGCGTATCCAGGATGTCGCGCGCGACGGCGAGCACCTCGCCGCCGAAGTGGCGGCCCAGCCAGTCGACCAGATCGCGGATCAGCGTCTTGGGGATGGAGCCGCTCATGTTGTACATGCTCATCTGGTCGCCGTTGTAGGTGCACCAGCCCAGCGCCAGCTCGCTCAGGTCGCCAGTGCCCAGCGCGAGGCCGCCCACCTTGTTGGCGTAGTCCATCACGATCTGCGTGCGCTCGCGTGCCTGGCTGTTCTCGTAGCACACGTCGTGCACGTCCGGGTCCTGGCCGATGTCCTCAAAGTGCCGTGCGACGGCGGGACCGATTGGAATCTCCAGACAGGTGCAGCCGATGAGCTCCATCAGGCTCCAGGCGTTGCTCTTGGTGCGGCTGCCGGTGCCCAGACCCGGCATGGTGATGCCGACGATCCCCTTCCTGTCCCAGCCGGCGCGATCGTAGGCGTAGGCCAGGGCGAGCAGGGTGAGCGTGGAATCCAGGCCGCCGGAGACGCCCAGCACAGCCCTGCGCGTATGGACGTGCTCCATGCGGAAGAGCAGGCCCTGCGTCATGATCATCAGGGCTTCCTCGAGCTGCGCGTCGCGCTGCGCGCCCTGCGGCACGAACGGCAGCGGGGCGAGCGGCTTGAGCAGACGGCCGTCCTGCGGGGCGGCGGGTGCGGCCAGGCGCAGCCGGTCGATGACAGCGGCCCCGGCGAAGAAGCTCTGGCTCTGGCGGCGCTTGTAGCGCAGCACGTCGCAGTCCACATCCGCCAGGACATAGGAGGATTCGCGGGAGAAGCGCGCGTTTTCGGCGATCAGCTCGCCGTTTTCATACACGCCCGCGTGGCCGGAGTAGACCGCGTCGGTGGTGGATTCGCCGTAGCCCGCGCCCGCGTAGATGTAGCCGCACAGGCAGCGCGCGCTCTGCTGGCACAGCAGCTGCTGGCGGTAGAGGTGCTTGCCCGTCAGCTCGTTGCTGGCGGAGGGATTGGCGATGAGCAGCGCGCCCGCCTTGGCGAGATGCGCGCTGGGCTGCTCGGGCACCCAGAGGTCCTCGCAGATCTCCACGCCGAAGGCGAAGCTGCCGCAGTCAAACAGCAGCTGCTGGCCGATGGGCGCATCCTGGCCAAAGAGGAAGACGCTGCCCGGCGCAGAATGGCCGGGGGCAAACCAGCGGGCCTCGTAGAACTCCGCGTGGTTGGGCAGGTATTCCTTGGGCACGAGGCCCAGCCTGCCGCCGGCGACGACGGCGGCGCAGTTGTACAGCTGGCCGTCGATCTCCAGGGGCAGGCCGACGACAAACGCGGTCTTGGCCCGCTTGTCCATCAGCGACCTGAGCGCGTCCAGCGCGGCGCCCAGCAGCGCGGGCTGAAGGAACAGGTCGCCGCAGGTATAGCCGGTGAGGCAGAGCTCCGGAAAGACGCAGAGCTGCACGCCATTGGCGTCGGCGATATCCAGAAGCGCGGCGATTTCCTCCGCGTTTTTTTTCGGGTTGGCCAGGTGCACGCGCGGCGAAGCGGCCATCGTGCGCACCATGCCGGGCACGGCAGGCATCAGAGCAGCCATGAGAAAACTCCTTTCGGGCGGCGAAAGCCGCGGATACTGCCTATACTTTACCACAATTCGATCTGCGAATAAATACAAAAATCGGCAGGCGCAAAAGAAAACCGCCGTCTGCAGCGGCGGCGGGAAATCATCAGGCGGGCTCTTCGCCGGATTTGGCGGGCAGGCCGGCAAGCAGCTGCGCGGCGACCTTGCCGGGATACAGATCCGGCGCGAGCTTGACGATCTGCGCAAGCAGCTTTTCACCCTCGCGGCGGTTGTTTTCGGAAAGATACACGCGGGCAATCCACAGGGAGATGGTGATCTTGTGGAGCTGCTGGGTGTTGCTCTGCACGAGCCGCTGCAGTACCCCGACGTCGGCCTTGCCGGTGCTCAGGAAGGACAGACACTGCTCGTTGAGCTCGGTGCTGAAGACCATGCGCTTCTTTTCCGGCTTGCCGGCCTGCATCGCCTCGAGTTTGGCCTTGAGGGCAAGCAGCTCGTCCATGTACTGCCTGGCGGCGGGCAGGTCGTTCTTCTGCTCGGCGCAGTAGCACAGGTTGCTGACGATGGCAAAGCGGGAGAGCAGATCGTCCTCCGCGTTTTTGGTCGGCTTCACGGTGAAGGCGGAGAGCAGCGCGATGGCCTCGTCAAAGCGGCCCAACGCGCAGTAGGCGTTGGAGGTGTGCAGCCTCACGGAAAGCGCGATGTTCTGATTCCGGATGGGGAGCTGCAGCTTGGGCTCGTAGTCGCGCAGAAAGCCCTCCGCGTCCAGCTGGTTATACAGCCGGGCCAGAAGCTGGCTGTGCATGTTGAACGCCGTCAGGTACTGGGAGATCACCACGATGGCCAGACCAACGGCTGCAATCAGCAGCACGGGAATCGGATTGGCGGCGCGGTTGAGCGCGAGGTAAACGCCCACCAGGGCGAGATAGCAGGCGCAGAGGATCAGCAGGCGCTTTTCGCGCTTGGGAAAGAGATGAATCATGACACACAGCTCCTTGAAGAATCAATCGATGTGTATAGTATATCGGGTATGCCGGTGAAAAGCAATTCCTTTTTGCGAATCGTGCGTAGGCAGGGCGCGCAGCTTCGCCTGCGTCCGGACTCCGGACGGCAGGATGTGGGTTTTGTGAATCTCTTACGAAGAAGGATGGAAAAAGGGGTGGTATCTGTACGGCATTTGTGCTATAATCAGGAATGTGATATACTAGTATTCTCGAAGGGATGATGAATCATGAAAATGAATCGTGCCGCGCTCGCGGACCGCGCTGCGTGGGAGAAGGTGGGCGTCGCTGTGCCGCAGTTTGACGTGCAGGCCATGGCGGACGCAACGAAGAAGAACCCGATCTGGGTGCACTTCGGCGCGGGCAATATCTTCCGCGGCTTCATCGCCGCCCTGCAGCAAAAGCTGCTCAACGAAGGTCTGGCCGACCGCGGCATCATCGCGGCGGATACCTTCGACTACGAGATTATCACCAAGATCTACGATCCGTTCGACTGCCTGACCATGAACGTCACGCTCAATCCGGACGCGACCACCAGCCGCGAGATCATCGCCTCCGTCGCCGAGGGCCTGCGCGCCGACGCGAAGGACGCGGGCCAGATGGCGCGCTTTGCGGAGATTTTCGTCAATCCCTCCCTGCAGATGGTCTCCTTCACCATCACGGAGAAGGGCTATGCGCTGCGCAACATGGCCGGCGAGCTGATGCCGGTCGTCGTCGCGGACATGGCCGAGGGCCCGGACGCAGCCCGTCATGCGATGAGTATCGTCTGCGCGATGATGCTGCGCCGCTTTGGCGCCGGCGCGTACCCGATTGCGCTGGTGTCCATGGACAACTGCAGCCACAACGGCGAGAAGCTGAAGAGCGCCGTGCTGGAGATCGCGCATGCCTGGAAGCAGAACGGCTTCGTGGGCGATGACTTCATCGCGTATCTGGAGGACGAGAGCCGGGTGGCCTTCCCGTGGAGCATGATCGACAAGATCACCCCGCGCCCGGCGAAGGTCGTCGAGGAGTCCCTGCTCGCGGACGGCATCGAGGACATGTCCCCGATCGTCACCAGCCGGAATACGTTCATCGCGCCGTTTGTCAACGCCGAGCGCCCGCAGTATCTGGTTGTGGAGGACCGCTTCCCGAACGGCCGCCCGGCGCTGGAGAAGGCCGGCGTGTACATGACCGACCGCGACACGGTCAACTGCACCGAGCGCATGAAGGTCACCACCTGCTTGAATCCCTTGCACACCGCGCTGAGGACCTCGTCAGGCTGGTGAAGCGCCTTGGCTACGTCGAGGGCCTGCCGGTCGTCGTGGACCCGAAGATCCTCAGCCCGAAGGCGTTTATCGACGAGGTCGTGGAGCAGCGCCTGCCCAATGTGTTCATGCCGGACGATCCGCGCCGCATTGCGACCGATACCTCCCAGAAGGTCGGCATCCGCTTCGGCGAGACCATCAAGAGCTATGTGGCAGCCGGCCGCGATCTGAACGATCTGGTCTCCATCCCGTTGGCCATCGCCGGCTGGATGCGCTACCTGCTGGGCGTGGGCGACGACGGCGAGCCGATTGAAATCTCCGCCGATCCGATGAAGGACGACCTGCAGGCGAAGCTCGCGGGCATCGAGGTGGGCAAGCCGGAGACCTACAAGGGCCAGCTGCGCGAGATCCTCGCCAACGAGGTCATCTTCGGCAGCGATCTGGTGAAGATCGGCCTGGCCGACCGCATCGAGCAGATGTTTGTGGAGGAGCTGGCAGGCCCCGGCGCCGTCCGCACAACGCTCAGAAAGTATCTGGCGTAATCCGCGAAGCAGGCCCGCTGCACAGGCGGCGGGCCGTTTCCCATCGAATTACAAAGGACGGTAAAGCAGCATGCACATCGAAGAAAGACGCTATGCCGAAACGGCGCGGGACTATGCGCTGCGTGTTCTCAAGGCCAACATCATCTCGATGGATCTGGAGCCGGGCGCGATGGTCAGCGAGAACGAATTGTCCGCGCAGATGGGCCTGAGCCGCACGCCGGTGCGCGAGGCGCTCATGGACCTGGCCAAGTGCCGCGTGGTGGACGTGCTGCCCCAGCGCGGCAGCCGCATTGCGCTGATCGACTATGCGCTGGTGGAGGAGGCGCGCTTCGCCCGGGAGGTGCTCGAGGTGGCGATTCTCGATCTGGTCTGCGCGCAGGCCACGCCGGCGGACATCGCGCAGCTGCGGCAGAACGTCCGCCTGCAGACGCTGGCGCAGGAGCCGGGCATGGAAAAGGCGCAGAGCATGATGGAGCTGGACGACGCGTTCCATCAGATGCTCTTCCGGATCGCGCGGAAGGAAAACACATACAGCATGCTCTGCGGCATGACGATTCACTTTGACCGCGTGCGCAGCCTGGCGCTGGGCGTGGTCAGGGACAGCAAGATCATTGCGGATCATCAGGCGATTTGCGAGGCCGTCGCCGCGCGCGACGCGCAGAGGGCCAGGAAAATCATGACCGAGCATCTGGGCCGCGTGAAGGTGGACGAGGCGACGATTCGCCGGGCATACCCACAGTACATCAAGGAGCAGGCAAAGGGCTGATGAGGCGGTTGAGGAGGATACTGGCGCAGGTACTGGCGCTGATGATGGCGTTTGCCATGCCGGCGGCGGCCGAAGAACAGAACATGGATGCGCGCGTGGACGAGGTGTTCCGCGCGTCGAATGCCGTGGGCGGCGCGTTCGTCGTCGCCCAGCACGGCAGCATCGTCTATGAGCGCTACTATGGCATACAGCAGAAGACAACGCGCGTGCCGGTCAGCGAGGATACCTATTTCCGCTGCGCATCCGTGACGAAGCTGGTCACAGGCATCGGGCTGATGAAGATGATGGATGAGGGCATCCTCGATCCGGATGAGGACATCAGCACCTACCTGGGGTATACCGTGCGCAATCCGTCCTTCATGGATACGCCCATCACGCTGCGGATGCTGATGTCCCACACGGCGGGTCTGGTGGAAAACAGCTCGTTCGCCAGTCAGGTGAGCATTCTGTCCGACATGATCGACGTCAAAAAGAAAGCGGGCAGCAATTTCAAGACGGACGTGAAGCCCGGCAGCGAATATGCCTATTCCAATTTCGGCGCGGGCATCACCGGTGCAATCATTGAGTCCGTGACCGGGATGGACGTGTCCTCCTACATGAGAAAGACGCTCTTTGATCCGCTGGGCATCGACGCGGCATACAGCGCCGCGCAGCTTGCCCATCCGGAAAACATCGCAGCGGTGTACAACAAGGATGGCTCGCTCTATCTTGCACCGTCGTACATGCTGCGGCAGCAATACACGCAGGAGGCCCGCCCGGATTATCATTACCGCGTCACCATCGGCAGGCTGCTCATCCGCCCGCGCGATCTGGCGAGGCTGGGCATCGCGATCTGCGGCGACGGTACGGTCGACGGCGTGCGTGTGATCAGCGGGGAGGCCGTCGCGGCCATGCGCCGGGAGCACAGCGAAGAGACGGACGGCATCACGGCGGATTCGCCGTACACCTTCTTCACTATTCGTCAGGATACGCTCTTTGAGGGCCTGCGCGTGTACGGTCATCAGGGCACGGACGAGGGCATCGTCTGCAACCTGTACGTCGAGCCGGAAAACGAGCTGGTGATCGTCGTGATGACCAATGGATGCAACACCAAACGCGACAACGGCATCATGCGCATCACGCGGCGGCTGGCCGCCATCGCGGAGGATGTGTACATCAAGGGAAATGTGGAGTAAGTTACCTGAAATTGCAAAAAAGAGAATAAAAAGTGGAGCGTCTTCCCCTGAAAGCTGATTGAATATCGGCTTGAGTGGAGAAAACGCTCTGTTTTCTTTGAACCCGTCTCAATCATAGGCTGCTGCGCAGCCTGCTCTGAGACTACATTCTTTTGAAGAATGGGAACGTTGGGGCGGCTGCCCCAAGCCCTGCCTGGGGACGTAGTCCCCAGCCCCCTTCTTCGCTTCGCGCTTATGGCTCGTTTTGATCTGGACAATACGATGTCCTGGCCGGAATGCGCTGGATCAGCCCGATGATCTGCCCGGAGAGCAGAACGGTGAGCAGCGAGCAGGCGAGGTTGGGCAGCGGCAGATAGCTGACGGAGAGCGCGAGCACGACCAGGTCGCTGACGAGGTAGATGCGCTCGATGGGCTGATGAAGCAGCTTGCCCAGTGTCATGGCCAGCGCGTCGTCGCCGCCGGGCGCGCCGCCCGCGCGCACGCTCAGGCCCACGCCGACGCCGACAAACAGCGCGCCCACGACGGCCGCGAGCAATGGCATGCCGGCCAGCTGCGGCCACAGCGGCGGGAACTGCTCAAAGATCGCGTAGAACAGGGAGAAGCCGCCGCCCGCAATGGCGGAATAGAAGATGAACAGAGGACCGAGCGTCTTCAGCCCGAAGAGATAACACGCCGCGTTGAGCACCAGGCCTGACACGGACGGCGAGAGATCCAGCCAGTGATGCAGCAGCAGCGTCAGCCCCAGAATGCCGCCCTCCGTGACGCCGGAGAACGCATGTACGTTGTACAGGCCGAAGGCGAGAATGGCGCTGCCCAGCAGGGCGAGCAGGCAGGATCGCAGGGAAATGCGCAAGATAACAAATCCTTCCATAAATATATAGAGCCTATGATAATGGAGAGAGGGAAAACTGTCAAGCAGGAAAAAACAGATGGAGTGGAGAATATGTGGAGCAGCCAGCGGAAAACTCTGGAATAATGAGATATCAGGTGGAGAATGAATGACGAGAGCCGCACGCGAAACGCGCTCGTTGTGGTTTGCGCGAAGCTGTGGTACAATAAAATCCCAATCCATAGGGACAGAATATGCGCAGAAGGCCCGCATGGCGGGCAGGGGGAAGGAAACAGATGAAGCTGAAGATTCAGGCGAGGGCCAAGATCAACTGGACGCTCGACGTCGTGGGCGTGCTTCCCAACGGGTATCACGACCTCGACATGCTCATGCAGTCGGTCACGCTCTGTGACCAGATGACGATGGAGGACGCGGACGCGCTGACGCTGTCCGTGCGCATGGGTGGCGGCTATGTGCCGGCGGACGAGAGCAACCTCGTGCTGCGCGCGGCAAGAGCGCTGCAGGCGCACACCGGCTGCACGAAGGGCGCGGCCATCACGCTGCGCAAGTACATCCCCGTCGCGGCGGGCATGGGCGGCGGCAGCAGCGACGCGGCGGCGGCGCTCAAGGGCCTGAACGTCCTGTGGGGTCTGGGCCTTTCGGACGATGCGCTGGAGGAGATCGGTCTGATGGTTGGCGCGGACGTGCCGTTCTGCATCCGCGGCGGTTTGCAGCGCGCGCAGGGCGTGGGCGAAAGGCTGACGCCCATCGCGATGAAGCGGCCGCTGTACATCGTGGCATTCCAGCCGTGCCGCGGCTTGTCCACCAAGGAGGTCTTTACCGCCCTGCACGAGGACGGCATCCGCGACGAGGACCGGCCGGACAACGAGGCCGCGCAGCGCGCGCTGCAAAACGGCGACGTGCGCCTGCTGGGCAGGAGCCTGGGCAACGTGCTGGAGCCGGTGTCCCGCCGCCTGCGCCCGGACATCGACAAGGCCATCCGTGAGATCGAGGCGGCCGGCGCCGTCGGCGCGCGCATGACGGGCAGCGGCTCGGCGGTGTTCGGCGTGTTCCTGCATGCGGGCGCGTGCCGAAAGGCAGCGCAGGAGCTGCAGAAGACCTATCCCGCCTGCCGGATGATGCGCACCGCGGAGTGCGGCGTGGTGATCGGGGAAGACGCATAAATCTCATAAAACCTGGCGAACCTGTGGACATCAAACCGCTTGATGGGAGATGCTTACATGGGTCGCCTTTTTTCTGCCGTTCTCCTTTCCGCTGTGCTGCTCCTGCCCGCGCAGAAGATATCCGCCCACGCGCAGCCGGTGTTTTTCAGCATGCTCTTTCCGCAGCTCGTGCCGCCGGATTGGCTGGAAGCGACGGCGGGAGAGGCGGTGTTCCTGTGAGCAGATGGGGAAAACGCCTGTGCGCCGCCCTGCTGTGCGCGGCGCTGCTCGTGGCGATGGGCGCGCAGGAGGCGCGTGCGGCGGTG
Source organism: Clostridiales bacterium (assembly GCA_004557905.1). Classification (GTDB taxonomy): domain Bacteria; phylum Bacillota; class Clostridia; order Christensenellales; family Aristaeellaceae; genus Ventricola. The sequence continues at coordinate 65,453 of SFFH01000010.1, read as the reverse complement.
TACTGGGGCTCGCGCGGCACGCAGGTGCGTCAGGTGCAGCAGAAGCTCAAGCAGTGGGGCTATTACGACGGCGCGGTCGACGGGATCTTCGGGCAGGCGACGTATGACGCGGTGGTGCTGTTCCAGCGCAGAAACGGGCTGACGGCGGACGGCGTCGTTGGAACCAACACGCTGAACGCGCTGGGCATCTCCGGCGCGCCCGTCTCGGCGGTGGCGGCCTCCACCAGCACGAGCAATTCGTACGCGAGCGACGTGGAGCTTCTGGCGCGGCTCATCCACGGCGAGGCGCGCGGCGAGCCGTATGTGGGCATGGTGGCGGTCGGCGCGGTGGTTTTGAACCGCGTGAAGAGCAGCAAGTTCCCCAACACCATCGCCGGGGTGATCTACCAGTCCGGCGCATTCGACGCGGTATCGGACGGGCAGATCAACCTGACGCCGGGCGAGCAGAGCCGCCGTGCGGCGCGCGACGCGCTCAACGGCTGGGACCCGACGGGCGGCTGCCTGTACTATTACAACCCCGCGACGGCGACGAGCAAATGGATCTGGACGCGCGAGGTGCGGCTGAACATCGGCGAGCACAGCTTTGCGGTGTGACGGGAGGCGCGGCATGAGGAAGGAAAGGAAGCGCCTTCGCTACAGCGCGGGGCTGGCCATTTTGTTCGCGGTGCTGCTGTGCGTGTCGCTGGGCGTAAATGCCGCGCAGAGCGCCGACAACCGGGCGCTGAAGACGCGGCTGTCCATGGAGCGGCAGCGGGACATGACGGACGTAGTCAGCGCGATGGCGGACATCGAGGTGAACCTGCAAAAGCTGCTGATCGCCTCGGGCGCGAGCCAGAGCGTGAACCTGCTCAGCGAGACAGCGCTGCTGGCGCAGCACGTGGAAAACGGGCTGTCGCGCCTGCCGCTGAGCCACGAGGCGGCTGCCGGCGCGATGAAGTTTGCCGGGCAGATGGGGGATTATGTGATGACGCTGGCGGCGCAGGTCTCCGGCGGCGGCATGCTGACCACGAGCGACGAGGCGCAGATTGAACAGCTGCTCGTCACCTGCCAGGGGCTCAATGCGCACCTGAGCCGCGTGAGCGAGCAACTGTACACCGAGCCGATGGGAGAGATCGACCTGTACGCCGACGCGTCGGGCGATTGGCCGGAGGCGGCGATCACGGGCGACAGCGGCATGGACTATCCATCGCTGATCTACGACGGCCCGTTCTCCGACGGCCGGACCACGGGTCAGCCCAAGGGATTGACGGGCGGGCGCATCACGCGCGAGCAGGCGAGGGAGGCTGCGGCGCGCTATGCCGGGACGACGGCGGACCGGGTGACGGACGCGGCGGACAGCGGCGGGCAGTTTGAGGCGTTCGGCTTTTCCGCGCAGACGGACCGCGGCGCGGTGAGCGTGCAGGTGACGGGGCAGGGCGGCCACCTGCTGTGGATGATGCCGGAGGCGGCGGCGTTCGAATCGCGCGTCGGCCGGGAGGAATGTCTGCGCGCGGCGAAGCTGTACCTGGACGACATGGGCTTTGGCGAGATGGAGCAGTGCTTTGTGCAGGAATATGACGGCATGATCGTGGCGAACTTCGCCAGCGTTCAGGACGGTGTGCTGCTGTACCCGGATCAGGTGAAGGTGCAGGTGAGCCGGGAGACGGGCACGGTGGTCGGTGCGGAGTGCTCGCAGTACCTGATGAACCACGAGACGCGCGGGGACCTTTCGCCCGCGCTGACGGTTTCGCAGGCGCAGCAGACGCTTTCCAGCCGCCTGCACGTGCAGAACACGCGCTTGTGCGTGATCCCCACGGACGGCGGCGAGAAGCTCTGCTGGGAGTTCAGGGGCGACTTTGCCGGCGCGGCATACTACGCGTATGTGGACGCGCGGACGGGCGAGGCGGAGAAAATTCTGCGCGTGGCGCAGACCGGGGACGGCGAGACCGCGATCTGACGCGGTGAAGGGGAGATACGCGCGTATCTCCCCTTGCCTGTTCAGCGCTCCTCGCGCTCGCGATGCTCGTGGTGATGGTGCTCGTCACAGTCGCGGCAGCCGCATCTGTCGCAGATCTGCCCGCGGCCGCAGTCGCCGTCGCAGCGGTTGCCGCAGCTGTTGCAGCCACAGTTGTTGCCGCAGATATTGCAGCCGCAGTTGCTGCAGCCGCAGCCGTGCCGACGGCAGCGGCGGCAGAAGCGCTTGCGGTTGACGATGGTGATGACCGTGGGCACGACGGAGCAGGTGATGGAGACGCAGCCGTTGCAGATCGGGCCGGTGAAGGTGGTATCAAACTCGCGGCAGGAGGAGAGAATCTGCTCGATCTCGTACTGGCCGGGCTCAAGGTTCGTGATGACCAGCGGCTCGTCGATCTCGGTGCAGCTGCCCACCCGCAGCGTGAAGAATTCGCCGCAGGGGAAGCTCGGGCCGGTGATGCGGATGCGCAGCGTGCGCGGCGTGCAGCTCTGGTTGCCGCAGGGCTCCAGAAGGATGCTGTGGATCACCAGCGTCGGGCCGTTGTCGTTGCCCACGCAGCAGAACTGCGTCGGATTGCACAGCAGCGGATGAATCCAGTCCGGGAAGGGACAGAAGGAACTGCAGCCGCAGCCGAAGCCGTCGCAGCCGTTCAGAAAGGGATGGCAAAAGGACATTTTGTCGCACCTCCGTAGGTTTATGGAAGACGGATCGCCGCCATTGGCGATTCCGCTAAGTTGGCATCTGACGATGCTCTGCGGGAGCTTGCAGGGTGAGGCTCCACTGCATGCTATGTTCCGGTCCGTGACGGTGTGAAAGGTCAGCCAAAACGGTTTGCAAATCCATCTCCCAGGCGCTATAATATAAACTGTATATTTATGGATGATTGAGGAGAGAGTCTATGCGTCTCAAAAGCATCGCCCGCCGGATCACGGGTAACGATTACGTCTATACCATCTTCACCAAGATCATGGCGGTGGTCATCGGCCTGATTGCCTCAAGCTACTCCAACCGCTTCCTGGGTCCGGAGCTCAAGGGTGAGCTGGGACAGATTTCCTCGATGATCTCCATCGTCGCCGTCACGGCGAACTTCGGCCTGTACCAGCCGTATCCGTATTACAAGCGGCAGGGCGAGCCGGATGTGCTGGATAAATTCCTGCGCATCTTCCTGCTGCAGTTTGTCGCCTACATGGTCATCGGCATCGCGGGCGCCGCGGTACTTCAGTCCTTCGCGCTGACGGCGGTTTGTCTGATCGCGCCGATCCAGGTGCTGGCCAACCAGCTGAGCTTCATGATCATGGTGGAGGACGTGAAGTACAAGAACAGGATCTTCTTCACCGCCCGCATCACCAACACGATCATCACCATCCTCGCGTTCTACACGATGGAGCGCACGATTCTGGTCTCCCTGGCGCTGGTTGTCGTGGGCGATCTGATCACCATCGTCATGGCGCTGCGGCGCATGCGGCGTATGCCCAATCCACTGCGCGCGGACCTGCGGTTCGCGGCGAAGATCGTGCCTTTCGGCATCGTGTCGATGATCACGACGCTGATGACCACGCTCAACTACCGGGTGGATACGCTGATGATGGGCTACATGTTCGGCGTGCCGGACGCGGAGATCGGCTTTTACACGCTGGGCGTGTCGCTCTCCGAGTACGGCTGGCTGATCCCGGACGCGTTCCGCGAGGTGCTCTTCTCGCGCACGGCGAAGGACGACGCGATCGGCGAGGTGACCATGAGCATGAAGGTCAACTTCTATCTGACGCTCGTGATGATCGCAGGCATCCTCCTGCTGGGCAAGCCGGTCATCTGGCTGCTGGCCGGCGCGGAATACCTGCCGGCGTACGCGGTCACGGTGCTGCTGATTGCGGGCATCATCCCGATGAGCTATTTCAAGATCATCGGCACGCTGTTGCTGGCGCAGGGTAAAAAATACGTGTACCTGGGCATGCTGACCGTCTCCGTCGTGGTCAACATCCTGGTCAACATGGTCACCATCCCGCTGTGGGGCAAGATGGGTGCGGCGGCCGCGTCGGTGGCCTCCTACGCGGTGGCGGGCGGCTGCTTCCTTGTGTATTATCTGAGAACCTACAACATCCCGGTGCGCGACGTGTTCCTGTTCAGGCCGGAGGAGATTGCACGCCTCAAGGGTATGCTGAAAAAAGTGCGGCGCAGGCTGAGCAAAGCATAAGAGAAGAAAAAGGAGAAAAAAGATGAGCGAACAGATGAAGAGAGGACGCGCAGCCTATGCGCAGATGAAGGAGGCCTGCGCCCTGCTGGTGGAAAGCGGCAACTGGCAGCGCGTGGGCGCGAGCGATATCCAGCTGTTTCTTGACATGTACACGCAGTCGCTGCTGCTGAAGATGGCGCAGCAGACAGGTTCCGTCTCCGAGGCGATGCGCGCATTCATCGCGGGCGTTCCCTCGCGCGATGTGCTGAGCATCGGCCGGGCGGGCAGCGAGGCGGCGCTGAACATCGGCTACAAGAACCGCTCCTTTGCGGAGGGCACGCCGTTGCTGCTGCGCTGCTGCGTGGCGATGGACGACAAGGATGGCACCGACAGTGCACAGCAGTTTGTGAACGGCGTGAGCCAGCTGCTCTACGCCGCGGCGGACGTGGACGGCTCCATTGGCGGCGCGGCGATGAACTTCATCACGTCCTATCTGGGCAGCCTGCGCACCTTCCTGCTCACGCGCGCGGCGGGCCGCCACGCGGGCGCGGCGCAGGAGGCTGCGCGCCGCGTGGACGTGCCGGGCGGCGCGAAGCCTGAGGATGGCTCGGCAAAGGCGGAGGAGAAGAGCGGCGCCGCGCCGCAGAAGAAGGAAGAGAAGGAGAAGACGCTCGAGGAGCTGATGGCGGAGCTGGACAGCCTGATCGGCCTGGACGGCGTCAAGCGCGAGGTACGCTCGCTCATCAACCTCATCAAGGTGCGCAAGATGCGCGAGGCGCACGACCTCAAGGTCATGGACATGAGCTTCCACATGGTCTTCACCGGCAACCCCGGAACGGGCAAGACGACGGTGGCGCGCCTGATCGCCAAAATCTACAAGCAGCTGGGCTTTTTGAGCAGCGGACAGCTGATCGAGACCGACCGCAGCGGCCTGGTGGCGGGCTACGTCGGCCAGACGGCGGGCAAGGTGACGGAGGTTGTGAACAGCGCGCTGGGCGGCATCCTGTTCATCGACGAGGCGTACTCCTTGGCGCGCAAGGGCATGGACAACGACTTTGGCCGCGAGGCGATTGACACGCTGGTCAAGCTGATGGAGGATCACCGCGACGACCTCGTGGTGATCGTCGCCGGATACACCGACGAGATGCACGACTTTTTGACCAGCAACCCGGGCCTCATCTCCCGCTTCAACAAATACATCGACTTCCCGGACTACACTGACGACGAGCTGATGGAGATTCTGACGATGAACGCGAAGCGCCAGGGCTACACCGTGACCGAGGACGCCAATCAGGTCGTGCGCGCGATGCTCACGGGCATGAGCGTCTCCGACCGGCTGGACTTCGGCAACGCGCGCGGCATGCGCAACACGCTGGAAAAGCTGGTGCAGGCGCAGGCCAACCGGCTGGCGGAGGCGACCGGCGAGATTACGCGCGAGATGCTCTGCGAGATCACCGCGCAGGACGCAAAGGCGGCCATCTCCGGCGAGGATGCTGAGCAGGAGGAGCAGGAAGCGCAGGCAGAAACGGGCGAGACGGCGGCGACGGAGGAGCAGAACTGATATGGCGGCGATCCTTTCCGCTGAGCACATTAAAAAGAGCTACACGCTCAAGAAGCTGATCACCGACGCGACGCTCTACATCGGCGAGCATGACCGCATCGGCGTGGTCGGCGTGAACGGCACGGGCAAATCGACGCTGCTCAAGCTGCTGTGCGGCATGGAGGAGCCGGACGGGGGCGTGGTGATGCGCAGAAACGGCTTGCGCGTGTCCTACCTGCCGCAGATGCCCGTCTATGACGCGCAGCGCACCAGCGTGGAGCAGGTGCTCCGCGACGCGCCGAAGGACGTCGGCGCGCCGGACGAATACGAGGCGAGGTCGCTGCTCACGCAGCTGGGCATCACGGATTTTGAGAGCGATGTGCGCACGTTCTCCGGCGGGCAGAAGAAGCGTGTGGCGCTGGCCGCAGCGCTGATCCGTCCGGTCGATCTGCTGCTGCTGGACGAGCCGACCAACCACATCGACGCGCAGACCATCGCGTGGCTGGAAAACCGGCTGGCGGGCTATCGCGGCGCGCTGATGATGGTCACGCACGACCGCTATTTCCTCGATCGCGTGTGCAACCGCATCGCGGAGCTGGATGGCGGCGGGCTGTACCTGCACGACGGCAATTTTTCGTACTATCTGGAGCAGAAGGCGGCGCGGCTGGACATGGAAAACGCCGCCGCACGCAAGCGCAGCGCCATCCTGCGGCGGGAGCTGGAGTGGATTCGCCGCGGCGCGCAGGCCAGGAGCACCAAGCAGAAGGCGCGCATCCAGCGCTTTGAGGAGATGAGCGCTATCCGCGGTCCGCAGGCGGAGGCGAAGCTTTCGCTGTCCTCCACCAGCTCGAGGCTGGGACGGCGGATCATCGAGTGCGAGAACATGGGCAAGGCCATGGGCGGTAAAGCGCTGCTCTCCGGCTTCACCTATACGATCCTGCGCGACGAGCGCATGGCGATCGTCGGCCCCAATGGCTGCGGCAAGACGACGATGCTGCGCATGCTCGCGGGCGAGCTTGCGCCGGACACGGGCACGGTCGTGCTGGGCGATACGGTGAAGGTGGGCTTCTTCAGGCAGGAGTTCCCGCAGGTGGACGAGAACCTGCGCCTCATCGATTTCATGCGCGACATCGCGGAATATGTGCAGACGCCGGAGGGCCGCTTCTCGGCCAGCCAGATGCTCGAGCAGTTCCTCTTCCCGCCGGACGTGCAGCTCACCCCGGTGAACCGGCTCTCCGGCGGCGAGAAGCGCCGGCTATACCTGGCCAGCGTGCTGATGGCCGCCCCGAACGTGCTGCTGCTGGACGAGCCGACCAACGACCTGGATATCGCGACGCTGGAGATTCTGGAGGACTACCTGTCCACGTTCAGCGGCGCGGTGGTGGTCGTCTCGCACGACCGCTACTTCCTGGACCGCGTGGCGGGCAGGCTGTTTGCCTTTGAGGAGGACGCGCAGCTGGTGCAGTATGTGTGCTCCTTCTCGGACTATCTTGCGCACAGGGCCGCACAGCAGGAGCTGGCAGCCAGGGCGCAGAAGCCGGAGACGGCTGCGCCCGCACAGCGCCGGGAGAAGCAGCGCGAGCTGCGCATGAGCTTCAAGGAGCAGCGCGATTATGAGACGATCGACGCGCGCATCGAGGAGCTCAATGCAAAGCTCGCCGGAATCGACGCGGAGATTGCGCGTAACGCCAGCGACTTTGTGAAGCTGACGGAGCTTGCCGCGCTGAAGGAGGAGACCGAGCGGGCACTTTCTGAGGCGGAAGAGCGCTGGCTGTACCTGAATGATCTGGCCGAGCGCATCGAGGCGCAGAAGGCCAAATGATTCCGTTTTGCGCAGGCGCCGGAATCGCTGAATATTCACATGCGTTGCTGCATATCCTTGATAGCAAGTTCGGCAACCGAAACATCAAGGAGGAACAGCGAACATGCGCAATACGAGGAAAGCTCTGCTTGCTGCCGGCCTGATTGCGGGCGCGGCGGCGCTGACCGGATGCACGGCGAACACCGCGCCCGTGAATACCCCGACGCCGCAGGCCGCGCAGCAGGCGACTGCGGAGCCGGCGACCGCCCAACCGTCCGCCGCGGCGACGATGGAGGCGACGGCCGAGCCGGCAGGCGAGGAAACGCCCGCTCCGCTAGCGCTGCTGGTTGACGGCAAGGAAGTGGCCGTCAACGCGGCAAAGGAACAGGGCAGCCTGCTGCTTCCGCTGGAGGCCACGGCCGAGGCGCTCGGCTGGAAGGCCGACAGCCAGCAGACGGAGGAGGAGACGCAGGTCAGGCGCGTCGTCACCCTGGAGAAGGAGGGCAGCCGCATCACCGTCTCCTGGACGGTGAGCGACAACACGACCAGGAGCATCACCTGGCAGAAGGACGGGCTGCTCATCCCGGTGGATACGCGCATCACGACGATGGACGGCGTGGTCTATGTGCCGGCGGCCTTCTTTGAGGAAGCGATGGACGTCACGATCAGCGAGACGAAGACGGGCATTGCTGTCGCCACGCCCAAACCCATGGAGACTCCCCAAACCAGGGAAGATTCCTCTGGTGAAAACGGCTGAAAACCGTTGACATGCCCGGAGGGGGCTGATATAATAATCCCAGAAGCCAGCGGGGTCCATCCGCTGGGTCAGATGTCCTGGGGTGTGCGCCAGTCGTCTGTATTTTCTCCTACATTTTCATAACAGGAGCCCGGATGTTGATTCGTGGATGTCATGCCCCCGTTCTTTGAACGCCAGGGGACGGCAGAAGCGCGTCACAGGGCACCGACCTACCGCGAGCGGTGGGTGAAAAACGACGGCAGCGGCACTTTGGGATACTTTGGCGATCAGCGCAGTCCAGGAAACTGGGCTGCGTTTTTTCGTGGGCTTACTGGGCGCTGATCACATTCGGCAGGGACATAAAAAAGCCTTCCCGACAGGAAGGCAGGACTGTTTGAAGATGCGTTGTCGGAATCGCAATTTTCGCCGTTGGCTCCGCTGCGATTCTTGCCTAAACGCTTCGCTTATGGGGGTGTTGGGGCCGCAGCCCCAAGCCCCGCCTGGGGACCAGTCCCCAGACCCCATCTTCGCTTCGCGTCTGTATAAGCGTCAGTTGTTCGTCGCGCCGCGGGACTTGGCGATCTTCGCCGCGCCGTCGGTCATCTCCTTGGTGCCGTCGGGGAAGAGCCAGATGGCCTCCACGCCGTCAAGGGACTCGATGAACGCGCGGGACTCCTCATAGGGCATCAGGAACGCGGCGGTGGAGAGCATGTCCGCAAAGCCGGAATCCTCGGTGATGATGGATACGGAGCGGAAGTGCGTGCCGGGCATCAGCGTGTCCGGGTCGATCAGGTGATGGTAATTCACGCCGTCCACGGTGTAGAAGCGCTGGTAGTCGCCCGAGGTGACGACGGACGTGTTGGCCAGGAACAGCGTCTCCACGATGTCAGACAGGCCGAAGACCGCACCGTCCGGGTCCTGGATGCCCACGCCCCAGCCCTTGCGGCCGTCCAGCGGGGGATTGCCCAGGCGCACGTTGCCGCCCGCGCTGATGATGAAGGAATTCATGTCGCCGGAGAGCAGCATCTGGGCGACGATCTCGGTCGCGTAGCCCTTGGCGACCGCGCCCACGTCCAGCTTCATGTCGGGGTCCGCATAGTACACCGTCATGTGCTCATCGTTAAGAATCAGATTGTCGATATCGATGTGGGCCGTCGCCGCTTCCAGGTCCTCCATCGGCGGGAGCTGCGCATGCAGCGGGTCGTCGAGGCCCGCGTCGCGGTACGCGTGCCAGATGGAGAGCACGCTGCCCATGGCGATGTTCGTCTGCCCCTTGCACAGCGCGTAGTTGCTCTTGCAGAACTTGAGGAGGTTGTAGAGGATCGGATCGACCGCGACCGGCTCCTGGGCGGCGCGCTGGTTGAGCGTATAGATGCTCACGATGCCTTCGTCCTCGTAGCTGTGGTAGGTGTCAAAGAGCTTGTGCATGTAGATGTACTGCTCGTGAACGAGCTCGGACCAGCGGTCAAACGTCTCCTGGCTGTCGGCAAAGCCGATCAGCGAGATGACCGTGTCGAAGGTATCCATAAAGACCGAGCTGTAGCGGTTCATATCGGCCTGACCGGGGAGGGCAAGCGCGAGACACAGCGCGCACAGCAGCAGCGCGGCAGCCAGTTTTTTCATCGTGATCCGTGACCTCCATACGAGATGATGGAGTCATTATATCAGAAAAGCGCGCGCGCAACAAGCCGCGCCCGCTGGAAATGTCATCAAGAAGGACAAGGAATGACAGGCATTGACAGCCCATGCGCGTTTACAAACGGCGAAGGATTATGGTACAATGCGATTGCTTTTGTGTCCTGCATACAGAAGCTTACCATCAAGGACGAAAGAGGGACATGACCATGGTACAGACAAAAAGGCTTGCCGCGCTGCTGCTTACGCTGCTTGCGCTTTTGCCGGTTCCAGCGGCCTGGGCGGAGAGCGGCGTGGTGAGCGGGACGACGGTGTCCGGCACGGTGCGCGTGTATCTGTCCTCCATCGCCTCCAATACATCGGTCGATGTGACGGTCGACGGCAGCTATTCCATCGGCGGGGACGCCTCCCGGGCGATCCCGCGCGGCGCCAGGCTGACGGTTCAAAACAGCGGCGGCACCCTGCTGCTCACCCTGAACGGACAGACGCAGACGATGGGCAGCCGCTTCAAGCTCCGCCGCCACCAGACCAGCGGCAACAACGGCGTGTACATCGCGCAGGCCAGAAAGCCGCAGAGCCTGTATCCCGGCGACATTGAATTCATTGCCAAGGGCGGCAATGTGCAGATCGTGGTGCATGTGTATATGGAGGATTACATGCGCGGCGTGCTGCCCTATGAGATGGACAACTCCTTCCCGCTGGAGGCGCTCAAGGCGCAGGCGGTCGCGGCGCGCACCTATGCGCTCAAGAAGATGAGCGCGCAGGCGGCCACCTACGACGTGGTGGATACCACGAGCGATCAGGTGTACAACGGCACACCCTCGGGCAACGAGCGCTGCGCGCAGGCCGTGCAGGAGACGAGCGGCATCGTCGGCACGGTGAACGGCGAATACATGGCCAGCTATTACACCGCCTCCAACGGAGGCCAGACGGAGTCCGTCGCCAACGCCTGGGGCAGCGGCTCGTACAGCTACCTGACGATCAAGGACGACCCGTATGACCTAAACAACAGCGCGTCGATTGCCAAGTCGGTGACGCTTTACCACGACGGCACCACCAGCGTCAGCGCGCTCACCGAGTTGCTGCGCACGGAGGCGGCCGCGCTCGTCGGCGCGGGCTCCGTGAAGATTGCGGCGATTACGGGCGTGCGGGTGCATACGCCCAAGTACGGCGAGCCCTCGCGCGTGTACAGGAAGGTCGATGTGGATCTGACGCTCGCGGGCTACGGCGACGTGACGGTGACGCTGGACTACTTTGATCAGGTGGAGGGCCTGTGCGGCCTGTCCATCAACGTGCTCAAGAACGAGACGCTCTCCGTTTCGCAGACCGCGAGCGGCTTCAAGCTGACGGCCAGACGCTACGGCCACGGCGTGGGCATGAGCCAGCGCGGCGCGCAGCAGATGGCCAGGGAGGGCATGACCTACGACCAGATTCTGGAGTTTTACTATCCGGGCCTGGTGCGCACGCGTTATACGATGACGCGCACGATCCTGCCGTCTCTGGACGGCACGGGGGACGCGGGCAGCGAGCCGGTCGCGGATGCGAAAAGCGCCGTGGTTACACTTTCCAATCCGCTGGACTGCCTGAACCTGCGCAGGGAGGCAAGCACGTCCTCCGCCATCCTGGCGACGATGGCGCACGGTACGCAGGTGACGCTGCTGGAAATGGGCAGCGCGTGGAGCCGCGTGCAGTACGGCACGCTCAGCGGCTATGTGAAGAACGAGTACATCAGCGTGATCGACGACGCGGTGGACGAGACGCCGGAGGGCGTGGTCAGCCTCGGCACGGCGGTCGTCTCCCTGGCGGACGAGAGCCAGACGCTGAACCTGCGCGCTGCGCCGACGGTCAATTCCGCGGTGCTCTCGCACCTGCGCCACGGCCAGACGCTGACGGTGCTGGAGCGCTATGAGCGCTGGACGCAGGTGCAGATGGGCTCGCTGACGGGCTACGTCTCCAACGACTACATCCTCTTCAGCCAGGCGGAGACCGAAAGTACGCCGGCGCCGCAGGCCACGCCCGCCCCGGTGACAGAGACCATGACGGCGATTGTGCTGCCCGAGGGCGGCCTCAACCTCCGCACGAGCGCATCGCGCACCGCCGGCGTCATCATGACGCTGCCGCAGGGCACGATGCTCCGCGTCACCGGCACGCCGGTGGACGGTATGCTGCCGGTCGCGCTCGGCGACCTGACGGGCTTTGTCGCCAGCGAATATGTCTTTACCGCCACGGACGAGGCGCTCGGTCTCACAGCGTCCACGCCGACGCCTGTGCCCACGCCGACGGCGTCCCCACAGCAGAGCACGGCGACGGTCACCGCCCGCAGCGGGCTGAAGCTGCGCAGCATGCCGGACGCGTCCGGACAGGTGCTCGCGACGATGCCCCTGGGCACGCAGGTGACGCTGCTGGGCCCGCAGCAGAACGGCTTCTATCCGGTGCGCTACGGCGATGCGCAGGGCTATGCCAGCGCGGCATACCTGAGCGTTGACACCGGAGCGCAGGCTCCTGTGCCGACCGCCGTGCCGACGGCCGCGCCGACGGCGACGCCAAGGCCCTCGCAGCCGGTTGCCGGGCGCACGGCGACGGTGACAGCGGCCAGCGGCCTCAACCTGCGCGCGGACTCGAACACCTATTCCGACGTGGTTGCGATGCTGGCCTACGGTGTGGAGGTCGTGGTCACGGGTGAGGCGGTGGACGGCTTCTACCCGGTGCGCGTGGGCACGCTCAGCGGCTATGTGAGCGCGGATTACCTGCGCTTTGGCGAGCATGCCGTGCAGCCGACGGCGACGCCCGCGCCCACAACAGCGCCGCAGACCGGCGCATACCGCGTGGTGGTGGAGAGCGACAACGGCCTCAACCTGCGCGCCGCGCCGAATACGGCCAGCGACGTGGTCTACGTCCTGCCCTACGGCATGGTGCTGACCGTCCTGGACGAGAGCGAAAACGGCTTCCTGCACGTGCAGTGGGCGAACTACACGGGCTATGTCTCCGGTGAATTCGTCACGCCGTTCGGCACACAATAAGGCATTCCTGTGAACGCAATCTGAAATTCCGCGGGTCGGCGGCAAACCGGGCAAATCCGGTTGCAATCGGCCCGCGGATTTTGTACAATGTCAGCAGGAAGAGCATGGTTCTGCGGCGAGGAATGGAGGATGTACGGATGGACGTGACCGCTTTGATCCGCCCCGGCGAGCGCCTGGACGACCTGCAGCGCGGCGGACTGCGCATTCTGCAGCGGCCGGACGGCTTCCGATTCGGCACGGACGCAGTGCTGCTGGCGGACTTTGCCGGTGTGAAGAAGGGCGAGCGCGTCGCGGACATGGGCACGGGAACGGGCGTGCTGCCGCTGCTGCTGTCCGCGCGGGCGGAGGGAACGACGTTTGACGCGTTCGAGCTCCAGCCGCAGGTCGCGGACATGGCGGCGCGCAGCGTGGCGATCAACGGACTTGAAAGGCGCATCCGCGTGCATCAGGCGGACTGCCGGGAGGCGGCGGGGCGCATCGGGCATGAATGCTGCCAGCTGGTGGTGACCAACCCGCCGTACACGAAGGGCGGCGCGGGGCTGGTAAGCCCGGAGGAAACGCGCGCGCTGTCGCGCAGCGACTCGGACTGCACGCTGGAGGAGTGGATGGCAGCCTGCGGCCGGGTGCTGCAAAACGGCGGCAGGCTGTGCTGCGTGTTTCCCGCGCCGCGCTTTCTCGAGCTGTGCGACGCGATGCGCGCGGCCCGCGTGGAGCCCAAGCGCGTGCGCTTTGTCGTCGCCAGGGAAACCAGCAGCCCCAAGCTGGTGCTCGTCGAGGGACTCAAGGGCGGAAGACCCGGCCTGCACGTGCTGCCGATGCTCATCACGCACGACGCGCAGGGCGGCTTCACGGCCGAGATGCGGCGTATCTACGGCGAGGAATGACCGGCTTACAGCGTGAAGCTCCTCCTGTTCTCCCGGTCGCAGAGAATCGCCAGCATGAACGACAGAAGGCTGGCCAGCAGCGCGGCCATGGAGCCTGCGGCAAAGTAAAACAGGAGCAACAGGAGGGCGCAGAGCAGATACCTGCGCAGCTTGGCGGGCGCGAGCGCGAGCGCTCGGATGCGCCGCCAGGAGAAGGGCTTTTTCTGATGCTGGGCGTGACGGGCGATCTCCTCGTCCGTCGCCGGATGCAGGCGGCCAAAGAGCAGCGCAAGCTGACGGCCGGAGATCAGCCGCACAGGCGGATCAGCCCACTCGGCGGCGCGCGTGGCCTCCGGGGAGAAGGCGGCTGTGGAGACGAGGGCAACCTTGTCCGCGCCGGCTTCGATGCGCGCGCGGTGGGCGCTGAGCACATCGCTCTGGGAGGCGCTTGTGCCCTGCAGGCACTGCGCGCAGCGGACGAGCCAGGTCTCCCCACCATAGCGCATGACGGCGTCGCCTAAGGACTCGGCGGACAGCGTCTCGCAGAGCAGATCGCACACGCGCTGGCAGGCGGCCCTGCCCGGCAGCATGATCAGCTCCTCGAGGGCGATCATCCCGCCGACGCGCTCGCGCAGCATGCGGTCGCGCCGCTTGAGCGTGCGGCGCTCCAGCAGCATGAGCGTGAGCACGACGAGCAGAAACAGCGCGCCGCCGCACAGAAGGCTGGCCGGTCCGCTGCGCCAGAGAAAGAAGAAATAGCCCACGCACAGCGCAAACAGCAGCGCGCGCAGCGCCAGATGATCCAGGCAGGACGCGAGCTTGTTCTTGCGGTCAAACGGCGACATCATGGCCATGCCCTCCCCACAGTTTGGTGATTGTATGCATAGAATTTGCCGGTTTGCAAAATTGTATCCGGTTCCCTCTTTGAAAACGGGGCAGAATTTGATATAATGCTGAGTTGTGTGTCAAATGCTTGAGGGGGAGTGCATGGCGGTGCGGCAGATCGGACTGATGGGCGGCAGCTTTAATCCCATTCACTGCGGCCACCTGAACATGGCGCGCGCAGCGCTTGCAAGCGGCGCAGTGGAGCAGGTGCTGTTTCTGCCCTCAGGCAATCCGCCGCACAAACGCGAGGGCCTGGAGGACAAGCGTCACAGGCTGGCCATGGCGCAGCTCGCCATCGAGGGAGAGGAGCGCATGGCGGTCTGTACGGAGGAAATCGAGCGCGGCGGCGTGATCTACACGGTGGACACGCTGGGCATCCTGAAAGAGCGGATGCCGGACTGCCGCTTCCACTATCTGATCGGCGCGGACACGCTGCGGGTGCTGCACACCTGGCGGCGCATCGAGGATGTGATCCGGCTGTGCGCATTTCTGGCGGTCATGCGCCCCGGAGAGGACGAGGTACAGACGCTGGCGGACGCGGAGGCCTGGCGCGCGCGCGGCGCGCAGATCGCGATTCTGCCGGCGGTTCAGATGGACATCTCCTCGACTGAAATCAGGCGGCGGCTGGCTGAGGGCGGAACGCTCGAGGGGCTTGTGCCGCGGCAGGTGGAACAATATATCCGCGCGCATGGACTGTATGGGACAAAGACAGATGAAACGCGATAAGATGGAGTATAAGCTGAAAAAGGAGCTGGATCGCCAGCGGTTTGAGCACACGCTCGGCGTGGAGCAGACCGCGCGGCAGATGGCCCGCGTTTTCGGCGAGGATGAGGAGAAGGCCGCGCTGGCCGGGCTGCTTCACGACTGCGCCAAGTGCATGCCGCTTTCCCAGATGATCAAGGCGGCCAGGCGCGCGGACGTTGACCCGGTCATGAAGGAATCCAAGGCGCTCATGCACGCTGTGGCCGGGCGCTGCGTGGCGCAGGACGTTTACGGCGTGCAGGACGAGGACGTGCTCGGCGCGATCCGCTGGCACACCACGGGCCGCGCGGGCATGACGCGGCTGGAGAAGATCATTTACCTGGCGGATGTGATCGAGCCGAACAGGAAGCCCTATCCGGGGCTTGAAGACCTGCGCGCGCTGTGCATGCAGGACCTGGACGGTGCGATGCACGCCGCACTGCGCCAGAGCCTTGAGCATGTGCGCGAGCAGGGTAAGCCGCTGCATCCGGATACGCTTGCGGCGCTGGCGGACTATGAGCCGGAGCTGGCGCAGGAGATACGCCCGTCCGGCGATCCCGGGACGGCCGGGGATGCGTGACAGGAAAGCAGAACCAACAGACAGGAGGAAACAGAAACATGGATCAGAGAGAAATCGCGCTGCTGGCAGCGAAGGCGCTTGACGACAAGCGCGCCAAGGATATCGTCGTGCTGAAGGTGGCGGAGATGACCGTCATCACCGATTATATGGTCATCGCCACGGGCCGCAGCGTGCCGCAGGTGAAGGCGCTGGCCGAGAACGTGGAGGAGGAGCTGGCCAAGGCCGACGTCTTTGCCAAGCGCCGCGAGGGCTACACCGAGGGCCGCTGGTGCGTGCTGGATTACGGCGACGTGATGGTGCACGTGTTCCACGAGCAGGATCGCGAGTACTACCAGCTGGAGCGCCTGTGGGCGGATGGCACCAATGAGATCGAGCTGTCCTTCGAGAAGGAAGCGCAGGCGTAAGACCAGGAGGCTTTTTCCCGATGCCGAAAAGAAAAGATTTGCTGCTGATTGTGCTGGTGATTGCCGTCGCCGCTGCGATGCTCGGCGTGTCCAGGCTCATGCCGGGGACCGATCTGAGCAAAAAGACCGCGGACGTGACGCTGGCGCCGGACGCGATTGAATATGTGGAGGCGACGCCGTCTCCGGAAGCGACCGGTATGTCGATGCTGATTGTTCCGGCGGAGACAGCAGCACCGGAAACCGATAAGGCTCCGGAAGCAACTGAAGTGCCAACGGTGGAACCGACTGTTGTACCGACGCAGGAGCCGACAGATGAACCGACGACCGAACCGACAACCGAACCGACGGCTGAGCCGGCGCAGGAGGCCGCGATGGTCGGCCCGATGCCGCCCAAGAAGGCGGAGACCGTGCGCGGCTATGTGGTGCTGACCGTGGGCGGCCGCCAGTACGGCGATCCGATTCCGATGGACCGCGACAAGATCATCACCATCAAGCAGGACGACGGCAAGCTCAACAAGGTACACATCACGCCCGAGACGGTGTACATGGAGTTCTCCACCTGCGAGAACCAGGACTGCGTGGGCCAGGGTGAGGTCCATGTGGATACCTACAAGGACCGGATTCTGGGCACATACATCATCTGCCTGCCCAACAACGTGAGCATCGAAATGGTGCCCGCTGACAACTGAGCGGCGATCGCCAAAGAGAGGAAGGAATTCCATGCGAAATAAGCGCGCGCAGCAGGTGGCGCTGTCCGGCCTGCTCACCAGCCTGATGCTGGTCTTCGGCCTGATCGAGCGCCAGTTTCCGCTGACGGCGGCGATTCCCGGTGTGAAGCTGGGCCTGGCGAACTCCGTGCTGCTGTACAGCCTGTACATGCTGGGCATCCGGCAGTCCTTTGTCCTGATGCTGCTCAAGGCGCTGATGAGCTGGCTGATCTACACGAACATGAATGCGATGTTCTACTCGTTGGGCGGCGGCCTGCTTTCGCTCGTGGTGATGATCCTCGTCAGCCGCATGAAGGGCGTCAGCGTCATCGGCGTGAGCGCGCTGGGCGCGGTGTTCTTCAATGTCGGCCAGATCCTGGTGGCGGTGCTGATGCTCAATACGCCGCAGCTGCTGGTGACCTATCTGCCGATTCTGATGATCTCCGGCGTGGTGACGGGCGTGCTGACCGGCATCGTCGCGCAGATGGTCATGAAGCATCTGAAGACCATCGGCGGGAAAATGTGAGTACCGAAATTGAATAAGAAAAACAGCTTCGGTTTTTCGCCGAGGCTGTTTTTGCTTTGACTGAAACGCTTTCATACTGTTCTCAATTTGAGCTTGTTGAAAGCTGCGTTGTCGGAATCGCAATTGTCGCCTTTGGCTCCGCTGCGATTCTTGCCTTTTGCGCTTCGCGCATGGGGGAACGTTAGGGCTGCCGACCCGGGAAGCCGGCATAGTCGCGCAAGCGCTCCTTGCCGTTTCCGACGCTCCGCCTGCCTGCTTCCGCCACTGGCGGCGGCAGGCTCCGGTCCCTAAAACCTGCTTGAGGGATTTCATCCCTCAAACTCCCTTCTTCGCTTCGCGCTTACAGGTCGATTCTTTGAGAGGTTACTCCGCCTCCACGAACGCGGCGCCGTAGGCGCCCGCGCCGATGTGCGTGGCGAGCGTGGGGCCGAGCGCGCTGGCCATGTGTTCGCTGACGGTCATGCCGCCGGCCTGGAGCTTCTTGATCAGCGCGACGCAGTTGTCGATGAAATGGGTGTACAGCGGGATGACGGGAAAGCGCTCGTCAATCCTGTACCGGCTGATCATTCTGGCCACGGCGTCGATGGCGCGGTGGCGGCCGATGGCCTTGCCGCAGACGTCGATGCTGCCTTCCGTATCCGGTGCGAGGCGGACCAGAGGCTTGAGCTGCGCCAGCGCGCCGATGTTGGCGGCGGCTTTGGAGATGCGGCCGCTGCGCGCGAGGTTCTCCAGCGTGTCCAGGCCGGCGCGGACATGAATGCGGCTGCGGAGCTGGGTGAGCGCGCCGGCGATTTCCTCTGCGGTCAGCTGACCCTGCTCGCACAGCTGGCAGGCGTGCAGCACCAGGAGCTTCTGCCCGCCCGCGGCGGACAGGGAATCGACGATGTGGATTTTTGCGGATTCCAGCATGGACGCGGCGATCATCGCGCTTTGCATCGTGCCGGAGAGGGCGGAGGAGACGACGATGCAGACGACCTCCTCGCCGGCCTTTTGCGCCGCTTCAAACTCGGCGAGGAAGGCGTCGGGTGAGGGCTGGGAGGTCTTGCCGGTCTCGCCGGAGAGCAGGCGCTTCCAGAATTCCTCGCCGGACAGCGCGGCGGCGCTGAAGCTCTCCGTACCGAACATGACCTGCATCGGCACGCAGCGAACGTCGTTTTGTTCAAGCTCCTCGCGGGTCAGGTCCGCGGCGGAGTCGGTGATGATACGCATAAGTGGGTTCCTTTCAATAGTAGAAAATATGAACGGTTTACAAATTGAACTTGAATAGCATACACGGAAATGATGGTGCTGTCAAGTCCTGCGGGGAAAATAAAAGCCCTGCGTGTGCAGAGCTTGAGATTTGTGCTTATTCAGCCTCCACAAAGACCAGACCGAACACGCCGGGACCCACATGGGTGCCGATTGTGGCGCCGACGGGCATGGCGTCCTCCTCGCGGCAGGCGATGCCGGCCTGATTGAGCTTCTTGACGAAGCTCTGGCAGTTGTCCGGCTGATAGGTGTACAGCGGCAGCACCGGGAAGCTGGTATCGATCTGATGCTGCTGGGCGAGCTTGATGGCGGCGGCGCTGACGCGGTGCAGGCCCATGCCCTTGCCGGCCATGCCGACCTTGCCTTCCTCCGTGATATGGACGATGACCTTGAGCTGCACCAGGGAGCCGAGGCTCGCCGCCGCCTGCGGAATGCGGCCGCCGCGCGCGAGATAATCCAGCGTGTCCAGGCAGGCGTAGAGCTTGATGCGCTTGGTGAAGCTGCGCAGCGCTTCGGCCATCTCGGCCGCGCTGAGTTTGCCCTCGTCGCGCAGCTGGCAGGCGCGCAGCACGAGCATCTTCTCCGCGGTCGCGGCCTGCAGGGAGTCGACGATGTGGATGTCGTCATAGTCGGCCATGCTCCTGGCGAGCGTCGCGCTTTGCACAGTGCCGGAGAGGGCCGAGGAGAGCAGCACGCACAGGACGCTGTCGCCCGCGGCTTTCGCCTCCTCAAAGACGGTCAGAAACGCGTCCGGAGAGGGCTGGGAGGTCTTGGGGTTTTCCCCGGACATGATGCGGGACCAGAAGATCTCCGGGGTCAGGGTGACGCCGTCCTCGTAGGTATCCTCGCCGAAGGTGACCTGCAGCGGCACCATGGTCAGGCCGTACTGCCTGAGCTCTTCGGCGGAAAAATCGGCGGCGGAATCGGTGATGATACGGATCATATCTGCATATTCCTTTCGAAAGTCGGTTGTCGTTATCGGCCGGGCGGGGGGACGATGCTGTCCAGCTCGTCGGTGATCTCGCAGAGATCCCTCGCGACGGACAGCGCGTGGTCTGCGCCAATCCGGCTGACCAGCTGATCGAGAATCGCTTCGACGCCCTTGTGCTCCTTGAGGTAGGCGGTCTTGCCGGCCTCCGTCAGAAGAACATGGATCATCCGCTTGTCCTGCATGGAACGCACACGGGTGATGAAGCCGAGCGCCTCGAGCCGGGTGAGGATCTTGTTCATCTGGCTTTTGAGCAGGCGCGTGCGCCGGATCAGGTCGGTGGCGGTCATGGGGGCTTCCTTCGTGCTGCATCGCAGCAGAATGCCCATGACGTGCGCTTCATTGTAGGACAGCGACGAGACGATCCGTGTGTTCCACAGCGTGCTCGTCAGGTTCAGCCAGGCGTCCAGCAGCTGTTCGCCGGCATAGCCGATGTCCGTCATGAAGACGCCTCCTTCTCCTTTGAAAGTTCATAAAATGAACGACGATGTGTATGATACCCTGCGCACTGCGTTTTGTCAAGTGGCTCAAGGAAAAAAGACGGTTGTTTCCGAAATGTTTCAGCCGGGATGCAGGAAAGCGGCGCTTTTTTGGGCGGAATGTCGGGGAATGCTTGACAAAACGGCGCAAAGCGTCAATAATGAGGGTACATATTTTGAGAATTTCACCGATCAGACATGGAGGGATATTCCGATGAACAGTCAGTGGAAAGCATATCAGGATTCCGAGGCGTTCGCCGCCCGCGTGGCCACGCTCTACGGCGCAGGCGAGAAGGAACTTTGCAAGCAGAAGGCGCGCTACGGCAAGCTGGTGGAGCGCTTTGAAAAGCGCTTTGGCGAAGAGCATGGCGCGCTGTGCTTCTTCTCTGCGCCGGGCCGCACGGAGATCGGCGGCAACCATACCGATCACAACCACGGCCGCTGCCTGGCGGGCGCCGTGAACCTGGACACCATCGCGTGTGTGGAGAAGACCGACGACGGCGTGATCGTCGTGGACAGCGAGGGCTTCCCGCCCATCACGGTCAGCCTGGACAACCTGGAGATCCGCGAGAAGGACTTCGGCACCACGCTGGCGCTTATCCGCGGCACTGCGGGCGTCATGCAGTCGCAGGGTTACAAGGTCGGCGGCTTCAGGGCGACGATCTCCTCGTCCGTGCTGCGCGGCAGCGGCCTGTCCTCCTCCGCGGCGTTTGAGATCCTGATTGCGGCGATTCTGGACGGCCTGTACAACGGCTGGGTGATCGATTTCAAGACCCGCGCCGTCATTGCGCAGCGGGTTGAGAATGTGTACTTCGGCAAGCCCTGCGGCCTGCTCGACCAGATGGCGGCCTCCGCCGGCGGCATGGTTGCGCTCGACTTTGAGACGGCCGACGCGAAGGTGGACGCGGTGGCGTGCGACTTTGCGGCGAAGGGCTATGCGCTGTGCGTCGTCAACACCGGCGGCGATCACGGCGACCTGACCGATGACTATGCGGCGATCCCGGCGGAGATGAAGGCCGTCGCGGCGCAGTTCGGCAAGAAGGTGCTGCGCGAGGTCGATCCGGCGGAGTTTGAGGCAAACATCGGCCGGGTGCGCGCCGCGGTGGGCGACCGTCCGGTACTGCGCGCGATGCACTTCTTCGACGACAACGCGCGCGTGGTGGAGCAGGTTGCGGCCGTGCGCGAGGGCAATCTGGCGAAGTTCTTCGCCGACGTGACGGCCTCTGGCGACAGCAGCTGGAAGCTTCTGCAGAACGTCTATGCGCGCCCCAATCAGGAGCAGATGGCGATGGGCATTGAGCTGAGCCGCCGCTTCCTGAAGGGCGACGGTGCGCAGCGCGTGCATGGCGGCGGCTTTGCCGGCACCATCCAGGCGTATGTGCCGATGGCGCGCCTTGACGCGTACGTCGAGCTGATGAACGGCGTGTTCGGCAAGGGCAGCTGCACGCCGCTGATGATCCGTCCGGAGGGTGCGGTCATGATGCCGATGCAGGCGTAAACCAACCCCATACAGGGCCGTCCTTCGGGACGGTCCTTTTGCGATGCCAAAGTCATGGCGTTCGGGTTGAATCCCGGCAGGGAGTGTGCTATAATACCTTGTTCAATGCTTGCAAGTACGCCATTGGGGGACAAACGATGAAGTGGTTTAGAGATCACATGTGGCTGAGAAAGCTCAGCCTGTTTTTGCTCGATATTGTGCTGATTACGCTCTCCGTGTACCTGAGCATGGAGCTGCGCTTTGAAATGTATGTCCCGAGCCGCCATGTGCAGACGATGATGCATGCGCTGCCGGTGATCTGGGTTGCATATATGGGCTGCTATGCCGTGGGCGGCGTCTACAAGATCATGTGGCGCTACGCCGGCGTACGCGACACAGCGAGGCTGTGCCTGCTCAGCGGCGTGGCCTGCGTCATCACGCTGGCGGCCAACCAGTTCATGAACCTCGGCCTGTTCCGCGGCGTGCTGATCCTTATTGCGCTGATCGGCACCATCGCCATCGGCGGCATCCGCATGTTCTGGCGCGTGTGCTCCAAGGACCGCATTCCCGGCGGCCTGGGCGACGCGCGGCCGGTGATGATCGTCGGCGCGGGCGAGGCGGGCGCGTACGCGGTCAACATCTGCAACAAGAACCCAAAGCAGATGGGCCGCCCCGTGCTGCTGGTGGACGACGCGCCGGGCAAGCAGGGCCTGCGCATCCAGAATGTACCGGTGCGCGGCAAGACGGACGACATTCCCAGGCTCGCCTCGCGCTACGGCATCCACGACATCATCGTGGCGATTCCGTCGCTGGGCAACGGCGCGCGCATGCAGAGGATTCTGGAGCTGTGCAACCAGGCCCGCTGCCACACGCGCATCCTCTCCGAGCCGGCGGACCCGGCCGGCGGCGAGGGCATGCCGTTCATCCGCGAGCTGAATATTTCCGACTTCCTCTCCCGCGAGGAGATCGAGCTGGACACGGAGGCCATCGCGGGCTACCTGACCGGCAAGACGGTCATGGTCACCGGCGGCGGCGGCTCCATCGGCTCGGAAATCTGCCGCCAGATCATGCGCTTCAAGCCGAAGCTGCTGATCATCTTTGAAATCTACGAAAACTGCGCCTACGAGCTGGAGTACGAGCTGCGCCAGAAGTACGGCGCGAATTGTCCGGTGATCACGCTGATCGGCTCCATCCGCGACAGGCAGCGCCTGGACGAGGTCTTTGAGCAGTACCATCCGCAGGTGGTCTTCCATGCGGCAGCGCACAAGCATGTGCCGCTGATGGAGCGAAGCCCGGCCGAGGCGATCAAGAACAACGTCTTCGGCACGCGCAACCTGCTCGCCTCCGCCAGCGAGCACGGCGTGGAACGCCTGGTGCAGCTGTCCACCGACAAGGCCGTGAACCCGACGAACGTCATGGGCGCGACCAAGCGCATCACCGAGATGCTCATCCAGCGCTACGGCGAGAAGACGGACATGAAGTGCATGGCCGTGCGCTTTGGCAACGTGCTGGGCAGCCACGGCAGCGTCATCCCGCTGATGGAGGCGCAGATCCGCAAGGGTGGCCCGGTGACGGTCACGCATCCGGACATCGTGCGCTACTTCATGACCATCCCTGAGGCGGCGCAGCTGGTGCTGCAGGCGGGCGGCATCGCCAAATCCGGCTCGATCTTCGTGCTGGACATGGGCGAGCCTGTGCGCATCATGGACCTGGCGCAGAAGCTCATCCGCGCCTATGGCTACGAGCCGGACGTCGATATGCCCATCAAGATCATCGGCCTGCGCCCGGGCGAGAAGCTCTACGAGGAACTGCTCATGGATTCCGAGCGGGACAAGATGACCAAAACAGCGCACAAGAAGATCTTCGTGGCCAATGTGGACCGCGTGGACGACGCGCAGTTTGAGCGCATGATGAAAACGCTGGAGGAGGTCGTGGACAAGAACGACGAGCGCGCCGTGGAGGCGATTGCCGAGGTCGTGCCGACGTACCACCCCTGGAAGAACGGCAAGCCGGAGACGGCGAAGGCCGCAGGCTGAACGGAATCAGAAAACCCGACGCGAAAAACATCGCGCCGGGTTTGTCTTTGCGGGAAGAATGGACGCCGCTCATTCGTCTGATCATAAAAAGACCGGACTGTCTGCCAGTCCGGCCACAAGATCACAGGGAGGAAAGAATGCGGACAACGCTGTCCAGCGCATCGTTCAGCTCGCGGAATTCGGAAACGGAGAGGTTTTCCGCCTGAACCTGAATCTGACGGGAAATGGTCGCGCGGATGGCGGCGAGCTTTTCCTCGCCGGCGGGCAGCAGGACGATGTTCACCACGCGGCGGTCATTCTCGTCATGCTGACGGTCCACATAGCCGGCGTCGTACAGGCGATCCACCAGCGGCGTGATATTCGGCTTGGCAATGCCCAGACGGCGGGAAATTTCGGAGACGGACATCGTGCCCACATCGCTGAGCATGGCCAGCACCTGAACGTGGGAGAGCGGGGTACCGTGTTCGCGCTGAACCAGATCCATGTGCAGCAGGCGCTTCTTGATCAGCGGAAGAATATGAAACATATTCTGGGCAACATTGTCAATCATCGCGGGATCAATCGAGCGTTTCTTTGTCATATGCGAACTCCTGAACACCAGATTTTTTACAGGACGCGGCGATGCGCATCCGGTTCAAAACGATGATATTTTACCCGTTTTATCTAGAAAGAGCAAGGGTAAATCCTGATGTTTTCACAATTATTCTGTATTTCGTGAAATGGTGATAAAAAAGGGCTTCGCTTTAGGGAATATCGCTTATTGCGCAAAAAAATGCGCCCGGTGCTTGTTGTGAAGTTTTGCCGTCGCTTTACAGATCGCGTCAAATCGGTTACAATACCATCATGGATGATGCAGGGCAAAGCCCTGCCAGGAGGGACATGTTGATGAACATTTTCACGGTCGTAAGGAGCGTCTTTTCTCTGAATGCGCTGATCTATCTGGCGATTCTGATCGTGCTGCTGACGGCGCTCATGCGCTGCGTGCTGCCTCTTGCGCGCATGGCGGGCAGGCTGCGCCGCGCGTCCCGCGTGATCATCACCGAAAACAAGCAGAACAAGGAGAAAAAGTCCTGGAATGATCTCCACTTCCTGGGCGATAAGCTGGAAGGACCGTGGGCAGACTTCCTCCAGAACGCGGAGCTGCGCGACGCACACGGGGAATCCTGCGACGTGTCGCAGTACATCTGCGAGGAGACGGTGATCTATGCCGTGGGCGGCACGCGCCTGGCCGAGATCACGCCGGGCATCCTCACCTCCCTGGGCATCCTGGGCACGTTCCTGGGCCTGGTGACGGGCCTGTCCGGCCTCAACCTCAACGCGGCGGACACCTCCGCGCTGCTCGCCGCCATGGAAAAGCTGATCGGCGGCATGAGCACGGCGTTCCTCACGTCCATCGCGGGCGTCGTCGCATCGATCTTCTTCAACCTGATGAACACCCGCTATACGGACAAGTGCGAGAAGGCGATCGACCGCTTCTGCGAGGTGTTCAGCCTCTATGCGCTGCCCAAGCCGGTCTCCCAGGAGACGGCGATGCTCACCTTGCAGCAGGAGCAGACGGCCTACATCCGCCAGGCGGTGGAGGAGGTCAGCCAGAAGATGGCCGTGCAGATGGAGCAGAGCATCCTGCGCGCCATGCTGCCCGTGCAGCGCTCGATGGATAATTTCATCCTCGCCGCCACGCAGGCGCAGGTGGAGGGTGTCGACCGCATCGCGCAGGTGTTCGTGCAGCGCATGAACGTGGCGCTGGGCAATGAATTCGACCGCCTGCGCCAGGTGCTGCGCGAGACCGGCGCCGAGCAGCAGAAGGCGCAGCAGGACATGCGCGCCGCCACCGAGGCGATTGCCCAGATGACGCAGGACGTGGTGAACATGCACCAGCTCTCCCAGGGCGTGCTGGAGCACTTCCGCGACTATGTGACGGATATGGACGCCTCCCGCGCGCATGTGGAGGAGACGAACCAGAAGACGCTGGAGCTGCTCGCCGCGATGAACAAGACCAGCGGCCAGCAGGCCATGTACCTGGCCAAGCTGCAGGACTATCAGGCGGCGCTTACGGCCAACCAGCAGCAGTACGCCGCGTGGACGGACAAGTTCCTCGCCAGCGCGCAGGAGCAGACGCGCATCACGAGCCGGGAGATGGACCGCGTCGTGGAGGAGATGCACGCGGGCGCGCAGGCGCTTTCGGGCAGCTACGAGACGTTCACCCGCCAGACGCAGGAGAACCTGGCCAAGACGACGGCGCTGTTTGACGAGAGCATCACCGCCTCGATCCGCCAGATGAACGAGACGCTCAGCGCCATGCGCGAGACGACCCGCACGATGCCGCAGCTGCTTACCCAGAGCCGCGAGCGCTATGCCGAGCAGGTGGATCAGTTCGTGACCGCGCTGGTGCGGCTGCAGAAATCCATGGAGAAGCTGAGCGCGGCGGCGGATGACGCGGCGCGCCAGGGGAAGGAGTAACCCATGCGCGCGGGAAAGAGAATTCGGCGCAGCAGGGACAGCGGCAGCTATTGGATCTCGTACTCCGATATGATGGCCGGCATGCTCTTTACGTTCGCGCTGATCCTGTTCATGGCGGTGTATCAGCTGGTCGACCTGCAGCAGAAGAAGACCATTGAGCTGGAAACGAAGGAAGCGCAGCTCTCCACCCAGCAGAGCCTGCTGATCGATCAGGAATCCCAGCTCAAGGACAAGGAAGAACTGCTGGCGACGACCACGCTGATGCTTCAGGAGCAGCAGAGGGAGCTGGACGAAAACCGCACGGCGCTGACCGCCGCGCAGCAGAGCCTCTCGCTGCAGCAGAGCAAGATCGAGGAGCAGGCGGCGCTGCTGGCCGCCCAGCAGACGGAGATTGACAAGCTGATCGGCCTGCGCTCGCGCATCATCGAGGAGCTGCGCGACGAGCTGCGCCGCGAGAACCTCGACGCGGTGGTGGACCGCAACACCGGCGCGATTGCGTTTACCGGCGCGGTGCTCTTTGACACGAACCGCAACGAGCTCAAGGACAGCGGCAAGGCGCTGCTCAACGCATTTCTTCCGGTGTATATCCGCACACTGATGAGCGAGGAGAACGAGGGCTACGT
The DNA here is from genome assembly GCA_004557905.1 of Clostridiales bacterium. Lineage (GTDB taxonomy): Bacteria > Bacillota > Clostridia > Christensenellales > Aristaeellaceae > Ventricola. The sequence continues at coordinate 38,580 of SFFH01000010.1, read as the reverse complement.
CGGCGAGATCATCATCGAGGGCCACACGGACACCTCGGGCTCCTACCTGCACAATCTGGCGCTGTCCCAGGAGCGCGCGCTGGCCGTGGCGGAATACTGCCTGGGGCCGGAGATGACGGAGCTGACCAGCGCGGAGAAGCAGATGCTACAGAGGATTCTCACGGCGAACGGCCGCTCCTACGCCGATCCGGTGTACAAGGCGGATGGAACGGTGGACATGGAGGCGTCCAGGCGCGTGGTCTTCAAGTTCCGGATGAAGGATTCGGAGATGATCGACCAGATGAGCGCCATTCTGGAAGGACAACAGGGGGAGTAACGTGTATAAGGCAATGAGGGTGCTGGCGATCGCCGTGCTGATCGTCACCATCGCGGGCGCGGGCGCAGTGCTCTACGGCATCAACACGCTTGCGCCGGTGGTGGAGCAGACGTCCATGCTCGTCACGCCGGCGGCGCAGGCGCAGGAGATTTTTGATCAGGCGGTCGCGCAGGTGCGGGACGGGACGTTCACCGGTCACGTGTTTGGCGACGTTTCGGGCCTGAACGCACAGGACTGTACATTTCTGACGGTCACCGTGCGGCTGGCCAACCGGGGCTTTTTCCCGGCGGAGTGGATCGCGCTGCAGGTACAGCCCGCGGAGGGCGACGTTCTGCAGCTGGACAATGTCCAGGCGAACGTGCTCGCCAGCGGCCATCAGGGCGACGTCTCGGCGACGTTGCTGTGCACAGGCAGCGTGGAGAACACGCAGCGCGCGTTCACGGTGAGCTGCTACGTCTTCGGCCGGAAGATCACCCTCCAGGGCAGCGCACAGTAAAGCATGCATCAAATGGAACCCATCGGGAAAGCCTGACAAGCGTGTCGGGCTTTCTTTTATGCCAAACGCTTGGGGGTCTTTGTGGGAATGGCAAGCCTGCTGCGTGCGCAGTACAGCCCCGGCCAGTGGGCGCTGGTGTTCTTTCTGTACAGCTTTACCGGCTGGTGCTGGGAGGTTTTGCTGTACCTCGTCCGTGACCGGCGACTCGTCAACCGGGGCTTTCTCTCGGGCCCGTTTCTGCCGGTGTACGGCTTCGGCGCGCTGGGCATGCTGATCGTCTGCCTTCCCGTCAAGGAAAGCGTGGGCAAGGTGATGATCGTGGGGACGATCGCAGCCAGCGTGCTGGAATACGCGGCGGGCGCGCTGGTTCTGCGCATCCTGCATACGCGCTATTGGGATTATTCGGGGCAGCGGATGAACCTGGGCGGACATGTATGCCTGATGTCCGCGCTGACGTGGGCGGCCTTTGCGGTGGCTGTCGTCTGCATCCTGCATCCGCTGTTTCAGCCGTCGGTCAGCCGGATTCCGGAGAGCCTCTGCGGCGTGATGGCCGGGACACTGGCGGCGCTGGCGCTGGGCGACGCGATCCCCAAAGGACTAAAACGGCGCAGACGGACATAAAGAAAGAAGGACCGCGGGTGCGATCCTTCGGAGCAGTATCCGGCGTGGCTCAACGGCAGCAGCCGCAGGCGTTGTTGTTTGCGCAGGCCGTGCCGCCGCTGCAGCCCAGGCCGGTTGTGCTGGTGTAGTTGCCGCAGGTGCAGCTCACGTTGCGCGCACGGATGGCGTCCTCGTCGCACAGCGCCTGCGGGAAGAGCGGCAGGCTGAAGAACTCGTCGCAGACCGAATCCGCAAACTCCTCGCACGGCGGCACCTCGCAGAAGCCGTAGCTGGGCACCAGCATCTCCACCTTCGCCAGCACCTTGAGCACGACCGTCACACAGATTTCCAGACAGAAGATGTTGTTGCCGACGTATGTACCGGAAACGCAGATCGCGGAGACCATGGCCTCGATGTTGTAGGGCACGATGGACTCATCCGGGATGGAGAGCAGCACGTCGCGGTCCACCGTGACCACGCCGCGGCCGATGTATTCGCGGCAGTTCGCGTCGGTGAAGAGGATGTCGATGGGCACCTCGACCTGGCCGCGCACGCGGGCGAAGCAGGGACGGTCGCACAGGCGCTCGACGGAGAGGTTGCGGATGGTGCCCTCGGTCGTGGTGGAGCGGCAGCTTTCAAAGGTGATGGGCATCGTGGGCTGGTTGCAGTTTTCGCTGCACTGCTCCCCGCCGCCGCAGCTTGAGGGCACCAGACCATAGCTGATGAGCGCTACGCGCTGGTCGCTCAGCTGCTCTTGAAACAGACATGAATCGTACACGCGCTGTACCTGGATGCAGACCCGCTCGTTGAGTCCGTTCAGGATTTCGCTTCCGGAAACGCTGCACGGACAGTGTGTGGAATTTGCGTTTTTATAGGAGTAAAAACTCATGGCGCACGCCTCCTTGGGCAAGTCGTTATGAGGGGAATTCCTCACGATTCCAGAGTATGCCGGCGGGAAAGCGGCGTGCATGAAAATCGGACGTCTGGAGGGAAGCCGATGCGCAGTCGGGGAAAGGGCAAACGGGCGGCGGCGCTCCTTGCGCTGGCCGCTTTCGCGTGCGCGGGCGGCGCGGCGGCGCGGCAAATGCAGGCGCGGCGCGTACCGCTGACGATCGAGGTGGTCGCCCCGCAGGCGGATGCGCTGCCCGCCGCGGCGCTGCAGGACGAGGAAAAGCCGAGCGTGCTGCTGTACCACACGCACACCTGGGAGGCCTACGAGATGACGGAGGACGCGCAGTACGTGCCTACGGAGACCTGGCGCACCCGGGACAAGCGCTTCAACATGCTGCGCGTGGGCGAGGAGCTGGCCAGGTGCCTGCGTGATCTGGGCTTTTCCGTGGTGCACGACACGACGGCGTTTGAGCCGCCCAACCTCTCCGGCGCCTACACGCGCTCTCTGGCGATGCTGGAAGCGCGCCTTGCGGCCGGGGAGACTTACGACTACATCTTTGACATCCACCGCGACGCATACAGCGGGCTGTACAATGGCGCCAACTGCGTAGAACAGGACGGCCGGCGGATCGCTTATGTGATGCTGCTGGTGGGCAAGGGCACCGGCGCGACGGGTGCAGGTTTTGACGCGCGGCCGGACTGGCCGAAGAATCTCGAGCTCGCTCAGTGCCTTACCGACTGCATGAACGCCCAGATGGAGGGCGTATCGCGCGAGGTCAAGATCAAGACGGGCCGCTTCAACCAGCATGTCTCCACCGGCGCGCTGCTCATCGAGGTGGGCAACAACCGCAACACGCTCGAGGAGGCGCTAGCGGCCTGTCCGATCATCGCGCAGGCCCTTGCGCAGGTGCACGCAGAAATCAGATGAACTTGCGCATGTGCTCAAGCGCGGCCTTTTCCAGGCGGGAGACCTGCGCCTGGCTGATGCCGATCTCGGAGGCGACCTCCATCTGTGTGCGCCCCTGGAAGAAGCGCAGGTTCAGAATCCGCTGCTCGCGCTCGCTCAGGCGGCGCATGGCCTCGGTGATGGCGATGTGCTCCAGCCAGCTCTCCTGGCTGACGCTTTCGTCGCGCACCTGATCGCCGATGGTCAGCGCGTCGGCATTGTCCCCGCCGATGGGCTCGCAGAGGCTGACCGGGTCCTGAATCGCCTCGAGCGCCAGCGTGACGTCCTCCACGTCCATCTCCAGCTTCTTCGCGATCTCCGCGATGGTCGGCTCCCTTCCGAGCTCACGGCTGAGTCTGTCGCGCGTGCCCAGCGCCTTGTAGGCGATGTCCCGCAGCGAGCGGCTGACGCGGATGGCGTTGTTGTCCCGCAGATAGCGCCGGATTTCGCCGATGATCATCGGCACGGCATAGGTGGAAAAGCGCACGTTCTGCGTCACATCGAAGTTGTCCAGCGCCTTGATCAGCCCGATGCAGCCGACCTGAAACAGGTCGTCCACGTTTTCGCAGCGGTGCTGGAACCGCTGAAGCACGCTGAGCACCAGCCGCAGGTTGCCGCGGATGAATTCCTCCCGGGCAGCCTCGTCGCCGCCGTGCACCAGAGGGAACAGCTCGCGCATGCGCTCATTGGAGATGACGGGAAGCGTGGAGGTGTCCACGCCGCAGATTTCAACTTTGCCGATCGCCATTTGCTTTGCCTCCTCATCGGGAAAGATAAACGCATTATGACGGCGGCCCGCGCAAAATATTCTTGCACAGACCGGTCATAATTCCGGCGAAGCGGCATATGGAGAAGAGAAATTTTTCTGCAAAGCGGGAAAGGGGACGCGCGTATGACGTTTTGCGAGCTGAGAAAGAAGGACGTCATCTGCATCGGCGACGGACGGCTGCTGGGCCGGGTGACGGACCTTGAGTTTGATGCGTCGAGCGGCCAGGTGCGCGCGCTGATCGTGCCGGGCGGTACGGGCTTTTCGTGCTTTCTGCACGGGGACAGGAGCATGACGAGCATCCCCTGGCAGCAGATCGCGTGCATCGGCGATGACGTCATCCTTGTGGCCCAGCCCTCGTGCAGGCCGTGCGGGAAATAGAGGGCCTGCAGATCGCTAGCACGCGGAAAACAAAAAAGAAGTTTACGTTTTGCGCGCCAGAGGGTATAATACAGATGGAGTTTTCTAAAGAAAGAGGTGCAATTCAGCGATGAAGTGCATATACTGCAACTGCACGGAAAGCCGCGTTGTCGATTCCCGTCCGACGGAGGACGGCGCCATCCGCCGCCGCCGCGAATGCGAGGGCTGTCAGCGCCGGTTCACGACGTATGAGAAGATCGAGATGCTGCCGGTGTTCATCATCAAGAAGGATAAGCGCCGCGAGCAGTTCGATCCGGCCAAGGTGCGAAACGGCATCCTCAAGGCGTGCGAAAAGCGGCCGGTGCCGATTGACGAGATCGAGAAGCTCGTCAATCACGTGGAGACCAGCGTATGCCGCAAGATGGAGCAGGAGGTCACCAGCGAGGAGATCGGCCAGCTGATCATGGAGGGCCTCAAGGATCTGGACGAGGTGGCGTACATCCGCTTTGCGTCGGTGTACCGCCAGTTCAAGGACGTGCAGTCCTTCATGCAGGAGCTGCAGCAGCTGCTGGATACCCAGAATAAGCCGGAGGAATAACGGGATAATTGCCGCCCGGGCCGCTCATGCTGTCCATGAAGACCATTCATGGAGGCAGAGAGATGGACGAGAAGAGGCGGCATCGTTTGGGCATTGCGCTGGCTGTGGCAGCGTTGACGCTGTATGCCTGGCCGGGCACGCGGGTAACCGTGGAGGTTTCCTCCGCGCAGGCGGACGTGGGCGAGGTGCGCACGCTGATTCCGGGCGGTCAGGCCGTGGGCGTGGCGCTCAGGACGCAGGGCGTGCTGGTGGTCTCGCGGGCAAGCCGGCAGGAGATCCGAACGCCGCTGCGCGTGGGCGACGTGATCCTGTCCGTGCAGGGCGAGCGCGTCGACAGCGCGCAGGAGCTGGCCCGGCGGGTGAGCGCCCTCGGGCGCGACAGCGTGGAGCTTTCCGTGCTGCGAGGCGGCAAGGAGATCACGCTGCAGGCTGCCGCGCCGGTGAGCGAGACGGACGGCAGGCGCAGGCTCGGCGTCTGGGTGCGCGACAGCACGGCGGGTGTGGGCACGCTTTCCTACATTGATCCGCAGACGCAGGCGTATGGCGCGCTGGGGCATGCGATTGTGGACGGCGACACGGGGGAGATGCTCTCCGTGCTCGACGGCGCGATCATGCAGGCTCGCGTCGTCGGCGTGACGAAGGGAGAGAGCGGCCGCGCGGGGGAGCTGAGGGGCAGCTTCCTCAAGGAGAATCAGCAGATCGGCACGCTTTCACACAACTGCGCATACGGCATCTACGGCACGATCGATGTGCAGCCTCAGACGCTGCTCTATCCGCAGGGGCTACCCGTGGGCGGACGGGCCTACGCGCATCCGGGCAAGGCGACGATTCTCTCGACGGTCGACGAAGACGGCCCCAGGGAATACAGCGTGGAGATCCTGCGCTGCTTTGCGCAGGACAAGCCGAGCCAGAAGGGCATGATTCTGCGTGTGACGGATCAGAGGCTGCTTCAGAAGACGGGCGGCATCGTGCAGGGCATGAGCGGCAGCCCGATCATTCAGGACGGGCGGATCATCGGCGCGGTGACGCACGTCTATCTGAGCGACTCGACGCAGGGCTACGGCATGTACATCGAGTGGATGCTGGAGCAGAGCGACGGAATGGCGAGCCGGCAGACGGCGGCATGAGGGGCGAAAGGCGGGCAGTCAATGTGCTGGGCAAGGTGAATATCCTCTGCGCTGTACGCGACAGGCGCGTGGCGGAGAGTCTGAAGCGGGAGCTGGACGACGGCGAGCACTGCACGATGCAGATCGTCACGGACGGCCGCGCGGTGCTGAGCAGCAGCAGGCAGTGTGCGCCGGACATCCTGGTCATCGATGCGATGCTCCCGGGCATGGATGGCCTCGGCGTGGTGGACTGTCTGCATGAGATGCTGGGCGACCGCATGCCGCGGGTCATCGGCGGCTCGATGATGCCGTTTTCCGACGAGGGCTTTCGCAGGCGCGGCGCGCGTGCAGTGGTGCACGTGCCCTGGCAGCGGGAGGAGCTGCGCGCTGCGCTGGTGACGCAGATGAACGAGATCGATCATTTCATCGACTGGGAGGCAGCGCATGCGCCGTATCAGCAAGCCTGCGTGCTGCTGGACGCGATGGGCATGCATGATCAGCTGAAGGGCTTTACCTATCTGGCTTGGGCATCTGCGCTGGCCTATGAGAACGAGGCCCGCCTGTTCGCCGTGGGCAAGCGGCTGTATCAGCCGATTGCCGAGCGCTTTGGCACGACCCCGCAGAGCGTGGAGCGGCTCATCCGCCACGCGGTGGAGAGCACGATGGACGCGGCAGCAGCGCGCGGCGTGTACGGGCTGTTCGGCAACACGCTTGATCCCGCCAGGGGCAAGCCCACCAACGCGCAGATCATCGGCATGCTCGTGCAGCGCATGCGGGTGGCGTAACGATAAAGCGTTCAGCGCCGGACGGCGCATGTCCGGATGGAAAAAGGCAATTCTGATTGTGCTGGACAGCGTGGGCATCGGCGCGCTGGCGGATGCGGCCAACTATGGCGACACGGGCGCGGATACGCTGGGCCACATTGTGCACGCCTGCCATCCGCAGATTCCGAACATGATGCGGCTGGGTCTGGGCAACATCGACGGCGTTAGCTTTGGCGGTGTGGAGGCGCCGGAGGGCGCGTACGGCAAGCTCAAGGAGGTTTCGGCGGGCAAGGACACGACGACCGGCCACTGGGAGATTGCCGGCGTGCAGCTTTCGCGCCCGTTCCCGACGTTCCCCAACGGCTTTCCGCAGGACTTTATCACACGCTTTGAGCGGGCGACGGGCCGCGGCACGCTGGGCAACAAGCCGGCCTCCGGCACGGCGATTCTCGATGAGCTGGGCGAGGAGCATATCCGGACCGGCAAGCTGATCGTCTATACCTCGGCGGACAGCGTGTTCCAGATTGCAGCGAACGAGGCCGTCGTGCCGCTTCCCGAGCTGTACCGGGACTGCGAAATCGCACGCGAGATGCTTACCGGCGAGCTGGAGGTGGGCCGCGTGATTGCGCGCCCGTTCGTGGGGGAGAAGGCCGGCGCGTTCAAGCGCACCGGCGGCCGCAGGGATTTCAGCGCCGTACCGCCGACCACCCTGTGCGACCTGCTCAGCCGGCACGGAAAGACGGTGTACGGCGTGGGCAAGATCGAGGACATCTTCTGCCTGCGCGGCATCACCAAGTCGAACCATGCCGCAGGCAACGCGGCCTGCATGGAGGCGACGTTTGCCGCGATGCGGGAGGATTTTGACGGACTGCTGTTCGTGAACCTCGTGGACTTTGACATGGTGTACGGCCATCGCCGCGACGTGAACGGTTACGCCAAGGCGCTTGAGACCTTCGACGCGCAGATCCCGCAGCTCATGGAGCTGATGGGCGAGGACGACCTGCTGATCCTGACCGCGGATCACGGCTGCGATCCCTGCCATACGGGCACGGACCACACGCGCGAGCATGTGCCGGTGCTGGTGTGGGGCAAGCACGCAAAGCGCGGCGTGAACCTCGGCGTGCGCGAGACATATGCCGATCTGAGCGCGACGGTGCTGGATTTCTTCGGCGTCGAAAACACGCTCAAGGGCACCTCAATGCTTGATCGGATTCTGTAAGCGCATGGAGATTCTGTATGAAGATCGCGACATCGCCGTCCTCGTCAAGCCGGTGGGGCTGGATGCGCAGGCGGCGGTACCTGCGGCACTGGAAGCGCAGTTGGGCGGCGCATTCTATCCGGTGCACCGGCTCGATCTGAACGTTGGCGGCGTGATGGTCTATGCCAGAACGAAGCAGGCGGCGGCAAGCCTGTCCCGCGCGATTCAGGACGGGAGCATGGTCAAGGAATATGTGGCCATGGTGCACGGCACGCCGCCGGAAACAGGCGACTGGGAGGATCTGCTCTTCAAGGATTCGGGCAAAAACAAGGTATTCGTCGTGGGTCGGATGCGCGGCGGCGTGAAGAAGGCGCGGCTTGAATACCGGCTGCTGCGCGCGGGCGAGACTTCGCTGGTGCGCATTCGGCTGCATACGGGCCGAAGCCACCAGATTCGCGTACAGTTTGCCAGCCGCGGCTATCCGCTGGTAGGCGACCACAAGTACGGCTCCCGTGACGAGGCGAACGCGCCGATGCTCTTCTCCTGCCGTCTGACGTTCCCGTACAGGGGAAAAATGAGGAGCTTTGAGGCGTATCCGCCTTGGGCGGATGCAAAGGAGGCTATGTGATGGACGAGATGAAACGGATTGAAACAGCTGCTGAGACGGTGATGGAAACACTGGGCACAGCGGAGATTGGCGTGATTCTGGGCAGCGGCCTGGGCGAGTACGCCGAGTCGATGGCGGACGCACTGTGTCTGCCGTACAGCGTTATCCCCGGCTTTCCGCGCTCGACCGTGCCGGGGCACGCGGGCATGCTGGTGTGCGGCACGCTGCACGGCAAGCGCGTGGTGATGATGCAGGGCCGCTTCCACTACTACGAGGGCTACACCATGCAGGACGTGGTGCTGCCGGTGCGCGTGATGAAGATGATGGGTGTAAAGACGCTGATCGTCACCAACGCCTGCGGCGGCGTGAACCTGTCCTTCGCGCCAGGCGACCTGATGGTGATCTCCGATTACCTGACGCTGACCGGCGTGAACCCGCTGATGGGGAAGAACCTGGATGAATTCGGCCCGCGCTTCCCGGACATGAGCTGTGTGTTTGACAAGGAGCTGCGCGCGTTGGCGCACGAGACGGCGAAGGCGCAGGGCTTCACCCTTCAGGAGGGCGTGTACTGCCAGTTCCCCGGCCCGTGCTACGAGACGCCGGCGGAGATCCGCATGGCGCGCATCCTCGGTGCGGACGCGGTGGGCATGAGCACCGTGCCGGAGGCGCAGGCCGCCCGGCACTGCGGCATGCGCGTGCTGGGCATCAGCTGCATCACCAATATGGCCGCGGGCATCCTCGATCAGCCGCTGTGCCACGAGGAGGTCACCGAGACGGCCAACCGCGTGAAGGAGCGGTTCAAGGGGCTGCTGGACGGGGTGATAGCGAAGCTGTAATGGCTTCTCGTTGGTCTTTATCCGAGCAAAACGAAAAAGTCCTTTCTTCCGCAGAGCTGCGGAGGAAAGGGCTTTTCTATTTGCTGCTGTTGCTCTTGCGACGGCCTCATTCGTGAACGGAGAAGCAGATGACCTGCTGCTCCACCACGCGCATATTGGCGTATTCCTGCAGGACGCTGACGCTGCCGAGCGGGAAGCCGATAGGTTCGCCGCAGCGGACGGATTGGAAAGCTTGCCTGGATATGAGCGCCGTATAGGGTTGCTCGCTTTCCACGGGCGTATCGCCGCCCGCCGCAATCTCATCAATGCGCTGCCAAGTGGCGGTGCTGTCCCCGTGGAATGCGGTATCCACCTTCACAATCTGCTTCCCGGGCTCGAGCAGCGTGATCCGGAAGGAGACGTCCAACTGGCCGGATTGACTGAGCGCGCATCGGAGTCTTTCAAAAGCCGAGGCACTGTCTTCGACGGACGGGCGGACGAAGCCTTCGTCAAGGGGAACGGTGAACGTGCAGGGCATGCTGTGGGCATCGCTCGGATAGCCCAGCCAGCCATCGGCGAAATCGCTGCTGTTTTCATCAAAAGGAAGACCACCCAACGCGATCTGATCCAGAATGATGTACACGGGCGTTGTTTCGGATGCGATGGAGAGGTTGACCTGAACCTCCTGTCCGTCAAATGCCGCGTGTTCAAAGCGGATTTCCGCCTGCGCGGGCAGCGCAAGGCAGAGAAGCAGCGCTGAAAGCAGAGAGAGCATGCGTTGTTTCATAGGAAAAACCTCCTTTATCCATACAGACGAAGGAGAAAAGCGGAAGTTTCGTTCAAAACAGAAAATCATGAAAAAAGCCCGTCCCGATCGAATCGGGACGGGCGTGTATCATTTACAGCTTCGCCATCGCGGCGTCCAGGCGCTTCATGGTCTCGTCCCTGCCCAGCAGGTAGGCCATCTCGAACGCGCCGCCCGGGGTGGCCGCGCGGCCGGTGATCGCGATGCGCAGCGGCCAGAGCACGGTAGCGTTCTTCATGCCGGACTGCGGGATGGCTTCCATGACCACATCGTGCAGGTTCGCCTCCGTCCAGTCCGTGATGCCCGCCAGAATGGGCCGGATAAACTCAAGCGCGGCCTTGGAGGTCTCCGGGGTGGACTTGCTCTTCTTGTTGGTGAACAGCGCCATGTCGAGCTCCGGCATCTCGGCGAGGAAATCGACCATGCCCGGCAGCTGGGAGAAGACCTCCGTGCGGGCCTGCGTCAGCTCGCAGATGCGCTTAAAGTCGAACTTCGCCGGGTCGAGCACCTTCGCGAGCCACGGCGTCGCCTTCTCCTCAAACTGCTCGGGGGTGAGCTTGCGGATGTACTCGGCGTTGAACCACTTCATCTTGCCGTAGTCAAAGAAGGACGGGCTCTTGGACAGACCCTCGAGATCGAAGATCTCTTCGAGCTCCTTGAGCGTGTAGAACTCGCGCTCGCCGCGCGGGCTCCAGCCGAGCAGCACGAGGTAGTTGATGATCGCCTCGACCAGATAGCCCTCGGCCAACAGGTCCTCAAAGGAGGGATCGCCCTGGCTCTTGGACATCTTGCGCTTGACGATCGCCTTCTTCGGCTCGCCGTTCTCATCGAGCACGACGTTGCCCTTCTCGTCGGTTTCCATCGTGTACACGCCGGTCTTCTTGTCACGCAGCGTGCCCTCCACCATGACCGGGGTCAGGTGAACGTACAGCGGCGGCGTCCAGCCGAAAGCCTCGTAGAGCAGGTTGTACTTGGGCGCGGAGGAGAGGTACTCGTTGCCGCGCATGACGTGGGTGATGCCCATCAGGTGATCGTCGATGACGTTGGCGAAGTTGTAGGTCGGCAGGCCGTCCGCCTTGATGAGCACGTTGTCATCCAGCGTGTCGCAGTCCACCTCGACGTGACCGTAGATGACGTCGTCAAAGCTCGCCTTGCCCTCGGTGGGGATGTTCTGGCGGATGACGTAGGGCTCGCCGGCAGCGATGCGCGCCTCGACCTCTTCCTTGCTCAGGTGCAGGCAGTGCTTGTCATACTTGAAGGTCTCGCCCTTGGCCTCCGCCTTGGCGCGCTCCTCATCCAGGCGCTCCTTGGTGCAGAAGCAATAGTACGCGCCGCCCTTTTCGACCAGCTCCTTCGCGTAGGGCAGGTACAGGTTCTTGCGCTCGGACTGAATGTACGGGCCGCAGGGGCCGCCGACATCCGGGCCTTCATCGTGGATCAGACCGGCGGTCTTCATGGAGTTGTAGATGACGTCGACGGCGCCCTTCACCTCGCGCTCCTGATCGGTATCCTCGATGCGCAGGATGAACTTGCCGCCGTTGCGGCGCGCCCAGAGATAGGTATACAGCGCGGTGCGCAGGTTGCCCAGATGCATATAGCCGGTCGGGCTCGGCGCAAAGCGCGTGCGGACTTCGGTGGACATGGTGTTGTACCTCTTTCTATGATAGGATTTAGCAGTCAATCCAGATATAATGACGGATGTTGTTGGCTTTTTCAATTCTGCCGCCATTTTGTAATGCAACACGAATGGAGGCGGCGTTGTCATTCTGGACAGTAATGAGCGCATGATCTATGCCGTGTTCTTTGCCGTGCGGGAGAAGCAGTCGCAAAAGCGCTTTTCCATAACCCTTTCCTCGTTGGCAGGGGCGGATGGCATAGCCGATATGACCGCCTTCCTCACAGAGCTTATCCGTCAGGAAATGGCGCAGCTTGGCGACACCGACAGGATACCCATTGACATAAAGCCAATAGGTGCTCTGTGGCACACGCCAGCCGTCCTCAATCTCTGTTTTACGTGCGTCGGCTTCCGCACGGATAAGCCAGGCTTTATACTCTTCATACGATATGCCATGCTGTGAGTTAATGTAGCCGTTTTCTTTAGCAGGAATCTCCTGAAGCATTTCGTAGATGTCCGAACCATCATTGACGGACAGCGGGCGAAGTGTAATATCCATGCGAAAACCTCCTTCTTTAATAGTTTTGATGAGAACGGCAATAGCCGTCCTCATCAATAAGTTACTTAGATATTGGCGCGAAGCAAGGCAGGGTCTGGGAGACTCGCCCCCGGACAGAGATTGACACCTGCGGCTCTAACGTAACCTCTTTACTCTTAGTCGAGCTTGAAGCTGTCCTTGAGCGTCACGACGCGGTTGAACACGGCCTTTTCATCGGTGGAGTCCTTGTCCTTGCAGAAGTAGGCGGTGCGCAGGAACTGGAAGCTGTCGCCGACCTTCGCCTCCGCGAGCCACGGCTCGCCGTAGCCGTTGACGACCTTGAGGGAATCCGGGTTGACCTGACGCAGGAAATCGTCGCTCGCGGCGGCCTCCTCGGCATCCTCGTCCTCGGCCGCCTCGGCGGGGGCCTCCTCGGGCTTTTCATCAAGGATCAGCACATCGTACAGGCGCGCCGTCAGCGGCACGTTCTGCTCGGCGCTGACCCAGTGGATCGTGCCCTTGACCTTGCGGTCCGCGCCCTCGGAGCCGGACTTGCTGGTCGGATCGACGGTGCAGTAGATGCAGGTCACGTTGCCGGCCTCGTCCACGTCGTAGCGTTCGCACTTGATGATGTACGCGCCCTTGAGGCGAACCTCGCCGTCGGGCTTGAGGCGGAAGTACTTCTTGGGCGCGTCGATCATGAAGTCCTCGCGCTCGATGTAGATCTCGCGGGTGAGCGGAATCTGGTGCGTGCCCATCTCCGGCTTCTTGGGATGGTTCTCGATCTCGCACAGCTCGACCGTGCCCTCCGGAATGTTGGTGAGCACAACCTTGACCGGATCGAGCACCGCCATGGCGCGCGGGGCGACCTCGCCCAGGTCGTTGCGCACGCAGTACTCGAGCAGACGGTGATCGACGGTGGAGTCCGCCTTCGAAACGCCGATGCGGTCGATGAAGTCGCGCACGGCGGCGGAGGTGTAGCCGCGGCGGCGCATGCCGGCCAGCGTGGGCATGCGCGGATCGTCCCAGCCCGCGACGTGATGCTCCTCAACCAGCTTGCGCAGCTTGCGCTTGCTCATGACCGTGTTGGTGAGGTTCAGGCGGGCAAACTCGATCTGGCGGGGCTTCTGTTCAAAGCCGCAGACGTTCACCACCCAGTCATACAGCGGGCGGTGAATCTCGTACTCCAGCGAGCACAGGGAGTGGGTCACGCCCTCCAGCGCGTCGCCGATCGGGTGCGCGAAGTCGTACATCGGGTAGATGCACCACTTGTCGCCGGTGCGGTGATGCGTGGCGTACTTGATGCGGTAGATGGCCGGATCGCGCAGGTTGATGTTCGGGGAGGCCATGTCGATCTTCGCGCGCAGGGTGCGGGAGCCCTCCGGGAACTCGCCGTTCTTCATGCGCAGGAAGAGGTCCATGTTCTCCTCGGGCGTGCGGTCGCGGTAGGGAGAGTTTTTGCCCGGCTCCTTGAGGGTGCCGCGGTAGGCGCGCATCTCCTCCTTGGACAGGTCGTCCACATAGGCCAGGCCGCGGCGGATCAGATCGCATGCATATTCAAAGATCTGATCGTACTGCTCGCTGGCGTAGTAGACGGCGCCGTATTCAAAGCCGAGCCAGTGGATGTCGTCCTTGATGGCCTCGACAAATTCTTCCTTTTCCTTGGTGGGGTTGGTATCGTCGAAGCGCAGGTTGCAGACGCCGCCGAATTTTTCCGCGGTGGCGAAGTCCACGGTGAGCGCCTTCACATGGCCGATATGCAGATAGCCGTTGGGCTCGGGCGGGAAACGGGTTTGGACGCGGCCGCCGTTTTTGCCCTCAGCCAGGTCCGACTTGATTGCTTCCCAGATAAAGTTGCTCTTCTCTTTGATTTCTTCCGCCATGGGAATCCCTCCTTGGAATACAGGGTGGGTATGGTAATCCCTAGTATCCATAATAAGGTAGTATACTATACCCGCGAATTCAAAGCAAGCCCCGGCCACAAATATTGTTCCCGTATGGAGTTTTCCGTGGATTTTTCCGCGTTCGGGCGGGAAAAAGCGGCAGGCAAATTGGCATACTTGTGAAAAAATGAGCGAAAGGTGTTTCTTTTTGACAGGGGAATGTGCTATAATGAGATGGTTGCATAGTTCAAGCAATTTTCCATTCCATTCATCAGGATAAGGAGGACAAACAATATGCAGTATTCCCGTGAAGTGGAAGAAATGATCTGCGTTGCCAAGGGCCCGAATCATGGCCCGGCGCCCATCCCGGAAGAGGGCAAGTGGGTGCAGGCGAAGGAGATCAAGGACATCTCCGGCTACACCCATGGCATCGGCTGGTGCGCGCCGCAGCAGGGCGCCTGCAAGCTGTCCCTGAACGTGAAGAACGGCGTCATCGAGGAAGCGCTGGTGGAGACCATCGGCTGCTCCGGCATGACCCACTCCGCCGCGATGGCGTCCGAGATTCTGCCGGGCAAGACCATCCTGGAGGCGCTGAACACCGACCTGGTGTGCGACGCGATCAACACCGCCATGCGCGAGCTGTTCCTGCAGATCGTCTACGGCCGTACCCAGTCCGCGTTCTCTGACGACGGCCTGCGCGTCGGCGCGGGTCTGGAGGATCTGGGCAAGGGCCTGCGCTCCATGGTCGGCACCATGTACGGCACCAAAGCCAAGGGCACCCGTTACCTCGAGATGACCGAGGGTTACGTGCTCAAGATGGCCCTTGACAAGGACAACCAGGTCTGCGGCTATCAGTTCCTGTCCCTGGGCAAGATGATGGACGCGATCAAGAAGGGCATGGCCCCGAACGAGGCGTACGAGAAGAACATCGGCACCTACGGCCGCTTCAAGGCCGAGGACGGCGCTGTGAAGTGGATCGATCCGCGCAACGAGTAATAGAAGGAGGCGTACGGAAAAATGGCTCTGTTTGAAAACTATGAAGGTCGTATGCCCCAGCTCCAGCCGGTTCTGGAGAAGTACGGCTTTGCGAATTTTGACGAGGTCAAGGCCTACACCAATTCCATGGGCGTGGATGCCTACAGCATCGTGGAGAGCACCCAGCCGATCTGCTTTGAGAACGTGAAGTGGGCCTACGAGCTGGGCGCCGCCATCGCGATGAAGAAGAACGCCGAGACCGCCGCCAAGGCCGCCGAGTACATCGGCGAGGCGCTGCAGGCCTTCTGCATCCCGGGCTCCGTTGCAGATCAGCGTCAGGTCGGCTACGGCCACGGCAACCTGGGCGCGATGCTGCTGGATGAGAACACCGAGTGCTTCGCGTTCCTGGCCGGCCACGAGTCCTTCGCCGCCGCCGAGGGCGCCATCAAGATCGCGCTCAACGCCAACAAGGTCCGCCAGAAGCCGCTGCGCGTCATCCTGTGCGGCCTGGGCAAGGACGCCGCGATGATCATCTCCCGCATCAACGGCTTCACCTATGTGCAGACCAAGTATGACTACCTCTCTGCCGACGTCAAGGAAGACCATGCGCTCACCATCGTGAGCCGCACCCCGTATTCCACCGGCGACCGCGCGAAGGTCAACTGCTACGGCGCTGACGACGTCCGCGAGGGCGTGGCCATCATGTGGCACGAGAATGCCGACGTGTCCATCACCGGCCGGCACCTACAAGAAGGAGCGCATCGAGGCTGGCAAGAAGTACTTCTCCGTCGCCTCCGGCGGCGGCACCGGCCGTACCCTGCATCCGGACAACATGGCGGCCGGCCCGGCTTCCTACGGCATGACCGACACCATGGGCCGCATGCACAGCGACGCCCAGTTTGCGGGCAGCTCCTCCGTCCCGGCGCACGTCGAGATGATGGGCTTCCTGGGCGCGGGCAACAATCCGATGGTTGGCATGACCGTCGCGGTGGCCGTTGCGGTGGCGCAGGCGCTGAAGAAGTAATCAGCGGGAAGATCCCGGCGTGATTGCTCATCAGGCATCATCAAGCAGAAGGGAGAGTTCGTTTTGGACTCTCCCTTTTTGAAATATAGGAAATTGCGTGAAGAATCGTGCAGCGAGCACCAAGTGACTTGCTTTTGCAAAGCGGTTCGGAAGTGGGAGCGGGCACAGCCCGCTTTTTCGGTTGTTCAGCGACAGAGGGCAGAAGGAGGATGACCATGCGGGTCATCGGTGTGGACATCGGCACGACGACGATTTCCCTCGTCGTGCTGGATACGGACAGCGGAGAGGTGCTCGAGTGCGTCAACACGCCCAATCCTGCGGCGTATCCGGGCGCGCAGCCGTTTGAGCGGGTGCAGGACCCGGAGAAGATCGTCTCGCAGGTGAGCGCGCAGCTGGAACGGCTGAAAAAACGGTACGCGCCCATCGGCGCCATCGGCCTGGACGGGCAGATGCACGGCATGCTGTATGTGGATGCGCAGGGGAAGGCGGTCAGCCCGCTGTATACCTGGCAGGACGGACGCGGGGAGCTCGACGCGGGCGGGGAAACCATGGCGCAGGCGCTCTCGCGTCTGACGGGCTATCCGATGGCGACCGGCTACGGCCTGACGACGCATTTCGCGCTGACGCGCCTGGGCAAGGCACCGCGGCTGGCGGCAAAGCTCTGCACAATCGCGGATTACGCCGCCATGCGGCTGACCGGACGGCCGCAGCCCCTCTGCCACGCCTCCAACGCGGCGAGCATGGGCCTGTTTGATGCGCAGCGCGGCGCATGGGATGAAGCGGCCGTGGAACGCGCCGGAATGTCGGCAGACATCCTGCCCGAAGCAACGGCGTCCTGCACAATCCTCGGCGAGGATGCGGACGGCACGCCCGTCGCCTGTGCCATCGGCGACAATCAGGCGAGCTTCATCGGCGCGGTCAGCGAGCCGGAGCACAGCGTGCTGGTCAATGTCGGCACGGGTGCGCAGGTGTCCATGGCGGGCCGCGCGCAAAGGCCGCTTGCGCTGTGCGAGCAGAGGCCGCTGGAAGGGGAAGGCATGCTGCTCGTCGGCTCGTCCCTGTGCGGCGGGCGCGCCTATGCGCTGCTGCACCGCTTCTTCCTCGACTGCGCCCGAATGGCGGGCTGCGAGGCGGATTCGCTCTATGCGCAGATGAACGAGGCGGCGCTGCGCGTGCCCGGGGAGCCGTCCCTTCGCGTGGACACGCGCTTTTGCGGCAGCAGGAGCAATCCGCAGGAGCGGGGCAGCATCATGAACGTCGGCGAGGGGAATTTCGACGCGGCGCAGCTGACGGCAGGCGTGCTCTGGGGCATGGCGGACGAGCTCTGGTCGTTCTATGACGAGATGAGCGCGGCCTGTGCGCGGCCTGCGCGCGTGCTGATCGGATCAGGCAACGGCGTGCGGAAGAATCCGGCGCTGCGCCGCGTGCTCGGGCAGCGCTTTGGCATGGAGCTGCGGGTGCCAGAACAGGACGAGGAGGCGGCTTGCGGTGCGGCGCTGTCCGCCGTCGGTGCGCTCTGCGGCGGGGAGGCGGGGGCACGCGCGCGCCGCATGATCCGCTATCTGAAGGAAGAATGATGTGCAGGGGCCGCTCCCTGAAAACGGGGCTTGAAAAAAGCGGAAGAAACAGATACAATACACATACGGTGATCTCTTTGTCTTCTGGATCGGCCGCGGGCAGCAGCCGCTGCGCAGGTACTGAAGAAGAAATGCTGTTCTCGGACAGTGGAGAACGGTATCCATATATCGGGTATTCTCATGACCACCGGCGCGTCCGGCGGCCATTTTTCTTTTTTTCACCCCCAAGTGCAGTTGAAGCGAGGATGTGGAGAAGAAATGAAGGAAGTTTTTGCCGCGCTGCTGGAGCAGCTGTGCGCGGGAAATGATGCACTGCTGGCAACGCTGGTGGTGCAGACCGGCAGCGGACCGCGCGGCCTGGGCGCCCAGATGGTGCTGACCCGGGCGGGCCGCGTGGCGGGCACGATCGGCGGCGGAACCGCTGAGCGCGAGATGACGCGCTTTGGCCGGACGTTGCTTGACAGCGGACAGTCCGCTGTGCACACCTGCGGACGGCACGGGGAACGCCCGGGTGCATCGTGCTTCGGGGAAATCACGGTGCATTTCCAGGCTGTCCCGGCAGGGGATCCGTCATGGACGGCGCTGGCCGGGGCGCTGCTTGAGCGCATCGGGCAGCGGCGGGGCGGCTGGCTGGCGCTGCGGCTGGACGGCGGCGCGCCCGCGCTGCTGGACGGGGAGGAACAGTGCGTCTTCGGTCAGGCGCCGGAGAGCGCGGCGGCGCTGTGCCGGCCCTTTGCCGCCGGGAATGAGCATGTGTTTGTCCTGCCGCTGGAGGTGGGCGAGCGCGCGGTGATCTTCGGCGCGGGCCACTGCGCACAGGCGCTTGCGCCGTTGCTGGCGTCCGTGGGCTTTCGCGTGACGGTGTACGACGACCGGCCGGAGCTGGCCGCGGCGGCGCTGTTTCCGCAGGCCGAGCGCGTGATCTGCGCGCCGTTTGACCGGATCGGCGAGCACCTGGCGCTGGCCCGGGAGGACTACATCGTCGCCATGTCCAGCACGCACGATTCCGATCTGTGCGTACTGCGTCAGGTGCTTAAGGCCGAGCACGTCTACACCGGCATGCTCGGTGGAGGACCCAAGCGGGCGTTCGTTAGCGGGAAGCTGCTGGAGGGTGGCGTGCCGCAGGCGTGGATAGACCACGTGCATACGCCCGTCGGCTTGAGCATCGGGGCGGTCACGCCGGCGGAGATTGCCGTCAGCATCGCGGCGGAGATGGTGATGGTGCGCGCGCAGCATCGGGGAGCGGCGCGCGGCTGAAACAACAGGGATTACGAGTTGCGAGGGGAGAAAATATGACACTGTTTCGTCTGGCCGCGTATGGCTTTGCCTGTACGGCGGCGTATTACCTTGTGCCAAAGCGCTTCAGGTGGATGGTGCTGCTCGCGTTCAGCTATGGCTTTTACGCGGCGCGCGCGCTGACCGGCCTGCCGTTCATCCTGCTGACCACGCTGACCACCTGGCTGGCCGCGCTGCGCATCGGCAGCATCGGCGAGCGGACGAAGCAGCGCATCAGGGCCGAAAAGGCGACGATGACGCAGGAGAAGAAAAAGCAGCTCAAGGCCGAGGCAAAGCGCCGCCAGCGCGTCTGGTTTTTCGGCGTGCTGGTGCTCAACTTTGCCATTCTCGCCGTGCTCAAGTACACGGACGACGTGCTCGGCTGGTTCGGCGCATCGCCGCTGGGGCTTCTGCTGCCGCTGGGCATTTCGTTCTACACGTTCCAGTCGATGGGCTACCTGATCGACGTGTACAGCGGCAAGTACGCGCCGGAGAAGAATCCGGCAAGATTCGCGCTGTTTGTCTCGTTCTTCCCGCAGCTCATCCAGGGACCGATCGGGCGCTATGATCAGCTCTCGCCGCAGCTTAGGGAGGACCATGCCTTTGACTGGGATAACCTGCAGCGCGGCTTTCTGCTGATGATTTGGGGCTTGTTCAAGAAGATGGTCATCGCGGACCGGGCACTGCCGGCGGTGAACGCCGTCTTCGGCGCGCAGGCGGGGACGTACGGCGGCGCGGTGACGGTGCTGGGCGTGCTGCTGTATTCCCTGCAGCAGTACTGCGACTTTTCCGGCGGCATCGATCTGGTCGCCGGCATCGCGCAGCAGATGGGCATTGCGCTCGCGCCGAACTTCAAACGGCCGTACTTTGCGGTCTCCCTGGGCGATTTCTGGCGGCGCTGGCACATCAGCCTCGGCGCGTGGATGCGCGACTATGTGTTCTATCCGTTTGCGCTGACCAAACCGGTCGGCAGGCTGTCCAGGGCGGCGAAGGCGCGCTTTGGCACGGAGTTTGCCCGTGCGCTGCCCGCTGCGCTGGGCAACATCCTCGTGTTCCTGCTGGTGGGCGTGTGGCATGGCGCGACGAGCAATTACATCCTCTGGGGCCTGTACAACGGCGTGATTCTGGCCTTCTCCGCGCTGATGGAGCCAGCCTACAAGGCATGGAATACAGCGCACGCGAGGCTTGCCGCGTCCCGGCCCTTCCACGTCTTCCGCGTGCTGCGCACGTTCCTGATCGTCAACATCGGCTGGTACTTTGACCGCTGCGCGCACGGCATGGATGCGCTGCGGATGCTGAGGACGACGGTCTGCGACCCGCGCGCGGGCCAGCTGACGCATGAGCTGCTGAAAACCATCGGATTGCCGCGGGCAGACGCGAAGCTGCTGCTTTTGTGCACCGTGCTGCTGTTTGGCGTCTCGCTCGTGCAGGAGCGCGGCGTCGTGCTGCGGGACTGGGTCAGCCGGCAGCGGCTGCCGCTGCGCTGGCTGGTGCTGATCCTGGGCATTGTTTCCGTGCTGATCTTTGGCGTGTACGGCTCCGGATTTGATGAGGCGAGCTTTATCTACTACCAGTTCTGAGGAGAGATTCGGGATGAAAAAGAAGAACCTCTTGCGCTGCCTGGAGGCCGTGCTCTTCTGCGCGGCGCTCTCCGTCGTGCTCTGGGCGCTCTCAGGGCTGATGGAGCGCAAGGCAAGCCGCAATCAGTTCGGCCCGTTCCTCGAGCATCCGCAGCAGTACGACGTGCTGTTTTTCGGAGACAGCCGCTTTGTCAACTGCCTGTTTCCGATGGAGCTGTGGGAGGACTACGGCATCGCAGGCTACAATCTCTCCTGCTACGGCAACACGATGCCGGTGAGCTACTGGTCGATGATGAACGCGCTGGACTATGCGAGCCCCAGGGTAGCGGTGCTTGCGGTCAACGGCGTGCGCAAGGATATCAAGGTGACGGGAAGCAGCAGCGACCTGCATACGGCGATGGATTTCTGGCCGCTGAGCCGCACCAAGGTGCGGGCGATCATGGACCTGACCGACGATCCGCACGCCAGAGACGACGACGGCAACCGCTATACGGACATGCGGTGGGAGTACTGCTTTACGCTGGGCAAATATCATGACCGGTGGAACAAGCTCACGCCGAACGATTTCACCGGCAGACCGAACGTGCAGAAGGGCGCGGACATGATGGTCGGCGTGGCGCCGACGGAGGAATACGAGATCATCGACGACGATCTGTATGCGGATGAGCTGGGCGTGGGCTACAGCTATCTGCGCCGGACAATCGAGGAATGCCAGCGCAGAGGGATCGGGGTCCTGCTGGTGCATCTGCCGTATCCGGCCTCGGAGAACGCGCAGATGAACGCGAACACCGTCGGCAGCATCGCTGAGGAATACGGCGTTGACTATATCGATTTTGTCCGCCTGGACAGCGTGGTGGACTATGCGGTGGACTGCTACGATCAGCAGGCGCATCTCAATCCCTCCGGCGGGCTGAAGGTGACGGACTATATCGGCGCGTATCTGGCGGAGCACTTCCAGCTGGAGGATCACCGGGGCGAGGCGGATTACGCGAACTGGCAAAAGGACGAGCAGGCGTACGCGGCGTACAAGCGGAACGTCATTCTCGGCCAGGACAAGCTGCCTGAGCTGCTGCTGATGCTGCACGACGACAGTGTGAGCGCCAGCATCGCCATCCGTGCGCAGGCCGGCCTGTACTGGGACGATCAGACGCTGACCCTGCTGCACAACATGGCCAGGACGCATGTCCTTGAGGAGAACGCGTACAGCGCGTGGTCCAACAGCATGTTCCCGCTCGAGGGCCTGGACGAGGCGGTCTGGGCGGACGAGGCGTACTTCTTGGGGCTTGACAGGGCGAACGGATCGGTCCGCGAATATGTGGGCGATGAGGCCGAAGCCAGGGCGGAGGAGGTCTTCGGCGGCTGGGAGGACGGCAAGGAAATCTGTATTCTGGTGACGGATCCTGCGACGGGTGAGCGCCTCGCCGAGCGGCAGTTCTGAGACGATGGAGAAGCGGAGGCGAGGACATGCCGGGCTTTGAATTCTCTTTGTCCACGGAAATCCGGCTGGATTCAGACGCGGCTGCGCCCGGAAGGGCGGCGCAGATGCTCAGGCGGGACATGCGCGCGGTGCTCAGCGGGCACGGACGGGAAAACGAAATCACGCTGACGCGCAGCAAGGGGCTGCCGCCGGAGGGCTGGCGGATGACGGTTTTTCCGGAACGCATTGCGGTTGCCTATGCGGATGATTTGGGCGCGGTCTATGGGCTGCTGCATCTGTCGGAGACGGCGCTGGGCGTTGCACCCTTCTGGTTCTGGAACGATCAGAAGCTGCAGCGGCGCGAAACCGTTCAGATTCCCTGCGGAGAATGCGCCGGAAAGCCTGCCGCTGTGCGCTACCGGGGATGGTTTATCAACGACGAGGTGCTGCTGAGCGCCTGGTCGCTGGACGGCAGCCGGGACAAGCCTTGGGAAATGGCGTTTGAAGCGCTCCTTCGTCTGGGCGGCAATCTCGTGATCCCGGGAACGGACAAAAACGCCCATCGCTATCGGGAGCTGGCGGCCTCGTATGGCCTGTATGTGACGCATCACCATGCCGAGCCGCTGGGCGCGCAGATGTTCCGCCGCGCATATCCCGGGCTGAATGCTTCGTACGCGGAGCACCCGGCGCTGTTTGAGCAGCTTTGGCGCGATGCGATTCTCGCGCAGAAGGACATGAAGGTGGTCTGGAATCTCGGCTTCCGGGGCCAGGGCGACTGCCCCTTCTGGGAGGATGATCCGCAATACGACACGCCGGAAAAGCGCGGAGCGCTGATCTCCCGGCTGATTGGCAGGCAGTACGACATGGTTCAGGAAGCGCTGCCCGGAGCGCCCTGCTGCACCAACCTGTATGGCGAGGTCATGGAGCTGTACCGGCAAGGACTGGTCAGCTTGCCCGATGACATCATTCGCGTCTGGGCGGACAACGGCTACGGACGGATGGTGACGCGGCGGCAGAACAACCATAATCCGCGCATTTGCGCCCTGCCGCCGGAGGGAAGCACGGCTGCGCACGGCGTGTATTACCATGCGTCGTTTTACGATCTTCAGGCGGGCAGCCATATGACGCTGCTGCCGAATCCGCCGGAATTCGTGCGCAGGGAGCTTGGCGAGGCGATGCGCCTGGGCGCCAGGGATTACTGGATCATCAACTGCTCCAACATCAAGCCGCACGTCTATCTGCTGGATTATCTTGCGGCGCTCTGGCGCGAGGGGGATATGGAGCCGCAGCAGCACAGGATGGCGTACTGCATGCGCTATTACGGACAGGAAAACGCAAAGCGCGTGGCGGACTGCTTTGCTGCATATTATGCGAACGCGCTGTCCTACGGCCAGCATGAGGATGAGCGCGCGGGAGAGCAGTTCGGCAATCACGGAGCGCGCATGCTGGTGTCACAATGGATGAGCGACGCGAGCCGGCCCGCGGAGGGCATGCGCTGGGTGACGGACGCCCCGACGCTGCGCGGACAGGTGCTCTGGTACAGGGACAAATGCGAAGAGGCGGTGCGCGGATACACTGCGCTCTGGCGGACCTGTGAAAGCGTGCTGCCGGATCTTGTCGAGCCGGGACGCACGCTCTTTGAGGACAGCGTGATGATGCAGGCCGGACTGCTGAAGCGCACCTACGAAGGGGCGCGCCTGGCGATGGAAAGCCTGCTTCTGGCGTTTAAGCGCGACTGGCTGCGCGCGTTTTACACCGCGGGAAAGAGCAAGGCGGCCTATCTGGCCGCGGACCGGGCCATGCGGGAGAGAGAGCATGGCCATTGGCGCCTGTTTTACGCGAATGACTGTCTGGCGGACGTCAAGCAGTCCGCGTGGCTGATGGGCGTGCTGATGGGCGTGCTGCGCAATCATGGGGACGGGCCTCACTTTTATCGCTGGCAGCGGCGCTTTCTGCATGCGCCCGAGGACGCGGACATCGCGCTCATTCTGAATATGGAGAATCACCTGAATGATGACGATCTGTTTGCGCTGATGCAGGCGAGGATGGGGTAAGCCTGTCGAAACGCCCCGATGGGACGCTGTATGGCATATGATGTGCCGGGTGAATACAGGAAACACAATATACGGGAAAGCTTGTCGAACACGGACGAGCTTTCCTCTTTTTTCGCGCTCTGAAACGACAATGGAATGAAAGACATGAGCGCTATAATGGCACCTGTAAAGGGGGTTGACCACAGCGCTCATTTTGCTGGATACGGGCATGAATGCAGCGATGCTCCTAATGGCCGTCCGTCTCGCGGGCGGCAAGGTGCGTCCCTGGCGTGTGCTGACGGCCGCGCTGAGCGGCGCGCTGCTGGCGCAGGCGGCCAGAGAGCTGAGCCTTGACCGCGGACAGGCCGCCGTGCTGTGGCTGCCTGCCGCAGCGGGCATGATGGTACTTGCCTGCGGACGCCCCGCCATCCGGCATCCGGTGCGCTATGGCGCGCTGCTGCTGAGCGCGGCGGGTCTGCTGGGCGGCGTCGTGCTGGCGCTTGACGGCGCGACGGGCTCCCTGATGACAGCATATGCGCTTGGCGGCGTTTGTACGCTATGGATTGCGGTCAGTTCGCTCAAAGCGCGCCGTGCATCGCAGGCGGTTCGCCGTGTGCGGCTCGTCTGCCTGTACCGCGGGAAGACCGCGTCGTTTGACGCGATGGTTGACAGCGGCAACACGCTCAGGGATTACCTGACGCGCCTGCCGGTGATCGTGATGCCGGAGGCGGCGGGCAGGCGGCGCTTTCATCTGGGCGACGCGCCGCTGCGGCCGATCTTCGCGGATACGGCCGGCGGCCGGCAGATGATGGGCGTGCTTGCGCCGCAGGATATCAGCGTCGAGGCGGACGGCCGGCGGCGCACGGTGCGCGCGGTGGTGGCGCTTTCTCCCGGGATGAGGGAGGGCGCGCCGGCACTCGTCCCGGCTTCGCTGATGGCGCCGGACCAGGCGGCAGAATAACGGGGATCAAAAGCAGAGGAGGATCGGAAATGGAACAGGCAAGAAACGGGAACACAAGGCAGCGTACGACGAAACCGGGCTGGGCGATTCTGCGGCCGGAGGGAACGGTCGCATACATTGGCGGGAGCGATTCGCTGCCTGCGCCGCTGACCAGGGACGAGGAGAACGCACTGTTTGCGCGTCTGCCGGAGGAGCCTGATTCGGTGCACAAGGCGCTCATCGAGCACAACCTGCGTCTGGTGGTGTACATCGCGCGCAAGTTCGAGAACACGGGCGTGGGGCTTGAGGATCTGATCTCCATCGGTACGATCGGCCTGATCAAGGCGGTGAACACGTTCGACCCGGCCAAGAGGATCAAGCTGGCGACGTACGCCTCGCGCTGCATCGAGAACGAGATTCTCATGTTCCTGCGCAGAACCAGCCGGCAGAAGCTGGAGGTGTCGCTCGACGAGCCGCTCAACACCGACTGGGACGGCAACGAGCTGCTCCTCTCGGACATCCTGGGCACGGAGGGCGACATGGTGTACCGCAGCATCGAGGAGACGGTGGAGCGGCAGATGCTCGCCAGCGCGCTCTCGCGGCTGTCCATGCGGGAAAAGGAGATCATGCGCCTGCGCTTTGGCCTGGGCGGCGGCACGGAAAAGACGCAGAAGGAGGTCGCCGACATCATGGGCATCAGCCAGAGCTACATCTCCCGGCTGGAGAAGCGGATTCTTTTGCGGCTGCACAAGGACATGGTGCAGATGGGTTAAGCAATCAAGCCCTCTTTCGGCGACGGAAGAGGGCTTTGCATATGCCTCCCATGACAGATAGACGTGCGATATCTTCCTGCGCCCCGTCAAACCGCTTGACAGAAAATCCGCTCTGCGCTACAATAATCAGGTTATATGATGCCGGATTGTGCGAAACCTGAGGAGGCGCCTGAGATGCTTGAGTACCTGTCCACGCTCTTTGCGGAGCCGCTGGCTTTTTTTGATCAGGCGATTTACCGCGTGCTGGCTGTGCTCATCGGCCTGTGCTGCCACGAGTGGGGCCACGCGTATGTGGCGTACCGCTGCGGTGACGACACCGCCAAGCGCGCGGGCAGGCTGTCGCTCAATCCGCTGCGCCACCTGGACCCCGTCGGCACGCTGCTGATGTTCTTCGTGGGCTTCGGCTACGCCAAGCCCGTGCCGGTCAACCCGTGGAACTACAGGGGCGACAGGCGCAAGGCGGATCTTGCGGTCAGCCTCGCGGGCATCACGATCAACATCATTCTGTTTGTGCTCTTTACCGCGCTCACCGCCGTATGCAGCGCGTTCCTGTGGTATCCGCAGGTGGTTTCGCAGGTCGGATTGTCCACGGTCATCAGCTACCGCTACAACGCCATCTGGTCGATCATCGCGGGCAGCGGCATGCAGGATTTCGGCAGCCTGATCGCGCACCCGGCGCTGGTGCCGTTTGTGCGCCTGTTTGCCTATACCGCGCTGGTCAACCTGAACCTCGCGGTGTTCAACCTCATTCCGCTGCCGCCGCTGGACGGCTATCATGTGTTCAACGACATCGTCTTCAGGGGCCGCATCCGGCTGTCCCAGCGCGCGTTTCAGATTGGCATGCTGATCGTGCTGATCCTCTCCGCGCAGGGCCTGCTGGGCAGAATCATCTCCGCGGTGGTCTATCCCGCGCAGGATCTGCTGCTCTGGCCGATCCGGATGATCTGGGGGTAAGGGATGGCGTACGTCGTATCACTCAAGCAGTTCGAGGGGCCGCTTGACCTGCTGCTGCACCTGATCACCCGCGCGAAGGTGGACATCAAGGACATCTTCGTCTCGGAGATCACCGAGCAGTATCTCGCGTCCCTCGACGGCATCGACGAACTGGACATGGACACGGCCAGCGAGTTTCTGACCATGGCGGCGACGCTGCTGGAGATCAAGTCCCGCGCGCTGCTGCCGCGCCCGCCCGCCCCCGAAGAGGAGGGCGAGGAGACGCCGGAGCAGGCCCTTATCCGCAGGCTCGAGGAGTACAAGCTCTACAAGGAGAGCGCCGGGCGGATGAAGGAGTTTGAGCAGGTGGCCATGCAGGTTTTTTCTAAGCTGCCGGAGGAATACCCGCTGCCGCCGCAACCGGTGGAGCTCACGGGCCTCACCCTGCAGGGCCTTGTGCGCGCGCTGGAGCGCATCATCGCCCGGCAGACGATGGAGGACGAGCCGGGCCGCGTGTTCCGCGCGATCACGCGCGACAAGTTCACCATCGAGCAGTGCACGTTCAACCTGACCAGCAGGCTCAGGCGGGGGCCGGTGCTCTTTTCGGACATGCTCTCCGATCAGGTGACGCGCGACGAGATTGTCTCCTATTTCATGGCCATGCTCGAGCTGCTCAAGCTGGGCAAGCTGCATGCGCAGCAGGAGAAGATCTATGACGATATACTGATACTGCCCGGCAGAAGGGATGGAGAAGATGGAGAAGACGGAGCAGACGACGCTGCCGCTGGACGAGACGAAGCCGAAGCTTGACCTGAAGGAACGCGTGGGCATCGTGGAGGCCATCCTGTTTGTGACCGGCAACGCGGTGGAAAAGAAGGAAATCTGCCGCGCGATGGAGCTGACGGAGGGCGAGCTGGAGGAGACGCTCGACGCGCTGGAGAGCGGCTACGACTTTGACCGGCGCGGCTTGCGGCTGCTGCGCTTTGGCGCGCATGTGCAGCTGGCCACGCGCCCGGACTACGCGCCGTATGTGGAAAAGCTGCTTCAGCCCGTGCAGAAGCAGTCGCTTTCCCAGGCGGTGATGGAGACGCTGGCCGTGATCGCCTACCGCCAGCCCGTGACCAAGGCGGAGATCGAGCAGGTGCGCGGCGTGAAGTGCGACTACTCCGTGCAGTCGCTGGTGACGAAGGGGCTCATCGAGGAGGTTGGCCGCAAGGAGGCGCTGGGCCGCCCGATTCTCTACGGCACGACGGACGCGTTCCTGCGCCATTTCTGCATTGCCTCGCTCTCGGAGCTCCCGGAGATCGACTTTTCCAAGCTCACCGCAAAGCTGGAGGCGGGCACGGCCGGACAGGATGAACTGCCGGCGCATGAAGAGGAGATTGACAGCGGCACGGCCGCTGAGCAGTCATAAACCTATCCATTCTACACGAGGAGGAATTCTGCGATGAAGAAGTTTTTTGAGGAATTCAAGGCATTTGCCATGCGCGGCAACGTCGTGGACATGGCCATCGGCGTGATCATCGGCGGCGCGTTCGGCAAGATCACCACATCCCTGGTCAACGACATCTTCATGCCGCTGCTGGGCATCATCACCGGCGGCGTCAACTTTGGCGGTCTGTTCTATGCGCTGGACGGCAACCACTATGCCAGCATTGAGGCGGCGACCGAGGCGGGCGTGGGCACGCTCAACTACGGCGCGTTCATCCAGTACATCATCGACTTTGTGCTGGTGGCCTTCTGCATGTTCCTGGTCATCAAGCTGATGAACGGCCTGAAGAAGAAGGAAGAGGAGCCGGCCCCGGCGCCTGCGAAGGAGCCGCGCCTGTGCCCCTACTGCCGCATGGAGATTCCCGAGGACGCGACCCGCTGCGGCCACTGCACCAGCGTGCTGGACAAGTAAGCTCCCTGAACATGAAAGCTCCCTCCGGGCGACTGGAGGGGGGCTTTTTGTACCTTGAAAAAATGTGGAAAGCGTGTTGTTCGGAAATGGGAGCGGGCACAGCCCGCTGCATGCCCGGGCTTCCTTGCGCATACCTTCGCCGGGAGGGGATGAGAATGCGACTGGTAGCCTTTGGCGGAGATGCGCGCATGCTGGGCGCGCTGGACGCGGCGAAGCGGGCGGACTGGGAGACGGCTTACGTCTGCCGTGAGGAGGACGCACCGCAGGCGGGGACATGGGCCGACGCGGTGATGCTGCCCTGGCCGCGCAGTTTCGAGGATGGCAGGCTGGCGGGCACGCAGCTCCCGCGGGAACGGGCGCTGGAGCTGCTGCCCGCGTGCGGCGTGGCGCTGCACGGCAGCGGCGTGACGGCGCAGGAACTGCTGCGCGCAAAACGGACGATGGATCCCGCGCACGACGAGGCGCTGCTGCGCGTGAACGCGCAGCTCACGGCGGAAGGCGCGATTCAGCGCGCCATGCAGCGGCCGGGGCGCGCGTTGCTTGGCAGCACCTGCGTGGTGACGGGCTTTGGCCGGATCGGCCAGGCGCTGGTCAGGCGGCTGACGGCGATGGACGCCTTCGTGATCGTGTGTGCGCGAAATGAGGCGCAGATGCGAAGGGCGCATGAGCTGGGCGCTCATCCGCTGCCGCTGGAACGGATTGCGCAGGCGTGCGCGCAGGCGGATGTGATCTTCAACACCGTGCCGGCGCGCATCCTGCACGAAGCGGCGCTCGCGCGCATCGGCCGGGAGACGCTGCTCGTCGAGCTGGCGAGCCCGCCGTACGGCGCAGACCCGGAGGCGGCGAAGCGGCTGAACGTGCGCATGGTGCTTGCGGGCGGCCTGCCGGGCAAATACGCGCCGATGGACGCGGGCGCGGCGTTGTTTGAGGCGCTGCAGCGAAAGGCGATGGAGCAGGGCGGCGAAGGAGGGCGCAGCGATGGCTGAGACGCGGATCGGGTTTGCGGTGACGGGTTCGTTCTGCACGTTTGCGAGGGTATTCCCGCAGATGCAGCTGCTGGCGGAAAAGGGATACAGGGTGATTCCGATCATGTCGGAAAACGCCTATGCGACCGATACGCGCTTTGGCCGCGCGCAGGACTGGATCAGGCAGGCAGAGGAGATCACGGGTGAAGCGGTGATTCACACGATCGCACAGGCGGAGCCCATCGGGCCCAAAAAGCTGCTGGACCTGCTGGTGATTGCGCCGTGCACGGGCAACACGCTGGGCAAGCTGGCCTGCGGCATCTATGACACCGCACCGACGCTGGCTGTCAAGAGCCACCGGCGCAACGACGGGCCGGTGCTCATCGCCGTTTCCACCAACGATGCACTGGCGTTTTCAGCCGCGAGCATCGGCACGCTGATGGCCCGGCGGGGCATGTTCTTCGTGCCCTTTGAGCAGGATGATTTCCGGGGCAAGCCAACCAGCTGCGTGGCGGATTTTGAAAAAATTCTCCCGGCGGTCGGGGCGGCGCTGGACGGCAGGCAGCTTCAGCCAATGGTTTTTTGACAAGGACGGGAAGAAAACGCGCGGGTGATTCGTCTTGTTGACAAAAGGCGTCTTTTTACCTATCATGAGATAAAGAGGTGATGGACAGTGAGACGAATCCTTGCGGCGATGATGGCTGCCCTGCTGCTGCCCGCGTGCGCGCAGGCAGCGCAGATTGTGATGGCAGTACAGGAAGACGAGGCAGGCGGAAGCCGTCTGGCCGTCTTTTCCGCGGCGGCGGACACCATCGACACCGTGCCTGGGCAGGAGACGCAGCCCGACGCCGTGATGATGGCCATCGACGCGCAGATCGAGGCGCGCTTTGCGCAGCAGAAGGCGCAGGTGGCGGTCAACCGTGGGACGGTTATGCAGACAGGCAGCGTCTGGCAGGACGGAAAGACGGCCTCCATGGCCCTCACCTGGCAGGGCGAGCAGGCGGATGGCAGCGACGGCTGCGCGTCCATGGGCCTGACCGTCAATCTTAAAACCGGTGAGGAGATCCTGCTCTCTCAGCTGTTTTCCGACTGGGACGGCGCGCTTGCGGCGATGGAGACGATCATCACCGACGATGTGCTCGACGGCATGAGCGACTACATGGAGTACGCCGAGCTGCTGCCCATGCCCACGGACAATTATGCCTTTGACGACTTCGGCCTGACGGTGTACTGGCCGGAGGACCGCTACCGCTATTTTGACGGGACGAGCGGCAGCGTGACGTTCTATTGGCACGAGCTGGCGGGTTTTATCGGCGAGGAGAGTCCGGTTTATGCGCTGGCGCATCCGGACGTTCCGTACAGCACCTCGGAGATCGAAGCCCTGTGCATGAGCGGCAGCGTGACGCGGATGCAGACCCCGGAGCTCGGCGAAAAGCTGGGCGATGTCGCAGTCTGGTACCGTATGGCCGATCCCGACTACACGACCGATGCGCTGGTGTATCCGCTGGAGCGCATGCGCGGCTTTGCGGTGGAGATTCCCAAGTACGCCGAGACGGAGGAGGACGAGACGCCCATCTCCGCCATCCGCGCCTCGCGCGTGAGCATGGCGGGCCTGCTGACCACGGGAAAAACCACGGATACGGAGGTGCTCGCGCTGCTGGGCGAACCGGCGCGGGAGCAGGCGTATGACGAGGATGCGGCGTTTGACGCGATGCTCCCGCCGGGAAGGAGTCTGCTGTATGAGATTTCGGGCCGCGTGCTTCAGATGCACTTCGATGAAGACGGCGTGCTCGCCTGCGTGATCCTGCGCAGCGCGATGCCGGAGGGGCTTTACTGAAAAATGGAAATGTGATAGAATAATCTGCCTGAATTTGCTCAGGCAGATTGTTTTGTTGTGGATACCGCGATATCAGAAACGATATCGCGCTGCTGAATCCGGGAGGATGGGAAATGGCCAAAAAGGCGGCGCCCAAGGGCGCAAAAAGCAAGCGAAAGGTGAGCGGCAAACGCGGCTCGGCGGGGCGCAGAAAGCAGCAGAGCGGCGTCGATCCGCGCGGCGTGGCGGGCATCGTCATCCTGTGCGTGGGCCTGCTGGCGCTCATCAGCCAGTTCATCCCGTCCGGCGGCGGGCTGCTCAACGGCGCGACGATGCTGACCCGTGGTCTGGGCGGCACGCTGTGTCTGCTGCTGCCGGTGGTGCTGTGCTGGGTGGGCGTGACGCTGGTGTTCTTTTCCAGCGGACGGATGAGCCTGCGCACCATGATCTGCGGCGCGCTGGTGTTCCTGTTTGTCGAGACGCTCCTGCAGCTCTTTGAGATCAGCACGCTGACCTCCGCCATCTTTGCCGACGGGCAGACGGCGACCTACGGCACGTTCCTGCTGCGCTCGTACAAAAGCGCGGTGCTCACCTGCAAGGGCGGCGGCCTGATCGGCGCGCTGCTGGCCTGGCCGCTGTACAAGGCGCTGGACGTTTGGGGCGCGGTGATCGTGCTGATCTTTGCCTGCACAATCGTGCTGATGGTGCTGACCGGCGTGTCCTTCAGCGGCGTGGGAATGTACCTGAGCGAGCTGCTGGACGACCTGCGCACGGCCCACAGCGAGCAGCGGGAGGAGCGTGCGGCGCTGCGTGAGCAGCGCGAGGAGGAGGCGCTTCGCCGGGAGACGGAGCTGGCCGAGCAGCGCGAGGCGCGGCGCATTGAGCGCGAGCGTCAGGCGGCCGCCGAAAAGGAGCGCACGGAAGCCGAGGCGCAGGCTGCGCTTGACGCCGGGCAGGAGGAAGAGTCTGCGGCATATGGCGCGCAGCCGGAGCCGGAGAAGCCCGCCCGCAAGCGCAAGGCCAGGCCGGTGCTGGAGGTGGTGAAGACAGAAGCCCCTGCGCAGGACGTGCCGCCGATTCAGACGGCGGGCCCCAAGCGGCAGCCCGCCCAGCGGACCGCGCCGCAGGCGCGGCGCACGACGATCCGCGAGGATATGCCGCTGTACATCGAGCGGGACGACGAATTCACCCGTGAGAGCATCGAGACGCGCGCCGAGCCGCACGGCCCGAGACGCCGGCACAGCTTTACGATGGAGGAGGCGGAGAAGGCATTCCTCTACGGCATGAACAGCGCGGGCGCTGCCCCGGCGCAGGAGCCGGCATATCAGACGGAAGCACAGGCGTACGGCACGCAGCCCCCGGCATATGCACCGGAGACTGAGGAAATCGCGCACGCCCAGGAAGCGCCGGCCTGGACGCGGGAGACGGTTCAGCCCACGGAAGCGCCGGCGCCGCAGGAACAGGCGGAGACGGTCGAAGCGGAGGACGAGCCGGAGGACGACGTGCCGTTCTGGAAGGCGAATCCGGACATGGTGATCGAGCACTACGAGGCGCCGCAGGACGACGACGTGATCGTGCGCGACGCAGACGAGGCGGAGGATGAGCCGGATGTGCCGGCATACAGGCCGCCGGTTCGCCGCGCGGCGATGGACGAACCGTCGGCGAACGTGATCGGTGCGGGCGACGGCGCAGGCTCCACGCCGCTGTCGCGCTCCATCGCGGCGGCGCAGGCTGCGGCCAACCGAGATGTGCCGAGGGTTCAGAATGTGCTGGCTGCGCAGGAGGCGGCGGCCAGGGATGACACGATTGTGCAGCTGCGCGGCACGCGGCCGGACGGCACGCCGCTGGTGCTGCCCAAGAAGGATGCGCACGAGGCGCCGAAGGTCGAGGGCCCGGCGTATGTCTTCCCGCCGATCGATCTGCTCAACCGGACCAGCAGCACGCAGGACCCGAACCTGAATGCGAAGATTCAGGCGGGCGCGGGCAAGCTGCTCGCGACGCTGGAGAGCTTCGGCGTGCAGGCGAAGCTGACGCACGTCACGCACGGCCCGGCCATCACGCGCTACGAGCTGCAGCCGGCCCCGGGCGTGAAGGTTTCGCGCATCGTGAACCTGGTGGACGACATCGCGCTGAACATGGCCGCCGACGGCGTGCGCATCGAGGCGCCGATCCCCGGCAAGCCGGCGGTCGGCATCGAGATCCCGAACGAGAAGATCGAGACGGTTTCCCTGCGCGACGTGCTGGAGAGCCCGGAGATGATGCGCGAGAAATCCCCGACGGCCGTGGCGCTGGGCAAGGGCATTTCCGGCGCGCCGGTCGTCGCGGACATGGCGAAGATGCCGCACGTGCTCATCGCGGGCGCGACGGGCTCCGGCAAGTCCGTGTGCATCAATACGATCATCAACTCGATCATCTACCGCGCCTCCCCCAGGGAGGTCAGGCTGATCCTGATCGACCCGAAGGTCGTCGAGCTGTCGGTGTACAACGGCATCCCGCACCTGCTGGTGCCGGTCGTCACCGACCCGAAGAAGGCTTCCGCGGCGCTCTCGTGGGCCGTGGTGGAGATGGAGCACCGCTACAAGCGCTTTGAGACGATGGGCGTGCGAAACATCAAGGGCTACAACGACGCGATCGGCCCGGATGAGGAGCCGATGAGCAAGATCATCGTCATCATCGACGAGCTGGCCGACCTGATGATGGTCGCCCCGGGCGAGGTCGAGGAATCGATCTGCCGCCTGGCGCAGCTGGCGCGCGCAGCGGGCATTCATCTGGTCATCGCGACGCAGCGCCCGTCGGTCAACGTCATTACCGGCGTCATCAAGGCGAACATCCCCAGCCGCATCGCGTTCGCAGTGTCCAGCCAGATCGACAGCCGCACCATCCTCGATACGGGCGGCGCGGAGAAGCTGCTGGGCAAGGGCGACATGCTCTACGCGCCGCAGGGCGCGGGCAAGCCCACGCGCGTGCAGGGCTGCTTCGTCTCCGACGACGAGGTGCAGCGCATCGTCGACTTTGTGCGCGGCAAGCATGAGGCCGAGTACAACGAGGATGTCATCGAGCAGATGAACGCCGCCGCGGACGAGGAAAAGGCCGCCGCGGGCGACGCGCCTGCGAGCGGCGAGCCGGTGGACGAAATGCTGAACAAGGCCATCGAGCTGGCCATCGACGCGGGCCAGGTGTCCATCAGCATGCTCCAGCGCAGGCTGCGCGTGGGCTACGCGCGCGCGGGCCGGCTCGTGGACGAGATGACGCTGCGAGGCATCACCGCCGAGGCCGAGGGCCCAACCAAGCCGCGCACGGTGCTCATTTCCCGCGAGGAATGGCGGCGCATGCAGGAAAACCAGGAATGATGGAGAATCAAATACTGTTAAGCGATTTCAGCCGCCTGTCCCCGTAAGGGGAGGCTTGCGAAGTGAAAGGAAGAGTTGCCAATGAAGTTCATCAAGACGCCCGTCAAGGGCATGTGCGATATGCTCCCCTCCGATATGCGCCTGCGCGAGCATGTGCTGTCCATGATCAAGAAGAGCTACGGCCAGTACGGCTTCATGCAGATCGAGACGCCGATCGTCGAGCACATCGAGAACCTGACCAGCAAGCAGGGCGGCGACAACGAGAAGCTGATCTTCAAGGTCATGAAGCGCGGCGCGGAGCTGCAGCGCGCCATTGACAAGGGCGACGGCGAATACGCAGACAACGGCCTGCGCTATGACCTGACGCTGCCGCTGGCGCGCTACTACGCCTGCAACAAGGAGAAGCTCCCGTCCCCGTTCAAGGCGCTGCAGATGGGCAACGTCTACCGCGCGGACAACCCGCAGAAGGGCCGCTTCCGCCAGTTCACCCAGTGCGATATCGACATCCTGGGCGACGACAGCAACCTGGCGGAGATCGAGCTGATCACGGCGACCGCGTCCATGCTCACGCAGATCTTCGCCGAGATCGGCATCACCGACTTCACCATCCACATCAACGACCGCCGCATCCTGGGCGCCGTGGCGCTGTGCGCGGGCTTTGCCGAGGAGGACGTCGGCTCCGTGCTCATCAGCCTGGACAAGTTTGACAAGATCGGCCTGGCGGGCATCGAGAAGGAGCTGCTGGAAAACGGCTACGCGCAGGAGACCGTGGATAAATACCTGGCTGTCTACTGCGCGGTGAAGGAGGGCATCTCCATCGACGAATTCTGCGCGGGCATCGGCGAGACGTACCTGCCGCAGGACGTCAGGCAGAACCTGGCCGACATCATCGAAAGCGTTTCCCCGGTGCTGGCGCAGGGCGTGAAGATCGTCTTTGACCCGACGCTGGTGCGCGGCATGGGCTACTACACCGGCCCGATCTTTGAGGTCACCATGGACGGCTACAACTTCTCCATCGCCGGCGGCGGCCGCTACGACAAGATGATCGGCAAGTTCTCCGGTCAGGACGTGGCGGCGAGCGGCTTCTCCATCGGCTTTGAGCGCATCGTGACGATCCTCAAGGACCACATGCAGGACGCCAGCAAGCTGCCCGAGGGTTCCACGGTGTACCTGATTGGCAACCGCGTCTCCCTGGAGCGCAAGGCCGAGGTTCTGGCCACCGCGCGCAGGCTCCGTGAGGACGGCACTGTGGTGACTGTGCTGCCGATGGCCAAGAACATGAAGCACCAGATCGGCCTGCTGGAGGCCGAGGGCTTCACGAAGTTTGAAAAGATTTACGAATAAGCGGGTAGAAACGCGGAAACGGCGTATGTTATTTCAAAGGAGCAGAGCATGACCAACAAGGGGATTGTCAAAGAAGTGAACGGCGAGATGCTCACCGTCGAGTTTGAGCGCCACGAGGCCTGCGGCGACTGTCACGCCTGCATGCACGGCAGCACGGACTGCGCCAAGCACACCATCACGATCAGGGGCAAGGCCGACGTGGGCGACGAGATCGTGGTGGAGATGGACGAATCGCACGTGATGGCGGCGTCCGCCACGGCGTACATGATTCCGTTTGCAGGCTTCATGGTCGGCATATTGGGCAGCTACGCGCTGGGCCTTTCCGAGCCGGTGATGGCGCTGTGCGCGGTGGCGGGCACGGCGGTCGCCTATGTCATCATGCGCGTGCTCGACCCGCATCTCTCCAAGGGCCGCTGGGAGCACAGGATCGTCTCCGTCAGCAAGCCGGAGAAGGAATAAAAGCGAATCAAAAACAGGAGGCAATGAATATGGCAAAGCATTTTGACACCGCGGCCTTTGAGGCGGCGATTGCGGGCGACAAGCCCGTGCTGGTGGATTTCTGGGCGACCTGGTGCGGCCCGTGCCGCATGATCGCGCCGGTGATCGAGGAGATCGCCGCCGAGTTTGAGGGCAAGGCGGTCGTGGGCAAGGTGGACGTGGACGAGGAGCCGGGCCTGGCCCAGCGCTACGGCATCATGAGCATCCCGACGCTGATCGTCTTCAAGGGCGGCAAGGTGGTCGAGCAGGCCGTCGGCGCCCGCGGCAAGGCCGACGTGGCGGCCATGATCAGCCGTCACCTGTAAAAAGCGCATATGAGTCAGGAGACGCCCGGAGGTCCCGGGCGTCTTTTGCGTGCGCCCGCGAAAAACGTCTGTGAAAAACATGATAGATTCTGCATGTTTCTCTTTTATTGCCTGACAAATTGTGTTATAATTGAAAATGGTTATCATGAGCCTATTGGGGCCTGCGTCTCTTCAGAGCATCTGGCACGACGTGCAGATGGCTTTTGAAACATATGAATCGTTTGCAAATATAACATGGGAGGAGGGTGAAGGACTTGGCAAAGCTGAGAATTATCCCGTTGGGCGGCATCGGCGAGATCGGCAAGAACATGACGGCGTTTGAGTACGGGGACGACGTCATCGTGGTCGACTGCGGCTCCATCTTTCCCAGGCAGGATATGCTGGGCATCGACCTGGTGATTCCCGACATTGCCTACCTGATCAACAACCGCGAGCGCGTGCGCGCGTATCTGTTTACCCACGGACACGAGGATCACATCGGCGCGGTGCCGTATGTGTTCCCACGCGTACCCGCGCCGGCCTATGGCACGAAGCTGACCTGCGCGCTCATACGCGGCAAGCTGGCGGAGCATAATATTTCCGGCATCCAGCTGAACGTGGTAAAGCCGAGGGATACGGTGCAAATCGGCGCGTTCACGGTTCAGTTTATCAAGGTAAGCCATTCCATCGCCGGCGCGGTGGCCATGGCGATTACCTGCCCGGCCGGCACGGTGATCGTCACCGGCGACTTTAAGATCGACTACACCCCCATCGACGGTGAGGTGACGGACCTGGGCACGCTGGCCGCATGGGGCAATCAGGGCGTGCTCGCGCTGCTGGCGGATTCCACCAACGTCGAGCGTCCCGGCTACACGATGAGCGAAAAGAAGATTGCCGAGACGTTCCGCGGCCTGTTCAAGGACGCCGACAAGCGCATCATCATCGCGATGTTCGCCTCCAACCTGCACCGCATCCAGCAGGTGGTCGACCTGTGCGTCGAATTTGGCCGGAGGATTTGCTTCGTGGGGCGCAGCATGGTGAACGTCACGAAGCTGGCGATGGACATCGGCGAGATCAAGATCCCGCGGGAGATGCTCGTCGAGGCGGGCGATCTGGACTGCTACGACGACGACGAGATCGTCGTGCTGACCACGGGCAGCCAGGGCGAGCCGATGAGCGGCCTGACCCGCATGGCCAACAGCGAGCACCGCAAGCTGCAGATTCGCGCGGGCGATACGGTCATCGTTTCCGCGACGCCGATCCCGGGCAACGAGATCATGGTCTCACGCATCATCGACCAGCTCT
Source organism: Clostridiales bacterium (assembly GCA_004557905.1). Taxonomy (GTDB): domain Bacteria; phylum Bacillota; class Clostridia; order Christensenellales; family Aristaeellaceae; genus Ventricola. The sequence goes on along the minus strand of SFFH01000010.1, from coordinate 284 downwards.
ACCGCATCGGCGCGAACGTGATTTACAACCGCATCGCGGATGTGCACGTCTCCGGCCATGCCTGCCAGGAGGAGCTCAAGCTCATGCAGGCGCTGGTGCGGCCGAAGTACTTCATTCCGGTGCACGGCGAGTACAGAATGCTGCAGCGCCATGCCGAAATCGCGGTGAAGATGGGCATGCCCGCAGACAATGCGATCATCCTGGAGCTGGGCCAGGTGCTGGAGCTCTCGCAGGACGAGGCGAACATCACCGGCCCGATTCAGACCGGCTCGGTCATGGTCGAC
>SFFH01000060.1 GCA_004557905.1 Clostridiales bacterium | reverse complement strand
TACGCTTCGACTTTCCTCCTGCGCAAAAGAAGCGAGGACGGTCAGCATCAGCTCACCCTCCCCGCTCATCGTATCGATATTCTGTTCTTCGAAGTACACGCTCACGCCCAGCCGCTTCAGTTCATGCACCGTCTTGAGCAGCATGACCGTGTTTCTGGCAAAGCGCGAAATGGATTTGCACAGAATCCGGTCAATCTTCCCCGCCCGGCAGTCCTGCAGCATGCGCTGGAACTCCGGACGGCCTTCGAGCGTTCCACTCAGCCCTTCATCCGCATAGACCCCAAGGTATTCATATTCGGGATTGCTCTGGATCAGCTCACTGTAATAGTTGATCTGCGCCGCCAGCGAGTGCAGCATCGCCCCTTTTTCAGTAGATACGCGCGCGTATGCCGCCACACGCATGCGCTTTTTCCTGGGCAAGTTCGACTCGATGCGGCTGATTCTCGTTTTTCTCTCTGACATGATCACCCTTCCTTTCTATCATGGTTTTGATCCCTTTGTCAGTGTGGCATATTACCTCTGGCGGAGCAGAAAAGCAAGCGGTATCAGCCGAACCTAGCCTTTATTTTATGGGATTCCTTCATCTGCTCTACTATTCCTGCTGAGTACCATTTCCACGGCTTTCACCAAACCGCATACGGATATAGCAGGCATGACTGCAATACCTCTGCCCGCGGTCTGTCATGAACGCCCGGCCACAGGCAGCGCATTTCGTACTCTTGGCCGTTTTGCTCATGTACCGATGCTCATGCCACCATCGCAGACGGCAAGCATCCGAGCAGAACTGCTTCTTCTTTCTGCCCGGCGTGTGTACCAGCGCACTGCCACATCGCCTGCATGCATCGTTTGTCGAGGTTACAGATTCACTGGCTCGTTTCAAGCCGTTGCGTTGGCAATAGGATTTGACGGTATTCACTGACATACCCAGCTTCCGCGCAATCTCTGAATATCCCAGACCCTGCTTAATCTGCTGGGCGATGAGCATTTTCTCTCCGTTTGTCATACGACCTCCTCTGTTGTTCTCATGGATCGTAGGGGGAAACCTCCTCAGATGATCTTCAGTCCCCAAATGGCCTGTTTATCCTCCAACACGCAGTTCAAATAGCCGGTCACGGTGCATACCAGCCCGTCGGGGTTCCCGTTGCAGGGTTCCTGCTGCAACTCATCACGCCCACAATCCTTGATGCTGACTTTACTGAAATCACCGAAAAGTATGGGGACGCTGCCCTTCCGTATGAATGGCATGGCATTGCACAGCATAACCGGCTTGTCCATGAGCAGCAGGGAGCCATCTCTTTTGTTTGTTATCCAGTCGTGCGCATCGGCACCGAGCGCACGTCGCAGTTCGTTCAGCGTGACAACGTTCATCAGAAACACAGCGCTCTGCCGATACGCTTCGGGCACACTGGTGTACGGTTGATAAGGGCTTGCTTGCTGCAGATCATCCGCAGAAGGTTGGTCATCTGTGCAACCGTCCAGCCGGGAACTGGCATGGTGATGTCCATCTGTTCGACGCTGATGGGTGCCGCCGTTTCCGGCATGTCTTTGAAATCAGCAGGAGCTTCGGGAGTCTCCTCTGCCTCCAGCCAGCCGCGCTCGATGAGCATGGGTTCGATAGTTGAAAGCATCGCTTCGTCCTCACAGACAATGCAGCCTCCCCGGTTGACGGTAATTGGGCCAATCTGATATGCGTATGTAGGTGTGAAGAGATACGTTGCGTTCATGCCGGTCAGCTCGCAAATCGCCTTGACCATTTCCTTTCGGTTCTCGGGGTGGGTGTTCAGAATCATGATGTGATCCTCCTTTTCCTTTTGGGTATGGTATTGATCACTCCGAATCCCATGGAAGTCAAGACAATTCTTGCATCAATTCTCATACTCCGGACGTTTCCCCCAAATCGTCCAAAGTGGGTGCATTTTCGCCGCGCCCTCCCCCATTCTGCGAAAAAATCTCCGTTTCCGGGCATCAAAAAAGCCGGACGGGAGCGAACCCTATCCAGCCAAATGACGCTATTCCTTCATTCTCTCTCATCAAAAAGGAGATTATTGTCGTTACCGCCAAATAATTGGCACCTCCAATGGGAATCGAACCCATGATTTTGCCTTGAGAGGGCAACGTCTTGACCGCTTGACCATGGAGGCGTATCGGCCTGCCCCACGCATTCGCGCGTCGCAGGCTTCGCGTATAATCAGCAAAGCTGATTATATCCGCTCGTCAGCCTTGCGGCTGACCTAAATGGCTGGGGAACTAGGATTCGAACCTAGACAATACGAGTCAGAGTCGTAGGTGCTGCCGTTACACAATTCCCCAACGGATGAACTTGCGTCATCAACGGAGATAATTATAGCAAATTCCACCGCAGGTGTCAACCCTGTTTTTTCATTTTTCTGTCCGGTTTCACAGCACCCGGCCGCCGTTCGCCAGCAGGGAGAACCGGCAGCCCAGCATTTCCGCCGCCCGGCGGCACATCAGCATGCGCTCCAGGAAGATCTCGAAGTAATCCAGCACGCTGCATATGGCGTCGTCGAGCGTGATGTCCAGCGTGATCGTCTTCTCCTCGCTGCTGACGCTCAGCACGGAATTCACCACGGCGTAGTTGACCCGGTCGTGGATGTCAAAATCCGCCTGATTGCGTGCGCGCACGCGGCTTCGGCGCACGTCGCACTTGTCCGCCAGGATGAGGGCCGCGCTGACCGCATCCACAGCCGTGCCGGTCTTCTCGTCGTGCTGGCCGATCGCTGCAATCACCACCGCCATGTCCTGCGGCGCCATGCCCATGCCGCGCAGAATGTTCATCGCCATGAGCGCACCGGTGTGCGCGTGATCAGTGCGGTTGATGCAGTTGCCGATGTCGTGCATGTAGCCCGCAATCCGCGCCAGCTCGATTTCCCGCTCGCTGTACCCCAGCTTCGCCAGGATCTCCGCCGCCGTCTGCGAGGCGCGCTTGGCATGCGCGAACGCATGCTCCGTAAAGCCCAGCACGCCCAGGTTTTCATTGCCCTTGCGGATGTAGGTGCGGATTTCCTCGTTGTTCCTGATGTCGTCAAACGTCAGCATACGCTGTCCTCCTTATCGCGTAACCCTTTCAAAGCTCACCGTGATCGTCGTGCCGCTGCCCGGCTCGCTCTCCATGGTGATGTTTGCATCGTGCTGCGCCGCAATGTGCTTGACGATCGCCAGGCCCAGGCCCGTGCCGCCGGTCGCCTTGGAGCGGCTCTTGTCCACGCGGTAGAATCGCTCGAACACACGCTCCTGATGCTCCCTGCCGATGCCGATGCCCGTATCCTGTACCACCAGCAGCACGCGTTCGCGCACCGGCCGCACCTCCACGCGCACGCTGCCCCCGCGCACATTGTAGCGGATGGCATTGTCGCACAGGTTGTAGATCAGCTCCTCCATCATGCCCTTGTCCGCGCTCACCAGCCCCGGCTTCACGTCCGTGGTCAGCGTCACATTCATCTTTTCCGCGCTGATACGCAGCTGATTCACCGTTCCCTCGGCAATCTGCCCCAGATCGACCACCTCTCGCTCGATCCTGTGCTCCGGTGCGTCCATCTGCGAAAGCTTGATGATGTCGTTGATCAGCGTGAGCAGACGGTTGGCGCTCTTGTGAATCTCGCCCGCAAACCGCTGCGCCTGCTCGCCCTGGGCCATGCCGCTCTCGATCAGCTCTGCATAGCCGGAGATGCTCGTCAGCGGCGTCTTGAGCTCGTGGCTCACATTCGCGGTAAACTCGACGCGCATATCCGCGCTCTTGAGGATTTCCTCATGCTGGCTGCGGATCGTGCGCATGAACGGCTGAAGCTCCGGGTAGGAAGCCGCGCTGTGCTCGCCGTCCATGTCCGCCGTCAGCCGGCGGATCGGGTCCACGAGCCTGTCGGTCAGCAGGTGCGCCGCAAAGAAGCTCACCGCAATCATCATCGCCATCACCAGCAGAATCAGCGGCAGCGCGTTCAGATAGATGCTGAAGATGCTGGAAGCCTCCTTCGCCACGCGCAGCACGCTGCCGTCCTCCAGCCGCGTCGCGTAGTAAAACGTGCTCGTGTCCATCGTCTGGCTGTCGCGCACGTCGCTCCCCTCGCCGGTTTTCAGGGCCTGCGCAACCTCGGGCCGATTCAGATGGTTGTCCATCCGGCTGGCGTCGCTGCAATTGTCATAGCGCACAACGCCGTCCTCGCCGATGATCGTCACGCGCAGCGCGCCGTTCAACTCGTCCATGACGCGTCCTGCGTCGCTGCTGTCCAGCAGCGGATGGAGCACCTGCGCGTCGACGCTCAGGTCCTCGATCATCCGCCTTTCAAACATGCCGTACGTCACCAGCGTCATCAGCACCGTCGTCAGTGCGACTGCCGCCGTCAGCATCCGCATGAAGTACGCCAGGATTCGTCGTTTCATGAATGCCTTTCCTTTCTGACAGAAAAGCTGGCCTTGCCCGCTGCGCGGGATTTGCGCAGTTTTCTATGCGTCCAGAAAAGCCTTCCCCGGCGGGGAAGGCAGGGTCATTTCGCAGTCGAGTCGAACATGTAGCCGACGTTGCGGATCGTCTTGATCAGCGCGCCGCTTTCGCCCAGCTTCTGGCGCAATGTGCGCACATGCACGTCGATGGTGCGGCTTTCGCCCTCAAAGCTGGAGTCCCACACGCGCTCCATGATCACGTCGCGCGAGATCACGATGCCGTGGTTCTTCATCAGCAGGCGCAGCAGCTCGAACTCCTTGTACGTCAGCTCGACCGGCTCGCCGTCCACATACACCATCCGCTTTTCCTTGTCCAGCGTCACGCTGCCGCAGGTGAGCAGGCCGTCGCCCGCGCCGCCGGAGCGGCGCAGCAGCGCCTTCACGCGGGAAATCATCTCCATCACGCCGAACGGCTTGGTGATGTAGTCGTCCGCGCCGCCGTCCAGGCCCTTCACCTTGTCGATCTCCGCGCTCTTGGCTGTCACCAGGATCACGGGGATCTTCTGCGTGTCCGCGCGCGCGCGCAGCTTGCGCAGGATGGACAGGCCGTCCTCATCCGGGAGCATGATGTCCAGCAGAATGAGCTCGGGCAGCTTGCTCTCCATCGCCTTGAAAAACTCCTTCGCCGTTTCAAAGCCCGCGGCGGTATAGCCGCTGTTCTTGAGGGCAAAGAGCTCGATTTCCTGAATGTTGCGATCGTCTTCGACAATATAGATCATGGCGGACTCCCTCACGAATTCTCCGGCAGCGCGTAGAGCATCTTGTAATCGCGGCGGGCGGCTTCAAAGCTGATGCTGCCCTGGCGGCGCAGGCTCTGCAGGTATTCATGCGTATCCAGCTCGTCCTGCGGCACCTCGATCTGATAGACCGCGATGTTGGAGCAGTGGTCGGACACGCGCTCCAGGTCGGTGCAGATGTCCTGAAGGATAAAGCCCAGCTCGATGGTGCACAGGCCGTTCTGCAGCCGGTCGATGTGGCGGTTCTTGATCTGCACGTTGATGGCGTCGATCGCGCTCTCCAGCGGCTCGACCGTCGCGGCCATCTCCAGATCGCCCGTCTCAAAGCTGAGCACCGCGCGATTGACAATGTCTCGGGTGGCGTTGGCGAAGACGTGCAGCTCCTTGCCGGCCATCTCGGAGAAGCTCAGGCCCTTCTCGTGCATCTCCCTGGCCGCGCGCATCAGGCTTACGGCGTGATCGGAGATGCGCTCGAAATCGCTGATGGAGTGCAGCAGCATGGAGACGGTGTGGCCGTCGTTCTTGGAGAGGTTTGCGTGGGACAGCTTCACCATGTAGGTGCCCAGGTTGTCCTCGTAGTGGTCGATCTTCTCCTCCAGCGCCGCGATGCGCTCGGCCTTCTCATCGGTGTATTCCCCGCCGTCGACCAGGCTGCACGCGTCAAAGATCGCCTCCTTCGTCAGCTGCGCCATGCGGCCCGTCACCACGCGGCACTGCTCCACGGCGAAGGCCGGCTGCGCCAGGAAGCGCTCGTCCAGCAGCTGGAAGTCGTCGATCTTCTCCACCTTCTCGTCGTCGCGCACGGTCAGGCAGGCCAGCTTGACCAGCAGGCTGCTGAAGGGCAGCAGCACCAGCGTCGCCAGCAGGTTGAACGCCGTGTGGATGACGGCGATGCCCGCGGCGTTCGCCGGCTCGGCGAGGAACGCAAAGGGCACCAGCGCGTTGATCGCATAGAACACGATCATGAACAGCACCGTGCCGATGAGGTTGAAGTACAGGTGAATCAGGGACGCGCGGCGGGCGTTCTTGCTCGCGCCCACGGAGGAGAGCAGCGCTGTCACGCAGGTGCCGATGTTCTGGCCCATGATGATCGGCAGCGCGGCGGAGTACTTCACCGCGCCGGTGATGCACAGCGCCTGCAGGATACCGACCGAGGCGGAGGAGGACTGGATGATCGCCGTGAGCGCCATGCCGGCGAGCATGCCCAGCACCGGATTGGTGAACATCAGCAGGATGTTGGTGAATTCCGGCACATCCGCCAGGGGCTTGACCGCGTCGCTCATCATGTTCATGCCGTTCATCAGCACGGTGAAGCCGACCAGAATCTGGCCGATGTTGTGCTTCTTTTCGTTCTTGGTGAACATGATGAACGCCACGCCGCACAGCGCCATGATGGGCGTAAACGAGCTGGGCTTGAGCAGGCGAAGGAAGACGTTGCTCCCTTCAATGCCCGTCAGCGACAGGATCCAGCTGGTGATCGTGGTGCCGATGTTCGCGCCCATGATCACGCCCGCCGCCTGGCTCAGCTTCATGATGCCGGAATTGACAAAACCGACGACCATGACCGTCGTCGCCGAGGACGACTGGATGACCGCCGTGACGGCCGCGCCCAGCAGCACGGCCTTGAGGGTATTGTTGGTCAGCTTTTCAAGAATGGTCTCCAGCTTGCCGCCGGACATGCGCGTGAGGCCGTCGCCCATGATGTGCATGCCGTACAGGAACAGCGCCAGGCCGCAGATCATATTGAGTACGCCGAAAATATCCATGTGTTTCTCTTCCTTTGACTCAAGATTTTGCACAGGTGCGTCTTCGGGACCGGAAAAGCGGGGAATCGAAAATTCCCACAATTTCTATATTATCAACGCTCTGTAAAGCCGTCAAGAAGAGAATGTTAAATCGGGGTTAAATATGGTGCGGCCAATCGGGCTCAATCCTCGTGCTCGCCGAGAACCGCGTAGATCGCCCACTCGGCGATGTTCGTCGCGTGATCGCCGATGCGCTCAAAATACTTGGCCGCCATCAGCAGATCCACCGCCTCCTCGCCGCCGCCGGGCGTGCTGCGCAGCGCGTCGATGATGTCGCCCTTCACCCGCAGAAACAGCGCGTCCACCTCGTCGTCCTTTGCAATGACCTCGTGCGCCTTGGGCACATCCTGGTGAACGAACGCCTCCAGGCTGCAAAGCAGCATCTCGCAGGTCTTCGCCGCCATCTGCCGCAGGTCGAGTGCGCCCATGCCCGGCTCGCCCGAGAGCATCAGCGTCAGCTCGCTGATGTCCGTCGCGTGGTCGCCGATGCGCTCCATGTCGGTGATCACCTTCAGCGCGGAGGACACGCGGCGCAGGTCGCCGGCCACCGGCTGCTGGGAGAGCAGCAGCTTCATGCACAGGCCTTCCACCAGCTTTTCCTGCTGGTCGATCTCCTCGTCACTGGCGATAATCTCCTTCGCCCGGCACACGTCATGCGTCTCCAGCGCGCTCACCGCGTCCAGAATCGCCCGCTCGATCATCTCGCCCATGCGGATGATCTCGTCATGCAGCCGCTCAAGCTGCTCGTCATACCGCTTTCTCATGCTTCCTCCTTCGGGGCCTGCCGATTCACGATCTTATCCGAAGCGCCCCGTGATGTAATCCTCCGTCCGCTTGTCCTGCGGGCGGGAGAAGATTCTTTCGGTCTCGCCGCTCTCGATGATCTCGCCCAGCAGGAAGAACACCGTCTTGTCCGACACGCGCGCCGCCTGCTGCATGTTGTGCGTAACCATGACAATCGTGTAGTCCCGCTTGAGCTCGAGCGCCAGATCCTCGATGCGCGAGGTGGAGATCGGGTCAAGCGCGCTCGTCGGTTCGTCCATGAGGATCACCTCGGGCTGCGCCGCCAGCGCCCGCGCGATGCACAGGCGCTGCTGCTGGCCGCCGGAGAGGCCCAGCGCGCTCTTGTTCAGCCGATCCTTCACCTCGTCCCAGATTGCCGCGTCCCGCAGGCTCTTTTCCACGATCGCGTCGAGCTCGGCGCGCCGCTTGATGCCGTGCGTGCGCGGGCCGTAGGCGATGTTGTCGTACACCGTCATCGGGAACGGATTCGGCTTCTGGAACACCATGCCCACGCGCTTACGCAGCAGGTTGACGTCCGTGCCCGGCGCGTAGATGTCCTCGCCGTCCAGGCGGATGTCGCCGGTGATGCGGCAGCCCTCCACCAGGTCGTTCATCCGGTTCAGGCTGCGAAGGAAGGTCGACTTGCCGCAGCCGCTCGGGCCGATGAGGGCGGTGATTTCGTTCGCGCCGATGTCAAGGCTCAGGCCCTTCAGCGCGTGAAAGCTGCCGTAGTGCAGGTTCATGTCCCGCACGCTGAATTTGCTTGTGTTTTCCATATCCTTATCCCTGTTTTTTGCCGATTCTTCCGGCGGCTCTGGACGATGCAAAGTTGATCAGGAGCACCAGGACCAGCAGCACCACGCTTGTGGCATAAGCCTCCTCGGTGTACAGGCCCTCGCTCGCCTGCTTGTACATGTGCAGCGCCAGCGTAATGCCCGAGTCGCTCAGGCCCGCGATCTTAGCCACCGTGCCGCTGGTGTACATCAGCGCCGCCGTCTCACCGACGATACGTCCGATGGCCAGAATCACGCCCGACAGGATGCCCGGTGCCGCCGCAGGCAGCACGATGGACATCACCGTGCGCAGCTTGCCCGCGCCCAGGCCAAAGCTGCCCTCGCGGTACATGTCCGGCACGGACAAAAGCGCCTCCTCTGTCGTGCGCAGAATCAGCGGCAGAATCATGATCGCCAGCGTCAGGCTGCCGGAGATCAGGCTGTAGCCCAGATGCAGCCGGTTGTTGAACAGCAGCATGCCGAACAGGCCGTACACGATCGACGGAATGCCCGAGAGCGTCTCCGTCGCCAGGCGCACCAGCCGGACCAAACGGCTGCGCTTTTTCGCGTATTCCACCAGATACACCGCCGCGCCCACGCCCTCGGGCACGGCGAGCAACAGCGCCATCACCGTCATCGTGCAGGTGTTCACGATGGCCGGCAGCATCGACTGGTTCTCGCTGGTGTAGTGCAGCGAGAACAGCGCCGGCTTCAGGTTCGGCACGCCCCGAATGAGGATGTAGCCGATCAGAAAGCCCAGGATCAGCACCGTCGCCGCAGCAGCCGCGTGCACCGCCACGCGCAGCAGCACGCTCTGCGCCCAGATGCGCCGTGCCGTCCAGTACCTCTGCCGCTCCTGCCTTCGTCTCTTCTTTTCTTCCGTCATCCTCTGTCCCTTCCCTTCAGCGCGGAGAACGCCAGATTGATGAGCAGGATGAACACGAACAGCACCACGCCCGTGGCGATGAGCGCCTCCCGGTGCAGGCCCGCCGCGTAGCCCATCTCCAGCACGATGTTGCCTGTCAGCGTGCGCACGCCCTGCAAAATGCCCTTGGGCATGCGCGCCTGATTGCCCGCGACCATGATGACCGCCATCGTCTCGCCCATGGCGCGGCCCAGGCCCAGCACGATGCCCGCCAGCACGCCGGAGCGCGCCGCCGGCAGCACGGCGGAAAAGACGCTTCGCTCATGCGTCGCGCCCAGCGCTAGAGAGCCCTCGTAATAGCTGCGCGGCACCGCGCGGATCGCCGGCTCCACCACGCCGATGATCGTCGGCAGGATCATGATCGCCAGCAGGAGCGACGCCGTCAGGATGGAGTTGCCCTTCCCCTGAAACGGCTCGCCCAGCGTGCGCACCGTCGGCACCAGCACCACGATGCCAAAGAAGCCGTACACCACCGACGGGATGCCCGCCAGCAGCTCAATCGCCGGCTTGATGAAGCGATAGACCTGTGCGGGGCAGAAGTACGCCAGGTACACCGCCGTCAGCAGCGCCACCGGCACGCCGATGAGCAGCGCCAGCCCGGTCACATAGACGCTGCCCACGATCATCGGGAAGATGCCGTAGATCTCCGCGCCCGGCCTCCACGTCCTGCCCAGAAGGAACCGGCCGAAGCCGATCTCCTTCATGGCAGGCACGCCGCTTGAAATCAGGAACACGCAGATCAGGGCCACGCATGCTACCGAAACCAGCGCAGTAAACAGGAAGACGATTTTCATCGCCTTCTCTTTGAATGTTTTCATGTCCGCTTTCTCACAGCTCGTTCCACACCGTCGTTTCGCCGGTGTAGATCGCGCCAATCTGCTCGAGGCTCAGATTCTCGACCGGGTTTTCGTTGTTGACAATCACGGCGATGCCGTCCATCGCGATCGCGGTGCTCTCAAGCTCGGCGGCCTCCGCCTCCTTCAGCTCGCGGCTGGCCATGCCGATCTCACAGGCGCCCTCCATGGCGCTGGTCATGCCGGTGGTGGAGTCGCTCGTCTGAATCTCGATCTCCACGCCGGTGTTCGCCGCCATGTACGTCTCGGCCAGCTTTTCCATCACCGGAGAGACGGAGGAGGAACCGGCCACGACCACCTTGCCGGTGACGCCCGCAGCCTCGTAGGCCGCCGCGTCATCGCTGCCGACATAGCCGTTGGCATTGACGATTGCCTGACCCTCGCTGCTGAGGATATAGGCGATGAAGTCCTTGCCCGCGTCGCTCAGCGCATCTTCCTTCCAGGCGATGTTGAACGGACGCGCGACCTTGTACGCACCGCTCTTCACGTTCTCGGCGGTGGCTTCCACGCCCGCCACCTTCACGGCCTTCACGCTGTCATTCAGGGAGCCCAGGGAGATGTAACCAATCGCGTAGGTGTCGCCCGCGACGGTGGTCATCGTGACCGCGGTGTTGTTGGTGATCTGCGCGTCCTCAGTGGTCATGTCCACCTTCTTGCCGTCGATCTTCTGCTCCACGCCGGTCAGCTCCACAAACGCACCGCGCGTGCCGCTGCCATCCTCGCGGGAGATCACGTCGATCTGCTTGCCCGCGTCAAACTCGGCCACCGCCGCGCTCGCCATCAGGCACAGGGCCGCCGCGCCGCAGAGCATCTTCTTCATCATGTTCTTCATAGGACACACTCCTTATCCATGTCGCATTGCTTTCACTTGTCTTGCCGCTCCCTCTCGGAAACGACGTCATTGTATCGCCGGCGTGTTAAGCGCGAAAGCGCGGTCATGTAAAGAACAGGAAAAGAGTATATGAAACGGAACGGCCTTTTTGCAGCGCGAACCCTCTTTGCAATCAGCAGGGATACCCCCTGCAAGTCCATTCCGGCACACGAAAAGGCACTGGCCGTGCATGAAACACAGTCAGTGCCTTGATGAATATGATCGGAATGACGCCTTGAGCGGGCAGGACGCGTTACGGGGTCAGGCGGGTCGGGCCGCGGAAGATGAACATCGCTTCCTTGATGGTCATGCCCAGCAGCAGCATGGTCAGGCGGTCGATGCCCAGGCCGAAGCCGCCGTGCGGCGGGCAGCCGTACTTGAAGAACTCGGTGTAGAACTTCACGTCCTCATCCAGGCCCTTCTCCTTCGCCTGCGCGCAGAGCTGCTCATAACGGTGCTCGCGCTGCGCGCCGGTGGTGATCTCCACGCCGCGCCAGATCAGGTCATAGCCCTGCGGCACGCCGTTCTCGTCGCGCATGTGGTAGAACGCGCGC
>SFFH01000059.1 GCA_004557905.1 Clostridiales bacterium | reverse complement strand
ATCAAACCCGTTTCAATCGTAGGCTGCTGCGCAGCCTGCTCTGAAACTACACTTTATCCGGATATTTGGGCTGCCGATCCGGGGATCTCGCATAGTCGCGGCATCCTGCCGCTCCTTGCGATTCCCGACGCTCCGCCTGCCTGCATCGCCCACTGGGCGCGGCAGGCTCCGGTCCCAAACCCGCTTGGGGCGCCGCCCCAAACCCCGCAAGGGATTTCATCCCTTGACCCTTCTTCGCTTCGCGCCTGATTTAAGCATCTTCTACTGCGCGCAGGAACCACTGCTGGCTCATATAGTCACCCCAGGGCTTCGTGACGCGGATGCCGTAGTACATCAGCTCGTCGCCGCCATAGGTCTTGCCGGTGTCGATGTCCCGGTAGGTCAGCGTCTCGTCAAGGCCGGCAAGGTGCATCAGGCCGTCCTTCATGTTCGGGAGGGCCTGCGCGAAGACGTGCGTGACGACGGCCTCGCGCTTATCCGGCGAGACACTCATCCAGGCCGCCTCATTGCCGCCGATGGGGGAGCGCAGGCGGTAGAGATCGCCGTACAGGAGCACAGGCTGCATCTCGCGCACGCGCTTGTTGAGCGCGCGGATCTCCGCGATCTCCTCGTCGGGCAGCTTCGTTAGATCCAGCTCGTAGCCGTAGGTGCCGTTCATGGCGACGGCGGCGCGGGTGGCAAGCGGGGTGCAGCGGCCGGTCTGGTGGTTAGGCACGGCGGAGACGTGCGCGCCCATGCAGCTGGCCGGGAACACCAGCGAGGTTCCGTGCTGAATCTGGCAGCGCATCCAGGCGTCGGTATCGTCCGTGCACCAGGCCTGCGGCATGAAGCACATCATGCCCAGATCGAAGCGGCCGCCGCCGCCGGCGCAGCTCTCAAAGAGCACATCCGGGAACTGAGAGATGACGCGGCGCATGATGTCGTATACGCCCAGAATGTGGCGATGGCCCAGCTCCTTCTGCCTGTCCGCCGGCAGGGCGGCGCTGCCCCACATGGTGATGAAGCGGTTCATGTCCCACTTCACATAGTCGACGCTCGCGCGGTGCAGCGCGGCGGTGATCACCTCGACCACGTAATCGCGCACCTCGCCGCGCGAGAGGTCCAGCACCAGCTGATTGCGCGACTCGATGCGCGGATAGCCCGGCACATGGATGCACCAGTCCGGATGCGCGCGGTACAGGTCGCTGTCCGGAGAGATCATCTCCGGCTCGACCCACAGGCCGAACTTCAGGCCCAGCGCGTGAATCTTCGCGCTAAGACCGGCGAGGCCGTCCGGCAGCTTGCGCGTGTCGTCAAACCAGTCGCCCAGGGAGGAATGGTCGTCGTCGCGATGGCCGAACCAGCCGTCGTCGAGCACGAACAGGTCGATGTCCGCCTCGACAGCGCGGCGGGCGAGGGAGAGCAGCTTCTCCTCGTCAAAGGCGAAGTACGTCGCCTCCCAGTTGTTGATGAGCAGCGGGCGCGGGGCGCGCGCATACTTGCCGGTCGTGATGTGGCGATGGACGAGGCGGTGGAAGCTGCGGCTCATGCCGCCGATGCCCTCGCAGGAGTAGCACAGGTAGGCCTCCGGGGTCTGGAAGGCCTCGCCTGGGGCGAGCTTCCAGGAGAAATTGTACGGCTGGATGCCGATCATCGCGCGGGAAATGTAGTGGTGATCGACGTGCACGTTCGCCTCGAAGCCGCCGGAGTAGCACAGCGCGAAGCCATAGGCCTCGCCCTCGGTCTCCGTCGCGCCCTTGCTGGTGAGCATCATGAACGGGCTGGTCTGCACGCTGGATGCGCCGCGCGCGGAGCCTGTCCCCTGGTCGCCCGGAACGAGCGGGCGGGTGTACGGCCGGCGCTCGCGCGCCCATGCGCCGCAGAGCGTGGTGAAATCGTAGTCGCAGCCCTCAAAGTCCACACAGGCGCTGAGCGCTCTGTTCACGACGATATCGGTGCTGCCGCCGTTGACGATGCGCGCGCTGCGGGCGATCACGTCCGTGTCGGCATAGACGGTGTAGCACAGCTCGACCGTCACGCCGCTGACGGCGTCGCGCAGCGTCAGCAGAAGGGACTGCGCGCCCTCGCCGCGGGCGCTGGGCAGATCGCCCAGAGATGGCTTGCCGGTGACGATCTCGTGGGACACATACTCGAGCAGCAGTGCTGACATGCCGCTTTCATGGGTGACGTGGATCATGCCCTCGCGCAGGTCGCCGGTGTACGTCGGGCACTCCAGGGGCAGGAAATCGAGCGCCGTCTCGTTGAGGGAGAAGGCGTCCTCCGGCCAGATGGTGCGCCGCTCGATGAGCTCGTCGCGGACGCGGCGCACATGGCGGCCCCAATGGACATGGATGGGATACTTACCGCCGGCCAAACGGAAGATGTAGCTGACGCGGTCGTTTGAGAGATGGAAGCACTGCGTGCTGCTGTCATAGGTGATAGGCATGGCTCAACCTCCAGAAATGAAATCGGAAATCTCTGAAGCCTATTGTCTCACACTCGGGCGGGCCGGTCAAGCCACAGCGGGGAAAATCGCGAAAGCCGAGTGAAATTTGCGCAAGGTTTTTGGCGCGGGGTATGGACGAAACGGGCCAAAAGGTTTATGATGTACTTCGGCTGTCTTCATGATCCCGCCGCCCTGTCTGAGCCGGCAGCGGCGTACAGCAAGTCCCTGAGGAAGGAAAATGCAAATGAAACAGGAAAACAAGACGTGGTTCCTTCGCGGCATGCGCGACGGCACGCCGATCATGCTGGGTTACGCGACTGTCTCCTTTACGCTGGGCATTGTCGCCCGCAACGCAGGCCTGACGGCCGGTCAGGCGTTTCTGACCAGCCTGCTGTGCAACGCGTCTGCCGGCGAGAAGGCCGGCTTCACGGTCATTCAGGCGAACGAGGGCTATCTGGCCATGGCGGTCATGATGCTCATCATCAACGCGCGCTACCTGCTCATGTCCTGCTCGCTGAGCCAGAAGATTTCGCCTGAGACGGGCCTCATCCCGCGCCTGATCATCGGCTTTGAGGTGACGGACGAGATCTTCGGCGTGCAGATGGCCCTTCCGGGCATGATCTGCCCGTGGTACACCTACGGCGTGATCGCCATGGCGCTGCCGGGCTGGTCGCTGGGCACATATCTCGGCGTGGTCATGGGCAATGTGCTGCCCGCGAACATCGTCAGCGCGCTGAGCGTGGGCCTGTACGGCATGTTCCTGGCGATCATCATTCCCCCGGCCAGGGAGAACCGGGTGATCGCCGCGCTGGTGGTCATTTCCATGCTGGCCAGCTGCGCGTTTGCCTATCTGCCGGTCGTCTCCGCCATCTCGCCCGGCACGCGCGTCATCATCCTGACGGTCGCGATTTCCGCCGCGGCGGCGTACCTGTTCCCGGTGAAGGAGGAAGACGGCCATGCAGCATAACATCTATCTGTACATCTTCGTCATGTTCGCGGTCACCTATCTCATCCGCGTGCTGCCGCTGACGCTGATCCGCAAGCCGATCAAGAGCCGGTTCATCCGCTCGTTCCTGTACTATGTGCCCTATGTGACGCTGGCGATCATGACCTTCCCGGACATCGTGCAGGCGACGACCGCGCCCGTGGCTGGTCTGCTGGCGCTCATCGCGGGCGTCGTGCTGGCGTGGAGCGGCCGGAGCCTGTTCACCGTGGCGGTCGCCTCGTGCGCAGTGGTGTTTATCACCGAGATGATCATTCTGTGAGGGCGCGACGATGAAGCTGATTGTGTTTGACCTGGACGGCACGCTGGCCGACCTGAGCACGGGCATCCAGCCGCAGAACGTGGCGCGCCTTCGAGCGCTGGAGGAGCGGGGCGCGCGCATCGCGATCTGCTCCGGCAAGCCGACGTATTACCTGTGCGGCATGATGCGGCAGGTGGAGCTTCGCGCGCCGATTCTCGTGGGCGAAAACGGCGCGGTGATCCAGTTCGGCGTGGACCTGCCGCCGAGGGAATACCACGTTGCGCCGCATTCCGATGCGGCCAGGCGCTCCATCCGCATGCTGCGCGAGGCGTTCGACGCGGCCGTGCCGGGGCTGTGGTATCAGCCCAACGAGGTGGGGCTCACGCCGTTCCCACGGGATGACGCGGAGTTTGACGCGCTGCAGGGCTGCATCGACGCGCTTGCGCCGCAGCTCGAGGATCTGATCATCTACCGACACTGCGACAGCTACGACATCACGCCCAGCGGCATCACGAAGAAGAGCGGCCTTGCGCGGCTGGGCGCGCTGCTGGGGATTGCGCCGGAGGAGACCGCCGCGGTGGGCGACGGCTTGAACGACTACCCGATGTTCGAGTACGCGGGGCTTTCCGTGGGCGTGAACGTGCAGGAAGCGGACAAGGTCGATGTGAACTTCGCCACGCCGGACGAGGCGCTGGAGTACCTGCTGGCGCAGATGGAAGAAAAGTGAATGAAAGCAAGCAGGGGAAGGCTGGTTTACTGCGCAGCTGCTTGACAGTCTTGCCTTCCCCTATGGGGAAGGTGGCCGAGCGGAGCGAGGTCGGATGAGGTCTTCGTTCGCATACTCTCCCTTATGATGCTTATCTCACTTCACCGGACTCCAGGTGAACACCGTCTGATTGTACACCAGCTCGAGCGCGTCGCCGTTCTTCTTGTAGATCGCGGTGCCGTAGGGCGCGAGCTCCGCGTTCTTGAACCAGACGACCGCGTCGGAGGTGTTCTGCAGGAAGACGTAATCCCCGCGGCGGCTGGCGAACACGTTCTCGGCGATGTGGCCCGGCCAGCAAGAGGCGACGCAGCCCTCGCAGATCTGCTCGTAGAGCGGCTTGTAGAAGTCCTCCTCAAAGCGCGTGGCGACGTAGTACGCCTTGCCCTCGCCAAAATGGTTCACCGTCACGGCGGGCGCGCCGGCGAAGTAGTCCTCGTCGTAGACCATCAGCGGCGTGGCGCCCTCGAGCGCGGCGACCTCGCAGAGGATGGAGCCGCTGGCGGTCTCGGGCAGCTCGTCGCAGACGGACACGCAGCGGCGGGTCTCGCCGTCATACATCGCGTCAATCTCCATGCGGCGCACGCCCAGTACATCGGTGAGCAGGTGCGGCGTGTCGCCCAGCCAGCACAGGTCGGTCTCGTTCACCACGCCGGACCAGTAGGTGACCACCAGCGTGCCGCCCGCGGCGACAAAGCCGCGCAGCTTCTGCGCAAAGTCCTCGCGCAGCATGTAGAGCATCGGGGCGACGATGAGCCGGTAGCCGGCAATGTCGCTGTCCTCATCGATCATCTGCACGTCGATGCCGTTCTGCCGCAGGCCCGTGTAGTGGCGCAGCAGCTCGTGCTTGTAGGAAAGCCCCTCGTTGCGCGGGCCCTGCGCGTCCTCCATTGCCCACTTGTTGCTCCAGTCGTAGACGATGGCGGCCTGCTTCTCGCGCTTTGTGCCGGCGACGTCCGCCGCAATCTCCCGGAGAATGCCGCCCAGCTCGGCGCATTCCATGAAGATGCGGTTGTCCTCGCGGCCGTCGTGGGAGACCATCGCCGCGTGGAACTTCTCGCTGGCGCCGCGTGCCTGGCGCCACTGGAAGAACAGCACGCCGTCGCTGCCGTGGGCCACGGCCTGCAGGCCGGAGAGGATGTTCACGCCCGGCTTCTTCGTCTTGGAGACGGGCTGCCAGTTGGTCGGGCCGGGGCAGTTCTCCATCATCCAGAAGGGCTGGCCCTTGACGGAGTAGATCAGGTCGTGCATCATGCCGGTGTCCAGCGCCGTCTGCGCCATGGTCTCCGTGGATTTGTGCCAGGTGGGATAGGCATCCCAGGAGGCCAGGTCGATTTCCCGGGCCATGTCGAAGTAGTCGATGCCGTCGTAGAAGTACATCATGTTCACGCACACCGGCGCGTCCGGGACGATCTCGCGCACGCTGTCGCGCTCCCACTTCATGAAGTCGATCGTCTGATGGGAGACGAAGCGCTTCCAGTCGAGCTTGAGGCCGTGCAGGGTGTGCTCGCCGTGCGGCGCCGGGCTCTCGATGGCGTCAAAGTCCGGGTAATCGTGGCTCCAGAACTTGGCGTTCCACGCCTTGTTGACGGCCTCGATGGTGCCGTATTTCTCTTTGAGCCAGTCGCGGAACGCCTGCTGGCACAGCGCGCAATGGCACTCGCCGCCGTACTCGTTGGACAGATGCCACATGATCACGCCGGGATGGCGGCCAAAGCGGGCGGCCAGCTGCTGGTTGATTTGCTTCACCTTCTCGCGGTAGACGGGGGAGGTGTAGCAGTGGTTGTGGCGCTCGCCGAAGAGGATGCGCTTTCTGTCTGCACCCACGCGCAGCACCTCGGGGTACTTGCGCGCCAGCCACGCGGGACGCGCGCCGGAGGGCGTGGCCAGGTCGACGCTGATGCCGGCGGCGTAGAGATCGTCGATGATCCTGGCCATCCAGTCGAGGTTGTAGCGGCCCTCTTCGGGCTCGAGCGTCGCCCACGCGAAGATGCCCAGCGAAACGACGTTCACGTTCGCCTTCTTCATCAGTTCGATATCCTTCCGGAGGATGTCCGGACGGTCGAGCCACTGGTCTGGGTTGTAGTCGGCGCCGTAGCGGAGAACGGGGGTGGTCATGGTGCCTGCTCCTTTCTGAAATCAGCCGTCGGCAGTCAGCCGGTCGGGGTCCGTGCCCAGCCTTCGGTACACGGTGAAAAACATGGTGGTAAAGCATGCCAGGCCGCCCAGCAGGTTGGAGATCGGCTCGGCGAGGAATACGCCGGCTGTGCCCAGTCCCAGCCGCGGCAGCAGCAGCGTCAGCGGGACGACGATGATCGCCTTGCGCAGCAGGGAAAAGAACACGGCATAGCGCGCCATGCCCAGCGACTGGAAGACTGACTGCCCGGCGAACTGGAAGGACATGAAGAAGAAGCCGAAGAAGTAGATGTGCAGCGCCTCGCGGCCCGCCTCAATCAGCGCGGGGTCAGAGGTGAACACGCGCATCAGCGGCTCCGGAAAGCGCAGGACGATCAGCCAGGCCAGCACGTTGTAGCAGGTGCCGCACAGCGTGGAAAAGCGGATGGCTTCCTTCACGCGGCCGTATTGTTTCGCGCCGTAGTTGAAGCCCAGCACCGGCTGCGCGCCGCTGTTCAGTCCGGAGACGGGCAGCTCCAGCACCGAGCGCACGGAGTTGACGACCGTCATCACGCCGACGTACAGGTCCCCGCCGAAGGTGTGCAGCGTCGCGTTGCAGACGACCTGCACCAGGCAGTTGGTGCCCTGCATGAAGAAGCCGGACGCACCGAGGGAGACAACCTTCCTGGCAATCGCGGGATCGACGCGCAGGTTTTCGCGCTCAAGGCGCAGCAGCGCCCTTTTGCCGGAGAGAAAGCGCAGCGCCCACAGGCAGGAGACGCCCTGACTGATGACCGTCGCCAGCGCCGCGCCGGACACGCCCATGTGAAGCCCGAAGATGAGCAGCGGGTCGAGCGCGAGGTTGCAGACCGCGCCGATGACCGTGGTGAGCATGCCCACGCGCGGGAAGCCCTGGGCGCTGATGAAGCCGTTCAGACCGGTGGCCAGCATGGTCAGCGGCGTGCCGAGCAGATAGATGCGCAGGTAGGCGTCCGCGTACACATAGGACGCTTCGCTCGCGCCGAAGAGGAACATGATCGGCCGGCGCAGGGCGAGGCAAAATACGGTGAGCGCCAGCGACGTGAGCGCGAGCAGGGAAAAGACGCTGCCCATGATGCGTTTGGCGCGCGCCTCCTCGCCTGCGCCGCGGGCGATGGAGAACAGCGGCGTGCCGCCCATGGAGAACAGCGCGGTGAACGCGGCAATCAGCGTGACGACGGGAAACGTGAGGCCCACGCCCGTCAGCGCCGCGCTGCCCAGTCCCGGCAGATGGCCGATGTAGATGCGGTCGACGATGCTGTAGAGCAGCTGCACCAGCTGCGCCAGCGTCAGCGGCACGGCCTGGGCGACGATGCGCCGCCAGACGCGCCCCTGCGAGAAATCCGTGGTCATGGAGGACCTTCTTTCGCAAACAGTGGATGGCTACAGTATAGCCGCTCGGGCGGAGAAAGTCAATTTGCAGGCGGGCATGGAAAAGCGCCTCCGGGCAGGTGATCTGCGGCCGGAGGCGCTTGGCATAGACTTACCGGATGAACGGAATCATCCGCCAGCGCATGCGCTCCTCATCCCGGACGCACGCGGCTGAAAGCAGGTCTCAGATGTTGAGCAGTTCGCTGTACACCTTGAGCGCGCCGTCGGTGTCGTGCGCCAGCACGCGCTTGGCCAGCACCTTGCCCAGCTGCACGCCCTCCTGGTCAAAGCTGTTCAGGTTCCACGCAAAGCCCTGGAACATGACCTTGTTCTCAAAGTGCGCCAGCAGCGCGCCGAGCGCCTGCGGGGTCAGCTTTTCGCCGATGATGATGCTGGAGGGACGGCCGCCGGCGAAGTACTTGTTGCGGTTGTCGTCGGCCTTGCCGCAGGCGAAGGCGACGATCTGCGCGGCGACGTTCGCGCAGAGCTTCTGCTGGCTGGTGCTGCCCTGAATGACGACGTCGGTGTCCATCTGGCTGTTGCGGAAGCCGACGAACTGCAGCGGCACGATGTCCGTGCCCTGATGCAGCAGCTGATAGAAGGAGTGCTGGCCGTTGGTGCCCGGCTCGCCGAAGATGACCGGGCCGGTCACGTAGTCAACCGGCTCGCCGAAGCGGTTGACGGACTTGCCGTTGGACTCCATGTCCAGCTGCTGCAGGTGCGCCGGGAAGCGGCTGAGCGCCTGGGAATACGGCAGCACGGCGGTGTTCGGATAGCCGAGCACGTTGCGCTCGTACACGCCGATCAGCGCGTCGAGCATGGCCGGATTCTTCAGCAGGTCCTCGTTCTTGGCGAGCCTGTCCGCCTCGGCAGCGCCCTCGAGGAACTGCGCGAAGACCTCCGGGCCAAACGCCAGGGACAGCACTGCGCCGCCGACGGCGGAGGTGGAGGAGTAGCGGCCGCCGATGAAGTCGTCCATGAAGAAGGCGGCGAGATAATCGGAGCTCTTGGCCAGCGGAGAGGTCTCACTGGTGACGGCGATCATGTGCCTGGAGGCATCGAGGCCCGCCTTGGCCAGCGCGTCCTTGACAAAGGACTCGTTGGTCAGCGTCTCCAGCGTCGTGCCGGACTTGGAGACGAGCACGAACAGCGCGTGCGCCACGTCGATTTTGCTGAGCACGCCCGCGGCGTCATCGGGGTCGACGTTGCTGATGAACTCGGCCTTCATCTTGAGCGTGCCGTTGACCCTGGCCCAGTTCTCCAGCGCCAGGTACATCGCGCGGGGGCCCAGGTCGCTGCCGCCGATGCCGATCTGCACGACGGTGGTGAACTTCTCGCCCGCAGCGTTGGTGATCTCACCGGCGTGCACCTTGCGGGCCAGCTCCGCGATGCGGGCCTGCTGCTCGACATAGAAGGCGCGCTTGTCGACGCCGTCGGCGACCACCGCCTCGCCCAGCTGGCCGCGGCACAGGTGATGCAGCACGCGGCGGTTTTCGCCGGTGTTGATGACCGCGCCATTGTACAGCTCGGCAAACTTCTCGGTCAGCTGCGCCTCCTTGGCGAAGCTGGCCAGGATGGACAGAATGCCGTCGTCCACCGGACGCGCGCCGAAGTTGAAATCAAGCCCCGCGCCCATGGGCACGGTGTAGCGGCGCACGCGCTGCGCGCCGTTTTCGCCGGACATCGCGGCGGCGAGATCGACCTTCGGGGCGTTCATCAGGTCCTGATAAGCGGCCAGGGTATCCATGTTTTTCCAAGCGGTCATGGTGAAAATCCTCCTCATTCTTTGCGAAAGTGAATGCTTGACGGACAAATACAAAAAAATTATACTAGCAATCCAACCAAATTTCAAGGAAATCTGCGGCGTTTGAAAAAGAAAGTGCATATCTTGCGCGCAGGCAGAAAACGGGGTATACTGTCGGAAGAAAATCCGGGAGAGAAAGCCTGATGAAGAACATGCGCGCAGCTGCGCTGAAAGCGGTCTTTGATTCCAAAGACTTTGAGAATGAGTTTCATTGCGATGCGCCGCTGGGGGCCTTTGTGACGCCGCAGGGCACGCGCTTTGCGCTCTGGGCCCCGACGGCCGAGCGCGTGACGCTGTACCTGCATCATAGCGGCCACGAGGGCTGGGCCTATGCCGCGCACGAGCTCGTGCGCGGGGAGCGCGGCCTGTGGACCTGGGAGACGGGCGAGAACCTTCACGGCGTGTACTATGGCTACGACGTGATGGTGGACGGCGTGACGCGGTTCATCGCCGACCCGTACGCGAGGGCCTGCGGCGTGAACGGCGTGCGCTCCATGGTCGTGGACCTGCCGCGCACCAACCCGCCGGGCTGGGCGCGCGACCGCGCGCCCGCCAGGGGAAGCGAGGACGTGATCTGCGAGATTCACGTGGGGGACTTTTCCGCCGACCCGCACAGCGGCGTGCCCGAGGCGTACCGCGGCAAGTACAAGGCGCTGACGCTGACAGACACCACGCTCGACGGGAAGGGCAGGCATCCGACCTGCGTGGCCTACCTCAAGCGCCAGGGTTTCACGCATGTGGAGCTGATGCCGGTGCAGGACTTTGGCTCTGTGGACGAGGCGGGCCGTCCGGCGGCGTTCAACTGGGGCTATGATCCGGTGAACCACAGCGTGCCGGAGGGCTCGTATGCAACCGACCCGTTCCATGGCGAGGTGCGCATCCGCGAGCTCAAGGAGGCTGTGCAGGCTCTGCACCAAAGCGGCCTGCGCGTGATCATGGATGTGGTCTACAACCATGTGCAATGGCTGGAGGGCTCGTGCCTCTTTGGCAGCGTTCCGTGGTATTTCTTCCGGCAGAACGCGGACGGCAGCGCGTCAAACGGCTCCGGCTGCGGCAGCGAGCTGGCCAGCGAGCGCAGCATGTGTGCCCGGTACATCCTCGATTCCGTGCTCTACTGGGCGGAGGAGTACCACATCGACGGCTTCCGGTTTGACCTGATGGGCCTGCTGGACGCGCCGCTGATGAACCGCATCCGTCGGGCGCTCGATGAGCGCTACGGCGAGGGAGAAAAGCTGGTCTTCGGCGAGCCGTGGAGCGGCGGCCCCACCGCCGAGCGCCCGGGCACGCCGCTGTGCCACAAGGGCAACATGGCCCTGCTGGACGCGCAGATCGGCGCGTTCTGCGACGACACGCGCGACGCGGTGCGCGGCGGGCTGTACGATCCCCGGAGCAGGGGCTTTGCCAGCGAGGGCGATTTCAACGCGGCGTGGCTGGCCTGCTGTGTGCGCGGCTGGTCGGGGCCGGGGCTGCCCTTCCTGGCGCCCTCGCAGACGGTCAGCTATGTTTCCTCGCACGATGACTGGACGCTCTGGGACAAGCTGGTGTATGCGCTGGGCGACGGGCGGCACTTTGCGCCCCGTCAGGAGGAGATCGTGCGCGCGAACAAGCTGGCCGCGGCGATCACCTTCTGCTGTCAGGGGCGCCTGTTCATGCTCTCCGGCGAGGACTTTGGGCGCACCAAGCTGGGCATGCGCAACAGCTACAACGCCCCGCTGCGCATCAACCGGCTCGACTGGCGGCGCACGGTGCGCTTCCGCGATCTGGCGGCGTATTACCGCGGGCTCATCGCGCTGCGCAAACAGCTGCCGTGCCTGTGCGACAAGGGCGAGCGCGCGGGAGAGCGGCTGCTGGAAGTGGCCGAAATCACGCCGCGCGCGGCGGCGGTGCGGCTTGACAACGGCGGCGCAGACAGCCGCTGGGCGCAGATTCTGCTGGCGGTCAACACGGACGGCGAGGCCTGCACGCTTTCGCTGCCGCAGGGCCGCTGGTCGGTGCTGTGCGACGGGGAGAGCAGCTTCCTGTGGAAAAAGCCCAAAGCGGCTGAGGGAGAGACCATGCTCGCGCCGGTTTCGATGACGGTTTTCGGCCTGCTGTGACAAGGTTTTCCCGGAAGTTCAAAAACCCCCTTGAAAAATGCCTGAAAATGTACTATATTGGATTTATGACAGAACAAGGACAGAGGGTTTATATTTGAAAGCGCCGCTCGCGGCGTTTTTGAAGGGCTCGTTTGGAAACGTTTCCGAAACGTTCGGACGCGCATGCCCACTGCCGGAAATCGATCCGCCGCTGCGCGCGACAGGAGCGGCGATAAAGGAGATTTGCGTATGAAACGTTCCGCTGGCGTTCTGCTTTCCGTGACCAGCCTGCCCTCCAAATACGGCATCGGCTGCTTCTCTCAGGAAGCGTATGATTTTGTGGACTGGCTGGCCCGCGCCGGACAGACCTACTGGCAGATTCTGCCGCTGGGCGCGACCAGCTACGGCGCGTCGAGCGATTCGCCGTACCAGGCGTTCTCCGCGTTTGCCGGCAATCCGTACTTCATCAGCCTGGAGGCGCTGGTGGAGGAGGGTGTGCTCACGCAGGAGGAGATCGACGCGGTCGACTTTGGCAGCAATCCCTCCGATGTGGACTATGCCGCGCTGCATGAGCACCGCTTTAAGCTCCTGCGCAAGGCGTACGAGCGCAGCGACATCAGCCATAACCCGGACTACCAGAAGTTCGTGAGCGAGAACCACTGGTGGCTGAACGACTACGCGCTGTTCATGGCGGTGCACGAATTCTTCGGCGGCGTGATCTGGACCGAGTGGCCGCAGGACATCCGCCTGCGCTGGGGCTACGCGCTGGACTACTACCGCCGCGAGCTGTACTTTGACATCGAGTTCCACATGTACATGCAGTTCCAGTTTGACAGGCAATGGAAGAAGCTCAAGGCCTACGCCAACAGCCGGGGCATCCAGATCGTGGGCGATATCCCGATCTACGTCTCGCCGGACGGCGCGGACGTCTGGTCGCATCCGGAGCTGTTCCAGCTCGACGAAAACAACGTGCCCAAGGCGATTGCGGGCTGCCCGCCGGACGGCTTTGCCGCAGACGGCCAGGTCTGGGGCAATCCGCTCTACGACTGGGACTATCACCAGAGGACCAACTACTCCTGGTGGGTCACCCGCATGTGGCACAGCTTTACGCTCTACGATGTGGTGCGCATCGACCACTTCCGCGGCTTTGACGAGTACTTCTCCATTCCCTACGGCGCCAAGACCGCACACGAAGGCCACTGGGAGAAGGGCCCGGGCCTTGCGCTGTTTAACCGCATCAAGGAGTGCCTGGGCGACAAGCCGGTCATCGCGGAGGACCTGGGCTACATGACCGACTCCGTGCGCAAGCTGGTGAAGGACACCGGCTATCCGAACATGAAGGTGCTGGAGTTCGCGTTCGATTCCCGCGACACCGGCGCGGCGAACGACTATCTGCCGCATAACTATCCGCAGAACTGCGTCGTCTACACCGGCACGCACGACAACGAGACGATCGTCGGCTGGTTTGCGGGCATCAAGGAGGAAGAGCGCAAAATGGCGCGCGAGTACCTCTGCGATCCGTACACGCCGGCAGGGGAGATCCACCGCCCGTTCGTCAGCCTGGCGATGCTGAGCAACGCCAACATGTGCATCATCCCGATTCAGGACTACATGGGCCTGGACAACAGCTGCCGCATGAATCAGCCGTCCACCGTCGGCAAGAACTGGCGCTGGCGCGTGCGTGCCGACCAGCTGACGGACGAGCTGTGCGCCGAGCTGGCCGCGCTGGCCAAGCGCTACGGCCGCATGAACTGGGCCGCCGCCGAGAAGATTGCCGAGGAAGACAAGGAAAAGAAGGCGCTCAAGGAAAAGCTGCGCGCCGAGATCAAGGCCGAGCTTGCGGCCGAGGCGGCGAAGGCGGATGGCAACGACGATTGAGGTGGTCGCGGCGCTCATCCGGAAAGATGATCGCTTTCTGGTCTGCCAGCGGCCGCCGGACAAGGCGCGCGCGCTCCTGTGGGAGTTCCCAGGCGGCAAGATCGAGCCGGGCGAGAGCGGCCCTGAGGCGCTCGTGCGCGAGTGCCGCGAGGAGCTGGGCGCGGATATCCGCGTGCTGAGCGCGTTCATGGACGTGACGCACGCGTACCCCGACCTCACGGTGCACCTGACGCTGTACGAGAGCAGAATCGCCTCGGGCGAGGTGCACAGGCTCGAGCACAGCGATATCCGCTGGATTACGCCGGAGGAGATCGACGAGTACGACTTCTGCCCGGCGGATCAGGCGTTCTGCGCGGAGATCAAGAGGAGAAGAAGCGCCGGATAAAGGCATCAAGCAAAGAAGGGAGTCGGAGGGGCATTGTTCCTCTGATTCCCTTCTTCATTTTGCGCGTCTCAAAGCAGCTGTGCGTTCAGGCGTTCTGCCAGCTGCGCCGCGGACTGTGCCGGGGGCAGCCGGTTGTCAAACTCGATATGCGCGGCCCTGCGGTAGAGCGCCTCGCGCGCGGCGAACAGCGTACGCATGCGTTCCGCCTTGTCCCCGGCGAGGTTGGGGCGCGTGTCCTGCCGCACGTCCGCGATCAT
>SFFH01000058.1 GCA_004557905.1 Clostridiales bacterium | reverse complement strand
GGATGCGGCCAGGGAGGCGACGCTCGCCATGATTCCGGCGGGCAGGCTCGGTCAGGCACAGGAGGTGGCCCGGGCGGTCGCGTTCCTGGCCAGCGACGAGGCGGCGTACATCACCGGCCAGGTGCTGGCCATCGATGGCGGTATGGCCATGTGACGGAGGAGAAGCATGAGCAAGAGACGAGTGGTGATTACCGGCCTGGGCGCGGTGACGCCGGTGGGCCTTACGATGCCCGAAACCTGGCGGGCGATTCAGGCGGGCGTGTGCGGCATTGCGCCGATCACGCGCTATGACACGGCCGGCCGCAAGGTGACGCTGGCTGCCGAGGTCAAGGGCTTTGACGCGGAGGCGAACTTTGGCAAGCTGGAGACCAGACACATGGACCGCTTCTGCCAGTTTGCGCTGGTGGCCGCACGTGAGGCGCTCGCGGACGCGCACTTTGACGTGCAGGCGGCCGACTCCGACCGCTGCGGCGTGGCGGTGTCCAGCGGCATCGGCGGCTTTGAGACGACGGAGGAGGCGAAGGAGCGCGGCCTCGCGAAGGGCTACGACCGCGTGTCCCCGTTCATGATCCCCGGCATCATCGGCAACATGGCGGCGGGCCGCGTGGCGATTGACGCGGGCTTCCGGGGCATGTGTACCTGCCCGGTGACGGCCTGCGCCGGCGGCGGCAACGCGGTGGGCGATGCGTTCCACTACATCCGCGACGGCTACGCCGAGGTCATGCTCTGCGGCGGCACGGAGGCGAGCATCACCCCGCTGGCCATCGGCGGCTTCGCGTCGATGAAAGCGCTGCATCAGGGCCAGGACCCCGCGCGCGCGTCGATTCCCTTTGACGCGGAGCGCAGCGGCTTCGTGATGGGCGAGGGCGCGGCGGTGCTGCTGCTGGAGGAGCTTGAGCACGCCAAAGCACGCGGCGCAAAGATCTATGCGGAGATCGTCGGCTATGGCGCGACGTGCGACGCGTACCACATCACCGCGCCCGCGCCGGACGGCAGCAGCGGCGCGAAGGCGATGACGCTGGCGCTTCATGACGGCGGCGTGGCGCCTGAGCAGGTGGGCTACATCAACGCGCACGGCACGTCCACCACGCTCAACGACGCGGGCGAGACGGCGGCGGTCAAAAAGGCGTTCGGCGCGCACGCGTACCGGCTGATGATGTCCTCGACCAAGTCCATGACGGGCCACATGCTGGGCGCGGCGGGCGCGGTGGAGGCGGCGATCACTGCCATGGCGCTCCACGACGGCTTTGTCCCGGCGACGATTAACTACAGCGTGCCGGACGAGCAGTGCGATCTGGACGTCGTGCCGAACGCGGGCCGCCGGGCGGACATCGCCTTTGCGATGAGCAACTCGCTGGGCTTCGGCGGGCACAACGTGAGCCTCGTGCTCAAGAAAATGGAGGCGTGACATGCAGCTTGATTCCAACCAGATTGCAAGAATTCTGCCGCACCGCTATCCGTTCGCGCTGGTGGACCGGATCGTGGACGGCGAGGAGGGCCGGTGGGCCAGGGGCATCAAGTGCGTCAGCGTGAACGAGCAGTTCTTCTGCGGCCATTTTCCGCAGGAGCACATCATGCCCGGCGTGCTGATCCTGGAGGCCATGGCGCAGGTGGGCGCGGTGGCGCTGCTCTCCCTGCCGGAGAACCGGGGAAAGATTGTGCTCTTCGGCGGCGTGAAGAACGCGCGCTTCAAGCGCAAGGTGACCCCGGGCGACGTGCTGGAAATGACCTGCACGCTCACAAGGCGCCGCGGGCCGGTGGGCATCGGCAGCTGCGAGGCGACGGTCAACGGGGAAATCGCCTGCACGGCGGAGCTGATTTTTGCCGTGCAGCAGGAATAAGATTGATGTTTTCCCCAAAAATTGCTATACTGAAGGCAACAAGGGGAAAGCAGGAAGAAGAACATGCTCAGAAAAGCGTTCAACACGGTATACACGAAGTTCAAGCTGCACTTTTACAAGGAAATCTTTGACCGGTTCCAGACGCGGGAGGCCAGCCTGACGACGGTGGAGACCTTCTGCATGGAGACCATCCTCGCGCTGGGCCGGCCGACGGTCAACGAGTTTGCCTCGTTCATGAACATCTCCTCGCCCAACGCCGCCTACAAGGTGAACAGCCTGATCAAAAAGGGCTACATCAACAAGGTGCAGTCCAAGGAGGATCGGCGGGAGTATCATCTGGAGGTCACCCAGAAGTACATCGACTACTACAACATCAGCTCCCGGTATACGGATCTGGTGATGGACCGCATCTGCAAGCGCTTCACGCCCGAGGAATGCGCGAAGCTGACCGAGATGCTTGACATCGTCAGCCACGAGCTGATGCCCGAGGTGAACATTCCGGATCAGGCATAAGGAGAGCATCATGCGCACAACGACGGTTTTGTTTGACCTGGACGGCACGCTGCTGCCGATGGATCAGGAGCGGTTTGTGCGGGCCTACTTCGGCCTGCTGGCCAGGACGATGACGCCGCTAGGCTACGCGCCGGAGAAGCTGCTTGATGTGATCATCAAGGGCATACAGGCCATGGTGCGCAATGACGGCGCGGCTACGAACGAGGATGTGTTCTGGCGCGTGTTCTGCGAGGCCTTCGGCGAGCAGGCGAGGGAGGACATGCCGCGCTTTGAGACGTTCTACCGCAACGAATTTCAGCAGGCGAAGGCCGCATGCGGCTTTGACCCGCGCGCGGCGCAGACGATTCATGCGATCAAGGACAAAGGCTTTCGCGTGGTTCTGGCGACCAATCCGCTCTTTCCGCGCGTGGCGACGCACAGCCGCATCCGCTGGGCCGGCCTTGAGCCGCAGAATTTCGAGCTGGTGACCACCTACGAAAACAGCCGCTTCTGCAAGCCGGATCTCCGGTATTATGAGGAGATTCTGGGCAAGCTGCAGGTTCAGCCCGGCGAGTGCCTGATGGTGGGCAACGACGCGGACGAGGACATGGTCGCCGAAAGGCTCGGCATGCGCGTGTTCCTGCTCACGGACTGCCTGATCAACCGGCAGGCGCAGGACGTCAGCCGGTGGCCGCGGGGCAGCTTTGACGCGCTGATGGCGTATGTGCAGGAGCTTGCGGCGCAGAAATAAAAGGATAAAAGCATATCCCATGCTTCAGGGGCGAAGCATGGGATTTTTGATGCGGTTGATTTCATTCTGAGCTGCATGGATAAGCGCGCAGCGAAGAAGGGGTTCGGGGACAGTGTCCCCGAGCAGGTCTTAGGGCGGCAGCCCTAACGTTCTCATAGGAGAGGTTTACCGCCCCTGTGCAGGCTTCTTCCTCAGCACGATCTTGACGAAGTTCAGGTACTTGCCCGCGCCGGCGTTCATGGACTTCCGGTCGCCGACGGCATAGGGGTTCTCCTGCTTGAGCCAGTCTGCCCAGACCTCCTCGTTGGAGACCATCTCGCTGACTTCGAGCACCTCGCAATCCCGGCTTCTGCTGACGATGCTGCACCAGTATGCGGCGTCGTGCATGGTTTCAAGGTCCTCCGGCGTCCAGGACAGCAGAAGCTCCGGCGGCAGGTGGTCGTGGCAGTCGCGCTTCATGCCGGGGATGGCGATGTAGACATAGCCGCCTGCTTTGACAAACGGCAGGAGCTTCTCGTCCAGAAACGCCGGATTGCGGCCAAAGTAGTGATAGGAATCGATGCTGACGACGGCGTCGAAGGTCTCCGGCGCAAACGGCAGCGCAGAGGCGTCCGCCTTGACGGGCAGAACCTGCGCGTCGGTCAGGCCCATTTGGGCGAAGAAGCGCCGGTTGTCCTCCGGGTCGCTCCACAGGTCCGCGGCATAGACCGTAAAGCCGTATTCCCTGGCCAGAAACACGCTCGTCAGCCCCTGGCCGCTGCCCAGGTCGCAGACCAGGCTTCCCTTCGGGATGCGGTGGCCGGTCAGCAGCTCCTCCTCGAGCTTGAGGGGATTGGGGCCCATGATCTTTTTCATGAGCTCCGGCGTGCCGTACTTTTCACTCAGCGGGTATTTCATCGCTCGAACCTCCTTGATCGGTGCTTGTTGATTTTTGAGATTTCCTTGAATTTCTGCTCCTTGGCCGCGAGGTAGTGCTCGCTGCTTTCGGCATAGGCGTTCTCCGCCGTCAGCTTCTGGTAGGACTGCCAGCGGCCCGCGTCCAGCTCGCCGCTTTTTAGTGCGGCGCGCACGGCGCAGCCCGGCTCGCCCGTGTGGGCGCAGTTCCGGAAGCGGCACCTGGCGGCCAGCGCCTCGATGTCCGCGAAGGTCTGCTCAACGCCCGAGGCTGCGTCCCACATGCCCAGCTCGCGCATGCCCGGCGTGTCGATGACCATCGCGCCGTTTGGGAGCAGCAGCAACTCCCGGTGGGTCGTGGTGTGGTGGCCCTTGCCGTCGTTTCGCAGGCCGCCTGTGGCCAGGCGCTCCTCCCCCAGCAGGCGGTTGAT
Organism: Clostridiales bacterium; assembly: GCA_004557905.1. Lineage (GTDB taxonomy): Bacteria > Bacillota > Clostridia > Christensenellales > Aristaeellaceae > Ventricola. The sequence goes on along the minus strand of SFFH01000058.1, from coordinate 30,880 downwards.
CAGCGTGGATTTGCCCACGCCGGAGGAGCCGACAAAGGCGATGGTTCTGCCCGCCGTGACATAGGGCAGGATCTGCGCATAGCCGTCCTCCGCCATGGAGGAGACCGCCAGAATGGGCACGCCCACGGCGACGGACTCCACCTCCAGCTGCTTCTGCGCGACGTCCCCGCACAGGTCGGCCTTGGTCAGCACGACCACCGGCTGCGCGCCGCTCTCCCAGGCGACGGCCAGATAGCGCTCCAGGCGGCGCAGACTAAAGTCGTTGTTCAGGCTCATGCACAGGAATACGGTGTCAACGTTGGCGGCGACCGCCTGCTCGGCCTGCCCCGTGCCGGCTGCCCTGCGCACAAACAGGCTCTTGCGGGGCAGCACGCGGTGGATGACGGCGGTTTGGGGATCCGTGCAGTCCGCCAGGACGAAGTCGCCCACGACGGGATAGTCGGACGCGGACAGCGCGTCATACTGGAATTTGCCGGAGACGAGCGCGTTTTGCTCCCCACGGTCGGTGCGGATGCGGTACAGACCCCGCTCCTGCAGCACGACGCGCGCCTCAATCAGGTTCATGCACGCCACCTCCCGATAAAGTCGTCTATCAGCTCCTGCAGCACGGACAGGCCGTTGTCCGCCCCGCCGTCGGCCATGGCGATGAGCAGGAACATGGGCGCGTAGAACTGCGCCGCGAGCGCGTCTGCGTCCCCGGGCTTCATCCGGCCGCACGCCATCATCCTGCTAAAGATGTCCGCCGTGTAATGCACCGGCCCGGAGACCACCATCTCCTGATACAGCTTTCCCATCTCCCCGCTGCGGTACTGCTCCAGCGAGAGCATGCGGCGCAGAGGGCAGGCAAAATCATCCTCCGTCCAGAAGCGGAACTGCGCCAGGGTGAACTGCCTGAGCTCGTCCCAGTCCACCTGGTCGTAGCCGCGATCATCCGTAATGAGGTTCTGCTCCGGCATGCCGTACTGCCTGGCGGCGCTGCTGTCCAGCTCGAGCATCCGCGCGATCATGGAATCGAAGAGGTCGCGCTTGCTTTTGTAGTGCCTGTACAGCGCGCCCTTGGTCATGCCCAGTGCCTGAGCGATGTCGCTGACCGACACGGCCTCGTAGCCGTCCCGGGCAAACAGGCGGAGCGCCGTGGTCAGAATCCGCTCCTTCGTATCATTCACACTATGCCCCTCCTCCTGAAAAAGAAAACGATCGTTTACAACCAGTATAGTAAACGATCGTTTACTTGTCAAGCCCGAATTGCGCTTATGTGCGGTGGAAATTGATCTCGGAGGGATCGTTGTTCGGGTTGTCCTTGCCGATGTTGCCCTGCGGCTTCTGCGCGTGGCCAGTCCGGTGCAGTCCGTGGCGCTGACCACGTTCTGCGGCGGGCTGAAGGGCGTCTTCACATCGGGCGGTATCGGCGGCGGATTCCACTGCTTTGCGCTGCCGTGCTGGCGATGCTTCGATCTGCTCATGCAAAAAACCTCCTTTCCGTGTCCTTACAGGATGGCGGAAGGAGGCAGATTTTATCATGTCAAATCATGTGCGGCCATCAGCCTCTCCAGCCCCTCCGGCAGCGGCTCGTCCAGTGCAATCGTCTCGCCCGTGATGGGCTGGGTGAGGCGGATGGAGGCAGAGTGCAGCGCGAAGCGGCCGGGGAGCGCGTCAAGCGCCGTGCCGTAGAGGTAGTCGCCCGCGATCGGGCAGCCGATGTGCGCAAGGTGCACGCGGATCTGGTGCGTGCGCCCGGTCTCCAGCCGCAGCCGCACGAGCGCGCGGTTCCCTGAGACGCGCTCCACGCAGTAGTGCGTGACGGCGCGCTGGCCGCCAGATCGCACATCGCGCCTGGCGCCCGTGCCCAGCCGTGCGATGGGCGCGTCGATCGTGCCCTCGGGCGCTTGGGGTACGCCTTCGGTGACCGCCAGGTATTCGCGCAGAAAGCCGCCGGTGTGCAGCTGGCCGGTCAGCAAACGCTGGGCGTGCGCGTGCCGCGCGATGCACAGCAGGCCGCTGGTGCCCTTGTCCAGCCGGTTGACCGGGTGATAGACGAACGTCTCCGGATCGGCGTGCAGCATGGCCATCACCTGCTCGCGCAGCGTGCCGGTGGCGATGTGCCGGGCGGGAAGCGTGGGCAGCGGCGCGCCCTTGCTCACGATCAGCAGGTCCTCGTCCTGATAGCGCAGAAAGGACGGCGGCAGGCCGGGCACAGCGGCCTCGCGCGCGCCGCTCTCCTGCGCCATGTCGCTGGGCAGGTGCACCTCGACGACCTCGCCCGCATGCAGGCGATAATCCGCGCGCACGGGCGCGTCGCCGACGCGGATGGCACCGAGCACCTTCAGCCGGCGGAAGGCATGCTGCCCCAGGCAAAAGCGCCGGGGGACGACGCTGCGCACCGCGCGGCCGGCGTCCGCCTCGGTGACGGTGTAGGTCAGAATGCGCATGGTCAGCCTCCCTTTTGCAGAATCTGCCCGTATTATAGCACAGAATGCGGTCAATTGACAAAGCTGCTGCAGAACGGTACAATACAACCATCACCAAATGATGGAAATGAGGGACGAAGATGAACGCGGCAGCGGCGTTTTCCCATCGCGAGGCAGAGCTGCTTGAGCAGCTTGCCGGGGCGCAGGAGATTGACCAGGCGATTGCGGCCTGCTCGATGGCGCTGGAGCAGACGGCCTGCGAGCTGGCGCAGGACGAACAGGACGAGCATGCCCGCCAGCGGCAGCAGGCCGTGATGGCGCTCGCGCGGCGTGCGCCGCAGCTGCTGCGCGCGGCAGCGGCCCGGGGCGAGCTGGTGGTCTCCGGCGGACAGGCGGCTCCGGCGCAGAGCCGCCAGGAGAAGCTGCGCAGGGGTGCAAGGGCTGCGGGCGCGTTTTTGCTGGCCGCGCTGGCCGTGTATGAGCTGATCGGCGGGCATGCGGTGTTCGCTGTCCTGCAGCTGGCCGGCGGCGCGCTGCTGCTGGCGGCGGGCAAAGGCGAGCAGGCGGCGGTTCCGTGCCAGGCGCGCGGCATTCCCTGCGTGGACGCAGAGGCGGCGGTGCGCATGCTGCGCGGGCTGTGTCAGGCTGCGGATGTCTGCGTGAGCGACCTGGCGCTGCTGGAAAAGGACGCGGGGATGGCGCACCTGACCGGCACGGCGGACGACGCCATGCTCGACCTGCTGACCGCGCTGATGGAGGCGAAGGCGAGCGGACGAAACGAGCTGGCGATGCGCAGCCTGTCCCAGGCGGAGCAGTACCTGCATGCGCTGGGCATCGAGCTGATCGCTTACGACGCGGCGCACGCGCAGGTGTTTGACGTGCTGCCCACGATGGGCGAGGCGCGGACGATCCGTCCGGCGATGATGAAGGACGGCAAGGTGCTGCGGCGCGGCGTGGCGGCGCTTGGGACGGAGAGGAGCGTGGGCGCATGAAGATCCTGGGCTTTGACCTGGGCGACGGCGAGAGCGCGGTGGCGCTGCTGGACGGCGAATCGACCGTCGAGCCACGCATGCTGCTTCTGCATGGACGCGCGAGCCTGCTGTCCGCCGTGGGCACGAAGGACGGGCATATCGTCGTGGGCGAGGAGGCGAGCGTGCTTGCCGGCACGCAGGACGCGAGGGTGCGCTTCAAGTCGCGGTATCTGGTCGATCCCGCCGCGATGGGCGACGTGCGGCTGTTCGCGCAGGGCGTGATGAACGAGCTGCTGCGCGAGGAGCCGGGCCTCATGGCGCAGGTGACGCGCACGGTGGTCGGCTGCCCGGCGGGCTGGGGCGAGGGCCGGCGCGAGCAGTATGCGCGGCTGATGGAGTCGGCGGGCTTTCCGAACGTGAGCGTCGTGCCCGAGCCGCGCGCGGCGTTCCTGTACGCGCGCCATGCCCGGGGCCTGCGCATCGACCCGGCGCTGATGCAGCGCAGCGCGATGGTGATCGATATCGGCTCCTCGACGACGGACTTTGCCTACATCGTGGACGGTCACCAGCAGGAGCTGTCGCTCTTTGGCGATACGAACCTGGGCGGCGGCCTGCTCGACGAGATGATCCTTTCGCGCTCGATTGCGGCTTCGCCGGACAGGGAGGCGCTTGCGCGCGTGATGAAGGCCAGCCCCGCGTGGAAGAGCTATTGTGAGCTGGAGGCGCGCAGGCTCAAGGAGCAGTACTTCCTGAGCGAGGAAAAGTGGCAGACGCAGATGCTCAGCAAGCAGCTGGTCGTCTGCTACGACGAGACGCTGATGCTCGAGCTCGCGCTCGACGGCACGGCCATCGGCGAGATCGTCCGCATGCCGTGCGCGGCGCTGGGCGGGCGCAGCTTTGCGCAGTGCCTGCAGGACGCGCTGCGCGCGGCGCAGGAGGTGAGCCGCGGCTGTCCGCCGCAGGTGGTGATCCTCACCGGCGGCGCGTCGCGCATGGCCTTCTTCCGGGAGGCGTGCCGGGCGGCGTTTGAAGGCAGCCTGCTCGTGCTCTGTCCGGAGCCGGAGTGCTCCATCGCGCGCGGCCTGGCCTACGCCGGACGCGTGGACGAGCGCCTCAAGACCTTCCGGCAGGAGGTCGCCTCCATCGCGCGGGGTGAAAAGCTCCAGGCGGCGGTGAACGCGCATGTGCACGAGCTGTACGCGCCGCTTGCGCAGGCGCTGTTTGAGGCGGCGCGCGAGAGCGCGGTCGAGACGGTGGCGCTGTGGCGGCGCGGCGGCGTGGACACGATCCGCGAGCTGGATGCGCTGCTGGCGCAGAACATCGAAAGCGCATTCGCGAGTGACGCTGTCGCCGTGCGCATCCGGGATGATCTGCGCGTGTGGACGGACGGCCTGATGCGCGAGCTGGAGGGCGAAATGACAGACCTGTGCATGCGCTGCGGCGTGCCGCCGGAACGGATGTCCCTGAGCGGCACGCGGGTCAGCGCGGGCGTGAGCGGCGTCAGGCTCTCGCTGGCCAGCGCGATGGGCATGGATGTGCTCTCCGGCGTGCTGGGTGTGGTGCTGGGCGCCGTCGGCGCGAGCATCTGCGGCGGGGGCGGCGTGGCGCTGGTGGGCGCGGGCCCGGCGGGCATGATCGCCGGCGCGGCGGCGGGTGTGCTGCTGGCGCTGCTGGGCAAGGGCGAGATGGAAAAGCTGATGCGCGGCGTAAAGGTGCCGGTGCTCCTGCGCCGGGTGGTGACGGACGGCGCGGTGAAGGCGGGCGTGAACCGCCAGGAGGAGGCCATCAAGCGCTCGATCGTCTCCGCGCTGGCCGATCCGGGCAACGGCTTTTCCGCGCGGCTGGCGGCGAGCATCGCCGCGACGCTGGGCACGCAGCTGGAGCACATGGCCCAAAGCGCCGAAATGTCGATCTGCGCATAATTTTGATCAAACCGCACAGGGAAGGATGGGAACGCGCGCAAAGCTGTGGTATAATGGAGAAAACGCAAAGTACAAGCGGTCATTTATGATAGAAAGGAAGAGACATATGCTGGTAAAAAACGGTTTGGCGTTTGTCCGCGGCGCGTTTGAGCAGGCGGACGTGCGCATCGAGAACGGCAGGGTTACCGAGGTCGGACAGCTTTCGGCGAAGATCGGCGAGGAAATCCGTGACGCGCAGGGCCTGTATGTGCTGCCGGGCTTTGTCGATATCCACATCCACGCGTTCGGCGGCGCGGACTGCATGCGCGGCGAGGCGGATGTGCGCCGCATGAGCACGGGTCTGCTGCAGACCGGCGTGGCGGCGTTCGTGCCGACGACCATGAGCGCCTATCCGCAGCAGACCTACGACGCGCTCTCCGGTATCCAGGCGGTCGTGGACAGGCCGGAGGCGCACGGCGCTGCGGTGCTGGGCGCGCACATGGAGGCGCCGTTCCTGGCACTCAAATACAAGGGCGCGCAGCTGGGCGAGTGCCTGCAGGCCCCGAGCATGGCGGCCTACGACGAGATGGTGCGGGGCCTGACCTGCGTGCGCATGATGACCCTCGCGCCGGAGCTCCCGGGCGCGCTCGAGGTGATCGCAGCGCTGAAAAAGCGCGGCGTGGTCACCTGCGCGGCGCACACGGCGGCGCTGGCGGCGGATATCCACGCGGCGGCGGACGCGGGCCTGACGCAGATCACCCACCTGTTCAACGCGCAGACCCCGCTGCATCACCGCGAGCCGGGCGTGCCGGGCGCGGGCCTGGCGGACGACCGCATCGTCGTGCAGATGATTGCGGACGGCATCCACCTGCATCCGGACGTGCTGCGCGTGGCGGCCAAGTGCAAGGGCGCGCAGGGCGTGGCTCTGATCTCCGATTCCATGGAGGCCGCGGGCCTGCCGGACGGCCAGTACGACCTGGGCGGCCAGGCGGTGTTCGTCAGGGACGGCGCGGCGCGGCTGGAAAGCGGCGTGCTCGCCGGCTCCACGCTGCTGATGCACCAGGCGGTCAGAAACATGATCACCCTGGCGGGCATCGCGCCGGAGGAGGTCATCCCGATGGCCACCAGCACCCCGGCGGACAGCGTGGGCGCGAAGGGCTTTGGCCGGATCGAGCCGGGCGCGGCCGGCGTGCTGGCGCTGATGGACGGCAGCTGGAATTTCGCGGGCGTGATCGCGTAAACGGACGCAAAACAGAGCGGGATGAATTCATCCCGCTTTTGTGTTGACGGCACGCATAAAACAGGGTATGATAATCATGAATCATCATGAAGACGCGAAGGGGATTGCCTGAATGGAACACGAACAGATTGAACGCATCAACGAGCTGGCGCGCAAGAAGAAGACCGTTGGCCTGACCGAGGCGGAGGCGCTGGAGCAGGCGCGGCTGCGCGCGCAGTATCTGAGGGAATTTCGCGCGAACATGGAGGCGACACTGCAGGCCGTGCGCGTGGAGCAGCCGGACGGCAGCTACAAGCCGCTGGTGAAGAAGGAGAAGATGAACTAAATTCCCAAAGCAGGGAAATCCGGGGAAGAATTCACGCGGCAGGTTCGTCTACTATGCATAGGACAAGAGGGTTGGTGAAGGAAGATGAGGAAGAACATCGCAAGGACGGCGGCTGTGCTGCTGCTGCTCGCGCTGCTGCCTGCGCTTGCGCTGGCAGACCGGTTTGCCGTGGTGAGGGGCGGCAGGCTCAACCTGCGCCAGTATCCCAGCACGACCAGCTACAGCCTGGGCAAGTACGACACGGGCTCGTGGGTGCTTGCCGGCAGCGAATCCGGCGGCTGGTGTTCGGTCAAGACCATGGACGGCAAGCGCGGCTATATGTCCGCCGGCTATCTGAACTTTGGTCAGTACAGCGGCGGCGCAACGGTCAAGTACGCCAACGGCGGCTATGTCAACCTGCGCTCCGGCCCGTCCACGGACGCGGGCGTGGTCATGCGCGTGACCTCCGGCTCGACGTTCTATATGCAGGGCAATTACGGCGGCTGGCGCTACGGCTATGTGTATTCGGGCGGCACGCCGGTGTATGGCTACATGTACGAGACATTCCTTGATACCGGCACGACGACCTCCACGGTCACCACGCGCAATGGCGGCAAGGTGAACGTGCGCTCCGGCCCCGGCTCCTCGTATGCAAGCATCGGCAAGCTGGCCAGCGGCACGCAGGTCACGGTGCTGCTCAAGGGCAACGGCTGGTACATGATCTCGGCAAACGGTCTGGAGGGCTTCATGTCCACGCAGTACCTCTCCGGCACAGGCTCCACCATCGGCTCCAACACCGGAACCACCTCGCTGACCGCCTGGGTCAACAACCCCATCAGCACGCAGGTGCTCAACCTGCGCGAGACGCCGAGCCAGAGCGCGCGCTCCATCGGCCAGTACCGCAACGGCACGAAGGTGAAGGTCGTCAAGAAGGGCTCTACCTGGTGCGAGGTCTACGTTGGCACACGCCACGGCTACATGATGACCCGCTACCTGAGCTTTGACGGCAATTATCTCCCGCCGAGCTATCCGACCACGCCCAGCTATCCCAGCGAGCCGAGCTATCCGAGCTACCCCAGCGAGCCGAGTTATCCGAGCTACCCGAGCTATCCGTCCGTGACGCCGACGCCGCAGGTGGTGTACATCACGCCGACGCCGGCGCAGAGCGTCCCGTCCTCGCCGAAGGCGGGCGACACCGTCACCCTGGCGATTGCCTCGGGCAGCGGGAGCAGCATGATCAACGTCTATCATGACTCCGCGCTGACGCAGCTCAAGGGCTCCTATCCCTCCGGCACGCAGGCGATGATGCTGCAGTATGGCACGAGTACCTGCATGATCTATGTGGGCGGCGGCGTGGCGTATGTGTCCACGTGGAATGTGAATTACTAAATCGCTGCAAGTCTGCCAAGGCATCCTTGCAGCGGGCAAAACATCATTTTCTTGTGCGCTGCGCGCACGGCCAGAAAATGATCAAGGAAGCGGCTTGCAGCCGCTCCTCGCGCCGCGCATGTCGCCGCTGCGGATTTCATATGAAGGGGCTGCGGCCCCTTCATGCATCCCCAGGGGATCAGTAGCAGACTCAGCATATGATCAGCGGGTGACCGAAAGGTCTCCCGCTTTTTGTGCAGAAAACCGTTGACAAATGTACGAAATCGTACTATGCTCTGCTGGTATGATTTCGTACTATGGAGGTTTGACCATGTCAGGAGCCCATGCGCATCTGCGGCGCTTCAACCATCTCATCGGGGAGATCGACGCCTTGTATCACGAGGCGGCGCTCAATTTCGGCATGCCGGACAGCGCCATGCGGGTGCTCTATACGGTATGCGTGGAGGGCGGCAGCTGCCCAATCGCCGAGATCATCCGGCAGTGCGGCATGAGCAAGCAGACGCTCAACTCCGCGTTGCGCAGGCTGGAGGAGGAAGGAACGATTGTCCTTCAGGCGGACAGCGGCAGGCGCAAGCGCGTCTGCCTGACGGATTCGGGAAAGGCGCTGTCCCGGGAAACCGTATATCGGCTCATCGAAATCGAGAACAGCATTTACGAGACGTGGACGCAGGAGGAGCGCGACAGCTATATCGGCCTGACGCAGCGCTACCTGGAGGCGTTTGAGAAAGGCGTGGAGAAACTGAAATGACCATTCGGCTTTCCGATCACTTCGGGTACCGGCGGCTTTTGCGCTTCACGCTGCCGAGCATCGCGATGATGATCTTCACCTCCATCTATGGCGTGGTGGACGGCCTGTTCGTCTCCAACTTCGTGGGCAAGACGCCGTTTGCCGCCGTCAACCTGATCATGCCGTTTCTGATGGTTCCGGGCGCGCTGGGCTTCATGTTCGGCTCAGGCGGCTGCGCGCTGATTGCGCGGATGCTGGGCGAGGGCAGACGGGAAAAGGCGAATCAGACGTTCTCCCTGCTCATCGCCGTGACCCTTGTGTGCGGCGTGGTGCTGGCCGCGCTGGGCATCGCGCTGCTCCGGCCGATTGCCGCGCTGCTGGGCGCGCAGGGCGAGCTGCTTGAATTGTGCGTGCTCTATGGCCGGGTGAACCTGCTGGCGCTGCCCGCGCTGATGCTGCAATATGAATTCCAGAGCTTTATGATCGCGGCGGAAAAGCCGAATCTGGGCCTTATGGTGACCGTGGCCTCCGGCGTGACGAACATGGCGCTGGACGCGCTGTTCATCGCGGGCTTTGGCTGGGGTGTCGTGGGCGCGGCAGCCGCGACGGCGATGAGCCAGGCGGTCGGCGGCATTGTCCCGCTCGTGTATTTTGCGCGGAAAAACGACAGCCTGCTGCATCCGACCCGGCCGGCGTTTGACACACGCGCGCTGGTGAGGACCTGCGCGAACGGCTCCTCGGAGCTGATGAGCAACGTCTCCATGTCGCTGGTCAGCATGCTCTACAACGCGCAGCTGATGCGCTACGCGGGCGAGGACGGCGTGGCGGCGTACGGCGTGCTGATGTACGTCAACCTCATCTTCCTGGCGACGTTCATCGGCTACGCGAACGGCTCCGCGCCGGTGGTCAGCTTCCACTTCGGCGCGGGGCACGGCGACGAGCTGAGGAGCCTGAGAAAGAAGAGCCTGGTCATCATCGCTGCGTTTTCGCTGGGCATGCTCGCGTTTTCGGAGCTGCTGGCCAGACCGCTGGCGGCGATCTTCGTCAGCTATGACGCAGCGCTGATGGCGCTGACTGTGCGCGCATTCAGAATCTACGCGCTGTCATTCCTGTTTGCCGGCACGGCGATCTATGGCTCGTCCTTCTTTACCGCGCTGAATGACGGGCTGACCTCCGCGCTGATCTCGTTTGTGCGCACGCTGCTGTTTCAGACGGCCGCGGTTCTCCTGCTGCCGCTGCTGCTGGGCATCGACGGCGTGTGGTGGTCCATCGTCGCAGCGGAGGCGGCCGCGGCGTTGATGACGGCGGCGTTCATGAAGGGTAAGCAGAAACAGTACGGCTATTGAAGCCAAGGCCGCTTTTCACCGCGCGAAGCGAAGAAGGGGTCTGGGGATGAATCCCCAGGCGGGGTTTGGGACCGGAGCCTGCCGCGCCCAGTGGGCGAAACAGGCAGGCGGAGCGTCGGGAATCGCAAGGAGCGCCCACTGGCGCGACTATGCGAGTTCCCCGGGTCGGCAGCTCTAACGTCTCCCTTGCGTGAAGGCCAACAGCAAGAACCGCAGCGGAACCGAAGGCGACAATTGCGGTTCCGCCTGCGCGGATTCAAACAGCAAGATAAAAACCCGGCGCCTTCCTTGCGGAAAGCGTCGGGTTTGCTCATACGTTTTTTCGCTTACTTGGTCGGGACCACGGAGGTGCCGTAGGTGTCCTTGATCCACTGGACCATCTCGTCGCTCTGGAGGACCTCAACCAGGGTCTTGAGCTCAGGGCGATCGTCGCCCTCGCGGATGGCGATGATGTTCGGATAGGCGATGTCGGAGGACTCGACCGCGATGGCGGTGCCCACAACATCCACGCCGGCCTGCAGCGCGTAGTTGGAGTTGATCACGGCCAGGTCGACGTCAGCCAGCATGCGCGGCACAGCGGCGGCCTCAAACTCCTGCACGGAGATGTTCTTCGGGTTCTCGGCGATGTCCAGGACGGTGGCGTTGGTGCCGGCATCGTTGGAGAGGGTGATCAGGCCCTGCGCGGCGAGCAGGTTCAGCGCGCGGGCTTCGTTGGTCGGGTCGTTCGGCACAGCGATGACCGCGCCGTCCGGGATGGTGTCGATGGTGTAGTTCTTGGACTGGTTGGTGTAGATGCCCATCGGCTCATAGTGCACAGCGCCGGCGGAGACGAGCTTGGTGCCGTTGTCCGCGCAGAAGCTCTCGAGATACGGGATGTGCTGGAAGTAGTTGGCGTCCAGATCACCGGAGTCGAGCTGGAGGTTCGGCTGGACATAGTCGTCGAAGATGACGATTTCAAGCTCGATGCCCTTGGCGGCCAGCAGATCCTTGGCGGCCTCGAGGATTTCCGCGTGCGGGGTGGAGGACGCGCCGACGACGAGCTTGGTGGCGGCGCAGGCGGTGGCCACCGCGGCGATGAGAACGAGGGCAAGTGCGACAGTAATCAGCTTTTTCATGGTTTTCTCTCCTTCTTTATGATGGAATATGAGGTCGTTCCTCCGTCACTCCCGGACGCGCTTGTCCGTCCTGCGGGAGATATACATGCCGATGAGCTGGATGAGCTGCATCAGGATGATCAGCAGGATGACGGTGACCAGGAGGACGTCGGTCTGATAGCGGTTGTAGCCGTAGCTGATGGCGATCTGGCCCAGACCGCCGCCGCCGATGGCGCCGGACATCGCGCTGTAGCCGAGGATCGTGCCGGAGGAGATCGTCGCGCCGACGATGAGGGAGGTCTTCGCCTCGGGGATGATCACCTTGAAGATGATCTCCGGGATCGAGGCGCCCATGGACTGCGCCGCCTCGATGACGCCCGGGTCGACCTCCAGCAGCGAGCTTTCGATCATGCGCGCGACGTACGGCGCGGCCGCGATGACCAGCGGCACGATCGTCGCCGTGGAGCCGTAGGCCTTGCCGGCGATCATGCGGGTCAGCGGGATGACCAGAATCATCAGGATCAGGAACGGAATGGAGCGGAAGATGTTGACCACCGCATCCATCACGCGGTAGATCAGCGGCCGGGGCGCGAGACCCTTGGGCGAGGTGAGCACCAGCGCGATGGCCAGCGGCAGACCCAGCAGATACGCAAAGAGCGTCGAGACCACGGTCATGTACATCGTGTCGCGGATGCCGCCAAGCATCAACGGGACCATCTTCTCAATGGCCATCGCCGTTCACCTCCTCCACGCGCAGGTTCTTGCTCTGCAGGTAATAGATGGCCTTGTCCTGCTGCAGCCGATCCTCCGGCAGCTGCAGGATCATCTGTCCAAAGGCCTTGCCGTTCACGTCGCGGGTGTCCGCGTACATGATGTTCACGGCGATGTGGCACTCCATGACGAGGCTGGCGATGATGGGCTCGCTGGAGGCGTTGCCCTCAAAGACGACGCGGATCATCCGGTTGCCCATCACGCCCGCGTCCGCGCCGGACTTGCGGAAGATGAGCTTCTTCGCCGCAGCGGATTTGGGCTGGGAGAAGACCTGCTCGACCGTGCCGTTTTCCACCAGATCGCCGTTGTCGATGATGGCCACATGCGTGCACACGCTTTCCACGACGCTCATCTCGTGCGTGATGATGACGATCGTGATGCCGAGCTTCTTGTTGATGTCGCGCAGCAGGTTGAGGATGGAGGTCGTCGTCTGCGGATCCAGCGCGCTGGTCGCCTCGTCGCACAGGATGATCTTCGGGTTGGTGGACAGCGCACGGGCGATGGCCACGCGCTGCTGCTGGCCGCCGGACAATTGGCTGGGATAGTTGTGCTGGCGGTCGGTCAGGCCGACGATCTCCAGCATCTCGTCCACGCGCTTGTCGATGGCCTCCTTCTTCATGCCGGCGATCTCCATCGCGAAGGCGATGTTGCCGCGCACGTCGCGCTGCTGCAGGAGGTTGAAGTGCTGGAAGATCATGGAGACTTCCTGCCGCAGCTGGCGCAGCGCCTTGGGCGAGAGGCTCGCCAGGTCCTTGCCGTCGATGACGACGTTGCCGCTGGTCGGCTTCTCCAGAAAATTGATGCAGCGCACGAGCGTTGATTTGCCCGCGCCGGACATGCCGATGATGCCGTAGATGTCGCCCTGGTTGATCTCCAGGTTGATGTCCTTGAGCGCGTCCACGGTCTGGGTCTTGCCCCTGAACGTCTTTGTCAGGTGCCTGAGTTCGATGAGCGCCAAGATGCGCGTCTCCTTTCGACGGCCGGAGCCGTTTTTCTTCTTGTAAGCATTGGAACCGGCATCGTGCCGGCTTGGTTGACAGGAGGTATTATAGCGCATTTCCTATGCATAGGCAAACATGATTAAAGTATGGCGTAGCATAGGGAGAAACTATAAAAAGATTGAAATCGACGGGCGTGCTGTGCTATAATGAAGCGATCACAGCGGGGAGGGAACGCGCATGACGCTGCAGCAGCTCAAATACGTCATCGAGGTGGCGGAGAAGGGATCGATTACCGAGGCGGCCAAGTCGCTGTTCATCGCCCAGCCCAGCCTGTCCGCGGCCATCCGGGAGTTGGAGGAGGAGATCGCCACGACGATCTTCGTGCGCAAGTCCCGCGGCATCCTGCTCACGCCGGAGGGCGCGGAGTTTCTGGGCTATGCGCGGCAGGTGGTGCAGCAGGCCGCACTGATCGAGGAGAAGTACATCGCGCGTCAGGCGGTGCGCCAGCGTTTCTCCGTCTCCACGCAGCATTACTCGTTCACCTCCAGCGCGTTCATCGAGCTGGTGCGCGCGCACAGCGACCAGGCGTATGAATTCATCCTGCGCGAGGGCAAGACCTACGACACGATCATGGACGTCCGGAACCTGCGCAGCGAGATGGGCGTGATCTACATGAGCGCGTTCAACGAGGCCGTCATCAGCAAGACGCTGCGCGAGGCGAATCTGGTCTTCTCCGAGCTTTTCGCGGCCCGGCCGCACATCTTCGTGGGCCGCAACAACCCGCTCTCGGGCAGGACGAGCGTCACCATGGCCGACCTGGTCGATCTGCCGTGCCTGACGTACGATCAGGGCGATCAGAACGCGTTCTACTTCTCGGAGGAGATTCTCTCCACGCTCAACCACGACCGCAGCATCAAGGTGACGGACAAGGGCACGATCATCGACCTGATGGTCGGCACGGACGGCTACACGATCTCCTCGGGCATCTGCCCGTCCTACCTGCGCGGCGAGGACATCATCTCCATCCCGCTTCAGGTGGACGAGATCATCCGCATCGGCGTCATCACGCACAAGGATTACCGGCCCACGCCGCTGGGCCAGGAGTATCTGGACGTGCTGCACAGGATCGTGGGCGATATGCAGACGGAGTCGGCGTGAGGGAGAAAAGAAGGAAAAGCCCGTAAAGGACAGAATGATATACAAATCGGATACGACAGCATCAGGAGGGATACGCATGAACGAAGGAACGCGCTTTGACCTCGCGTATGAGACGATGCCCTGGCACAAGGTGGATGCGGTGGTGTTTGACATCGGCAACATCCTCATCAAGTTTGCGCCGGACGATTTTCTGCAGCAGCTCTTTCCCGGCGACGAGGCGATGCAGCAGCACATGCTCCGCCACGTCTACAAGGGGCCGTACTGGCCGTGCTTTGACCGCGGCACGATGACTTATGCCGAGGCGGCGCGCCGCCTTGCGGCCGAGGCCGGCGGGAAGGAAGCGGACTATCTGCACGCTCTGGAGGGCTGGATCGAGCTCAAGACCCCGATTGAGGAGGGCTGGCGCGCGGCGCGGCGCTGCAAACGCGCGGGCAAGAAGCTCTATCTGCTCTCCAACTACCCGCAACAGGGCTACGAGCGCCTGCGCGTCAAGTTCGAGGATCACTTTGGTGATCTGTTTGACGGCGGAATCATCTCCTGCTACGAGCATGTGGTCAAGCCGGAGCGGGAGATTTATGCGCTGCTGTGCGGCCGCTACGGGATCGACCCGGTGCGCGCGGTATTCATCGACGACACGCTCATCAACGTCGAGGGCGCGATGAAATTTGGCATGCACGGCTTTCACATGCATGAAAGCGGCATGATGGATCGTTTCTTTCTATAAGATAGATAGAAAGAAAGCTTTGGAGGAAAGCGTATGCTGAAACGATTTGCTGCGGCCCTGCTGCTGGCGCTGATGCTGCCGTCCTGCGCGCTGGCGGAGAGCGCGATGCTGGGCGTGCAGGTGAAGGACACGGCTGCGCCGACGGCCGAACCGACGACTGAGCCGACGGCTGAGCCGGCGCAGGAGGACAACCTGTTTGCGCCGATCACGCAGGAGGAGCGGGAGGCCGCCGGCCTGGGCGAGCGCATTCTCTGGCGCGGCATGGAGGGCGAGGACGTGAAGCTTGTGCAGCGCAGGCTGTATCAGCTGGGCTATTACCTGGGCAAGCTCGACGGCGTGTTCGGCCTGGGCACGCGCACGGCGGTGTACGGCTTCCAGCGCGCGCACAAGCTGGAGAAGATCGACGGCAAGGTCGGCCCGGCGACGATTGAAAGGATGTTCGCGGAGGACGCGATCGTGAAGCCCACGCCCACGCCGAGCCCGACGCCGACCCCGACGCCCACGCCGGTGCCGACGCCTACGCCGGTGCCCACGCCCGCGCCGACGCCCACGCCCGACGCGTCGTCCGCGCCGTTTGCGCTTGAGCCGATGGAGCTGTATGTGGACGATGAGGCGACGACGCTGTTTGTCGGCACGGCGGAGGACGGGACGCTGCTCTATCCGCTGTGCGGCGTGCTGGGCCGCATGGGCTACGAGAGCCAGGCTGCCGGGGGCAGCTGGCAGCTGACGAGCCTTTCGGGCGGGCACGAGATCGCGCTGATGACCGCCGGAACGGACGGCCTGTGCGAGGGTGCGATGGGCTCTGTGGACGGCGTGGTCTTCCTGGCGGATGCGCAGAAACGCGTGTATGCCTACGGCGGGGAGGCCTATGTGACGGCGGAGCTTCTGGAGCAGCTGGGCCTGAGCTGCCTGCTGGTGGGCAATGTGCCGGTCATCCATTGGTAAACTGCACGCCCTCAGACTGCTTTCGGCAGCCAGCTCCCTCGGGAGGGAGCCTTGGGGAAACGAACGAAGGATTTTTCTTCCGGTCTGCCGCCTCCCTCCCGAGGGAGGGGGACCATCCGAAGGATGGTGGAAGGAGTCAAAGCCGCTTCTTCGGAGGCGGCTTTTGCATGCGCTTGGCACGCCAAAGGAATTTCATGTTTTTCGACAAAAATGCACATCATCCGTGTTGACAACTTGTTGAACCTCGTGCTACACTGTTAGCCGTCACGGACGATTGACCGACAACAAGAATCGTCCCGGAGGAAGCGCTATGGCTGAACACAAGAGGATGGAAACGGATAACGTGCTGGATAAAAAGGCCCAGCAGCTCATGGAGGACAGGGACGCGGAGAGCCGCACGCGCGTGTTTGAGGGAACGCTCAACAAAGTGTTTACCGTCGTGCTCGTGATCTGGGCGATCTTCCAGGTCTGGGCGAACACGTTCGGCACGCTCGGCGCGGTGAAGCTGCGCACGGCGCACATCATGTTCCTGCTGCCGCTGGCGCTGATGCTCTATCCGACGTATAAAAAGGAGCGCCGCCGCCGGAGGATGATCCCCGCGTGGGATGTGTTGCTGATTGCGGCGGCCATCGCCAGCTTCGGCTATATCCTGTGGCGCTACGACGCGCTGGCCAAGACGGGGCGGCTGAACGATACGGACGTACTCGTCGGCGTGGTCTGCCTGCTGATCGTCTTTGAGGCGGCCCGGCGCGCGAGCGGCAACCTGGCCATCATCGCGCTGATCTTCCTGTCGTATTTCGCGGTCTGGGGCCGTTACGTCCCCGGCATGTTCGGCACCAGCGCCTTCACCCTCAAGCGCGTGATCAAGGCGCTGGTCTGGGATACCAACGGCATCCTCGGTACGGGCGCGGGCGTCTCGGCGACGTACATCTTCGTGTTCGTGCTCTTCGGCTCCTTCCTCAAGCATTCCGGCTTCAGCCAGCTGATCAACGACGTCGCGCTCACGCTGGTGGGCCGCTCACCGGGCGGCCCGGCGAAGGTGGCGGTCATTGCCTCCGCGCTGATGGGCATGATCAACGGCTCGGCGATTGCCAACGTGGCGACCACCGGCACCATCACCATCCCGCTGATGAAGAAGACCGGCTACAAGAAGGACTTTGCTGCGGCGGTGGAGGCCGTCGCCTCAACCGGCGGTCAGTTCACCCCGCCGATCATGGGCGCCGTCGGCTTCGTCATGGCGGAGTTCATGGCGGTCAGCTACATGAAGGTCATGCTGGCGGCGGCCATCCCGGCGTTCCTGTATTACCTCGCGCTGATCTACTCCGTGCACCTGGAGGCCAGGCGCCTGGGCCTGTCCGGCCTGTCCCCGGAGAACATCCCCAAGGCGGGCAAGGTCCTGAGGGAGCGGGGCCATCTGCTCATCCCGCTCATCGTGCTGCTGGCGCTCATGTTCATGGGCTATACGCCGCTGTTCGCGGCCATCGCGGCGATCTTTGTGACGATCCCGGTCTCCTGGCTGCGCAAGGAGACGCGCATGAATCCTTCGACCATCCTGAAGGCCACGGTGGAGGGCAGCCGCAGCGCCATTGGCGTGGGCGTGAGCTGCATCATCATCGGCGTGATCATCGGCTCGGTCAACATGACCAGCCTGGGCCTCAACTTCGGCAATCTGATTCTCAAGGTCGTGGGCGAGGGACAGCTGTTCCTGGGCGGCCTGATGGTCATGGTGATGTCCACCATCCTGGGTATGGGCGTGCCGGGCGTGGCGGCGTACGTCATCGTGTACGTCGTGGCGGTGCCGGTGCTGCGCGCCACGGGCGCCACGGAGATGGCGGCCAACATGTTCTGCCTCATCTACGCGTGCCTCTCGAACATCACCCCGCCGGTCGCGATGAGCTCCTATGTCGCCGCCGGCATCGCGGACAGCAACATGACCAAGACCTCGCTGATTGCCATGAAGCTGGGCGTGGCGGGCTTCATCCTCCCGTTCTTCTTCCTGAACAACTCAGTGCTCCTCTACGGCAGTACCGAGGGCGTGGCGCTCACGGAAACGCTGCGCGCGTTTGCCACCTCGTCCGTGGGCGTGCTGGCGCTGGCGGCCGGTCTGGCGGGCCTGCCACTGGCCAAATACAGCAGGGCTGCGACGGCGCTGCGCGTGATCTGCCGCGCGATGCTGCTGGCGGGCGGTCTGCTCTTTGTGAATCCCACGCTGACGACCGATATCGCGGGCCTCGTGCTCATCGCAGCGGAGGTTGTCCTTGACCGGCTGGTGCTCTCCCGGGCGCAGCCCATCGCCGAAGCGGCGTAATGCTGTCGATTGATGCAGAGCGGGCAAGCGCTGCATCCGAAATACATTCCAACAAGAGGAGAGGAGAATTTCCATGAAAAAGATCCTTGCGAGCCTTCTGTGCCTGTCCCTGCTGCTGAGCGCCTCCTGCGCGATGGCGGCGGACATCAACTTCGTGACCGCAGGTACCGCGTCCACGTTCTACCCGATCAGCGCGACCGTCTGCCAGCTGTGGAACGACAACATCGAGGGCATGCGCGCCGTGGCGACCCCGTCCGGCGGCGGCATCGACAACCTGAACCAGGCGTATGACGGCGAGGCCCAGATCGGCATCGCCAACGCAAACCTCGTGTACCAGGCGCAGGAGGGCATCGCCTCCTTCGAGGGCTACGCCAACGACAAGCTGCGCATCTTCGCGGGCCTGTACATCAACCCGAACCAGGTCGTCGTGACCAAGGCCTCCGGCATCGAGGGCCTGGAGGACCTGATCGGCAAGAAGATCTCCATCGGCGCGGCGGGCTCCACCACCGTGGACGAGGCGAGCGTGCACCTGGGCGCCATCGGCAAGACGCTCGATGACATCAAGGCCGAGTACATGGATACCTCCGCTGCCGCCGACGCGATCAGCAACAAGCTGCTGGACGGCGTGTGGATCATGGCCGGCACGCCGAACTCCGCCGTCACCCAGATCATGACCACGACCGACTCCAAGATCATGCCGATCACCGCGGAGCAGGTGGAGGCCCTCAAGGCCGAGTATCCGTGGTACGCCGCCTGCGAGATCCCGGCGGGCACCTATGCCGGCCAGGATGAGGCCGTGCCCACCTCCGGCGTCAAGCTGACCCTGTTTGTCACCGCGGACGTCGACGAGGAGACCGTCTATCAGATGACCAAGGTCTTCTGGGAGAACTGGGATACCCTGACCGAGACCCATGCCGCGCTCCGGAAGGCGGACCCGAAGCAGGCCTGCAACGATGTGGCGGGCGTGGCCATCCACGAGGGCGCCGCGCGCTACTACCGCGAAATCGGCATCCTGCAGTAATCCGGCTTTCCTGTGCGCGAAGCGAGGAAGGGAGTCTGAGGGATAAAATCCCTCAGGCAGGGTTTGGGGCGGCAGCCCCAACGTTTCCCATATAGAATACAGACCCCGCCGCAGCCCGGCGGGGTTTTCAGCGGAATGGAGAATAATCATGAAGAAGATTGGCCTGGTTGGCATCTATTTTCCTGGCGCATACAATGCGCTGCATGAGAACGTCCCGGAGGGCTTTGAGCTGGTTGACGCGCTCAGCCCCGAGGCGTACGGCAATCTGGCGGACTGCGAATACCTGATCTCGCGCCTGGACATCGATCCGGACATCATCAACCACACGCCGCGCGTGCGCTTCTGGCAGCGCTGGGGCGCGGGGTTTGATCATGTGGACCTTGCGGCCTGGGGCGCGCGCGGCATCCCGATTGCCACCTGCCCGGGCGTCAACGCCGGCATTGTCGCGGAGCTGGCCGTCATGCTGATGCTGGCGGGCTACCGCAACCTGCTGCAGATCAACCGCGACCTGCGCAGGGGCCACTGGCCGCGCACGGAGTACTTTGACCGCTCGTTCATGATCCGCGGCAAAACCGTGGGCATCCTGGGCTTGGGCCGCATCGGCAAGAAGGTGGCGGCGCTGGTGTCCGCGTTCGGCGCGAACGTGATCTACTACGACATCGTCCGCATGACCGAGCAGGAGGAACAATACGGCTACCGGTTCGTGGACATGGATACGCTGCTTTCCGAGAGCGACATCTTCACGATCCACTGCCCGCTCAATGAGACGACGCGCGGGCTGATCGGGGAGAAGGAATTCGCGAGGATGAAGCCCTCCTGCATGCTCATCAACACGGCGCGCGGCCCGATTGTCGACGAGGATGCGCTGGTGCATGCGCTCACAACCGGCCAGATCGCGACGGCAGGGCTGGATACCTACGAGAAGGAGCCGCTGCCCAAGGATCATCCGCTGCTGACGCTTGACAATGTCGTGGCCAGCGCGCACGCTGGCGGCAACACGAAGGACAACCACATCAACATGGTGAACTATGTCTATTCCAACATCGTGAAGTTCGACCGGGGCCTGCCGCTGAACACGGAGCAGGATATCGTGAACGGAGAGTATCTGAAAAAATGAGAACCGGCGGGGAGCCTGACACGGGTTTCCCGCTTTTTCGGTTTTTCGGCAGGAAAAGACCATCAAATGCCACAATCTGCCTTTCCAAATTCATGCGGATTTGATAAAATATAGTCCATATGAAGGGCCTCGCCTGAACGGCGGGGCAAGGAGGCATGGAGCGTGATTCAGTTTGGTACGGGCGGCTGGCGCGCGGTGATCGGCGACGGCTTCACCAGGGCGAATATCCGCCGTGTGGCGTGCGCGGTGGCGCGGCGCATGAAGCGGGAGGGCGTGGCGCAGGAGGGCTTCTGCATCGGCTATGACCGCCGCTTCCTCAGCCGCGAGAGCGCAATCTGGTTTTCCGAGGTCATGGCGGCGGAGGGCGTGAGGCTGTACTTTGTCAACCTCGCCGCGCCGACCCCGCAGATCATGTTCACCGTCAAGCACATGGGCCTGCCCTACGGCGCGGCCGTGACGGCCAGCCATAACCCGGCCATCTACAACGGCATCAAGCTCTTCACCCGTGGCGGCCGCGACGCGACCGAGGATGTGACGGCGCCGATTGCCGCGGAGGCGAACGCGCTGGCTGAGGAGGACATTCCCTCGATGACGTTCGAGGAGGCGCTTGATACAGGCTGCGTGCAGTTCATCGACCCGCGCGACGCGTACCTGGATTCCATCATGGAGAAGGTCGACATGGACGCCATCCGCGCGCGCCGGCCGCGCGTGGTGCTCGACCCGATGTACGGCGTCAGCCTCACGGGCCTGATGACGATCCTCTTCACCGCGCGCTGCGACGTGGACGTGATCAACGACCGCCACGACGCGTTCTTCGGCGGCCATCTGCCTGCGCCCAATCCCGACACGCTGCGCGACCTGCAGGGCTCCGTGGCGGATCACCATGCGGACCTGGGCATCGCCACCGACGGCGACGCGGACCGCCTGGGCATCATCGACGAAAAGGGCCGGTACGTCTGCGGTGCGCAACATCGCCACGACGCACCTGCTCGACCGCGTGGCGGCGGCCTTCGGCGAACAGTGCATCGAGGTGCCGGTGGGCTTCAAGCATATCTCTGCGGGCATGGAGGCGCATGACGCCCTCATCGGCGGCGAATCCTCCGGCGGCCTGACGGTGCGCGGCCACATCAGCGGCAAGGACGGCCTGTACGCCGCGTCGCTGCTGGTGGAGATGATCTCCGTGACGCGCAAGCCGCTCTCCGCGCTGCTGGGGGAGCTGACGGACCGCTTCGGCGCGCTGTATATGGCGGAGTACGACTGGGCGCTGACGGCCAGGAGCAAGGCCGGGATTCATGAAAAGCTGATGGAGAAGAAGCTGCTGCCGGACTTCGGCCTGCCCATCGAAAGGGTGAGCTACCTGGACGGCTGCAAGGTGTACTTTGAGGAGGGCTGGATCATCGCCCGCTTCTCCGGCACAGAGCCGCGCGTGCGCATCTTCGCGGAGATGCCCACGAGGGCGCGCGCCCGGGAGCTTGTGCGCACGATGGCGGACTTCCTGGGCCTTGAGTTCCACGACTGACGCCTCTGCGGCAAAATCGGGTATAGCCACGGGCAGCAAAAAGCGCTATAATAGACCCATCCAACCACAGAAAGCGGGGATCACGCAATGCTTTCCCAGCAGAATTTTGTCAAGGCGCTGGATCTGGAGGTGCTCAACCCGTCGACAGAGCGAAGCCTGCAGATCAGCGTGGCGGACGTCTGCCGTCCGGGCATCCAGTTTGCGGGCTATTTCGAGGTGTTCGCCAACGCGCGCCCGCAGGTCATCGGCAAGACGGAGATGGCCTATCTGATGAGCCTGCCGGAGGATGTGCGCAGGGAGCGGCTGGAGCGCTATTTCTCCTACGAGATCCCCTGCATCATCATCGCGCGCGGCATGGACTGCCCGGAGGAGCTGCTTGCCCAGGCGAAGGCGCACGAGGTGCCGCTCTACCGCACGAAGGCGGAGACGAGCGCGTTTACCAGCAAGGCCATCACGTATCTGGCCGAGGTGCTGGCCCCGCGCGTCACGCAGCACGGCGTGCTGGTGGATGTGTTCGGCGTGGGCGTGCTGATCACGGGCGAGAGCGGCGTGGGCAAGAGCGAGTGCGCGCTGGAGCTGATCAAGCGCGGCCATTTGCTGGTGGCGGACGACGTGGTGGACATCGCGCGCGTGGGGCACAAGCTGCGCGGCGAGTCGCCGGAGATCGTGCGCGACTTCATGGAGCTGCGTGGCATCGGCATCGTGGATATCAAGCTCATCTTCGGCATCGGCGCGGTGATGCGCCGCAAGACGATCGACATGGTCATCCATCTGGAATTCTGGACGCCGGGCAAGGACTACGACCGCCTGGGCAACAAGGAGCAAACGATGGATATCCTGGGCATCCCCGTGCCGCTGATCAACGTGCCGGTGCGCTCGGGCCGCAATCTGGCGATGATCGTGGAGATCGCCGCCCGCAACTGGCGCCTGAAGAACGAGGGCTACAACGCGGTGACGGAGCTGGACCGCCGGCTGGGCGAGATGTACGGCGTGAAGAACCCGCGCGGCGGAGAAACGGACGAACAAAAGCAATAACCTTTGCTGAAAGGATGAAGACAGATGTACTATATTGGTCTGGATGTAGGCGGCACGACGTTCAAGGCGGGCGTGGTCACGGAGGACGGCAGGATTGTGCACAAGGACGCGATGCCCACCGGCATCGAGCGCCCGTATCAGGAGATCATCGCGGACATGGCGGCGCTGTGCAAAACGGTCGCCGCGGACGCGGGCATTGAAATGAGCGAGATTAAGTCCATCGGCGTGGGCGTGCCCGGCCTGTTTGACAACAAAACCGGCATGATTCCGTTCTGCACGAACCTGGGCTGGCACGACATCCCGTTCGTCGCGGAGATGAAGAAGCATCTGGATACGCCGGTTTACGGCGACAACGACGCGACCGTCGCCGGCCTGGCGGAATCCGTCGCGGGCGTGAGCGCGGGCATCAAGGACAGCGTCTTCCTGACGCTGGGCACCGGCGTGGGCGGCGGCATCATCATCGACGGCAAGCCGTACTCCGGCGCGCACGGCTGCGGCTCCGAGATCGGCCACATGATGATCAAAATGGGCGGCGAACTGTGCACCTGCGGCAACTATGGCTGCTTTGAGCGCTACGCCTCCGCCACCGCGATCATCCGCGAGGCGCGCAAGGCTATTGTTGAGCATCCGGAGAGCAGCATGCTGGCGGCCTGCGGCGGCGATCCCGAGAAGCTCAACGCGAAGATCGTCATCGACGCGGCCAGGGCGGGCGACGAGGCCGCGAAGGCCGTGTTTGGCGGCTATGTCCAGGCGCTTGCGGTGGGCATCATCAACATCATCAACATGCTCGACCCGGAGGTCATCGTGCTGGGCGGCGGCGTGAGCGCGGCGGGCGAGTTCCTGCTCAATGCAGTGCGCGAGGCCGTGAAGCCCATGGTGTTCTTCAAGACCATGCCGTACGCGCGCATCGAGCTGGCCCAGCTGGGCAACGACGCGGGCATCATCGGCGCGGCGATGCTGGGCAAGTAAACTTGCTTAAAACCAACGCGAAGCGAAGAAGGGAGTCTGAGGGACAATGTCCCTCAGGAGGGGTTTGGGGACGCCGTCCCCAATCGTCTCTCAAAACACGCGATGAAAATTCCTGAATTCGGCGCCTTCATCACGCCGCAGCTTGAAGCGCTCGGCGGCGACACGGGCGTGTATGTGAAGAACCTTGCCACCGGCGAGACGTTTTCGCGCGGCGCGGATGTGCCCGTCGTGGCGGCCAGCGTCATCAAGATTCCGGTGATGATCGAGGCGTTCCGCGCACAGGCGGCGGGCGAGCTGTGCTTCGATGAGCTCCACGCGCTGGCCGACGCGGAGCGGATGCCCTCCTGCGGCACGCTCAAGGCGATGCACACGGGCATCGAGATGACGCTGCTGGACCTGGTCAGGCTCATGATCATCGTCAGCGACAACACCGCGACGAATATCCTGATCCGCCGCCTGGGCATCGACCGCGTCAACGCGACGCTGCGCTCCCTGGGCTGCGGGACGACGACGCTGCGCCGCCTGCTCTTTGACAGCGATGCGGCCCGCCGCGGGCTGGAAAACAGCATCACCGCGCGGGAGATGGGCATGCTGCTGGAGAAGCTCTTCCGCGGGGAGATAGTCTCGCCCGAGGCCAGCGCGGCCATGATGGACATTCTGCTCGACCAGCGCCTCAATGGCAAGCTGCCGTTCTTTCTGCATGCGCGCGGCATTCGGATCGCCCACAAGACCGGCGAGGATACCGGCGTGACGCACGACGTGGGCGTGATTCTTGCGCAGGAGCCGCTGGTCGTGTGCTTCGTCGGCGAGCATGTGAACGTGCCCGCCTATGAGCGCCTGATGCAGGATGCGGCAAGGGTGCTCTGCGAATAGACAAGCTGTGCGCCTTCCCCGGCTGGGGAGGGCGCATTTGTCTGCCTGGGATTTAGAAAAAATTCTAAATTGGTATTGACAGAAGACCCTCGGCGTCCTATAATCTGTTTAGAAGATCTTCAAAATACTATGGGAAGGAGGCGCGGCAAATGGGGTTTGCGGAGACGTTCAAGGCGCTTTCGGACCCTGCGCGGCGGGAGATCCTGCTGCTGCTGCGCAAGGGGCGGCTGTCCGCCGGGGAGATCGGCAGCCACTTCGACATGACGGGCGCGACGATCTCCTATCATCTGAACGTGCTGAAAAAGGCTGACCTCGTGTTTGAAGCGCGGGAGAAGAACTTTATCTATTACGAGCTGAACACCTCCGTGGTGGAGGAGGTCATGCTCTGGCTGTCCCAACTGAAGGGGGAATGAGGAATGAAGACGAATCTGAAGGAAATGTGGCGGGAGCACAGGATGCTGCTCGTGCTGACCAGCGCCATCATCCTGCTGCAGATGCTGGTGGGCGTGCTGCTCTGGGACCGCCTGCCGGATCCCATGGCGACGCATTTCAGCTTCAGCAACGAGCCTGACGGCTGGAGCAGCCGTGCGTTTGCCGTGTTTGGCATGCCGCTGCTGCTGCTGGGGCTGCATTACATGTGCCTGCTGATCAGCTGCATGCCGGGCAATCGGGCGGATTATGTCAGCCCAAAGGTGCGGCGCATGCTGCTGCTGATCGTGCCGGCGGTGTCGCTGTTGGTGACGGTGCTGTGCTACGGCTACGCGCTGGGCGCGCCGTTTGCCATCGACCGGATCGTCTGGGTGTTTGTCGGCGTGGTCTTTGCGCTGGTGGGCAATTACCTGCCGAAGTTGCGGCGCAGCAACACCACCGGCATCCGCCTGCCGTGGACGCTGGCGGACGAGGAGATCTGGAGCCGGACGCACCGCTTCGCCGCGCCGGTCTGGGTGGTCTGCGGGCTGCTGATGATCGTCTGCGGGCTGATCGGCTCCGGGCCGATGATTCCGATTGCGACGATCGTGGCGGTGATCGGCCTGCCCATCGCGTACTCGCTGGTCATCAACTGGAAGAAGTACAGGGCGTGACGGGGGAAACAGAAAGACAAAGGGCATGATTTCCGAGTCAAACGGAGATCATGCCCTTTTTGGATGTGCTGATGAATTTCTGCTTTGCGGATCGAACCCGTCTCAATCGTAGGAGGCTGCGCCTCCTGCTCTGAGACTACGTTTTTCTTTGATGATTGGGGAACGATGGGGGCCTCGCCCCCATACCCCTGCCTGGGGACATTTATCCGGGGAACTCGCATAGTCGCGCCCTAAGGCGCTCCTTGCGATTCCCGACGCTCCGCCTGCCTGTTTCGCCCACTGGGCGCGGCAGGCTCCGGTCCCCCAGACCCCTTCTTCGCTTCGCGGCGGCTGAACGTCAGTTGGCGTACTGCGCCTGGTGGAGCTGGGCGTAGAAGCCGCCCTGGGCAAGCAGCGCTTCGTGCGTGCCCTGCTCGACGACCCTGCCATCGCGCATGACGAGGATCACGTCCGCGCTCTTGATCGTGGAGAGACGGTGGGCGACGATGAAGGATGTGCGGCCCTGCATCATCGTGGCGAACGCGTCCTGAATCTTCAGCTCCGTGCGCGTGTCGATGGAGGAGGTCGCCTCATCGAGGATCAGCATCGGCGGCAGGCAGAGCATGACGCGCGCGATGCACAGCAGCTGCTTCTGGCCCTGGGAGAGGCCGCCGCCGTTCTCGGTGATGACGGTCTGGTAGCCGCCCGGCAGGCGGCGGATGAAGCTGTGCGCGTGCGCGGCCTTTGCAGCGGCGACGATCTCCTCGTCCGTCGCGTCCGGCTTGCCCATGGCAATGTTGTCGCGGATGGTGCCGGCGCACAGCCAGGTGTCCTGCAGCACCATGCCGATGTTCCTGCGCAGGTCGCTGCGCGTGACGCGGCGCGTCTCGTGGCCGTCCACGCGGATGGCGCCGGCGTCCACGTCGTAAAAGCGCATCAGCAGGTTGATCATCGTGGTTTTGCCGCAGCCCGTCGGGCCGACGATGGCCACGCGCTGGCCGGGCTTCACGTCCAGGGAGAAGTGCTCGATGAGCTTTCGCTCCGGCGTGTAGGAGAAGCAGACATCGGAGAGGGAGACCTCGCCGCGCACGCTGTCCAGCGCCTCGGGCTTTTCGGGCTCGGGCGACTGTGCCGGCTCGTCGATGAGCGCGAAGATGCGGCCCGCGCAGGCGAGCGCGTTTTGAAGCTCGGTGATCACGCCGGAAATCTCGTTGAACGGCTTGGTGTACTGGTTGGCGTAGGACAGGAAGCTGGAGAGCATGCCGATGGTCAGCGTACCGGAGATCGCGGAGAGCGCGCCGCACAGCGCGACGGCGGCGTACACCAGCGAGTTGACGAAGCGCGTGCAAGGGTTGGTCAGCGAGGAGAAGAACACCGCGCGCAGCGAACAGGCGCGCAGGCGCTCGTTGATCTCGTCGAAGGCCTCGAGCGTCTCGTCCTCGCGGCCGAACGCCTGCACCAGCTTCTGCTCCAGGATCGCCTCGTCGATCAGCGCGGTCTGCTCGCCGCGGGTCTTCGATTGCAGGACGAACATGTCGTGCGTGGACTTGGCGATGAAGTTGGCCACCAGCAGCGAGACCGGGGTGATGACCACGACGGCCAGCGTGATGACAGGGCTGAGCGTGAGCATGAAGATCAGCGTGCCGGCGATCGTCATCACGCCGGTAAAGAGCTGCGTGAAGCCCATCAGCAGGCCGTCGGCGAACGTGTCCACGTCCGCGATCATGCGGCTGACCACGTCGCCGGTCGGGTGGCTGTCCAGGTACGACAGCGGCAGCTGCTGGATGCGCGCAAACGCGTCGCGGCGGATGTCGCGCACGGTGGCGTAGGTCACGCGGTTGTTGAGGTCGCTCTGCAGCCACTGGGCCGCGGCGGTCAGCACGACGCACACGGCGATGGTGGTCAGCACGCGGGCCAGCGCGTCAAAGTCCACCCGGCCCGCGCCGGCGATGCAGTCGATTGCGCGACCCACGAGGATGGGCACATACAGCGTGAGCGCGACGACGATCAGCGAGAGCAGCAGCGAGAGGAGGAGCTTGGGCAGATGCGGGCGGATGTAGCGCATCACGCGCGCGAGCACGGCGCGCTGCTCGTCCTTGTCGATTTTGTGCTTAGCCACGGGACACCGCCTCCTCTTTTCCGTACTGGGACGCATAGATTTCCTGATAGACCGGGCAGTCGGCCAGCAGGGCGTCGTGCGTGCCGATGCCCACGACGCAGCCGTCGTCCAGCACGATGATCTGATCCGCGAAGCGCACGGAGGACGCGCGCTGGGAGACGATGAACGTCGTCAGACGGCTGTCCATCTGGCGGATGGCGCGGCGCAGGCTCGCGTCGGTCGCGTAGTCGAGCGCGGAGGCACTGTCGTCGAGAATCAGGATGTCGGGCTTCTTGACCAGCGCGCGCGCGATGGTCAGGCGCTGGCGCTGGCCGCCGGAGAAGTTGCGGCCGCCCTGCTCCACCGGCTCGTCGAGCCTGCCGGGCTTGGCCTCCACCACGTCAAGCGCCTGCGCGGTGGTCAGCGCGTCGAGCAGGTCCTGCTCGGTGGCGTTTTCGTTGCCCCAGAGGAGGTTGGAGCGGATGGTGCCCTTGAAGAGCACGGCCTTCTGCGGCACGATGGCGACGGCGTCCCGCAGGACGTCCTTCTTCAGCTCGCGCACATCGACGCCGCCCACGCGCACGCGGCCGCCGGTCGCGTCGTAGAAGCGGGGGATGAGGCTGACGAGCGAGCTCTTGCCGCTGCCCGTGCCGCCGATGACGCCGATGGTTTCGCCGGGCCGGGCGCTGAAGGTGACGTGCTCGAGCGCGTCAGCGCCGGCGCCGCTGTAGCGCAGGGACACGTCCTCAAAGGCGACGCTGCCGCGCTGGGCGTCCTCAAACGTTCTGCCGCCGTCCTGCTGGGAGGACTGGACGGAAAGCACTGCGCTGATGCGGTCGCCGCAGGCCCAGGCCTTGGTGAGCAGGATGATGAGGTTGGCCATCTTCACCAGCTCGACCAGAATCTGGCTCATGTAGTTGTACAGCGCGATGACCTCGCCCTGCGTGAGCGTGCCCAGCTGCACGCGCACTGCGCCGCTGTGGATGAGCGCGATGACCGCCGCGTTGATGACCACATAGGTCAGCGGGTTCATGCTGGCGGAGATGCGGCCCACGGCCAGCTGCATGCGGGTGAGCAGCTGATTGCGCCGGGCAAACTTTTCGGTCTCCGCGTCCTCCTTGCAGAAGGCGCGCAGCACGCGCACACCGTTCAGGTTTTCGCGCGTGGCGGCGGTGACGCTGTCCAGCTGGCCCTGCACAGCGCGGTACTTGGGGATGGTGACGAGCATGATCGAGAAGACGATTGCGCAGAGCACAGCGATGACGGCGGCGAAGATGAGCGCGCAGCGCACGTCAATCGTGAAGGCCATCACCATCGCGCCGAAGACCACGAACGGCGAGCGAAGCAGCAGGCGCAGGCACATGTTCACGCCGGACTGCACCTGGTTGACGTCGCTGGTCATGCGGGTGATGAGCGTGGACGTGCCCAGCGTATCCAGCTCCGTGTAGGAGAGCGTCTGGATGTGCGCCATGAGCGCGTGGCGCAGCCGGGTGGAGAAGCTGATGGCGGCTTTGGCGGCGAAGTATTGCGCCGTCACCGCGGCGAGCAGGCCGACAAGGCCCAGCGCCGCCATGCACAGCACCATCCGCGCGACGTGTCCGCCGTCGCCCGAGGCGATGCCGCGGTCGATGATGCTGGCTACGATCAGCGGAATGATGAGCTCAAACGACGCCTCCAGCAGCTTGAACAGCGGGCCGAGCACACACTCGCGGCCGTAGCCCTTGAAATAGACGAAGAGTTTCTTCAAACACATTCACCTGCTTTGCGGAAATGCGGACGGAAAATCCGTCCAAAACATCTCTATTATAAGGGCACTGCCGGATTTTTGCAACGCGTGCGGAGGAATTCCGGGGTCTATGGCGAAATAGACACGGATATCACGGCGAATACAGGAGGTTTTCACGATGAAAATTGCAGTCACGTACGAGAACGGTCAGGTCTTTCAGCACTTCGGCCATTGCGCCGCGTTCAAGCTCTATGAGGTGGAGGAGGGCAAGGTCGTCTCCAGCCGGGTGCTCGACGCGGCCGGAAGCGGCCACAGCCTGCTGGCGGGCTTTCTGATGATGAACGGCGTGGACGAGCTGATCTGCGGCGGCATCGGCGGCGGCGCGCAGAGCGCGCTCAGGCAGTTCGGCATCAAAATCCACGGCGGCGTGCAGGGCGACGCGGACGAGGCGGTCTGCCGTCTGCTGGCGGGCACGCTCGAGGCGAGCGACGCGCCAAACTGCAGCCATCACGACGCGGAGCATGCGTGCGGCGAGCACGGCTGCGGTGGCCATGAGGACGGCGGCGCGTGCAGCTGCCACTGATGCAGACAACAGCATATTTTGTATGTCCTGCCGCAAGGCATGATATAAACGGCAAAGATAAAAACGCAACGCATGCCTGTGCATGCCAGAGCCGGTAGGTAGCCCGGCCGTCACGGAGCCTCGTGATGCCATCCCATCATGCGGCTTGCGTGGTAAGTAACCTGCCCCTCCGGGTTGTCCGTTCTTTGCCCATTTCAATCGATGATGGAGGGATTGTCATGGGCAATGTGTGCAGCAGGCTGGTCGTGTATTTTGAGGACCCCTTCTGGGTGGGCATCTTCGAGAGGACCGAGGACGGGAAACTGTCTGCAGCCAAGGTGACTTTTGGCGCGGAGCCGAAGGACTGCGAGGTGCTCGAGTTCGTGCAGAAGCACTATTTCAGCCTGCCGTTCAGCCCGGCTGTGGCAACCGCTGTGCGGGAGATCAAAAGAAATCCCAAGAGGATGCAGCGCGAGGTGAAGAAGCAGGTTCAGGAGACCGGCATCGGAACAAAATCGCAGCAGGCGCTCAAGCTGCAGCAGGAGCAGAGCAAGCAGGCGCGCAGGGAAAAGAGCCGGGAACAGAGGCTGGCTGAGGCTGAGCGCATGTTTGAACTGAAGCAGCAAAAGAAAAAAGAGAAGCACCGGGGCAGATGATGCCTCGGTGCTTCTC
>SFFH01000009.1 GCA_004557905.1 Clostridiales bacterium | reverse complement strand
ACCGGCATGACTGCGCCGGTGAGCATCTCCTCAATGGGCACATCGAGCGCATCGCACCACAACGCGAGCTTGCGCAGGTAGACGTCCTTCTTGCCGTTCTCAATGCGGCTCACATGTTCCGGGGTAAGATCGACTTTCTCTGCAATGTATTCCTGCGTATACCCCTTTTGATTCCGAGCTGCCTGAAGACGTTTGCCAAGGATGACGGAAGATACAGCCATTGAAGGGCCCTCCATAGAATGGTTTTCATCATTATATGGAGAGTTGATCATTTGATTAAGGATCAAACAATCATACTTGATTAATTAATCGATATATGGTAGAATAATGCTTAGCGAGATAGGTTGTACCTATTTGGGCATATTTTGATTGAAGGAGGAGATCAACATGAAGGTTTCGTATGCAACAATCGGACAGAACGTACGCAGGGCGCGCGAAGCGGCGGGACTGAGCCTGGAGGGGATGGCCGGGCGCGTGCGTTTTTCCCCGACTCACCTGATGCGCGTGGAGGCGGGAGAGCGCCCGGTGTCGCTCGAGGAGCTTGCGGCGCTTTGCGATGTTCTGGACGTTCTGCCGGCGCAGCTGCTTGAGCATGCGTTCAACTGAACTGCTTTCTGCCGCGCGGGCGGAAGGAATGAAGGCGCAAAACCGACATTTGGGCGCGCCGCCTGTATCGCTTGGCGCCTTTCTCTTGCGGGGCAGGGGCGCGTATGGTAAGATGCCATCATCCAAAGAAGCAAGGACATCTGAGAAAGGATGATCGACATGTATGATACGCTCAAGTGGAAGGTCCTTGAACTGCTGATCCGATGGAATGTGCTGGCAGTGGTCCCGGTGAAGGCAAACAGCGGCCGCAGAAGCAATTGATAACGCTGTGCAGATAGATGGAAAGAGGCTCCCAAGGGCGGGAGCCTCTTTTATGTGCGTCAATCCGTCAGCTGTGCGTACTTCGCGCCGGTGACGCGGCAGAGCTCATCCGGCGGAAGCTCCGCCTGCGCGCCGACTTTGCCGGCGGAAACGCAGATCGTGTCAAAGAGCTGGGCGGTTTCGTCGATGAACGTGGGAAACAGCTTCTTCATGCCGACGGGGCTGCACCCGCCGTGCACGTAGCCGGTGGTCGGGAGAAGGAGCTTCTGCGGGATCATCTCCACGGACTTTTCGCCGCAGGCCTGCGCGGCGCGCTTGAGGCTGAGCGTCGCGTTCACCGGAATGACGAAGACGAAGAACTGGCGGCTTTTGCCCTGGGTGACAAGCGTTTTGAAGACGGCCTGCGGGTCCTGCCCGAGCTGCCGGGCGACGGACACGCCGTCGATGCCCAGATCGGGATCATAGATATGCACGGTATGGGGAACGCCCTCCCTTTCGAGGATGCGCATTGCGTTGGTCTTGACGGCTTCTGCCATGCTCAGACATGAAGCGAAAGCCGCACATAACCGGAAGGAAGGGACGAAACGATGATTCATCACAATCCGCTCATCAGCGACAAGCCCGGCAAGAAGTTCATCACCATGGGTGAAATCATGCTGCGCCTGACCCCGCCGAACTACGAAAAGCTGCGCATGGCGTCGAGCTTTGAGGCCAGCTACGGCGGCTCCGAGGCGAACATCGCGCTGGCGCTGGCGAACCTGGGCGTCGATTCCACGTTCTTCTCCGTCGTGCCCAACAACTCCATCGGCAAGAGCGCCATCCGCATGCTGCGCTCCAATGACGTGCACTGCACGCCGGTGATCCTCTCCACCCCGGAGGAGACCCCGAGCCATCGCCTGGGCACCTATTATCTGGAGACCGGCTACGGCATTCGCCCCAGCAAGGTCATCTATGACCGCAAGCACAGCGCCCTCACCGAGTACGATTTCTCCGGCGTGGATCTGCACGCGCTGCTGGAGGGCTTTGACTGGCTGCATCTGTCCGGCATCACCCCGGCCATCGGCGGCAACTGCCCGGAGCTGATCCTGAACATGCTCAAGACCGCGAAGGAGCTGGGCCTGACCGTCTCCTTTGACGGCAACTTCCGCTCCAAGCTCTGGACCTGGGAGGAGGCGCGCGACTACTGCACCCAGTGCCTGCCGTACGTCGACGTGCTGCTGGGCATCGAGCCGTATCACCTGTGGAAGGACGAAACGGATCACAGCAAGGGCGACTGGAAGGACGGCGTGCCGCTGCAGCCGAGCTACGAGCAGCAGGACGAGATCTTCCAGCGGTTTGTGGAGCGCTATCCGAACCTCCAGTGCATCGCGCGCCATGTGCGCTATACGCACTCCGGCTCGGAGAACAGCCTCAAGGCGTTCATGTGGTACGAGGGACACACGTTTGAAAGCCGCATGTTCACCTTCAACATCCTGGACCGCGTGGGCGGCGGCGACGCGTTCGCCAGCGGCCTGATCTACGCGATGTTCCACGACTACAAGCCGATGGACATGGTCAACTTCGCGGTCGCCTCGAGCGTCATCAAGCACACCATCCACGGCGATGCGAACATCACGGACGATGTGCAGAGCATCAAGAACCTGATGAACATGAATTACGACATCAAGCGCTGAGCATACCTGCCCCTGCGGACAGGGAAAAAGGGGGCTGTCACCGTGCAGCCCTCTTTCTGCGCATGGAGGATAGCTATGGAAAGACCCCTGATTGAGGTGTGCGTGGACTCGATGGAGTCCGCGCGGGAGGCCGTGCGCGGCGGCGCGGACCGGCTGGAGCTGTGCGCCAATCTCCTCATCGGCGGCACCACGCCCTCGCCGTCGCTCATCCGCGAGGCGGCGAAGCTGGGCGTGCCGGTGAACGTGCTGATCCGTCCGCGCTTCGGCGATTTCCTGTTCACGCAGGACGAGAAGCAGGAGCAGCTCGAGCAGATCGCGCAGCTGAAGGCGCTGGGCGCCAGTGGCGCGGTGGTCGGCGCGCTCCGCGCGGACGGCTCGCTCGACACGGAATTCCTTGCGGCGTGCCGGGCGGCGGCCGTGGGCCTGACGCTCACGCTGCACCGGGCGTTTGACGTGTGCGCCGACGCGCAGGAGGCGCTTGAACAGGCGGCGGCGCTGGGTGTTGACACAATCCTCACCTCCGGCCAGTGCGCGACGGCACTTGAGGGCGCGGCGCTGCTTGCGCGGCTGGTCCGCCAGGCGGAGGGACGCCTCACGGTCATGCCGGGCAGCGGCGTGAACGCGGGCAACATCGCGCAGCTGTATGCCCGGACCGGCGCGCGGGCCTTCCATCTTTCGGCCAAGCGGACGGTTTCAAGTGGCATGGCGTTCAGGCGCGCGGGCGTGCCCATGGGGCTGCCGATGATGAGCGAGTTTGAGCGCTTCGTGACGGACGCGGAGGCGGTCGCCGCGGCAAAACGGGCGATCACAGCGGAGGTTTGAACAAAATGCGAAAGAAACCCGACAAAAGTCTGGAATCGGTTTGACATTTGTCCGACATTTTGCTATACTGTGTGCAATCGAAGATTTGTGCGCCTGCACATAGGCGAATCATTCCGCAACGACGTATGAGAGGGGATCATGACCATGGGACTGTTTGATAAGCTCTTTGGCAAGAAGCTCGACGAGATCGGCGCGCCGGTGGCGGGCGAGGCCGTCGCTTCCAGCGAGGTGAACGACCCGACCTTCGCCGAGGAGATGCTTGGCAAGGGCATGGCGATCAAGCCCACTGCGGGCCGCGTGGTCGCGCCGTGCGACGCGACCGTCGACATGATGTTTGAGACCGGCCATGCCGTCAGCCTGACCACCGAGGACGGCGTGGAGATGCTCATCCATGTGGGCATCGACACCGTGAACCTGCAGGGCAAGCACTACACCGTGCACTGCAAGGCGGGCGACAAGGTGAAGAAGGGTCAGCTGCTCATCGAGTTTGACAAGGACGCGATCACGGCGGAAGGCTATGACACCATCACGCCGGTCGTCGTGTGCAACAGCGACGACTTTGCCGCGTTCGAGACCGTGACGGGCAAGACCGTCGCGGAGGGCGACACGGTCATCCGGCTGGGCAAGAAGTAATACACTGAAGAAACGGAACGGGTGGATTGAGAGCCATCGTGGGCCGATGGCTTTTGATAGAAGAAGAGAGATTCAGGAGGGTTTCACTTATGATGCGTAAACTGCAGAAACTGGGCAGCGCGCTGATGCTGCCGGTTGCCTGTCTGCCGATCTGCGGCATTCTGATGGGCATCGGTTATGCGCTGGCTCCCGCCGTCATGGGCGCGGCCGGTGCGACCGAGGGCTTTGCGTATGTGCTCGGCTTCTTCCTCGTGAAGGCCGGCGCGGCGCTGATTGACAATATGGCGCTTCTGTTCGCCATCGGCGTGGCCGTCGGCCTTGCCGAGGAGAACAACGGTACCGCCGGCCTGGCCGGTCTGGTTTCCTGGCTGATGATGACCACGCTGCTGTCCACCGGCTCCGTGAGCACCATCGCCCCGGGTATGATCGCTGATCCGGTCAACGCCGTTGCGTTCGCCAAGATCGCCAACCCGTTCACCGGCATCCTCGCCGGCATCATCGGCGCCACCTGCTACAACAAGTTCAAGGGCACCAAGCTGCCGGACGTGCTGGCCTTCTTCTCCGGCAAGCGCTCCGTCGCTATCGTGACCGGCGTGGTCTCCATCGTCGTCTCCGCGATCCTGCTGTTCGTCTGGCCGATGATCTTCGGCGTGCTGGTTGCCATCGGCAACGGCATCAAGGGCATGGGCGCGGTGGGCGCCGGCATCTACGCCTTCCTCAACCGCCTGCTGATCCCGACCGGTCTGCATCACGCGCTGAACAACGTGTTCTGGTTTGACACCATCGGCCTGGGCGATCTGACCGCGTACTGGGGCGCGCTCGTGCAGGGCGACACCATGGCCAACGGCACCGTGATCGACTGGTCCGTCGGCATGTACATGGCCGGCTTCTTCCCGTGCATGATGTTCGGTATCGCCGGTGCTGCCGTCGCGATGATCCAGACCGCCAAGCCCGCCAAGCGCAAGGCCGCCATCGGCCTGGTTGGCGCCGCTGCCGTCTGCGCGATGCTGTGCGGCGTGACCGAGCCGTTCGAGTTCGCGTTCATGTTCCTCGCGTTCCCGCTGTACGTGGTGTACGCCGCGCTCTACGGCATCTTCACCACCATCACCGTCGCGCTGGGCTTCCGCGCCGGCTTCTGCTTCTCCGCGGGCCTGACCGACCTCATCTTCTCCGCCTCCCTGCCGGCTGCGCATAACACCTGGCTGATCCTGCCGCTGGGCATCGCCGCCTTCGTGGTGTTCTACCTCGTGTTCAAGTTCGCCATCACCAAGTGGGATCTGAAGACCCCGGGCCGTGAGGACGATCAGGATGCGGAGACCAAGATCGAGCTGAAGAACGACGACTACACCGCCATGGCGGCCATCATCCTCGAGGGCTGCGGCGGCAAGGAGAACATGGCTTCCATCGATCACTGCATCACCCGTCTGCGCCTGGAGGTCAAGGATCGCCTGCTGGTGAACGAGGCCAAGATCAAGAGCTCCGGCTGCGCCGGCGTCATCCGCCCGGGCAAGACCAGCGTGCAGGTCATCATTGGACCGAAGGTGCAGTTCGTCTACGACGAGTTCAAGAAGCTCGCGAAGTAATCCGCTTTGACCGATCCCTGTGCCGTGGCCCACACGGCATGGGGATTTTTCGGTTTATGAATCATTGCGCGAAGGATCATGCAGCGAAAACGAACAGCTTCATTCTGCGAAGCTGCTCGAAGGTGAGTGCGGGCACGCTCCGCTTTTGCATCATGAAGGAGGAACGAATATGAGCTATCCCGTACGTGTGGCGATCTGCGGCCTGGGCAGCCGCGGCAAGGACACCTATGCGCCGATGAGCGAGGTACTGCCCGGCCAGATGGTGATCGCCGCCGTGGCCGAACCGATTGAGGAAAAGCGAGAAGCTGTGCGCAGGCGCTACAACGTCCCGGCGGACATGTGCTTTGAGACGGGCGAGGAGATGTTTGCCCGCGAGCGGCTGGCCGACGTGGCGTTCATCTGCACGCAGGACGCGATGCATGTTCGCCACGCGGTGGCGGCGATGAAGAAGGGCTACCACCTGCTGCTGGAGAAGCCGATTGCCACGTCGCAGGCTGACGTCGAGCTGATCGAGCGGACGGCGAGGGAGGCGGGCCGCAGTGTGGTCGTCTGCCATGTGCTGCGCTACGCGCCGTTCTTTGAGCAGATCTTTGAGGCCATCGCGCGCGGCGACGTCGGCGAGGTGATGTGCATTCAGGCGCTGGAGAACGTGGGCTACTGGCATCAGGCGCACAGCTTCGTGCGCGGCAACTGGCGCAGGGAAGAGGAATCGACGTTCATGCTGCTGGCTAAGTGCTGTCACGACCTGGATTACCTCGTCTGGCTGACGGGCCAGCGGTGCGCGCGGGTGTCCTCCTTCGGCAGCCTGCGCCACTTCCGGCCGGAATGTGCGCCCGAGGGCGCGGCGGCGCGCTGCACGGCCGGCTGCCGGGCGAAGGCAGACTGCCCCTACGACGCAGAGAAGATCTACCTAACGAATGAAAAGACGGGCATTCTGCGCGGCAACACAGACTGGCCGTGCAATATCCTCGCACAGGAGCCGACGGAGGAGAAGATCCGCGCGGCAATCGAGACCGGCCCGTACGGTCGCTGCGTCTATGCCTGCGACAACGACGTGGTGGACAGCCAGATCGTGAACATGGAGATGGAAAACGGTGTGCTCTGCCAGCTGATGATGACGGCGTTCTGCGAGCACGGCGGGCGGACGATCCGCGTGATGGGCACGCACGGCTGCATCGAGGGCGACATGGAGAGCAACATCCTGCGCGTCCGCCCGTTCGGCAAGCCGGAGACGACGATCGACGTGGCGGCGCTCTCGCGCGACCTGGCGGGTCACGGCGGCGGCGACGGCCGGATGATCGAGGAGCTGATGCGCATGCACGGCGAGACGGGCAAGCCCACCCCGCGCATGACGACGCTGGAGGCGTCCAATGAGAGCCATTACATCGCCTTCGCGGCGGAGCGGTCGCGCAAAAGCAGCGGCATGGCGGTGGAGCTCAAGGACGTGCGCGGCATTTTGTGAAAAAACGCCTTTGCAATGCGCGGACAGATGAAGTAGAATAAACCACACAACGAGTGGCACATGTGCGTAATTCCGGTTGCGCGTGCCGCTCGTTTTATTTTTGCAAAGCAGAGGAAGCAACATGAATCAGACCAATCAGTTTCTGGGGACGGAGCGCGTGGGCAGGCTGATGAAGCAGTACGCCGTTCCCTGCATCATCTCGCTGCTGGTCGGCGCGCTGTACAACATCGTCGATCAGATCTTTATCGCCAATGCGAGCGACCTGGGCTCCTACGGCAACGCGGCGAACACGGTCGTCTTCCCGCTGACCGTCGTCGCCCTGGCCATTGCCGTGATGATCGGCGACGGCTGCTGCGCGTTTGTGAGCATCAGCCTGGGCAGGCGGCAGCCGGAGACGGCGAAAAAGAGCGTGGGCAATTCCGTGGTGATGGCGCTCGTGAGCAGCGTGATCCTGACGGCCATCTACCTGCTCTTTGACGAGACGATCATCGCGATGTTCGGCGGCACGGTGAACGCGGAGACGTTTGCCTGCGCCCGGGAATACTTCTTCTTCATCACGCTGGGCATTCCGTTTTATATGTTTGGCCAGGCGATGAACCCGATCATCCGCGCAGACGGCAATCCGAAGTTCGCCATGGTGGCCACGCTGACGGGCGCGGTCATCAACATCATCCTGGACCCCATCTTTATCTTCCTCTTCCGGTGGGGCATGATGGGCGCGGCCGTGGCGACGGTGCTCGGCCAGATGGCGACGGCTGCCCTCTCGGCAGGCTATCTGCTGCGCATGACGGTCATCCGCCCTGCCGCGGGAGATTTCAGGCTCAGCGGCAAAATCTGCATGAGGACGCTGACGCTCGGCATGACGAGCTTCCTGTCCCAGATCAGCCTGGTAGCTGCGATGGCGGCGGTGAACAACATGCTGCGCCGCTACGGGGCGGCGGATCCGGTCTTCTCGCAGGCGCAGTACGCACAGATTCCGATGGCTGTCGTCGGCATCGTGATGAAGTTCTTCCAGATTGTGATCTCCATCGTCGTGGGCATGGCGGCGGGCTGCATTCCGATTGCCGGCTTCAACATGGGCGCAGGACACAAGGACCGCGTGCACGAGCTGTTCACCCGGCTGCTGACGGCGGAAACGCTGGTGGGCCTGGCTGCGCTGGTTCTGGCGGAGGGCTTCCCGCGCCAGCTGATCGCCATCTTCGGCGCGGCAAACGAGAGCGTGCACTATACGGCGTTTGCCGTGCGGGCGTTCCGTGTGTATCTGTGCATGGTGGTGTTCGCCTGCGTGAACAAGGCGTGCTTCACCTTCCTGCAGGCGCTGGGCAAGGCGGCGGCCTCCACGGCGCTGTCCATGATCCGCGAGGTCGTCTTCGGTGTGGGCTTCGCGCTGCTGCTGCCCCGGTTCTTCGGGCTGGACGGCGTGCTCTATTCCATGCCGGTGTCCGATCTGCTGACGTTCGTGATCGCGGCATTCCTCATCCGCGGGACATACCGCGAGCTGCGGGCGTAGGCGCTCCTCCGTCTCGCCTGCATGCGCCGGCGGCGACCGAGGCATGTCGCAGGGACCTATGCGTCAATCCCTATAGAACGGACACATCCGAATGAAAAAAATGCCTAGACGCGGCGGGAGAACTCCTGTATCATACAGATACAGACATGAAGCGCAAGCCACGCGCCATCGCGCCCTCTGGTAGGCGGATGGACGGGGGAAAGCCCGCAAAAGGAGGATCGGCATATGAACGTTCCATGGGAAGAAGCCCTGCCCTACCGCCTGCTGGCGCTGCTGGTTCTGGCGGCGTTTTACGGCATTTATCTGCTCAAGCTGTGGCGGCAGAAGCGCCGCGGCATCCGGACCATGCAGATCGGGCGCAGAAAGGACGCGCAGATCCGCACAGTGGAGAGGTTGATGAGCATGGCCACCGTGGGCATCATCCCCGCGCAGCTGATGTCCATCGGATTCGGCTGGAGCCATCTGCCCGCATCGGCCCGCTTCACCGGATTCTGCGTCGGCATGCTCGGCAATCTGGTCTTTTTGATCGCTGTCCTCTGCATGAAGGACAGCTGGCGGGCCGGCATCCCCGATCAGGACAAAACGGAGCTGGTGACGGACGGCATCTACGCCTTCAGCCGCAATCCGGCGTTTCTGGGCTTTGACCTGCAGTATATCGGCGTGCTGCTCATGTTCTGCAACCTGCTGACGGGGATGTTCACCGTCTTTGCCATCGTCATGCTGCACCTGCAGATTCTGCAGGAGGAGCGCCATCTGGCCGCCGTGTTCGGCGCGGACTATCTGGACTACCGGCGGCATGTCCTGAGGTATCTGGGGCGGCTGGGCAAACAGAAGATGTGAAACTGTGAGGGGTATTGATGAACGAAGTGAGCAGGACCTTATTCATCCCGCTGTACGGAAAAACACAGGTGAGCGAAAAAGGCATCATTCTGAACGACCCGATGGCCGAAAGAATCTGGAAGGCAGAGGCCTTTCCCATTCACGGCAAATCAAAATGGTTGGCCTATAATATGGCCATGCGGGCAAGAGTGTTTGACGATTGGACAGAAGCAATGCTCCGGGCAAATCCGGATGCACTTGTCCTGCACATCGGCTGCGGTCTGGACAGCAGATGCCTGCGGGTCAAGAAAACATATACGAATTGGATCGATGCGGATTTTCCGGAAGTGCTTTCGCTGCGAAAAAAATACTATGAGGAAAATGATGCATATCACATGATGGCCATCGACGCCTCAAAAGCAGAGCAGATTGCCGGGCTCCCTGACAGTGAAACCGCCATTGTTGTTCTGGAAGGAATCAGCATGTATCTGACCAATGCGCAGGTGAGATGCATGCTCCGGGCAATTGAGAAGAAATACCCCCAGCTTCATATTCTGATGGATGTATACACGGAGTTTGGCGCAAAGGCATCCAGGTACAAGAATCCGGTGAATGATGTGGGTGTCACTGAATTGTACGGCATCGATGACATCAAGGCCCTGCTGGATGATACGAGGATCAAGCTGAAGGCGGAGCACTCGTTTACGCCAGACCGCCTGATCAATGAGCTGAAGCCTTTTGAACGCGTTTTCTTCCGAACGATGTTTGCAGAAAAGATCTATCGTAGGATTTATCGCCTGTATGAACTGGAGCTTCTGGCGTAGATCCCAGCTTGTCGGGATGACGCGGAACCGGCAATTTGCGCAGAAACGATGACCTCTGGCTTTGCCCCAACAGGCAAGGCCTTTCTCTGTTTTGGATGCAGACGCGGCGCAGCCTGGCTGTTCATGCTTCCGAAGCCGGGTACCTGAAAAAAAGACACATTTCCTTGAAGGATGAGCCTATTCAGAACGGGCAGGAAGCATTACAATACACATAAAGGGGGGACGGCCATGCTGCGGATGGAAATCGCGCTGTTTCTGGTGCTGGCCTTTGTAGCCTGCATGTACTTTGGTGCCGACAAGGAGCGGACGCCGCTGCACAGAACCTTTGCCGTGCTGCTGGTTACTGCGCTTGTGCATCTTTTGCTGGACGGCGTGACCGTCTGGACGGTACATCATCTTGACGTGGTGCCGAGGCTGCTCAACGATGCCGTTCACCGGCTGTTTCTGGGCAGTATGGTGCTGGTGATCTACCTGTTCTATCAGTACATCGCCATTCTGGTGGAGGAGGAGACGGGCAAACCGCGGCGGCTGGACGGGCCTGCGAAGGTCTTCCTGGCAGCGGCGGAGCTAGGAAATTTCCTGCTGCCCATCTCCTACACGGTGACGGCGGAGGGCAATTACTCCTCCGGCCCGTACATGCTGGTGCCCTACTGCGGCGTCGCGTTCTATCTGCTGCTGTGCGCCGGGCTTCTGGCGGTCAACAGGAGGCAGATTGACACCAAAAGGAAGTGCGCCATCGGCTCGGCGCTGCTCATCGAGGTGACGGTCTGCGCCCTGCAGGGGCTGCACCACACCTGGCTCATCAGCGGCATGGGCATCACGCTGATGACGCTGTCGTTCTATCTGACGCTGGAAAATCCCGACATCCTCCGCGCCGAGCTGACGGAGCAGAAGATGTCCATGCTGTACCTGAAGAGCCAGGTGAATCCGCACTTCCTGTACAACACGCTCGATACCATCCGCATCCAGGCCCAGCTGAACGGCGACAAAAAGGTGGCCGATCTGCTGATGCGGCTGGTGGATTTCTTCCGGCTCAGCGTGAAGGTGGACAGGCCCATGGTCACGCTGGATGACGAGATGGAGCTGCTGGAGGCCTACATGGAGCTGATGTGCTGCCGCTATCCCGAGCTTCGGTGCGAATATGACATCAACCCGGAGCTGGGCGGCGTGCTGGTGCCGAACTTCATCCTGCAGCCCATCGTGGAGAACAGCCTGCTGCACGGACTCAAGAACAGGGGCTATCGGGGCGAGGTGCGCATCTGCGCAAGGCGGGACGGAGAGGACAGGCTGGAAATCAGCGTCCGGGACACGGGCAGCGGCTTTGCGGAGGGC
Source organism: Clostridiales bacterium (assembly GCA_004557905.1). Lineage (GTDB taxonomy): Bacteria > Bacillota > Clostridia > Christensenellales > Aristaeellaceae > Ventricola. Next base: position 74,029 of record SFFH01000009.1, on the reverse strand, counting down.
AGGAAGGCCGTCGTGGACGAGGTGCTGCGAAGCTATGCCAAACAGCCGCCGAAGCTCAGCGGCAACAGCATCGGCATCCTGAACGTCCAGAAGCGGATCAAGCTGCTCTGCGGGCGGGAATACGGCCTGTCCTACACGGAAAACGAGACGGGCGGCGTGACGGCGCACATTCTGCTGCCGCTCAGGGAGGAAACGATATGAAGAAACTGCGCGTGCTTCTGGTGGACGACGAGATCATGATCCGCGAGGGCTTCAAGCGGCTCTTTGACTGGGAGGCCCACGACTGCGAGGTGGCGGGCGAGGCCGGCGACGGCATGGAGGCGCTGACGAAAATCGACGCCCTGCGCCCGGATATCGTCATCATGGACATCAACATCCCCATCATGAACGGGCTGAAGGTTATTCAGCTCAGCCGCATCAAGCACCCGAACACCGCCTTTGTGATCGTATCCGGCTACGACGATTTTTCCTACTGCCGGGAGGCGCTTCGGCTGCAGATCACGGACTACATCCTCAAGCCCGTGAACTATGAGGAGTTCGGCAGCTGCATCGACAACATGAAGATCTCGCTGTTTGAGCGGAGGGTATCGGCCGCAGAGGAGCCGGAGAAGCAGGAGGAGCGCACCATCACCGGCCTGACCCGGTATCTGCAGGAGCATCTGGCGGAGGAAATCAGCCTTTCCGTGCTGGCCGAGGAGTTCCACCTGAACCCGCAGTACATCAGCCAACTGTTCAAAAGCGAGATCGGCGTGAATTTCCTGGCGTACCTGACCAACATCCGCATGGAAAAGGCGAAAAAGCTGCTGCTGACCACCTCCCTGTCCATCGCGGAGGTGGCGGAGCAGTCCGGCTACGGGGATTACCGGGTGTTTACGAAGGTGTTCAAGAAGTCGGAGGGCGTCACGCCGTCCCAGTATCGGCGGGATTTCCTGGAGACGTGACGCAGTGGAGGGGAATACCAAGGAATACGCGAAGGTGACGGGCGAGAACATTGAAAACGAGCATATATGCTGCGCGATTTCCAAAAAGCAGGAGCGGCATCCCGTCCGGGCGTCGCTCCTGTTTTCGTTCATTCAATTGTTCTGCGCCGCGGTGTGCAGCGTGAACATGAAGGCGCTGCCCTCGCCGAGCACGCTGTCCACCTTCATCTCCTCGCCCAGCTGCTTCATGATCTCGTAGGCGATGGCCAGGCCCAGGCCCGTGCCCTTGCCGCCGTGGGACTTGTCCGCCTTGTAGAAGCGGTCAAACACATGGGGCAGGTCCTCCGGGCTGATGCCGATGCCCGTGTCGCGCACGGTCACGCGGATCACGCCGCCGTCCACGACGGCGCTGAGGGTGACGGTGCCGCCCTCGGCGGAATACTTGAACGCATTGTCCAGCAGCGCGATGAGCACCTGCTGGGTGCGGTCCGGATTGCCCAGCACATCGGGCAGCGTGTCCGGCACGTCGTAGACAAACGTCTGCTGATAGTCCTCGGCGTAGGCGGAGTACGTCTCGCGGATGAGGCCCAGCACCGGGCCGGGGGAGAAGACCGATTTGGTCAGCGAGGCCTTGCCGCTCTGCAGGCGGGAGAGCTCGAGCATGTCGCTGACCAGGCGCGTCAGGCGCATCGTTTCGCGCAGCACGACGTCGTAGGTCTGCTGGCGCTGCTCTTCGGTCTTGATGAGGCCGTCGCGCAGCGGCTCGATCAGCGCGCGCATGGCGGTCAGCGGGGTGCGCAGCTCGTGGGAGACATTGGCCACATAGTCGCGGCGGGTCTGCTCCAGGCGCTCGGCGCTGGTCACGTCCGACAGGATGCCGACGCAGCCGGTCAGCTGTCCGTCCGCGCGCGTGAGCGGCGAGACGGAAATGTGCAGCGCCGTCTTGCCCTGCCAGAGGGTGCGGCGGGCGGACTCGCCGGAGGCGAGCGCCTCGTCAAAGACAGCCAGCACGTCCGCCGCAGCGGCGCGCAGGTCGGTTGTGCCCTCCGGCAGCCCCAGCAGGCCGCAGACGGCTGGGTTGACGACGGTGGTCGCGCCCCGCTCGTCCAGCGCGATGACGCCCTCGGAGAGGCCGTTGATGAGGCTCTGCAGGCGGTTGCGCTCCAGCTCCAGGGAGGAAATGGTGCTGCCCAGTTCCGCACTCAGGAAGTTGAGCGCGCCGCCCAGCTCGCCGAACTCGTCCCTGCGCTGGTCGTCCGCGCGGGCGGTGAGGTCGCCGCCGGCCATGGTCAGCGCGACGGCGCGCATCTGCGCGACGGGGCGGGAGATGCGCGAGGCAAAGAAGAGCGCCATCGGCAGCAGCAGCAGCGCGATGAGCAGCACGGAGAACGTGATGGTGTCCGAGAGCGCCTGCATGCCGCTCATGATCTCGGTCATCGACTGGGCCATGAACACCGCGCCGACGACCTCGCCGAAGAACGTGATGGGCACGGCGACGGCGACGATGCTGCCGGAGAGATCCTCCTCCGTGGCGAGCGCGCTCTGCTCGCTCTGGCCGGCAATGTTGCTGAGCACGTCGGAGGTGCGGCTGGTTCGCTGTGAACCGGAGGTTTCCTTCCCGCTGGTGGACAGGTCCTTCTGGTCGCCGATATGCGTGGCGATCTCGCCGGTGAGCACGGTGGGCAGCATGGCGCCAGCCAGGCTGGCGGGCAGGCGGCCGACGCGGCGGCCGTCCGTCTGCTGGGTGCGGATGAGGGTATCGCCCTCGCTGTCCACGACCCAGACGGTTGCCTCCCACTGCGCGGTGCTGCGGCCGATGAGCGGGACGAGATAGGCGGTGGAGATCTCTCCGCGCAGCGTGCTCTCGATGTAGCCGGCGATGATCTGCCCCTTGGGAATCAGGTCGTCGATCTTGTTGCGCGCAAACAGCTGCGGGGAGATGGCGGTGTAGATGGCGACGATCAGCATGGCGAAGAGCGCGACGGTGCCGTAGACCAGCACGAGCGTCTTCCTGAAAAAGCCGCCGCGTCTCATGTGTCCGCCTCGAACTTGTAGCCCACGCCGTAGACGGTGATGATGTCCCAGGTCTTGCCCATCTCCTCGCAGGCGAGCTTCTGGCGCAGACGCTTGATGTGGGTATCGACGGTGCGGGTATCGCCGAAGAAGTCGTAGCCCCAGATGCGCGAGAGGATCTGCTCACGGTCAAACACGCGGCCCGGATGCGAGGCCAGCAGGTACAGGAGCTCCACCTCGCGTGGGGTGCAGGCGATGCTCTGGCCGCCCAGGCGGACGCTGTAGCGCTCGGGCTGGATCTCCAGCGTGCCGTAGCGCAGCGTGGTGAGCTGCTCCTCCTGCGGCGCGCCCGCGGCTGCGTTCGTGCGGCGCAGCACGGCCTTGATGCGGGAGACGACCTCGCGCGGGGAGAAGGGCTTGACGATGTAGTCGTCCGCGCCCATCTCCAGGCCCAGAATGCGGTCGATCTCCTCGCCGCGGGCGGTGAGCATGATGATGGGCAGCGGGCTCTCCCGGCGCACGCTCTGGCAGACCTCCATGCCCGTCATGCCGGGCATCATCTGGTCCAGCAGCATGAGGTCGTAGTGCTCCTTGCGGGTCATCTCCAGCGCGGTCTTGCCGTCGTAGGCGGAATCGTGCTCGAAGTCCTCGTTGTCCAGATACAGGGAAAGCGACTGATGGACGATCGGGTCGTCGTCGCAGATGAGAATCTTGGGATGCTTGTTCATGACGGATCACCTCTATCATCCATTGTAGCCGACGGGTGTGACGGCACTGTGAAGCCAGGATGATATTAATATCACTATTTTTGTTCAAATTCTGCATGCAGCCGCGAAGCGAAGAAGGGAGTCTGAGGGATTTCATCCCTCAGGCAGGTTTTAGGGCGGCAGCCCTAATCGTTTCCCTTACACCAGCGGGAACAGGGAAAGACGGATTGGCGAGGCGGCGTAGGGCACGAGGGTTACGTCCACGCGCTCGCCCTGCTCGCTGACGGTGATGGGCGGCTGATCGCAGCTCCCGCCGCGCATGCCCCAGGCCGGAACGGTCACGCCGCTGGCGTGCAGCACGACGCCGTCTTCGGTCTCCTCGGCCGAAAGCCCGGCGTCCCTGCACAGCGCGATGCCGAAGCCCTCGCGGGCGGACAGGCTGACGCGGCCGTCCGCACCCTCCGTCCGGTCGTGAGCCGGGACATGGGCAAAGCGCAGCGGGCCGCGGGCGACGCTCACCGCCTGATGGAAGCCGGGCAGCAGCTCGACGGTCATCGGCAGGGTGAGCAGCAGCTCGTCGCCGTCGTTCCACTGGCGGTTGATGGTGAGGATGGTGCCGGCCTGCGCCGGGATGATCTCGCCCTCGATCGCGGCGGTCGCGCCCTTGGCCCAGGACGGGATGCGCAGATGCAGCGGGAACGCGGCGCTCTGGCTCAGGCCGACCGTGATGCGGACGCTGCCGCTTGCGGGATAGCGGCTCTCGACGTTCAGGCGAACCGCAGCGCCCGCGAGGCGGTAGCGCACCTGGCAGGGCGCGTAGCTGGCGGCGTAGAGGCCGTCGTCTCGGGAGAGCAGCCACTGGCTGGCGGCGAAGCGCGGCCACGCAGCGAGCAGCGCGCAGAGCGTTTTGCTGTCCTCCAGGGAGAAGAGGTTGGCCGTGTCGCCCGAGAGCGGGAAGCGCGCGTCAAGGGAAACGCGCACCTGGTTGGCCTGCTGGATGGGCTGCACGCTGCGCAGGTCCGGCGCAAACGCCGCGGCGACGCCGTTGTACATGAGCGCGTCGAGCTGATCGGCGGCGAGCTCTCCGGCGGGGCAGGAGAGCAGCAGCTCCAGCGACGCGGCCAGCTCGCACAGGGAGACGGCCGTCACGCCGCGGCTGGGATGCGCGCCCGCCAGCAGCGGATCGCCGGTGATGCCGCCGCAGACCGCGCCGTGCGACTTGTTCATGCGGGCCAGGCCCTTTTCCGGCGCAGCCAGGTGCTTGCCCGAGCCGGTGAGCACAGCGCACAGCGCGCTGGCGCGCAGGCCCTCGCAGAGGTTGGCGGCGTCTGCGGTGCGCAGCAGATGGTGCGCGTAGCCGTCTTCCTTCTCCCCGGCAAGGGCGCGGCGCAGTTCGGCGTCGTCCAGCGTCCGGGAGACGGGCGTGCGGTACGGGAAGGCGCTGTAGAGCGAGGTGTAGTCCGCGCCCTGGGCCATCAGGGTGCTCAGCACGGAGAGGATCGCCTTCTGCCCGGTGACGTTGTACAGGAAGACGCCGGCCTCCATCGTATCGCTGACGTGCATGGCCTCATCGGCGGACAGCGGCGCCGTCTCCAGCGCGTCCTTCAGAAACTTCATGTAGCGCAGCATGAAGGTGAGCATGCGCTTGTCGCCGGTCATGGAGTACGCTGCGACCAGCGCGCGCAGCATGCGGCCGCGCGCGGCAAAGGACTCGTCCTCCGCGCCGAAGCTGCCGTCTTCGCGCTGGCCGGAAAGCACCGCGTCGCAAAGGCGCAGGGACGCGCGGCGCAGCTCCTCGTCGCCCAGCAGGCTGCTGGTGAGCAGCGCACCCTCCAGCACATTGGCCGCGTCCATGCCGGAGGCCAGCTCGCCGCCGAACCAGGCGCTTTTTGAGCCGGTGTGCGGAAAGAGGGACTCGCAGCGGGAGAGCAGGCCGGAGCGAAGGGCGATCAGGCGGTCGCGCATCTCGCCCCGGGCGGTGACGGCGCCTGCGGGCAGCGGCGCGAAGCGGCCCGGCGCCAGCGGCGCACGGGCAAAAAACGTACGGGTGAGCATCGGAAAATCTCCTCCTTGTATGACGCTGTCAAAGGGACAGGAAAAACCACATAATCCTACAGCCTATAGTTTACAACGGCGCAGGAATTGCGTCAATAAAGAAAAGAGTTGAAAACGCAGGTAAAATGGAGTACAATCAAATTATCAAAATTATATTGGGAAGAGGTGTCCATTTTATGCCCGCTCAGACGAAGAAGGCTCCGCAGAAGCTGAAGATTTTCGAGCTCGACCCCAGCCTTCAGGCTTATGAAGGCGATATCAATGACCGCGTCAGACGGTATAAAGCCAAAAAGAAGGAGCTGCTTGGCAAGGGGCAGACGCTGTCCGATTTCGCCAGCGGTTATCTGTATTACGGTCTGCACAAGGTCAAGGGCGGCTGGGTGTACCGTGAGTGGGCGCCGGCTGCCAAGGAGATGCACCTGATCGGCGATTTCAACGGCTGGGACCGCACGGCGCATCCCATGACGCCCGTGGGCAACGGCAACTGGGAGGTTGAGATCAAGGGCGCGAACACCATCGAGCATCTCTCCCGCTACAAGGTGGCTGTGACCCATCAGGACGGCGTGACCGAGGACCGTATTCCGCTCTATGCCCGCTACGTCAAGCAGGACAAGGAGACCAACGGCTTCAACGCCGTGGTCTGGAGCCCGCGCAAGACGTTTACGTGGACGGACGAAAAGTTCAGGCCCGCGAAGAACATCCCGCCCATCATCTATGAATCCCACGTCGGTATGGCGACGGAAAAGGAGCGCGTGGGCACCTATCTGGAGTTCATGACGGACATCCTGCCGCGCATCAAGGCGGACGGCTACAACACCGTGCAGCTGATGGCGATCATGGAGCATCCGTATTACGCGAGCTTCGGCTATCAGGTGAGCAACTTCTTCGCCGCGTCCTCCTGGTACGGCACGCCGGACGAGCTCAAGGCGCTCATCAACGAGGCGCACCGCCTTGGCCTGACCGTGCTGCTGGATCTGGTGCATTCCCATGCGGTTAAGAACACCGCCGAGGGCATCAACTGCTTTGACGGCACGGTGTACCAGTTCTTCCATGCGGGCGGCAAGGGCGATCATCCGGCCTGGGGCAGCAAGTGCTTTGACTACAGCCGCACGGGCGTTTTGCACTTCCTGCTCTCCAACGTCAAGTTCTGGATGGACGAGTATCATTTCGACGGCTTCCGCTTTGACGGCGTGACCAGCATGCTCTATCACGATCACGGCCTGGGCACCGCCTTCTCCAGCAACGCGCAGTACTTCTCCATGAACACCGACGTGGACGCGGTGACCTACCTCATGCTGGCCAGCGACCTGATTCACAGCTACAAGAAGGGCGCCGTCGCCATCGCGGAGGACATGAGCGCCATGCCGGGCATGTGCCTGCCCATCAAGGACGGCGGCATCGGCTTTGACTACCGCCTGTCCATGGGCCTGCCGGACTTCTTCATCAAGACGATCAAGGAGAAGCAGGACGGCCACTGGGAGATCAGCAAGATGTACTGGGAACTGATCGCCCGCCGCAATCAGGAGAAGGTCATCGGCTACGCGGAGTCCCACGACCAGGCGCTGGTGGGCGACAAGACCATCATGTTCCGCCTGGCGGACAAGGAAATGTACACCGGCATGGACCGCGCGAGCCAGAACATGATCGTGGACCGTGCCGTCGCGCTGCACAAGATGATCCGCCTGGTGACCATCGGCGCGGGCGGCGAGGGCTACCTCAACTTCATGGGCAACGAGTTCGGCCATCCGGAGTGGATCGACTTCCCGCGCGAGGGCAACGGCTGGAGCTTCAAGTATGCCCGCCGCCAGTGGAGCCTCGCGGACAACGGCTTCCTGCGCTACGAGCTGCTGGGCAACTTCGACAAGGCCATGATTCAGCTGGTCAAGGACTACAACGTGATGGGCTCCGGCATGGCCAACTGCCTGCGCCAGCACGAGCGCGATCAGCTGCTCGCCTTCGAGCGCGGCGGCTGCATCTTCCTGTTCAACTTCCATCCGACCAACTCCCAGCCGGGCATGTTTGTGAACGCGCCGGAGCACGGCGATTACAAGGTGATCCTCTCCTCCGACGACAAGCAGTTCGGCGGCTTTGAGCGCATCGACAAGGACATTGTCTACCACACCTGGTCGCACGATGCGCAGCTGGGCGACGGCTTTGCCATCTATCTGCCGGCGCGCACGGCGGTCGTGCTTCAGAAGGTGGAGCGCATCAAGGCGGAGAAGCCCGCAGCAAAGAAGACCGCGAAAAAGGCCGAAAAGACCGAAACAAGCGAAGAAAAGTAATCCGGAGAACCGACATTCATGAATCATTTCAGGAAAATGGCGCTGCTTGCGGCCCTGATGCTCATGCTCACGCTGATCACGGCCGGGGAGGCCGCGGCGCAGGCGGCGTATGAACCGATCCCGCTGGAGGCGGAAGTGGGTCTTCCGCCCCGGCCGGAGGGCTTCTTGCCGGACATGGACGGCTATGAGGACGGCAGCCTGAGCGTGAGGATCGAGACGATGCGCGAGCATGAGACGAATATCCTGGTCGCGCGCGTCAAGATCGCCGATCCCTCCCAGCTGCGCACGGCGATGGCGACCCGCTACGGCGGCACCGGTACGGTGCTGCCGGACAGGCTGGCCAGGCGCGCGAACGCCGTGCTGGCGATCAACGGCGACTTCTTCAACTTCAATTCCACCGGATATCTGGTGCGCCAGGGCAAGCTCTACCGCGACAAGGCGAACGAGAGCTTTGATATGCTGATCATCGATGAGAACGCGGACTTCCACATTCTCATCGATCCGACGCCGGAGCAGGCGCACGGCTTTGAGGGGACGATCGTCAATTCGTTCAACTTCGGCCCGGCGCTGGTGAAGGACGGCGAGATCGTGCATACGACCAAGAAGCTGAACGTGGGCCTGGAGAAGGAGACGCAGCGCATGGGCATCGGCCAGGTGGGCCCGCTGGAGTACATCTGCGTGGCGACCGAGGGCCCGGAGCAGAAGGGCAGTGACGGCCTGACGATTCCGGAGTTCGCGCAGCTGATGAAGGATTTGGGCGCGGTTCAGGCGTACAATCTGGACGGCGGCTCCTCGAGCGCCATGATGCTGGGCGGGGAGAAGATCAACGCGCGCTCCTCCAAGAAGATGCGCCCGATCTGCGATATCCTGTATTTTTCGACGCTGGAACAATGACCTGTGAGTACCCGCCTCCCCAGGCGGGTATTTTTTGAACGAACGGAAAATGCGCGAATCCTCGTGCAGCGAGCATGGAATGGCTGGATATGGCAAGGCTGTTCGGAAGTGGGCGCGCGCACGGCGCGCTTTGAAGAAGAGAGGGATACGATGAAGACGGTCCTGTTGCTGGGCGATCTCACGGGCCGCAGCCGTGTGGCGCTGCGGATGCTCTGCGCCGTGCTGGAGGCGCGCGGGTACGAGGTGCTGATGCTGCCGACGGCGCTGATTTCCAACACGCTGAACCTGGGCAGGCATGCCGCGCTGGATACGACGGACTACCTGCTTGACAGCCTGGCCGCGTGGGAGGCGCTGGGCATCACGGCTGACCTGGCGTACATCGGCTATATCACGGGCATGGAGCAGGCGCAGAAGCTGGCCGACGTGGCGGACGGCCTGCGCGAACGAGGCGTGCCGGTGGTGCTCGACCCGATCCTGGGCGACGGCGGAAGGAAGTACAATTCCGTCAAAGAAGGCCAGGTGCAGGGCATGCGGCTGCTGATGCGCCACGCCGACCTGATCACGCCGAACCTGACGGAGGCCTGCCTGCTGGCGGAGGAGGCGTACCGCGAGGACGGCGGCGAGGTAATGGCTGAAACGCTGGCCCAAAACGGCTGCGGCGTGCTGATCACCAGCGCCAGGGCAGCGGATGGCGGCGACGCGGTGATCGGCCGCACGGAGGACGGGACGTTTGTCCTTCCGTTTGAGCGCGTGCCGGGCCACCGCTGGGGTACGGGCGATCTGTTCACCGGCCTGCTGATCGACGGCTTGCTTTTAGGCAGGACGGCCCGGGAGGCGGCGCGCATGGCGGGCGCCGGCGTGGAAAGGCAGCTGCGCGGCGAGGAGGAGAGTTTGCTGCCGCGGCCGTGACGCGCATAATTCCTACTGACTTCGTAGAAAATAATCCAAATCCTATTGACGGGGTATGAATTCGGTGATATACTTTCCATCGTGACAAATTTCGACAGGAGGGACGCGCCATGATGATCTCCACCAAGGGCCGGTACGCGCTGCGGATCATGGTCGATCTGGCGCAGCACGACGGGGAAGAGCCCGTCAGCGTGCGCGCCATCGCCCAGCGGCAGGACATCTCCGGCAAGTACATGGAGCAGATCATCAGCGTGCTGACCCGCGCGGGGCTTTTGCGCAGCGTGCGCGGCGCGCAGGGCGGCTACCACCTGGCGTACGCGCCCAGCGAGATCACCGTCGGCATGATCCTGCGGGCGACGGAGGGCGACCTCGCCCCGGCGGAGTGCGTGCTCGACGGCGCGCATCACTGCGACCGGCGCGGCGCATGCCCGTCGCGCACGGTGTTCTCCAAGGTATACAGCGCCATCAACGAGGTCATCGACGGCGTGACGCTGCTGGAGCTGATGCCGGAGGGCAATCCCGCTGAATGCGGGACGGCCTGATTCATTCCACAATTCAATTTGGGAAGAGAGGATTTTCTCATGATTTATATGGACAATGCCGCAACCACGCGGATGAGCGAGCGCGCCTTTGAGGCGATGCGTCCGTTCTTCATGGAGCAGTACGCCAACGCGGCGGGCACCTATTCCTTTGCCAACGCGAGCAAGGAAGCGGTGGAAACCGCGCGCGGGCAGATCGCGCGGGTCATCGGCGCGAAGCCGGCCGAGATCTACTTCACCTGCGGCGGCACCGAGAGTGACAACTGGGCGCTCAAGGGCGTGGCCCAGGCGTACGCGGCCAAGGGCAAACACATCATCATCTCCGCCATCGAGCATCACGCGATCCTGCACAGCGCGCAGGCGCTTGAAAAGCAGGGCTGGGATGTGACCGTGATGCCGGTGGACGAAACGGGTATGGTCTCCGCCGAGGCGATCGACGCGGCCATCCGTCCGGACACCGTGCTCGTCTCCATCATGGCGGCGAACAACGAGATCGGCACTATCCAGCCGCTCGCGGCCATCGGCGAGGTGTGCAAAAAGCACGGCGTGCTCTTCCACACCGATGCGGTGCAGGCGTTCGCGCACATCCCGCTCAATGTGGACGAGATGCACATCGACCTGCTCAGCGCCAGCGGCCACAAGTTCCATGGCCCCAAGGGCGTCGGCTTCCTGTATGTGCGCAAGGGCGTGAAGCTCGTGCCGTTCATGGACGGCGGCGCACAGGAAAAAAAGCGCCGCGCGGGCACGACCAACGTGGCCGGCATCGTGGGCATGGGCGCGGCGGCGGAGGAGGCCGCGGCGAACATGGAGGAAACCATGGCGAAGGTCTCCGCGATCCGCGACCACATGATCGCGCGCATCGAGAAGGAGATTCCGTACTGCCGTCTCAACGGCCACCGCACCGAGCGCCTGCCGGGCAACGTCAACTTCTGTTTCCGCTTCATCGAGGGCGAGGGCATGCTGATGCTGCTGGACGCGCACGGCATCTGCGCCTCCAGCGGCAGCGCCTGCACGAGCGGTTCGCTGGACCCGTCCCATGTGCTGCTGGCCATCGGTCTGCCGCATGAGATCGCGCACGGTTCCCTGCGCATGACGCTCAGCGAGGCGACGACGATGGAGGAGGCCGACAAGGCGGTCGACGCGCTGCTGGAGATTATTCCGCGCCTGCGCAGCATGTCCCCGCTGTACGAGGACTTCGTCCGCAAGCAGGCTTGATTCTGCCCAGACTGCGGTTGATCACCACGAAGCGATAAAGGGAGTCTGAGGGACAATGTCCCTCAGGCAGGTCCGGGCGGCAGCCCGGCGTCTCCCATACCTTGAGAACCTGTAACGGAGGCAAGCTGTTATGTATACCGAAAAAGTGATGGATCATTTCATGCACCCGCGCAATGTCGGCGAGATCGAGAACGCCAGCGGCGTGGGTACCGTCGGCAACGCCAAGTGCGGCGACATCATGCGCATCTATCTGGACATCGATGAGAACCAGGTCGTGCGCGACGCAAAGTTCAAGACCTTCGGCTGCGGCGCGGCGATCGCGACCAGCTCCATGGCGACCGAGCTGATCATCGGCAAGACCGTGCAGGATGCGCTCAAGGTCACCAACAAGGCGGTCATGGAGGCGCTGGACGGCCTGCCGCCGGTCAAGGTGCACTGCTCCCTGCTGGCCGAGCAGGCGGTGAACGCCGCGCTGTGGGACTACGCCAAGAAGAACAACCTCACCATCGAGGGCCTCAAGCCGCCGGTCAACGACGTGGACGAGCTCGACGAGGAGGAGGAGGAGTAATCCTTCTTCTGCCCCAAATGCCCGGTTCCGCGAAGCGGAAACGGACAGGCAAAATGGAACATATGCAACGCCGGGACTTCAGCCATGAAGCCCCGGCGTTTACATATGAAATTGTGCCAAGTACCGGTAATCATTCAGTGAGCGGCGCAAGCGCCTCCACCATCCGCGAGAGATCCCCGCCCACGCGCTCCGGGTGCGTGAACAGATCGCCGAAGAGGTTGGCGATATTCTCCTCGAAGTCCTCCGGCAGCACGGCGCACTGCGCCCTGCACAGGGAAACCAGCCGCTTTTCGCCCGGATGCGTCAGGCGGTTGAGCGCGAAGATCACGTCAAAATACGACTCCATGAACGCCGCCGTCCGGTGATTGACGCTCACCAGGTCGCCGCGGCGCACAGCCTTGGCGATCTGCGCGTCGTAGGACGGCAGGCTGCCGGAGAGCAGGCACATGTTTCTGCCGATGATGCTTGCCCGCAGCGGCTCGGGGTAGGGCACGTCAAAGCGCCTCTTGGCCGCCGCCAGCCGCCCGTCCCGGTCATACACGATTTTGCAGGTGCGCAGGTTGTGCCACATGCAGGTGGTGTAGCCGTTGCGCGCCTGAAAGTCCTCCACGACGGAGGCAACGTCCCGCGTGAAATCATCGAGATTCCGATACAGGATATCGATGTCCACGCCGCTGCTCAGCGTACAGTTGTCTTCGGCTTCCCAGAAGGCATTGCCGATCTCCATCCGGCTGCAGTAGTTTGAAAGAATCTCCCGGCGCGCCGCCTCCGGCACGGGCGCCGTGACATACAGATACACGTCGTAATCGGATTTCTCGTCGTAATGGCTGCCCGCGCGCGAGCCGCCCAGCGCAATCGCCTCGACGGCCTCCAGCCCCGCGAGCTCCTCAAACAGCCGCTCGACCATGATCATCCCCGCTTTCCTGTCTTTTTCTGCATTATAGCACATCTTTTGCCCTTTCACTGAATGCCGCACATTTTTTCTTTACAGACCGGCGCGCTTCCTGTACAATGGGCGTGACCCGATCGCATGGGCATGACCGAACAAAAACCGAACATTCAGGAGGATGGCCACTTTGAATATTCTGTTTACGCTCGACCGCAATTACCTGCCGCCGCTGCGCGTGATGCTCGTCTCGCTGCTGATGAACAACCCCGGCGAGGAATTTCACATCTATCTGGCCGGGGACGGCCTGACGCAGGAGGACTGGGACGGCCTTGACGCGCTGTGCGCCCGCTTCGGCGCCGTGCTGCATCCCGTCGCCATCGACGAGCGCTGGTTTGACGAGGCGCCGACGCTGCGCTACTACTCCCGCGCGATGTACTACCGCCTGCTGGCTGCGCAGATGCTGCCCGAATCGCTTGACCGCATCCTCTACCTCGACCCGGACATGCTGGTCATCGGCTCCCTGCGCGCGCTCTACGACACGGATATGGGCGATTATCTCTACGCTGCGAGCATCCATCACGGCCTGGTCGATCTCTCCACGCCGGTCAACCGCATCCGCCTGTCCACGCAGGACGCGGAGGGGTACTTCAACTCCGGCATGCTGCTGATGAACCTGCCGGAAATCCGAAAAAGCGTGCGCCCGCAGGACATCTTTGCCTATGTGGAGCAGAACCGCGCGCTGCTCGTGCTGCCGGATCAGGACGTTCTCAACGGCCTGTATGGCGAACGAATTCTGGAGCTGGACGAAAAGCTCTACAACTATGACGCGCGCAAGTACAACGGATACCTGCTCGCCAGCCAGGGCGAGGCCGACATGGACTATGTAATCGCCAACACCCGAATCCTGCACTTCTGCGGCAAGCGCAAGCCCTGGAACAAGGCGTACGTCGGCCGCTTCGGCGTGCTCTACAAGCACTACATGCAGCTGGCCGCCCGCTGCATGGGATGATACTCAAACGAAACCGCGCAGACCCCGCGCGGTTTTGCGCTATTATCCGAAAGAAAAAACCAAACGCCCCGTGAATATTCGGTTATTTTGCCGATTGCCAATTTTTCTGTGCGCCGGTATACTGTACTTGAACTTTCCGCTCACAAACTGGCTGTGACAGATTGGGAGGTATTTTCTATGAAAAAAGTGGCCGTCATCATGGGCAGCGCAAGCGACCTGCCCGTCATCGAAAAGGCCATCCGCACCCTGAAGGACATGGATGTCCCGCACGAGGTGCACATTTACTCCGCGCACAGGACGCCCGAGGAGGCGCACGCGTTCTCCGCTTCCGCGCGCGAAAACGGCTTTGGCGTGATCATCGCCGCCGCGGGCATGGCCGCGCACCTGGCCGGCAGCCTTGCCGCCAACACCACCCTTCCGGTCATCGGCATTCCGATGAAGTCCACCGCATTCGCCAACGGCATGGACGCGCTGCTCTCCACCGTGCAGATGCCCTCCGGCATCCCGGTCGCCACGGTTGCCGTGGACGGCGCTGTCAACGCTGCGCTGCTGGCCTGCGAGATCCTTGCTGTGACCGACGACGCGCTTGCCGCGCGCCTGGCTGCCCGCCGCTCTGCGGACACGCAGAAGGTGCTCGCCGCCAACGCGGACTGCGAACGCCAATACAATGGCTGACCCCGGCACTCCGCATGCGCGGAGCGCCTTTCCATTCCAACATAGACAAAGGAGTTTACGACAATGGAGAACCTCAAGCTCGTGTACACCGGCAAGACCAAGAACGTTTATGCGCTTGACAACGGCAACTATCTGCTCAAGTTCAAGGACGACTGCACCGGCAAGGACGGCGTGTTCGATCCGGGCGAGAACTCTGTCGGCCTGACCATCGAGGGCGTAGGCGACGTGAACCTGCGCATGTCCATCTACTTCTTTGAGAAGATCAACGCCGCCGGCATCCCGACCCACTTTGTGAGCGCGGACCTTGAGAACACCACCATGGAGGTCGTGCCGTGCAAGCCGTTCGGCAAGGGCCTGGAGGTCATCTGCCGCCACAAGGCCGTGGGCTCCTTCTACCGCCGCTACAAGGACTATATCGAGGAGGGCGCCGATCTGCCCGCCTATGTCGAGATGACCTTCAAGAACGACGCGCTGGGCGATCCGCTCGTCACCCGCGACGGCCTCATCGACCTCGGCGTGATGACCGGCGAGCAGTACGACACCATCAAGGAGATGACCCAGAAGATCACCAGGATCGTCGCCGACGACCTGAAGGAGAAGGGCCTCGTCCTCTACGACATCAAGTTCGAGTACGGCTATGACGCCAACGGCAAGGTGATCCTCATCGACGAGATCGCCTCCGGCAATATGCGCGTGTACAAGGACGGCCAGTACATTGACCCGATGACCCTCTCCAAGCTTTTCTTCGCGTAATTCCATCCGATCCCGGGACAGGTTTGCAATCTGCCCCGGTTTCCTACTCTTTACTCTAGAAGTCCTTCCGCAGAGCTTCGGCCTCGGCCTCAAAGCGCCGGGACTTATATCACTCGGTCGGAAATGCAGCCGGCATCATGCCGGTTTACCTGAACAGGAGGATGACCGTATGGGCGGTTTTTTCGGGGTCACATCCCGCAGGAACTGTATTCTGGACGTCTTTTTCGGCACCGACTACCACTCCCACCTGGGCACGCGGCGCGGCGGCATGGCCGCCTATGATGCCGGGGTCGGCCTGCAGCGCGAGATCCACAACATCGAGAACTCGCCCTTCCGCACGAAGTTCGAGCACATTCTCGACGAGATGACCGGCAACGCGGCCATCGGCTGCATCTCCGACAGCGATCCGCAGCCGCTGCTCATCCGCTCCAACCTGGGCACCTACGCCATCGCGACCATCGGCGTCATCAACAACGCGGAGGCGCTGATCGACCAGTTCCTGTCCTTCAGCGGCGGTCACTTTGACGCGATGACCGGCGGGCGCGTGAACAGCAACGAGCTCATCGCCGCGCTTATCAACCAGAAGAGCAGCTTTGTGGAGGGCATCCGGTTCGCGCAGGGCGTCATCGACGGCACCGCGTCCATCCTGATCCTGCGTGACAACGGCCACCTGATCGCCGCGCGCGACCGCATGGGCCGCCTGCCGGTGTCCATCGGCCGCGACGAGGACGGCTACTGCGTGAGCTTTGAGTCCTTCGCCGGCATGAAGCTGGGCTACGAGGCCGTGCGCGAGCTCGGCCCGGGCGAGGTCGTGGAAATCTCCCCGGAGGAGATTACCGTCCTGCAGGAGCCGGGCAAAGAGATGAAGATCTGCGCGTTCCTGTGGTCCTACTACGGTTATCCGACCTCCAGCTACGAGGGCCGCAACGTCGAGGTCATGCGCTGCCGCAACGGCGAGATCATGGCCAAGAACGACAAAGAAAAGGGCCTCGCGCAGGACATCGACTATGTCGCCGGCGTTCCGGATTCCGGCACGCCGCACGCCATCGGCTATGCCAACGCCTGCGGTATCCCGTTTGCGCGCCCGTTCATCAAGTACACGCCGACCTGGCCGCGCAGCTTCATGCCGGCCACCCAGCGCGAGCGCAACATGGTCGCCAAGATGAAGCAGATTCCGGTGCACGAGCTGATCCAGGACAAGAAGCTTCTGTTCGTGGACGACAGCATCGTGCGCGGCACGCAGCTGCGCGAGACGGTCGAGTTCCTCTACGAGAACGGCGCGAAGGAAGTGCACATCCGCTCTGCCTGCCCGCCGATTCTGTACAGCTGCAAGTACCTCAACTTCTCCCGCTCCACCTCACCCATGGACCTGCTGGCCCGCGCCACGATCATGGAGCTTGAGGGCGAGGAGGGCTTCAATCACCTGGACGAGTACTGCGACGGCGACAGCGAGCGCGGCCGCAAAATGCGCGACGCCATCTGCCAGAAGCTGCACTTCGCGTCGCTGGAGTATCAGTCCCTGGAGGGCATCTATGAGGCCATCGGCCTGGAGCCCTGCAAGGTCTGCACCTATTGCTGGAACGGCAAAGGCTGATGGGGCCGCAAGCCCCATACCCCGCCTGGGAATTTATCCCCAGACCCCTTCTTCGCTTCGCGCCTGTAATACGCAACTGAGATTCAAGATAAGAGAGGAATCAAACGATGGTACACGAGATTTCGCGCTCCGAGTCCTACGCCGCGGCCGGCGTGGACATCACCGCGGGCTACCGCGCGGTAGAACTGATGAAAAAGCACATCGCCCGCACCCGCAACGAGGGCTGCCTGGACGATGTGGGCGGCTTCGGCGGCTGCTTCGGCCTGCCCGTCGCGGGCATGGAGGAGCCGGTGCTGGTCTCCGGCACGGACGGCTGCGGCACCAAGGTGAAGCTCGCCATCCTGATGGACAAGCACGACACCATCGGCATCGACGCCGTGGCCATGTGCGTCAACGACATCATCTGCGTGGGCGCGAAGCCGCTGTTCTTCCTGGATTACATCGCCTGCGGCAAGAACGTGCCGGAGAAGATCGCGCAGATCGTTTCCGGTGTGGCCGAGGGCTGCGTGCAGTCCGGCTGTGCGCTTATCGGCGGTGAGACCGCCGAGCATCCGGGCCTGATGCCTGTGGAGGATTACGACCTGGCCGGCTTCGCCGTGGGCATCGTGGACAAGAAGAAGATCCTTGACAAGAACCGCATGGCGGTTGGCGACGTGGTCATCGCGCTGCCGTCCACCGGCATTCACTCCAACGGCTTCTCTCTCATCCGCAAGGTCTTTGACATCGACAACAACAACCCCGAGCTCTACGTCCCGCGCGAGGAGCTGGGAGGCAAGACCATCGCCGAGACCCTGTTGACCCCGACCAGGATCTACGTCAAGCCCGTCCTCGCGCTGCTGGAGCAGGTTGACGTCAAGGGCATCAGCCACATCACCGGCGGCGGCTTCTACGAGAACATCCCGCGCTCCATCCCGGATGGCCTGTGCGCCCACATCGACAAGCGCGCCGTGAAGGTGTTGCCGATCTTCGACATCATCGCCAGGTGGGGCAGCATCCCCGAGCGCGACATGTTCAACACCTACAACATGGGCGTGGGCATGAGCGTCGTGGTGCCCGCCGCACAGGCGGAGACCGCGCTGAAGATTCTCCGGGACAACGGCGTGGACGCCTACGTCATGGGCGACATCATCGCCGGTGAGGAAAAGGTGGTTCTCGAATGAAGACACGCATTGCCGTGCTCGTCTCCGGCGGCGGCACCAACCTGCAGGCGCTGATCGACGCCAACCTGCAAGCAGGCGAGATCGCGCTGGTGGTCTCCTCCCGCCCGGGCGTGTACGCGCTCGAGCGCGCATACAGGGCCGGCATCCCCTCCGTCGTGATCGCCAAAAAGGGCAGCACGCAGGAGGCGTTTGAGGAGAAGCTCCGCGCGGCGCTTGAGGAATACCGGATCGACCTGATCGTGCTCGCGGGCTTCCTGACCATCCTCAGCGAGGACTTCACCCGCCGCTACCCGCGCCGCATCCTCAACATCCATCCGTCCCTCATCCCCGCGTTCTGCGGCGAGGGCTACTACGGCCTGCGCGTGCACGAGGCCGCGCTTGCGCGCGGCGTGAAGCTGACCGGCGCGACCGTCCACTTTGTCAACGAGATTCCCGACGGCGGCGAGATCATCCTGCAGAAGGCCGTGGAGGTGAAGGACGGCGACACGCCCGAAATCCTTCAGCGCCGCGTGATGGAGCAGGCCGAGTGGAAGCTGCTTCCGCAGGCCGTCGAGCTGGTGTCCGAAGAAATCAGGAGGAGCAGATAAGATGAACATCTATGAGATCAAGACCCTCTCCGAGCGCCTTGAGGGCAACCGCTATCCGGGCCGCGGCATCGTCATCGGCAAGACGCCGGACGGCAAAAAGGCCGCCATCGCGTACTTCATCATGGGCCGCAGCGCGAACAGCCGCAACCGCGTCTTCACCGAGAAGAACGGCGAGATCTTCACCGAGCCGTTTGACGCCTCCAAGGTCGAGGACCCGTCCCTGATCATCTACGCCGCCGTGCGCAGCTACGAGAACAAGCTGATCGTCACCAACGGCAACCAGACCGACACCATCTACGACGGCCTCGCCGCGGGCAAGAGCTTCTCCCAAGCGCTGACCAGCCGCGAGTTCGAGCCGGACGCGCCGAACCTCACCCCGCGCATCAGCGGCATGCTCACCTTTGAAGGCAACGACTTCACCTACGAGATGAGCATCCTCAAGTCCGGCGACGCGGCGGGCACCTTCTGCAACCGCTACACCTTCTCCTACGGCGCCTGCGCGGGCCTGGGCCACTTCCTCCACACCTACGTCTGCGACGGCAACCCGATTCCGACCTTCCAGGGCGAGCCGGAGCGCGTCGCGATGGACGACGACATCGATGCGTTCACCACGGACCTGTGGAACGCACTGGACGCGGAGAACAGAATCTCCCTGTATGTCCGCTATACCGATCTTGAAACCGGCGAGGCCCAGAGCCGCATGGTCAACAAGAACAAATAACTAAACTGCTTTTAGCCGCGCGAAGCGAAGAAGGGGTTCGGGGACAATGTCCCCGAGCGGGTTTTAGGGCGGCAGCCCTAACGTTCCTCATAAGCCAAGAAAAAAGATAGTTTCAGAGCAGGCTGCACAGCAGCCTACGACCCAAACGGGTCTGATCCGCAGAACAAGGAGACAAGACGATGAAAGAGTTTGAACTGAAGTACGGCTGCAACCCGAATCAGAAGCCGGCCAAGATCTATATGCAGGACGGCAGCGACCTGCCCATCACCATCCTCAACGGCCGTCCGGGCTACATCAACTTCCTGGACGCGCTCAACTCCTGGCAGCTGGTCAAGGAGCTCAAGGAGGCGACCGGCCTGTGTGCCGTGACCTCCTTCAAGCACGTCTCCCCGACCTCCGCCGCCATCGGCCGCGTGCTGCCGGAGAACCTCAAGAAGGCCTGCTTTGTGGACGATATCCCGGGCCTGGATGATTCCCCGCTGGCCTGCGCTTACGCCCGCGCCCGCGGCACGGACCGCATGTGCTCCTTCGGCGACTGGGTTGCGCTCTCCGACGTGTGCGACGTGACCACCGCGAAGCTGATCTCCCGCGAGGTCAGCGACGGCGTGATCGCCCCGGGCTATGAGCCGGAGGCGCTGGAGATCCTCAAGAAGAAGCGCAAGGGCGCCTACAACATCGTCGCCATCGACGAGAGCTACGTCCCGGCCGTGCAGGAGACCAAGCAGGTCTTCGGCGTCACCTTCGAGCAGGGCCGCAACAACTTCAAGATCAACGAAGCGCTGCTTGGCAACATCGTCACGGAAAACAAGGAGCTGCCGCAGGAGGCGAAGATCGACCTGATTGTCGCGCTGATCACCCTCAAGTACACCCAGTCCAACTCCGTCTGCTACGCGTACGACGGCCAGGCCATTGGCGTGGGCGCGGGCCAGCAGTCCCGCATCCACTGCACCCGTCTGGCCGGCACCAAGGCGGACACCTGGTTCCTGCGCCAGCATCCCAAGACGCTCGCGCTGCCGTTCCGCCCGGGCATGGGCCGCGCCGACCGCGACAACGTGATCGACAGCTACATTAACGGCAACGAGGAGGACGTCTGCGCCGAGGGCATCTGGCAGAACTACTTCATCGAGCAGCCCGCCCCGCTGACGGCCGGGGAGAAGGAGGCTTTCCTGGCCGCGCAGGCGAACGTCGCGCTCGGCTCCGACGCGTTCTTCCCGTTCTCCGACAACATCAAGCGCGCGGCGAAGTCCGGCGTGAAGTACATCGCCGAGCCGGGCGGCTCCATCCGCGACGACGCGGTGATCGACGAGTGCAACCGCCGCGGCATGGTCATGGCCTTTACGGGCATGCGTCTGTTCCACCACTAACCGGGCTGTGCCCGGACCCGCTCTCAGGCTTAGGCGGACGAGGCCGGAGGTCGGCGGCGGGCTGCGGCATGCAAGCTGGGCTGTGCCCGGACCCGCTTCCGACGGAGTTTGAAAAAACTCAAGCTTTGGCGGACGAGGCCAGAGGCCGGCGCTGAAGTTTGAAAAGCAGAATAGGATCATATAACCCCGTATTTGAAGAAAATACGGGGTTGTCAGCAGAATCAAACCGTGGTATAATCGGCCACATTAAACTATTCACTAAACAGGATAAAGACAGAAGAGAGAGAGGAAGGATTGTCATGGCTTACTATTTCTCTGAACCGTCCCATACGTTCAACGAGTACCTGCTCGTGCCGGGCTACTCCTCCGCGGAGTGCATCCCGGACAACGTGAATCTGGAAACGCCGCTCGTCCGCTTCAGGAAGGGCGAAACGTCCGCCATCACCATGAAGATCCCGATGGTCTCCGCCATCATGCAGGCCGTCTCCGGCAAGGACCTGGCCATCGCGCTGGCGCAGGAGGGCGGCGTGTCCTTCATCTACGGCTCCCAGAGCATTGAGGATGAGGCCGCGATGGTCGCTGCCGTCAAGGGCTACAAGGCTGGCTTCGTCACCAGCAATTCCAACATCCGTCCGGACCAGACCCTGGCGGATATCCTCGCGCTGAAGGAAAAGACCGGTCACTCCACCGTCGCCGTCACCGAGGACGGCACCGCCAACGGCAAGCTGCTGGGCATCGTCACCAGCCGCGACTACCGCGTCAGCCGCATGGATCCTTCCGCGCTCGTCTCCTCCTTCATGACCCCGCTGGACAAGCTCATCACCGCGCCGGAGGGCACCTCCCTGAAGGAAGCCAACGACATCATCTGGGATCACAAGCTGAACTCCCTGCCCATCGTCACCAAGGACGGCCGTCTCTCCTCCTTCGTCTTCCGCAAGGACTATGACTCCCACAAGAAGAACCCGATGGAGCTGCTGGACGCCAACAAGCGCTACGTCGTCGGCGCGGGCATCAACACCCGCGACTACGCTGAACGCGTCCCGGCACTGCTCGAGGCCGGCGTGGACGTGCTGTGCATCGACTCCTCCGAGGGCTTCTCCGAGTGGCAGAAGCGCACCATCGCGTGGGTTCGTGAGCACTACGGCGAAAGCGTGAAGATCGGCGCGGGCAACGTCGTCGACCGCGAGGGCTTCCGCTTCCTGGCCGACTGCGGCGCGGACTTCATCAAGGTCGGCATCGGCGGCGGCTCCATCTGCATCACCCGCGAGACCAAGGGCATCGGCCGCGGCCAGGCGACCGCGCTGATCGAGGTCTGCAAGGCCCGCGACGAGTACTTCGAGGAAACCGGCATTTACGTCCCGGTCTGCTCCGACGGCGGCATCGTCCACGATCATCACCTGACCCTGGCGCTGGCCATGGGCGCCGACTTCGTGATGCTGGGCCGCTACTTCGCCCGCTTCGACGAGAGCCCGTCCGCGAAGGTCAACGTGAACGGCACGCTGATGAAGGAGTACTGGGGCGAGGGCTCCAACCGCGCGCGCAACTGGCAGCGCTACGACCTGGGCGGCGACAAGAAGCTCAAGTTCGAGGAGGGCGTCGACTCCTACGTCACCTACGCCGGCAAGCTCTCCGACAACGTGCACATCACGCTGGCGAAGGTTCGCTCCACCATGTGCAACTGCGGCGCGCTCTCCATTCCGGAGCTGCAGAAGAAGGCCCGCCTGACGCTCGTCTCCGCCGTCTCCATCGTCGAGGGCGGCGCGCACGATGTCGTGCTCAAGACCACGAACAAGGAAGTCTGATCCCCTCAGCAGGGTATATATTTGCGGAGCTTCACGGGAGGCTCCGCTTTTTTCACCATATAGAAAATTGCGTAAAGAATCGTACAGCGAGCACAGAGCGGCTTGGTTTTGCAAATCGGTTCGGAAGTGGGAGCGGGCACGACCCGCTTTTTCATGCAAAAAGGCGCTGCCGGGACTTCCTGGCAGCGCCTTTTGTGCTGGACGGGAATTACGCCATGATCGCCTTGCAGGCCTCAACCAGCGCTTCGTTGAGCGCGGCGGACTCGGCATGGGACGCGGCGTTGGTGTTGACGTAGAGCTTGATCTTCGGCTCGGTGCCGGACGGGCGGATGCAAACCCAGGCGTCGCGCTCCAGCTCGAAGTAGAGCACGTCGGACTTGGGCAGGCCGGCCGGGGTCACAGCGCCGGTGGCCAGATCGGTGCGGGTACCGGCGAGATAATCGCGCACGGCGAGCACCTTGAGGCCCGCCAGTTCCTTCGGGGCGTCGGCACGCAGGTTCTTCATGATGGACTGCATCTTCGCGACGCCGTCCTTGCCCGGCAGGGTGACGGAGACGACCTTCTCGACGTAGTAGCCGAAGGTCTTGTAGATTTCCTGCAGGATGTCGTACAGGGTCTTGCCCTGGGTCTTGGCCCAGGCAGCGGCCTCGGCGATGAGCAGGGAGGCATTGACGCCGTCCTTGTCGCGCACGAAGGTGGAGGACAGGAAGCCGTAGCTCTCCTCGAAGCCGAAGACGAAGGTATGGTCGCCCTTGTCCTGGAACTGCTGAATCTTCTCGGCGATCCACTTGAAGCCGGTCAGCGTGTCAAAGCAGGTCAGGCCGAAGCCCGCGGCGATCTTGCGCGCCAGCTCGGTGGAGACGACGGACTTGACCACGGCGCCGTCAGATGGGATGGTGCCCAGCGCCTGACGGCTCTTGAGGATGTAGTACAGCAGCACGCAGCCGATCTGGTTGCCGCTCATCAGGTAGTACTTGCCCTCGTTGTCCTTGACGGCGATGCCCACGCGGTCGCAGTCCGGATCGGTGCCGAAGATGCAGTCCGCGCCGACCTCGTCGGCCAGCTTCATGGCCATGGCGAACGCAGCCGGGTCCTCCGGATTCGGAACCTTGATGGTGGAGAAGTTCGGGTCTGGGAGCTCCTGCTCCTTGACGACGTACACGTGCTCGATGCCGATCTCCGCGAGGATGCGGCGCACCGGCTTGTTGCCGGAGCCGTGCAGCGGGGTATAGACGATCTTGAGCTCCTTGCCGGCGGTGCGCATCAGCTCCGGCTGGACGGAGAGGGTCTTGACGTCGGCGATGTAGTCGTCGTCGATTTCCTTCTTGCCGATGATCTTCAGCAGGCCGGAGGCGAGCGCCTTGTCCTCGTCCATCTCCACGGCGTCCTGATACCTGCAGGCGCGGATCATCTTGAGCACCTGGTCGGCGTACTCCGGCGGCATCTGCGCGCCGTCCTCCCAGTAGACCTTGTAGCCGTTGTACTGCGGCGGATTGTGGCTGGCGGTGATGACAATGCCGGCGATGGCGTGCAGATGGCGCACGGCGTAGGAGAGGACCGGCACCGGACGCAGCTCGTCAAACAGGCAGACGTTGATGCCCTCGTGGCACAGCACGAGCGCGGCAGCCTTGGCGAACTCCGGGCTCATGCGGCGGGAGTCATACGCGATGACGACGCCGCGCTTGGCGTATTCGGGATCCTGGCTGTTGATGTAGTCGGCAAAGCCCTTGGTCGCCCTGCGGACATTGTAGAGGTTCATGCGGTTGGTGCCCGCGCCGAGCACGCCGCGCATGCCGGCGGTGCCGAAGGACAGCTCGGTATAGAAGCGGTCCTCAATCTCCTTCTCGTTGCCCTCAAGCGCCTTGAGCTCCTCGACGGTCGCGGTGTCGTCCGCGAAGTCGCGCAGCCAGGCTTCGTACTGCTCACGATAGGTCATGGTGATCAATCCTCCGTAACATTCTTCAGAATTTCAACGCATGCCGCCGTAGAACATGCGGACATGCATAAACCCAAGTCAATTATAATGCAGATTGAACGATTTTGAAAGGGGATATTTCGCATGTTTCTCAAATTTTTCCATTCAGGAAAAACAGGACGGACAATTTGCAGGCCGTCTTGCAATTCAGTCTGCCTTTGTGCTATACTATGTCACGCAGCAAATCGGAAGGAGGCAATCGTATGGCACGCGCGAAGGGCATCAAGCCCATGGCCCAGAACAGGAAGGCGTTCCACGATTACTTCGTCGAGGAGCGCATTGAGTGCGGCATGGAGCTGCACGGCACGGAGGTCAAGAGCATGCGCCAGGGGCGCATGAACCTCAAGGAGAGCTTCGCCATCGTCAAGGACGGCGAGGTGCTGGTCTGCGGCATGCACATCAGCCCCTACGAGCAGGGCAACATCTTCAACACCGATCCGCTGCGCCAGAAGAGGCTTCTGCTTCACAAGAGCGAGATCCGGCATCTGGCGCAGGAGGCCGGCAAGATGGGCTATTCGCTCATCCCGCTGCAGGTGTATCTGAAGGATGGGCGCTTCAAGATGGAGCTGGGCGTGTGCAGGGGCAAAAAGCTCCATGACAAGCGCGAGAGCATGGCGGAGCGCGACACCAAGCGCGAGATCCAGCGCGCGCTGCGCACAAACAACCGCGGAGAGTGATCCGCAGACGGCCGCATCGATCAGGAAACGGGATGCCGTCCTCATCATGGGGGTGTACTGGTTTCGACGGGATTGTGGGCGGTCGGGTAAGCGAGCCGTTGCCCCGGGCAACGTAAAAACCGGGAAATTAAAAATTAACTGACAATAACGATTATTGCCTCGCGGCCTGATTAGGCTGCGCGTCGGCCCGGAGTCCCCGCTGCTCCGGTTCCCGGCGTCAATTTAGCGGGCCATGACCATGCCTAAGCTTTGCAGCATGGCCACATCATGAAGCTACTGACCCCTTGAGCCCGTCTGTGGGCGCCTGGGAGAGGGAATGTTAAAACGCAGACTGCGCTCGGAGAAAGCCTGGCAGTCGCTTTTTCGGACAGGGGTTCGATTCCCCTCACCTCCACCAAACCTCAGCAATCGCTGGGGTTTTTCATTTTGTCAGGTTTATTGGACAGAAGAGCGGGGGAATCGAACCTGGCCCGGAGGTGAATGACAGCCCAGTGGGCTGTCAGAGCCGGGCTGACCGAGGGCCGGCGAGGCGCGAGAGGAGATTCCCCTCACCTCCACTAAGACCTCAGCAATCGCTGGGGTTTTTCATTTTGTCAGGTTCTCTGCGTACTTTATCAGGAATTGCCGGTATTTCATGTCCTATATCCGATGCAGCCATATCCTTCTATTTTTTTCTCATTGTCCAAGATGTGTTGCGGTTCTGCAATGCGCGCCGGCAGCGCCGGGGAAGCAACCATTGACATCCATGACCGTTGTTAGTATAATAAAAAAATGAGAGAAGGAATATGCCCGCAGGCTGTTTCGCCTCTTTATCGTGGAATCTGAGGGCTGTGCTGTCAGCGGGATGTCGTTGGGCGAGGCTGTCATGCGGGGAAATTCTGCCTGCGCCGGCCATCTGTCAGATTCAGCGGGAGTTGGAAGAGCTTTAGAAGCGGATTGACGCGGTCAGTCCTGAGGCGTTGCACAGGGACAGCCGGCGGCGCATGGGTGCGCTGCGCGTGGCTGTGGAAAGCGCGGAGGGATTGCCCGCTGTTTTTGCACGCCATATGACGGAAAAAGCGGGAGAATAACCTCTTCTGCTGCATGGAGCAGGATGAAGTGCTGAGCGAAATCGGCATGCTTGCCGGAAAGAGCCGGCGGATTGGACGGGTAACAATGCAGAATGAACGGATCGAGATCCTCATGGCGGCGTACAACGGTGCGCCATACATTCGGGAACAGGTGGATTCCATCCTTCGGCAGTCCGATGAAAACTGGCACCTGACCCTGTCGGATGATGGTTCGACGGACGGCACGGATGCCATCATTGATGAATATGCCCGTCAGTATCCCGACAGGGTGCAAAGGGTGTATTCCGGCCGACGCTTCGGCGGTGCGAAGGATCACTTCTTCTGGATGACGGAGCAGTGTGATGCGGATTACATCGCCTATTGTGATGATGACGACACGTGGAAGGCGGACAAGCTGCAAAAGCTGCGAAAAGCCATGCTGGATGCGGAATCGCGCTTTGGCAGCGATACGCCCATCCTCGTCTTTTCGGACCAGACGGTGACGGACGAGAAGCTCAGCATGCTTGCGCCGTCGCTGATGCGCTATCAGAAGCAGTATTTTGAGCATTTCGATTACCGCAGCATCCTGATGCAGAACGTGGTGACCGGCGGTGCAATGATGATTAACCGGGCGTTGGCCAGGCTGGCGCTGCAATGCACGGACCCATCACAGGTCATCATGCACGACTGGTGGCTGGCGGCGGTCGCGGCGCGCTTTGGCGAGATCGTGTATATCGATGAGCCGCTGGGCGCGTATCGGCAGCATGGGCACAACAGCGTGGGCGCGAAGAATGTGGGAAGCCTGGCTCACATTCTGCACAAGCTGGGTCATACACAGGAGATCAGCCGCACCTTGACGCAAAAAAAGGCACAGGCTTCGGCCTTTGAGAGGACCTACGCGCCCATGCTGGAGGAAGCAGACCGCGCCTTTCTCGGACAGTTTGCCAGACGGCGCAGCGGCCCGGTTTTCTATCTGAAAAACCGGACGCTTGTCCATGGATTCTTTCGGCTCGCCGGGATGATGGTCCTCGGGTAATCATATATGGGGAAGCCAAAGAGATGGATGACAGAAAACCAAAGAAGCGGGAGCGGGCATGTCCCGCTTTTTGGTTCTTCACGCAAAGTTGGGGGATTAAAGAAATAAGGGGTTGAAAAAAGAGCATAGATGCCTTCTAATTGAAGTTGCTGAGATAACAATGAAGGATCTATGCTCCGAGAAGAAGATATCGCAATCAACCTGAAATGTCAACAGTATAGAAAGAAGCCTCCCGCCGCATATGCAGCAGGAGGCTTTCCGGTTTTGCTGTTTTCCTTTGCTCAGCGTTCCTTCTTGCCGTTGGAGTAGTCGCTGGAGAAGGTGTAGTCCTTGCCCGGGAGGATGGCGTTGACCACGATGCCGACGATGGCCGCCACGGCCAGGCCGGAGAACTTGAGGGTGATCGCGCCGGCCGTGAAGGAAATCGCGCCGGCGGCGGAGAAGGTGATGCCCAGACCCAGGGAGAGGATCAGGGAGACGACGATGACGTTGCGGCTCTGCGCGAGGTCAACGTGGTTTTCCACCAGGTTGCGTACGCCGATGGCGGAGATCATGCCGTAGAGGATCAGGGAGACGCCGCCGATGGTGCCCGCCGGCATCGCTGCGACGAGCGCGGAGAACTTCGGGCAGAAGGAGGCGATGATCGCGAAGATGGCCGCGATGCGGACCACGCGCGGGTCATACACCTTGGTCAGCGCCAGCACGCCGGTGTTCTCGCCATAGGTGGTGTTCGCCGGGGCGCCGAAGAGGGACGCCAGCGCGGTGGCCAGGCCGTCGCCCAGCAGGGTGCGGTGCAGGCCCGGATTCTCGATGAAGTTCTCGCCCACGGTGGAGGAGATGGCGCAGATGTCGCCGATGTGCTCGATCATGGTCGCAAACGCGATGGGCATGATCGCGATGATCGCGGTGACGAGCAGGTTGACGTCGCAGTTGCCGATGAGGGAGAAGACGGTGTTCTCAAACCTGACCGGCAGGCCGATCCATGCGGCATTGGCTACGCCGGAGAAATCCACCTGGCCCAGCAGCGCGGCGAAGACGTAGGAGACGAGCACGCCCATCAGGATCGGGATGATCTTCAGCATGCCCTTGCCCCAGATGTTGAAGATGACGACGGTGATGATCGCCAGCAGCGCTACGGCCCAGTTGCCGGTGCAGTTGTTGATGGCGGAATTGGCCAGCGTCATGCCGATGCAGATGATGATCGGGCCGGTGACGACCGGCGGGAAGAAGCTCATGACCTTCTGGGTGCCAAAGCTCTTGACCAGAGCGGCCAGCACCAGGTACAGCAGCGCGGAGCAGGCCACGCCCACGCAGGCGTAGGGCAGCAGCGCGGCCTCGCCGTTCGGTGCGATGGCGGCATAGCCGGCCAGGAAGGCGAACGAGCTGCCCAGGAACGCCGGAACCCTGCCCTTCACCAGGAAGTGGAACAGCAGGGTGCCCAGACCCGCAAACAGCAGGGTCGCGGATACGCTCAGGCCGGTCAGCGCAGGCACAAGCACGGTGGCGCCAAACATGGCGAACATGTGCTGCAGACCCAGGATGAGCATCTTCGGCACGCCGAGCTGGCGCGCGTCGCGGATACCTTGATTCTCCATAATCATGACTCCTTTAGTATGAATTTTAAGCCAAGCAAACTTGCATTTGCTTCGTCGATATTATACGGGAAACCGGCGCGGAATGCAAGAGCTGAATCATGCTTTCCCTTGTCTTTTGGATGGAAAAAGGGTACAATATATAAGGATAGACAACGGCATATCACGCGCAAAGGAGAAGAGGGTATGGGCTACATTGCGGGCATTGGTGCAGCAAACATGGACATCCGCGGCAGGGGCGAGGGCAGGCTGATCATGGGGGATTCCAACCCCGGCATGCTGTATACGACGCTGGGCGGCGTGTGCCGCAACATCTGCGAGAATCTGGCGCGCCTGGGCAGCGATGTGAAGCTGGTGACGGTCGTGGGCGACGACGAGAGCGGCCGCAGCATCGTGCGCGGCTGCGAGGCGGCGGGCATCGACATGCGCCATACGAGCGTGCTGGAGGGCGAGCGCTCCTCGAGCTACATGTCCATCCTCGACGAAAAGGGCGACAAGGTGCTGGCCATGAGCGACGTGCGCATCGCCAGGCGGATGGACGAGGCGTTTGTCGATCAGGCGTCCGTGGTGCTGAGCAACGCCGATATCGTGGTGTGCGACGGCAACCT
The DNA here is from genome assembly GCA_004557905.1 of Clostridiales bacterium. GTDB lineage: Bacteria > Bacillota > Clostridia > Christensenellales > Aristaeellaceae > Ventricola. The sequence goes on along the minus strand of SFFH01000009.1, from coordinate 44,436 downwards.
CACGCGCAGCACGGTGTCCCATCTGACCCAGGTGTGCCTCGCGCCGCTGTACCTGGACCCCGTGTCCACGGCGTGCGCAAAGGAGCTCGCGCCGCTGATCGGCTATTTTGACACGGTGAAGCCCAACCGCATGGAGCTCGCTGCGCTGACGGGCTGCCCGACGGACACACTCAGCGGCATGCTGAAGGCGTGCGACATCCTGCTGCGCAAAGGTGTGCGCCGGGTGTTCGTCTCCCTGGGCCGGGAGGGCATGCTCTACCGCGGCCGCGAGGGAACGGTGCACCGCATCGCGCGTCCGTTCCCGGACGTGGTGGACGTGACCAGCGCGGGCGAGGCGGCCATGGCGGGCATCGTCTGGGGCAGCCGGCAGGGCATGACGGCGGACGAGATCGTCTGCACGGCCATGGCGGCGGGCATGATCGCGACGTCCTCGCCGGCGACCATCAGCGCGGACATGAGCGTGGAGAAGATCGGGGAGATCATCCGCGATTTCATCGTGTAATACCGTCGTGCATGCGAAATGCTTTTCTATGCGCGAAGCGAAGAAGGGAGTCTGAGGGACAATGTCCCTCAGGCAGGTTTGGGCGGCAGCCCAACGTTCTACTCAAAAACAAAACGGACGATCACTCGTCCGTTTTTTGCACTATAGGGAATTGCGCGAAGTATCGTGCGGCGAGCACCGAGCGACTCCGTTCGACAAAGTAATTCGGAAGTGGGAGTGGGCACAGCCCGCTTTTGTTTGCTCAGTCCAGCGTGAACTTCTCGTGCGCAATGTCGTCGATGATGTACGGCGTGCGCTGGTAGACGTAGTAGTTGAGCCAGTTCGTATAGATGAGGTTGGCGTGGCTGCGCCAGGTGACGCGCGGCGGCTTCGTGTCGTCGTCGTCCGGGAAGTAGTTCTTGGGTACATCGATGGGCAGGCCGGCCTTCTTGTCACGCTCGTACTCGAGCTTCAGCGTCTCCGCGTCGTATTCGCTGTGGCCGGTGATGAAAATCTGACGGCCCTTGTCCGTGGCGATGGCGTAGATGCCCGCCTCCGGGGAGGAGGCCAGGATCTTGAGCTGCGGCACGGCCTCCACGTCGGCGCGGCTGATCGTCGTGTGGCGGGAGTGGGGGACGAAGAACGTATCGTCAAAGCCGCGCAGCAGCATGGAGCTGCGGCGCTCCACCGTGTGCTCGAACACGCCGAAGAGCTTCTTTTCAAGCGGAATCTTCCGGATGCCGAAGTGGTAATACAGCCCCGCCTGCGCGCCCCAGCAGATGTGGAACGTGCTGGTGACATGCGTCTTGGACCATTCCATGATCGCGCAGAGCTCGTCCCAGTAGTCCACCTGCTCGAATTCCATCTGTTCCACCGGCGCACCGGTGATGACCATGCCGTCAAAGTGCTGATTGCGCACGTCGTCAAACGTCTTGTAGAAGGAGAGCATGTGCTCGCGGGAGGTGTTCCGGCTCTCGCGGCTGGTGGTCATGATGAGCTCCAGCTCGATCTGCAGCGGGGAATTGCCCAGCAGGCGCGCAAGCTGCGTCTCGGTGACGACCTTGGTCGGCATGAGGTTGAGCAGCAGGATGCGCAGCGGGCGGATGTCCTGCGTGACGGCGCGGTGCTCGGTGATGGTGAAGATGTTCTCGCTCTCCAGCGTCGCGCGCGCGGGCAGGGACTCGGGAATCTTGATGGGCATGGGATCACCTCGTTGTGAATGTGTGTCAGATGCGCACGACGGTCATGCCGTCCGCGTCGGCCTCGTCGTGTGTGACCAGGATGAGCAGCTTGTCCTTCGCTGCCTCGCACACGAGCGCGCGCATCTGCGCATGCGTGGCCTCGTCCAGCGCGCGGAAGGGCTCGTCCATCAGCAGGATGTCCGCGTCAAAGGCCAGCGCGCGGGCCAGCGCGGCGCGGCGCTTCATGCCGCCGGAGAGGGACGCGGGATAGCTGTCGCCCTCGCTGCCCAGGCCGACGCGCTCAAGCCAGGTCTGTGCGATCTCATCGGAGCCGCAGACGAGCGAGACGTTCCCGCGGACGGTCTTGAAGGGCAGCAGCCGGTCCTCCTGAAAGCAGAAGGCGATGCGCGCGTCCCGGGGCAGGAGCACCTCACCGCTCTGCGGCCGCTCAAGCCCGGCAATCAGGCGCAGCAGCGTCGTTTTGCCCCGTCCGGACGGGCCGAGAATCGCGTACCGGCCGGGCGAGGAGAAGGTGAGGCTGAGGTCGGAAAAGATCCGCTTTTCGCCGAAAGCCATGCCGACGTGCCGGAGACGAATGTCACACATGGCGCACCTCCGTAAAACGCGCGGCAAGATGACGCAGCAGCGCTTCCAGCAGCACGCTGAGCAGGATGATGGTCAGCGTCCAGGCGAGCAGGCTGTCCGTCTCCAGATAGATCTTCGCCTCGTAGATCCGGCTGCCGACGGCGCGCTTGGGCACGCCGATGACCTCCGCCGCGACGACGGCCTTCCAGCAAAGACCGATGGCGGCCAGGCAGCTCTGCGCGAACGCCGGGAGCACCGATGGGACGATCACATGCGCGAGCGTCCTGCGGCGGCCCAGACGGTACATCCGCGCCATTTCCAGCAGCTTGGGGTCGATGGCCCGGATGGCCTGCACAAGCGCGGAATGCACGACCGGCAGCGTCATCAGAAAGCCGGTGAGCACCGGCACGCGCGGGCTGGAGAGCCACACGAGCGCCAGTACGATGAACGACGTGACCGGCGTGGCGCGCACGGCGGAGAGCAGCGGGGAGAGCAGCAGATCGCACGCGCGAAAGCGCACGCAGAGCACAGCGAGCAGCACGGCCGCGGCGATGCCCAGCGCATACGCCGCCAGCGTGCGCAGGAGCGTGGCTGCGAGCGACTGATAAAACGCCGCGCTGGGCAGCAGGGAGAGAAACTTTGAGAGCACCTCGCCCGGCGCGGGCAGCAGCAGCGGCTGATGCACGACGCGCGCGAGCACGCCCCACAGCGCGAGGTAAAAGAGCAAAACGCCCGCGCGCGAAAGCAGGACTTTTGCGCGCGGGCTCAGGGATTTAGCGGACATAGTAGAATCCGTCGTCCGGCAGCGCGCCGCCGATAGACGCGGGATTGGCGGCCAGCAGCACCTCGTAGAGCGGCTCGATCTGCGTGCGCACGGCCTCGCCCTCGACGAACACGATGTGGCAGTTCGGAATCGCGCGCTTGGCCACGGCGGCCTTGGGCATCACGCCGTGCTTTTCCACCAGCTGGCTGGCGGCGTCTGCGTCGCTGTTCACCATCGCGACGGAAGCACCGTACGCGTCAAGGAACGCGGCGACCTTCTCCGGGTTTGCCTCGGCAAAATCGCGGCGGACGATCACGCAGCCCATGGAGAGCTCCATGTCAGGATTGCCGGCCTTGGCGGCGGCCTCCTTGAAGGCGGCGGTCACGTCGATGACGGCCTTCAGGCTGTCATTCTGCATCAGCGCGGAGGTGACGTGCGGCTCGGGCAGAATGCCGATCTCGGCCTTGCCGGCGGCCAGCAGCGTGGCCAGCTCGCTGTGCTCGGCGACGTACTCGATCTCCACCTTGTCCGTCAGGCCGTTCGCCTCGAGGATGTAGTTGATGACGTATTCCGGCACGCTCGCCTGGCCGGTGGCGTACACCTTGCGGCCCGCGAGGTCGGCAAAGGACGTGATCGAGTTGTCGCTTGAAACGACGTGCAGCACGCCCAGCGTGTTGAGCGCCAGCAGCTGCACATTGCCGCTGGTCTTCTTGTAGAGCACGGCGGCGAGGTTGGTCGGACAGGCGGCGATATCCGCGCTGCCGCTGGCGATGGCGGCGACGATCTCGTCGGGCGCGCCGGCAAGGGTGAATGCGTATTCCTCCGCGTGGTCCTCCATCACGCCGACCATGCCGATGCCGGTCGGGCCCTTGAGGGCGTATACGTTCACCTTGTCATCGGCGGCAGCGCCGCAGGCCAGAGCGAGCACCATCATCAGCGCGATGGCGGAAAGCAGTAGTTTTTTCATCATATTAAGGAAACCTCCTTTTTTCGACAGTGGTGACAGTATACCATAACCGACGCGTTTTTACAACTTTGTTACAGGGAATACGGGCCCGATATGGTATACTGATTGGGAATGGGAGGGGATAGGTTTGGCCGATATTCTGATTGTGGAGGATGAGGCGGCGATCCGCCAGATTCTGACCATGCACCTGACGCTGGTCGGGCATGCTGTGCGCGAGGCGGAGGACGCCGCGGCGGCGCGCGTGATGATCGCAAAAAAAGTGCCGGACCTGGCGCTGCTGGACGTGATGCTGCCGGGCGAGGACGGCTTTTCGCTGGGAAAGACGCTGATTGAGATGGATGTGCCGGTGCTGTTCGTGACGGCGAAGACCGGCGTGCCGGACCGCGTGCGGGGCCTGACGATGGGCGCGCAGGACTACATCCTCAAGCCGTTTGAGCCGGCGGAGCTGCTGGCGCGCGTGGAGAACATCCTGCGGCGCACCCGGCGTGAGGAGCAGACGCTTAAGAGCGGGGAGTTGATGATCGACTTTGCCGCGCGGCGCGTGCAGCTGCACGGCGAGGACGTGCCGCTGACGACGCTGGAATTTGACCTGCTGGCGATGCTCGCCCGGCGCCGCAACGTGGCCATGAGCCGCGAGGAGCTGCTGGGCGGCGTGTGGGGCTATGACTACGCGGGCGAGACGCGCACGGTGGACGTGCATGTGCAGCGCCTGCGCAGCAAGATCGGCGCGGAATACATCGAGACGGTGTACAAATACGGCTACCGGTTCTGCGGCAGCAAGGGGGAAAACGGATGAGAACGAGGATTGCCGCGGCGATGACCGCGCTGGCGCTGCTGCTGTTTCCGCTGGGCGCGTTCATGATCGTGTCGCGCTGCTTTGACCTGACGATGGCGCGGGAGCGCGAGCGCGCGCTGTCCGAGGAGACGGCTATTGCCCGCGCGGTGGCGATGGAAATCGGGGACGGAGGCATGGATACACTCTATGCCGTGGCCTTTGGCGCACAGCGGCGCTATGGATCGGAATCTCTGCGGGTGGCGCTGGTCTATCGCGGCAGCGTGATGGCTGGTGCGCAGGTGGCGTATGACGATGGCCTGGAGCAGCTGTTGCAGACGACGGGCCGTGCCACGCTGCTCAGCCGAACGACCCGGACGTTGTACATTGCCCACCGGCTGACGGGTGACCTGACGCTGCTGCTGAGCTCGGACGTCTCGCGGGTGTATGCGCTGCGGCGGGAGCTGGCACTCTGGGCAGGCATGCTCAGCCTGACAGGCGTGCTGCTGAGCGCCGTGCTGTCCGTGGTGGTGTCCGGCTGGCTTGCCAGGCCGTACCGGCTGCTGGCGCAGCAGCGGCAGGAGCTCATCGACGCGCTGGCGCACGAGATGCGCACGCCGCTGACGGCAATTCTGGGCGGTGTACGTCTGCTCGAGTGCGCCAGCCTGCCCAAAGAGCAGCGCGCATCGCTGCTGGCCTCCATGGCGCGGGAGGCACAGCGGCTCTCCGATATGGACGCACGGCTTCTGCAGCTCACGCGGCTTGAGCACGACGCGCCGGAATTCACGCGCTTTTCCTCCATGGAGATGGCGCGCGAGGCGCTTTCCGTATTTGAGGGCGTGGAGCTTTCCGGCGAGGACGCGGTGTTCCTGGGCGAGCGTGAGCTGACCATCCAGCTGCTGCGCAACCTGGTGGTCAATGCGCAGCGCGCCGGCGGCGACGTGCCCGTGCGGGTGACGCTGCGCCCGGACGGCTTCACCGTGACCGATCACGGCTGCGGCATGACGAAGGAGCAGCTCGCGCGCGCGTTCGAGCCGTTTTACAAGGCGGACAAGTCGCGCACGCGCGCGGCCGGCGGCGCAGGACTGGGGCTGACGCTGTGCCGGCGGATTGCGGAGCTTCACGGCGGGACACTCGAAATCACCTCCGCACCGGGGCAAGGCACGACCGTATGTTACAGGTTTGATACAACTTCATGAGGACTTTGAAATGAGATTGCCGGTACAATAGGGACCAGAGAGCGGGACGTGCCCGTTCCCGAAAAGATTTGATAAAAGGAGTGGACCCTATGAAAAAGATGACCCGATGGATGGTGCTGGGACTCTGTCTGCTGCTGCCCGCCTGCGCGCTGGGCGTGACGGAGGGAACGGTGGAGGATGCGCCGATGGTGACGCTGGACGGGATGAGCCCGGCGAAGGAGCAGGTCTCCTATTTGCCGGACGAGACCATGTACGCCGGCTACGGCGACTGGAATCCGTCATGGGAGAACGCGCAGGCCTGGGTGGAGTGCGAACGCGACGAAGACGGCTGCTACTACGATGTGGAGCAGCGTCCGCGGCTGACGGCCGGCGAGGCGGCCCGCGCCAAAGCGCTGCTTGCCAAGGTGCAGGCGGGCGAGATCGCCTACACCGGCGAGAGCGTCCTTGACAAGATGGAGGATGTGGTTGTCGGCGTGTACACGATCGATGCCGAAAACTACGGCGGCGAGCAGGCGTTTGTGCTGCTGCCGGGCCCCTGCATGACGGACGAACAGCTGCTTGCCCTCATCGACGCCTTTGACCGGCTGGGCATGACGTTTGATCCGGATGCGCTGAACTACCGCAACTGCGCGCGCGGCGGTGGACTGGAATGCAGCCGCTTTCTGACGGATGAGGAGCGCAAACGTTATCAGCAGCTGGCGGATCTGATCGAGCGCGGGCTGCTGGATGTGGCGCGGCTGAACATGCCGCAGGCGATTCAGCCGAAGCTGGACAGCCGCTACTACTGCGGCATGGAGGACTTCACGCTGCGCCCGTACCGCGCGATCTCGGATGAGGAGCTGTGCGCGATGCTGGTGGCAAGCGGCGTGCATGACATGACGGGAGAGCTTGACCTGACCGCGCTGGAAAAGGAATCGCGCGACATCCTGTATACCCGTCTGGACTGCCCGCTGTCCATGAAGCTGGAAAGCATCAGCTACGACGGCGGCTATGTGCCCATGCTCGTTGATGCCAACGGCAGCAGAGCCTGGTCGGGCGACGCGCGGGATAGTGTGGGCACGTTCTTTTCCTACCGCAATGCGGCGGGCATCGAGGCCTTTGCGGGCACGACGTTTGACCGGGAGACCGGTGAGCTGATCAGCGCGAGCACGATGGACAACCGGGAATGGGAGCTGGAGCAGAGCGAGCCGGAGACGAGCATTTCCCATGAGACCGTGCTTGCCGCCATCGAGGAGGCGGAGCGGATTGTCGGTCTGGAAAACCTGACCTGGCACCTGCAGAACGAGGAATCTGCCACCAACTGGGGCATGTGCCGGACGGCCTGCGCGCAGGTGGAGGATGGGCTCTGGCTGACGGTGTACATCGGCCTTGATGACGGCCAGGTGCATGGCCTGGCGCTGGATCGCTGCACGCTCGTGGATGAGCTGCCGCAGGAGGAGCCGGTGAACGGATGAGTCCATGAAATCCAAAAAAAGAGCTTCCCGGTCTTTCGGGAAGCCCTTCGTTCAGTTTGAAGCAGAGCTCGCGGAACCGCAATTGTCGCCTGCGGCTCCGCTGCGGTTCTTGCTTGGGTGCTGCGCATACGGGGGAACGTTAGGGCTGCCGCCCTAAGACCCCGCCTGGGGACCAGGCCCCAGACCCCTTCTTCGCTTCGCGCGGATTGAAGCGATTGAGGCGAGAAGAAGTTTACAGATTCTCACCGTTGCTTTCCATGACGGTCTTGTACCAATGGAAGCTGTCCTTGACGATGCGCTCCTGCGTGCCGTAATCGACGTAGACCAGACCGAAGCGGTCGGTGTAGCCGTTGGCCCATTCATAGTTGTCCATCAGCGACCAGGCGAGGTAGCCGATGGCGTCCACGCCGTCCTCCGCCGCGCGCTTGTAGGCGAGCAGATAGCGGTGCATGTAGTCCTGGCGCTGCGGGTCGTGCACCTGGCCGTCCAGGGAAACCACGTCGTGGCTGGACATGCCGTTCTCGGTGATCATGAACGGCAGCTTGTAGCGCTCGTAGAGGAACTTCGGGCCCCAGTAGAGCGCGTCCGGCGTGACCGCCCACTGGATCGCCGTCTTCGGATGGCCCACAGGCTGAAGGAGCTCCTCCCAGCCCTGGGCGTTGTCCGCGGCCCTGACCAGGCGGCCGGTGTAGATGTTCTGGCAGTAGAAGTCCAGAGGCTGGCAGATCGTTTTAAGGTCCTTCTCCCAGCCGGCGGGCAGGTACTGGCCGAAGTGCTCAAGGCCGTCCTCCGGATAGCGGCCCAGAATCGCCGGATCGCTCCACCAGGAGACAGAGAACGGCCAGTCCTTCGCGCTGCCCGGGACGGAGAAGTACGCCTTGCGCGCGGCCTCGATGTCCTCGGCGCGGTCGCTGGCCGGAATGCGCGGATCGCCGCAGGGCGCATAGCCCACGCGCACGCCGGGGACGGTTTCACGCAGCATCCGGACCGTCAGGCCGTGCGCCAGCAGAACATGGTGACTCATCGGGATCGTCGCGGACGGCGGGAGCACATAGCCCGGCGCATGCACGCCCGTGCAGTAGCCCAGGCCGATGAAGCACTGCGGCTCGTTGAAGGTGATGAAGTCCTTCACGCGGTCGCCGAAACGCCTGGCGCACAGCGTTGCGTACTCGAGGAACCAGGCCGGGCTCTCCGGATTCTCCCATGCACCCCTGGCCTGCAGGGCGGCGGGGTAGTCCCAGTGGAAGAGCGTGACGATCGGGCGGATGCCGGCGGCAAGCAGCTCGTCAATGAGCGCATTGTAAAACGCGACGCCCTGCTCGTTCACCTCACCTACGCCCTGAGGAAGCAGGCGCGGCCAGGAGAGGGAGAAGCGGTAGTTTTTGACGCCCATCTCCTTCATCAGCCGCACATCTTCCTTGAAGCGGTGATAGTGGTCGCAGGCGACGTCGCCGGTGTGCCCCTCGAGCACCTTGCCCGGCTCGTGGGAGAAGCGGTCCCAGACGGACGGGCCCTTGCCGTCCTCGAAGGCTGCGCCCTCGATCTGATAGGACGCGGTGGCCGCGCCCCAGATGAAATCCTTGCGGAAACTCATGGTGTTCCTCCTGTCGTGTGGTATCGGGAAAGGAGCCGGCGATTTCTCCCGGCTGGTTTGTTATACAAATCCTTCTGGATAGATTCGGACTCGGGCACAAAGCAGCAAGACTTACATCGTTTCGTCGGAGATGCCGCCGGCAGCATGCCGGTTCTCTTCTATTTTATCCTCTCACGCCGGACAAAGCAACACCTGAACGGCAGATTTGCCCGGCGAAGGACGCATCATGAACGGATTGCGCACAAATTTTTACAAAAAAGCCGGCAAAGTGGGAAGAAAATCCCGCTCTCCGGCGTCTATATGCAGGATGCGTCAGCGGATGAAGTTTGTGCGCTTCCTCTCGCTCTCCGGCGCGGGCGGCAGGATGCCGTGCTCACGGGCGAGGGCGAAGCTTTTGACCATCCAGGCGAGATTGCGGGCGAGCTGGCGCATGATCTGCAGGCCCTCCTCATCCTTCTCCACGTCCGCGGGCGAAGTGCCGTGCACCATGGGCCAGTACTGGCTGGGGACGATGGGCATGCCGGAAATGGTGAAGTACTTGTTCAGCTGGTCGATGGCGGCGGTCGTGCCGGCGCGGCGCGCGCTGACGATGGCCGCGGCGGGCTTGCCGCGCATCAGACCGGAGCCGGCGTAGAACATCCTGTCCATCAGGCAGGTGATTTCGCCGCCAGCGCTGGCGTAATGCACCGGGGAGCCGAAGACAAAGCCGTCCGCGTCCGCGCACTTCTCCAGCGCGCGGTTGACCGCGTCGTCGTCATGCACGCAGCGGTTCTGCTTCATCCTGGCGCACGCGCCGCAGCCGGTGCAGCCGCGGATCGGGGCCGCGCCGAGCCTAAAAAACTCGGTGTCGATGCCTTCCCCGCGCAGCGTATGTTCGATTTCGCAGAGCGCGCGGTATGTGCAGCCGTGCTCGTGCGGGCTGCCGTTGATCAGAAGAACCTTCATGGGAATCCTCTCCTTTCGGGTGGGCGATGTTTCCATTATACGCGAAAATGGCGCGCGTGTGAAGCGCCGTGAACTTTTTGCGAAAAAGGGAAATATGCCTTGAAGCGCGAAACCAAATCCTGTATAATGAAGCCATACCAAAAGCTTCAACATACGGAGGAGGATATTCACATGGGCGCTACCCTTCTGATCATGGCTGCGGGCATGGGCTCGCGTTACGGCGGCAACAAGCAGGTGGACGGCCTCGGCCCGAACGGCGAGATCCTGATGGAATACTCCATCTATGACGCAATCCGCGCCGGCTTCGATCACGTTGTGTTCGTCATCAAGCCGGGCATGCAGGAGCTGATCGCCGGCATCTGCGGCGACCGCATCGCCAAGAAGGTGAAGGTTGATTATGCCTTCCAGGATTTTTCCAGCGTTCCGTCTTTCTATAAGATCCCGGCCGAGCGCGTGAAGCCGTTCGGCACCGTGCACGCCGTGCTCGTGGCCAAGGACGTCATCCATCAGCCGTTCTGCGTGCTCAACGCGGACGACTACTACGGCGTGTCCGCTTTCAAGGCCGCCTATGACAAGCTGCAGACCCTCAAGCCCGAGGGCGAGGCCTGCATGGTGGGCTATATGCTCAAGAATACCGTCTCCAAGAACGGCACCGTCTCCCGCGGCGTGTGCAAGTCCGATGAAAACGGCTACCTGACCGAGGTGGTGGAGACGCTCAAGATCAAGCTGTGCGAGAACGGCGAGATTCGTGATATCGACGAGGGCGAACCGGGAAAGCTCCTTGACCCCGAGGCGCCGGCCAGCATGAACTTCTGGGGCTTCACCCCGTGGTTCTTCACCAAGCTGGAGGCGTACTTCAACGACTTCCTCAAGGGCCTGGCTCCGGACGCGATCAAGGCGGAGGCGCTGCTGCCGCGCATGGTGGACGACCTCATGAAGGCGAACGAGCTGAAGGTGTCCGTCCTCACCACGGACGCGCAGTGGTTCGGCGTCACCTACAAGGAGGACAAGCCCAATGTCCAGGCCTCTCTGAAGGCCCTGCATGACAGCGGCGTCTATCCGGCCTCCCTTCACGAGTAATCTCTCCTCCCGTGCGGCGCAGATCAAGGCTCCGCACGGGATTTTTCTTTCGTGGTTCACTGCATGCAAGATGTCGGCACAGGCGGCCGGAGTGAGGACTATGAAGCTCAAGATTTCTGCAACGGGCGATATGCCCGGCCATGTCAAGGTGAAGAAGGCGGCGGCCATCTCCATCATCTTTAACGTTCTGGAGATCGTCGCGGGGCTGACCATGATCGTGCTGGTCAACAGGATGCTCAGCGTCGGCGTGGAGGCGGCGCTTGCCCGCATGACGACGCTGCTGTGCGTGACCATCGTGGGCTGGGGCGCGGTGACGGACATCGGCTCGGCGCTGACCAGCCTGCAGCTGGTGCACAAGACGCAGGAGCTGGAGGAGGCCTACGGCCAGCTGGAGAGCCTCAACCGAGAGATGCGCGCCCAGCGGCACGATTTCATGAATCACCTGCAGGTCGTCTACAGCCTGATTGAGATGGACGAGCCCGGCGAGGCGATCGCCTACATGGATAAGATCTACGGCGACATGCAGCGCGTGAGCAACATGCTGCGCACCGCCTGCCCGGCGGTCAACGCGCTGATTCAGGCCAAGGTGGTCGAGGCCGGGGAGCGCGGCGCGCAGCTCAAGCTATCCATCGCCGCCAAGTGGGACGATCAGCTGATGCCCGCCTGGGAAATCTGCCGCGTGCTGGCCAACCTCATCGACAACGCGCTGGACGCGACCTGCGCCGCCGAGCATCCCGAGGGCGAGATGCCGACGGTGGAGCTGGTGCTGGGCGAGGATCTGCGCAGCTGGTTCTTTTCCGTGCGCAACAACGGCCCGGCGATCCCGGAGAAGGTGCGCGCAAAGATCTTTGAGCCCGGCTTCACCACCAAGGCGACGGGGCAGGGCATGGGCCTTTATATCGTGAGCCAGACGGTGATCGGCCTGGGCGGCCAGATTACCGTGGAATCCCACGACGGGGATACGGTTTTCTCCGGCTTTGTGCCCAGAAAACGCCTGAAACTGTCGGAAGGCCACCAAGAATGTGAAGAAAACTCAAAAAAGAATGACGAAATCATAAAATAACCAGGTAATCACTGTTGACAAATTAACACTTCTGTAATAAAATTGTTCCATGATGATATGGATGGACGGGTATATCCGCCCGTCCGTCAAGCCGTCCGCAGGAAAGCGGACACGAAAGAGGGGATAGACGACATGAAAAGCAGGATCACCAAGTGCATGGCTATGCTGGCGATTCTGTGCGTGCTGATCACGGCCCTTGCCGCGCCGGCGCTTGCCGCCAACTACAGCAAGGTCTATGGCCAGACGCAGGACAGGGTCCGTGTCCGCGCGAGCGCTTCTTCCAGCGCGACCGTCATTGACAACATCGTCAAGGGCGCGTGCGTGTACGTGACCAGTACAAAGACCAGCGGAAGCAGCACGTTTGTGAAGGTGAACTACCGCAACAGCGACGGTGACGTCGACAGCGGCTGGGTTTGCCAGAACGACGGCAAGGACACCTACGTCAAGATTCTCAGCACCGAGCAGGCGAAGAACGCTTTCTCCGTCACGGGCGGCAATCTGCCCAGCAAGAAGGTGGGCACGTTCACCGCGTCCGAGCGCAAGAAGGCGCTTTCCAGCGCCGGGACCACCGCGACCACTGCGGACAGCAGCGACGTGGCGACGATCAAGAGCGTGCAGACCATGCTCAAGGAGCTGGGCTACTATACCGGTGAAATCACCGGCAAGGTGGGCAACAAGACCGAGGCGGCCATCAAGAAGTTCCAGAAGGAATATGACCTGACGGCCGACGGCGTTGCAGGCCCGAGCACCATCGCGCGCCTCAAGTCGGTGTACGCGGACAAGGGCGGCTCGACGGGCAGCTCCTCCTCCGGCTCCGGCCTGAAGCTCGGTTCCAGCGGCACGAAGGTCCGCGATCTGCAGCAGGACCTGACCACCCTGGGCTACTATTGGGCAGACATCACCGGCAACTTCGGCTCCAAGACCGAGGCAGCCGTCAAGAATTTCCAGCAGAAGAACAACCTGACTGCGGACGGCGTGGCCGGCAGCAAGACCCTCAGCGCGATTGCCTCTGCGGTCGCCAGGAAGGGCGGCACCAGCGCCAGCAGCGGCTATCCCAGCGGCACCACCCTCAAGCTCAACAGCCAGGGCACCTCGGTGACGCAGCTGCAGACCGATCTCAAGCAGCTCGGCTATTATTACGGCAGCATCACCGGCAACTTCGGCGACAAGACCGAGGATGCGGTGAAGGAATTCCAGAAGGACAAGGGCCTGCCGGCGGACGGCGTGGCCGGCAGCAGGACCCTTGCTGCGGTCAAGGCTGCAATTGACAAGGCGGGCGGCTCCTCCACCAGCAGCACGACCGGCCTGAAGGTCGGCTCCACCGGCGACAAGGTCATCGCGCTGCAGCAGGACCTGACGGCGCTGGGCTACTACTACGGCGACATCAGCGGCCACTACGGCTCCCTGACACAGGCTGCGGTCAAGAAGTTCCAGAAGGCGAAGGGCATCTCTCCGGACGGCATCGCTGGCACGTCCACGCTCAACGCGATTGCCAAGGCGCTGGGCGGCAGCGGCTCCGGCACGAGCAGCACGACCGCGCTGCGCGAGGGCGACAGCGGCTCCGCCGTGCTCGAGCTGCAGACCATGCTCAAGGAGCTGGGCTACTACTACGGCAGCCTGACCGGCAGCTTCGGCAGCCTGACCAAGACGGCCGTGCGCAAGTTCCAGGACGACAACAGCCTGACGGTGGACGGCGTCGCGGGCCTGAAGACCCTGAACCTGCTGCGCAGCAAGACGGGCAAGGAGACGAGCGGCGGCTCCAGCGGCAGCATCAGCAGCTCCTCCGTGGCGGAGAGCGACTCCTACTTCCTCATCAACAAGGACGGCGTGCGCCTGCGCACCACCTACTCCCTGACCTCCGCGGCGAAGACCACGATGGACAAGGGCAAGCCGGTACAGGCGACCCGCAAGTACAATGTCGGCGGCACGACCTGGTACTATATCACGGTCAAGAAGAGCAGCGGCAGCGTGTACAGTGGCTACGTTCGTGCTTCCGTGCTCGACAAGGTTTCCAAGCAGACGTTTATTGACAACGGCGGCAATATCAACCTTGATACAGACGGCGGCGAAATCCTGGGCATGATCCGCGTCACGGCCAACGACGTCAGCATCCGTGAGGCGGCGGATACCAGCTCCGAGAAGGTGGCGACAGCCAACAAGGGCGACGTGTTCTACTATGTGGACAAGTCGGGCAACTGGTATCAGATTCAGTCCGGCTACTGGATCAAGAACACCTATGCCAAGGTCATGAACGAGAGCGAAGTCAACGACTATCTGAACAGCGACGACTACGCCGGCGGCACCTACAAAGAGGGCGACACCGGCACGATGGTCACCTGGATTCAGGAGGCGCTCAAGAAGCTCAAGTACTACGATGGCGATGTCAGCGGCCATTACGGCAAGCAGACAAAGGAGGCCGTCAGGGTGTTCCAGAAGGACAACGGCATGTCCGCTGACGGTGTGGCGGGTCCGAAGACGATTGCCAAGATCATGGAGGAGTACAACAAGAAGATTGGGTCTTCTGGCGGTAGTGCAAGCTACAACCCGGTCATCTACAATGTGAACTGGTTTAACAGCAGCGGCGGCGTGAACAGTGCCTACACTTCTGCAGGCCTGAAGAAGGACGGAAGCGCAACGTTGACGGATATTGCGACGGGCAAATCGTTCAACATCAAGATCCAGTCCTTGGGCAACCACGCCGACGTGGAGCCAGCAACGGCGGACGATACCAAGGTGCTGTGCAGCCTGTACAATGTCAGCAACGCGAGCATGCTGGAGTCCCTGAACAAGTACCAGCGCCGTGCGGTGGTGCTGACGGTTACGAACAGCAGCGGTGTGAAGACGCAGTTTATCGGCTCCATCTATGCGATCCCGCATGGACTGAACAAGGTCACCGGCAACAATTTCGATGGACAGTTCTGCGTGCACTTCCTGAACTCCAAGACGCACGGTACGGACCGTGTAGACAATGATCCCGGCGGACATCAGGAAAAGATCGAAGCTGGCGCGGCGGCGCTCAAGTCGAAGGGCTACACCATCAGCGACAAGGCCCCGTAATTCATTGACCACCCCCATCCCCTCTTTATACAGGGCGGCGCGAGCCATCGCGCCGCCCTGCCTCGTTTTGGGGACCTCACGGGAAAAGCCTCTTTCGGGGGCTTGACAAACCCTGTCGGATTCAATATAATATTCTCCGATATGAAAAGCGATGATGCGGAAAGAGCGCGTCGGACAAGCCTGCAGGAGCGAGCCGGGGAGGGTGCAAGCCCGGCGGCAGGAACCGGAGCGCAGCCCTCCGGGGAGCTTCCGGCGAGGAGCCGGCCGTATGCCTGCGTTAAGGGCGAGAGAGGATGTGCCGCAAGGCATGTCAACCGGAGTGGTACCGCGAATCGCGTCTGTTCGTCCCCGGACGGCAGGCGTTTTTATTTTGGTTCCGTGCCTGCGGGCACGGCCAAAGGGCTTATCGCTCGCCCTTTGGAAACCTTCTCTTCCAACAAGGAAGATGGGCGAGAAAAGAAAAGGAGATTAACGAGTATGAAGAAGATGACTTCCGGCGAGCTGCGCACGATGTGGCTGAACTTCTTTAAGAGCAAGGGCCACGCGGTCATTCCCAGCGCTTCCGTCATTCCGGAGAACGACCCGACCGTGCTGTTCACCACCGCGGGCATGCACCCGCTGGTTCCGTACCTGCTGGGCAGCAAGCACCCGGCCGGCACCCGCCTCACCGACGTACAGAAGTGCATCCGCACCGGCGACATCGACGAGGTCGGCGACGCCTCCCACCTGACCTTCTTTGAGATGCTGGGCAACTGGTCCCTGGGCGATTACTTCAAGAAGGACATGATCGCCTGGTCCTGGGAGTTCCTCACCAGCCCGGAGTACCTGGGCCTTGACAAGGACAAGCTGGCCTTCACCGTGTTTGAGGGCGAGGGCGACATCCCGCGCGACGACGAGGCCGCCGGCTACTGGATGGCGCAGGGCGTCAAGCCGGAGAACATCTACTTCCTCGGCCGCAAGCACAACTGGTGGGGCCCGGCGGGGCAGACCGGTCCGTGCGGCCCGGACACCGAAATGTTCATCATCCGCGATCAGCCGCCCTGCGGCCCGGATTGCTCCCCGTCCTGCTCCTGCGGCCGCTTCATGGAGATCTGGAACGATGTGTTCATGCAGTACAACAAGAACGCCGAGGGCCAGTACATCCCGATGGAGAAGAAGAACGTCGATACCGGCATGGGCCTGGAGCGCACCGTCTGCACGCTGAACGGCTGCAAGTCCGTGTACGAGACCGACGCGTTCACCGATATCCTCGCCAAGATCTCCGAGCTGTCCGGCAAGGGCTATGAGGATGACGCGGCGACCACCAAGGCGTTCCGCATCGTCGCCGATCACCTGCGCACCGCCACCTTCATCATGGGCGACCCGCGCGGCGTGTCCCCGAGCAATGTCGACCAGGGCTATGTCCTGCGCCGCCTGATCCGCCGCGCCGTGCGCTATGGCATGGGCATCGACATGGACGAGGGCTTCACCAGCGAGATCGCGAAGGTCATCATCAACCAGTACGCCGAGGTCTATCCGGAGCTCAAGCAGAACGAGGCGTTCGTGCTCGAGCAGTTCAAGCTCGAGGAGACCCGCTTCGCGCGCACGCTGCGCCAGGGCGAGAAGGAGTTCGCCAAGGTCGTCTCCCGCCTGGGCGACAAGACCGTGATCGACGGCCTGGATGCGTTCCACTTGTACGACACCTATGGCTATCCGATCGAGATGACCCGCGAGCTGGCGGCGGAAAAGGGCCTCACCGTCGATGAGCAGGGCTTCGCCGATCACTTCGCCGCGCACCAGAAGCTGTCCCATGCGGGCGCCGAGCAGCGCTTCAAGGGCGGCCTGGCCGACAACAGTGCGCAGACCGCGCGCCTGCACACCGCGACCCACCTGCTCCAGGCGGCGCTGCGCCGCGTGCTGGGCGACGAGGTCGCGCAGAAGGGCTCCAACATCACCGCCGAGCGCCTGCGCTTCGACTTCAAGTTCGGCCGCAAGGTGACCAAGGAGGAGCTGGCGCAGGTGGAGGCGCTGGTCAACGAGTGGATCGCCGCGGATGTGCCGGTCGTGATGACCGAGACCACCGTCGAGGCCGCCAAGGCCGAGGGCGCGATCGGCCTGTTCGAGAGCAAGTACGGCGAGTGTGTGCGCATGTACACCATGGGCGAGTACTCCAAGGAGATCTGCGGCGGCCCGCACGCCAGCCACACCGGCGAGCTGGTCTCCTTCAAGATCCAGAAGGAGGAATCCTCCTCTGCCGGCGTGCGCCGCATCAAGGCGGTCATTGGCGCGAAGCCGGAGGACTGAGCGTCCGCACCGTCTGCATCGGACGGACATCATGCTGAATACGAGGGAATCCCGCAGATGATGCGGGATTCCCTTTTTGCATCACGGAAGCATCGTTCGATGTGCGGTTTTCGCCATACAAAAACCCCGCCGGAGCTTCCGGCGGGATAAAACCTGTTGGGCGATGATCAGCTGACGATGACGGCGATGACGCAGAAGATGGCGAGGCTGACGACGGTGAGCAGCGAGCACACGCCGGCGGCCATCTCGTATTCCTCCTCGTTCCGGCCGAGCCCCAGGCTCAGGAAGCTGGGCGGCAGCGTGGTGTAGATGAGGATAGCCCAGCGGGTCTGCGCTTCCACGCTGGTGAGCAGGAACAGCACGAGCTGAATCAGCAGGCCGAAGAGGGTGAAATAGGCGAAGTGAATCGCGGAGATTTTGAAGATATGGCTGCGGTTGCCGCTGCCCAGGGAGAAGTTGTAGCCGACAGCGAAGAGAATCGCGGCGCTGACGGGCTGGGCGATGAAGCCGGCCGTCTCCGTGAGGATGGAGGCGATGCCGGCCGCTTCCAGCCAGGCCTTCGCGCCGGAGAGGTTGAGCGCGAGGCCCAGCAGGCTCATGAGCAGAAGCGGGGAGGTGAACACCTGGCGGAGAATCTCGGCAGGGCGCGTTCCCTCGTCGGTTTTGGCCGTCAGCAGGGCGATGGTGGTGATGCAGACCAGGGCCTGCGCCATGTCCAGCACGCCCATGCGGAAGGCCTGCGCGGCGCCAAAGAGCGTCATGAACAGCGGAATGCCGAGCATGCCGCTCTCCTGTGCGGCAAAGAGCTGCGGCAGGTTGTGGTAGGGAAAACGGGACTTGCGCGCGCGGAAGGCCCAGGTGACGCTCAGCAGCATCATCGGCAGCACGAGCGCCATGGAGGTGAGGGATTCCGCGCCGATGCTGGCGCTCAGGCACGAGTTGAAGAGCACGCACGGCAGGCCGTACTGCATGACGTACTGCTGCATGCCCATGACGCCCTCGCGGGTGAGCGCGCCCTTGCGGCGGGCGAGCATGCCCAGAGCAATGGCGGCGAAGATGGGAACGAGGATTTCAAGAACGGTGACGACGCGCTGCATAGCATTTCCTCCGCATCACAGGTATTGCGCAATGTCCAATTCGATAAAAAAACCGACAAAAAACATCCCATGGAAATCCATGGGATGTTCTGGCTCCCCAGGTAGGGCTCGAACCTACAACCCTTCGGTTAACAGCCGAATGCTCTGCCATTGAGCTACTGAGGAATGTGGTGGATTGAAGTGGACTCGAACCACCGACCTCCCGCTTATCAGGCGGGTGCTCTAACCGACTGAGCTATCAATCCGAACAAAAAGGATTATAACCCCAGCAGACGGGATTGTCAATGCCTTTTTGTCATTTTTTCAAAAAGTTGTCAGATCGCGGTCAATCGCTGACATTGTAGGTGACCGTGACGCCCCCGGAAAGGCGATCGAGATAGTGGATGGCGATCAGGTCGCTGACGGCCTCCACAACGAGAATGATGCCCACGATCATCATCAGCATGTTGCCAAAGAAGCCCGGGAAGAAGACGATGCACAGCGCGAGCACGAGGGTGGCCAGGTTCGCGCACAGCGGCGCCCACCAGCGCGCAAAGCCGAAGTAGCGCAGATTCAGCGCGCGGCTGATGCCGCAAATGCTGGTGACGCAGATGACCACGCCCAGCGCGGTGAACAGGAAGTCCATGAGGAACGTCCGGTTGATCAGCGAGAACAGGCCGAAGGCCAGCGCGCATGCGCCGATGAGCAGATCCAGGGTGAAGCGCTTTTCGCCCCTGCTCAGCACAAAGGGCACGATGTCAAGCAGGCCGTAGATCAGGATGCCTGCGCCGACCAGCGTGCACAGCAGCTTGCGGCTGGTGTTTGGCGCGAGGATCATGAACAGACCCAGCAGAAGATAGACGACGGCGGCGAGAGAGAAGCTCATGCGGAATCCTCCGGAAGACTTCTTCGTATGCTTCATGATGAATCATTCCTTTCTGACAGTCAGGATGGCTGCAGCGGCATAGAGCGCCCAGCCCTTCTCCCTTATCATAGCAGGGAATAGCGCCGGGTTCAAGCAAAAGAATTGACCAACCGGAAAAAGAATGCTAAGATATCTGTGACAACGGAGGGAAGGCAGGCGTCCGGAGCGGAGGCCGCCGTTCCTTCTATGGACCGAATCGGATTATGGAGCGCATCACAGCGCGCTGTGCTGGAGGAAGGCATCATGCAGGGAAGAGCTGCGAAAAAGAAACAGGACTCGCTGCGCATCATCATTGTGGGCTGCGGCAAGGTGGGCCATACGCTGACGGAGCATCTGGTGCGCGAGGGACATGATATCACCATTGTGGACACGAACGAGCGCGTGATCCGCAACACCACGGAGGTCTATGACGTGATGGGCATCCGCGGCAACGGCGCCAGCCTGAGCGTGCTCTATGAGGCCGGCATCGAGCTGGCGGACATGATCATCGCTGTCACGGGCTCGGACGAGCTGAACCTGCTGTGCTGCACGATCGCCAAGAAGGCGGGCGGCGAGATTTCCGCCATCGCGCGCGTGCGCAACCCCGACTATGCGGAGGAGCTGGTGTATCTGCGCCAGCAGCTGGGCCTGTCCATGATCATCAACCCGGAGCTGGAGGCGGCCAGGCAGATCGCGCACATTCTCTCCAGGCCGCAGGCGCTGACGGTCAGCTCCTTTGCCAAGGGGCATGCGGAGCTGCTGAGCTTCAAGATTCCCTCGGGCAGCATTCTGGCCGGCCGCAGCATCATGCAGCTGGACGGGATCTTCCAGTTTGGCTACCTGGTCTGTGCGGTGGAACGCGAGGGCAGCGTGTCCATCCCGGGCGGCGCGTATGTGCTGCGCGAGGGCGACGACATCACCATCCTGACGGATACCAGGGACGGCCATCGGGTCTTTGAGGCGCTGGGCATGGAGAGCCACGCGGTGGGCAGCTGCATGATCATCGGCGGCGGCAAGTCGTCCTACTATCTGGCCAAGCAGCTGCTGGCGCAGCGGATGGACGTCAAGATCATCGAACAGAACCGCGCGCGCTGCGAGGAGCTTTCCGCACTGCTGCCGGACGCCACAGTGATCTGCGGCGACGGCGGCGACGAGGAGCTGCTGCGCGAGGAGGGCCTCGAGTCGGTGGAGGCGTTTGTGCCGCTGACGGGCCTGGACGAGGAGAACATCCTGCTGACCCTGTACGCCAAGCGGATGCCCGGCCTCAAGACGATCACCAAGATCAACCGCATCACGTTCAAGGACGTCATCGACGGCCTGGACCTGGGCAGCGTCGTCTATCCCAAGTACGTCACCTCCGAGACCATTACGGCGTATGTCCGCGCCAAGCAGAACACCATCGGCAGCAACGTGGAGACACTGTACCATCTCTTCGATTCCAAGGCGGAGGCGTTGGAGTTCCACGTGGACAAGGATGCGCCGGTGGTCGGCGTGCCGCTGATGAAGCTTAAGAAGAAGGACAACCTGCTCATTGCCTGCATCGGCCGCGGCGGCAAGGTCATCTTCCCGCGCGGCCAGGACGCGATCCAGGCGGGCGATACGGTGATCGTCGTCACCACGCATTCCGGCTTCGGCGATATCAGCGATATTCTGGCCTGAGAGGTGCCGCAATGAATATGAAGTCAGTCAGCTATATTCTCGGCTGGATTCTCAACGTGGAGGCGGCGCTGATGGGGCTGCCGCTCGTCACGGCGGTCATCTACGGGGAGACGCAGGGGATCGCGTTTGCCGCCACGATGGCGCTGTGCGCGCTTGTCGGCTTCCTGCTGACGCACAAGCGCGCCGCCAGCCCGCATTTTTACGCCAGGGAGGGCTTTGTCGCCACGGCGCTGAGCTGGATTGTCATGTCCGTGTTCGGCTGTCTGCCGTTTTACCTGAGCGGCGAGATCCCGCGGTTCGTCGACGCGCTGTTTGAAACGGTGTCGGGCTTTACGACCACCGGCGCGAGCATCCTCTCCGATGTGGAGCACATGAGCCACTGCTGCATGCTCTGGCGGTGCTTCACGCACTGGATCGGCGGCATGGGCGTGCTGGTGTTCCTGCTGGCGGTGCTGCCGATGGTGGGCGGCAGCAACATGCACCTGATGAAGGCGGAGAGCCCCGGCCCCGTGGTGGGCAAGCTGGTGCCCAAGGTGCGCTATACCGCGCGCATCCTGTACATGCTCTACATCGTGCTCACCATTCTGGAGTTCCTGCTGCTCATGCTGGGCGGCATGATCCCCTTTGAGGCGCTGTGTACGTCGTTCGGCACGGCGGGCACCGGCGGCTTCGGCTTCCGCAACGACTCGTTTGCCAGCTTTTCGCCGTACATTCAGTGGGTTGTCGCGGTCTTCATGATCATCTTCGGCGTGAACTTCAACGTGTACTTCCTCGTCTTCATGAAGAAGTTCAAGCAGGCGCTCTCCTGCGAGGAGATGCGCTGGTATCTGGCGATCATCGCCGGCGCGACGCTGCTCATCTTCATGAACACCTATGACGTCAGCCTGACGGCGGAGAACAATCTGCGCGTCTCGGTCTTCCAGGTGGCGACGATCATCACGACGACGGGCTTTGCCACGACGAACTTCGATCTCTGGCCCACGTTCTCCAAGGCGATTCTCGTGCTGCTGATGTTCATCGGCGCGTGCGCAGGCAGCACGGGCGGCGGCCTCAAGGTCTCCCGCTGGGTGATGAGCGGCAAGGCGATGGGCAGCTACGTCGGCTCCTTCCTGCATCCGCGCGGCGTGCGCCGGGTGCGCTTTGAGGAGAAGGACGTGGAGGACAGCACGCTGCACGCGATCTTCGTCTATTTCATGGGCGTGTTCTTCATCTTCGTCGCGTCCATGCTGGTGCTGGCGCTGGAAAACATGGACCTGGTCAGCACGTTCACCGCCGTCGCGGCGACGTTCAACAACATCGGCCCGGGCCTCAATCTGGTGGGTCCGACGTGCAATTTCGGCTTTCTGAGCGATCTGTCCAAGGTCGTGCTCATCTTTGACATGCTGGCGGGCCGCTTGGAGGTCTTCCCGATGCTGATGCTGCTCTATCCGCCACTGTGGCGAGAGGCCTTCAGCGAGCACAAGCGCAAGAAGCGCCGTGAAGAGATGATGCGGCAGGTGGGAGGAGACGAACGATGAACTGGGGCATTCTGTCTACCGGCGTGATTGCCAGAAACTTTGCCGAGACTGCGCGCAGGATGGGCGACGAGGTGACGCTGTATGCTGTTGCCTCCCGCAGCCGGGAGAGCGCCGACGCGTTTGCCGATCAGTACGGCATTCCCGTGCGCTACGCGAGCGCCGAGGACCTGGCCTGCGACCCCAACGTGGATATCGTTTACATCGGCACGCCGCACAGCGCGCACGCCGAGGGCATGCGGTGCATGATTGCCCATGGCAAGCCTGTGCTGTGCGAGAAGAGCTTCACCACGGACGCACAGCAGGCGAGGAAAATCTTCGCGCTGGCCAGGGAGAAGAACGTCTTTGTGATGGAGGCGTTCTGGACGAAGCTCTGCCCGGTGTACCGCGAGGTGGAGCGCGTGCTCGCCTCCGGCGCGATCGGCGAGATCCGCGCGGTGACAGCGCAGTACGGCTACAATACCGCCCGCGAGGCGCGCAAGTTTGACCCGCAGATGGCGGGCGGCACGCTGCTGGACATCGGCGTGTACGCGATCGGCTTTGCGTGCATGATGCTGGGATACGAATTTGACAGTGTGCAGAGCAATCTGGTGCTGAACAATGCGGGCACCGACGCGATTGATGCGATCATCCTGCGGAAGGGAAATGCGGTCGCCAGCCTGACCTGCGCCATCGGTGCGCAGATGCCGACGATGGGCGCGGTGTACGGCAGCAAGGGCCGCATCGAGATCCCGGAGTTCAAAAATCCGCAGCGCGTGACGGTGTGCATCGACGGAAAGGAACCGTACACGCTCTCGCGTCCGTTCGAGGTGAACGGCTTTGAGTACGAGATCCGCGAGGCGATGGCGTGCGTCGCGGCGGGAAAGACGCAAAGCAGCATAGTCACGCCCGCGCAGACGATCGCCGTGATGGAGATCATGGATCAGGTGCGCGCGCAGAACGGACTTGAGTTCCCGTTTGAAAGGTAAATTGTACAGGCTCTCTTCCCGCCCGGAAGAGGGCCTTTTTCGTATAATAGAATATCACGCAAGGAATCGTGCAGCGAGCATAGATCAACTTGATTTTGCATAGTTGTTCGGAGGCGGGAGCGGGCACAGCCCGCTTTTGTGTTTGCAGGAAAACAGACGAACCTGCCCAAAGCGCGCCGGATTTCAGGGGGAGAGGTGAATTTGCTGCGCTGCACCGGTGAATCCGGTGCAAATTCACGCCTGACCCGGAAGAAAAATCGACAAAACCGCTTTTCATTTTTCGGGCAATCTGGTATAATGGAATTCAGATGGGAGCGGAGAACGAAAAAACCGCTGTCAAATCGATCACAATCACGCCGCGCTCAAGCGGCATACGAGGAGGCGCAATGTATGAAGGACTATATGGTAAAGGATATCCGCAACATCGCGGTATTGGGACACGGCTCTGAGGGCAAGACCACGTTGGTCGAATCGATGCTCTACGCAGCCGGCGTCATCGACCGCCAGGGCCGTGTCGAAGATGGCAACACTGTCAGCGACTGGGATCCGGAAGAGATCAAGCGCCATATTTCCATCAGCGCGTCCGTGGCGCCCATTGAAATCCACGGCAAGAAGCTCAATATCATCGACGTTCCCGGCTACTTCGATTTCGCGGGCGAAATGCCCGGCCCGCTGCACGCCGTGGAGGGCGCCGTGCTCGTGATGAGCGCGGCCACCGGACTGTCCACCGGTTTTGAGAAGGCATGGAACGCGACCGGCAAGCGCGGCGTTGCCCGCATGATCGTCGTCACACAGGTCGACCGCGAGCATATCAACTACCGCAAGGTGCTCGACGAGCTGCGCGCCACCTACGGCCACTGCATCATCCCGACCGTGCTGCCCATCGGCGAGGGCACCGGCTTCAAGGGCGTTGTGGACGTGCTGACCGGCAAGGCCTTCATGGGCGCGGGCAAGGACCGCAAGGAGGTCCCGATCCCGGCTGACATGCAGGCGAGTGTGGACGAGGCCATCGAGGCCTGCCACGAGGCCGCCGCCTCCACTAGCGAGGAGCTGATGGAGAAGTTCTTTGACGAGGGCACCCTCTCCGACGTCGACATGCTGCGCGGCCTGTCCGCCGGCATCTACGAGGGCAGCATCGTGCCGGTCGTACCGGTTTCCTCCCTCAACGGCATCGGCGTGCGCCCGCTGCTCTATGAGCTGGCGATGTACATGCCCTCCCCGATGGAGCACACCTATCACGGCATTAACCCGAAGACCAAGTCCATGCATATCCGCCATGCGGACATGTCCGAGAGCTTCACCGCGCAGGTCTTTAAGACCATCGCCGACCCGTTCGTCGGCAAGCTGTCCTTCATCAAGGTCATCTCCGGCGTGCTGACCCCGGCGACTGCGCTGTTTAACGCGAACGCCGACAAGCCCGAGAAGGCGGCCGGCCTGTTCATGATCCGCGGCAAGAAGCAGATCCCGGTCGGCATGCTGTGCGCGGGCGACATTGGCGCGCTCTCCAAGCTGCAGTACACCTCTACCGGCGACAGCCTGTGCGAGATCGGCAAGGTCGTCCAGTACGACAGCATCGACTTCCCGGCCCCGCAGCTCTCCATGGCTGTGTACGCCAAGAAGGCGGGCGAGGAGGACAAGGTCTTCTCCGGCCTGGCGCGCCTGATTGAGGAGATGCCGGACGTCGTCGTGGCGAAGGACCCGATGACCACCGAGACGCTCATCAGCGGCCAGGGCGAACTGGAGCTGGAGATCGTGCGTCAGAAGCTTTTGACCAAGTTCGGCGCGGACGCCGTGTTCAAGGATCCCAAGATCGCCTATCGTGAGTCCATCCGCAAGACCATCAAGGTGCAGGGCCGCCACAAAAAGCAGTCCGGCGGCCACGGCCAGTTCGGCGACGTGTGGATCGAGTTCTCTCCGGCCGAGCCGGGCGTCGACTTTGAGTTTGTGGACGCCGTTGTCGGCGGCGCCGTGCCGCGCAACTTCATCCCGTCGGTCGAAAAGGGCCTGCGCGACAACCTGGTCAAGGGCGTGCTCGCCGGATTCCCGATGACGGGCCTGCGTGCCAAGCTCTACGACGGCTCCTATCACCCGGTCGACTCCTCCGAAATGGCGTTCAAGACCGCTGCGCGCATCGCGTACAAGCAGTGCATCAACGCGTCTCCGGTGCTGCTTGAGCCGATCATGCACGTTGAGGTCACCGTGCCGGACGAGTACATGGGCGACGTCATGGGCGACATGAACAAGCGCCGCGGCCGCATCCTGGGCATGGAGCAGAACGACGGCAAGCAGCTCATCGTCGCGGAGGTGCCGCAGGCGGAGATGTTCAAGTACGCGACCGATCTGCGCTCCATGACGCAGGCGAGGGGCTTCTTCAAGATGACCTTCGAGCGTTATGAGGAAGTGCCGCAGGTGATCGCCGCCAAGATCATCGAGGCGCACAAGGCCGATCTCGCGGACGACGAGGATTAAGACATCTGGACACAGGGGGCTTTGGCTTGATCCAAAGCCCCTTTTTGCTGTCAAAAATCATCGCCTGATTTCACAAAAAATTCTTCTTAATGTCATATGGTCTTGACATGCGCGGGAAACCCCGCTACAATAGAAGCAGTCAAAGTGAAAGCGTGTGCGGGGCTATGCGCGCGCCAGAGCATACAGCGGGTGTTTCCCGTTCGATACATCAATTCAATAAGCGGTAAGCGGCGCTTTTTTGCGTACCTGCGGGGGAGAAGTATGCCCGACGGATGCAAAGGCCGGTTCCCGGTTTGTTTTGTGTGCCTATGTGATGGCCGTGCGTCAATCCCTCACACTTTTGACCGACTGATGATTGCATGAAAGAGTTTGTCAAAGAAGGAGTGTGAGATGGATTGGCGATTTTTTTGACCGTTTTGTCCGTACTGGCTGCCCTGGTCATCGGCCTGGCAGTTGGCTATATCTATCGCAAGAACGTTCAGGAAAAGAAGATCGGCCGTACGGAGGAGTACGCCCGCAACCTGCTCGACGACGCGCAGCGCCGTGCTGAGGAGAAGAAGAAGGAAAAGATCATCGAGGCGAAGGAAGAGGTCATCCGCCTCAAGAACGAGCTGGACCGCGAGATCAACAGCCGCCGCGCTGAGGTGCAGCGCAGTGAGCGCCGCATCGCCCAGCGTGAGGAGACCCTCGACAAGAAGGCCGACAACCTCGACGCGCGCGAGACGACGCTCGAGCGCAAGCAGGCGGAGCTTGACCGCCTGACGCAGGAGGCGCAGGACTACGCCGTCCGCCAGAAGACTGCCGCGGAAACCGCTGAGCAGGCTGCGCGCGAGCTCGAGGAGAAGCAGCGCGTGGAGCTGGAGCGCGTCGCCAAGATGACGCAGGAGGAAGCGAAGGACATGATCGTGCAGCGCATCCAGAAGGAAGCGTTCCACGACGCCGGCGTGATGGTCCGCGAGATCGAGCAGAACGCGAAGAACGAGGCGGACAAGAAGGCGCGCAACATCGTCGCGATGGCGATTCAGCGCTGCGCCTCCGATCACGTCGCCGAGACGACCGTGTCCGTGGTCTCCCTGCCCAACGAGGACATGAAGGGCCGCATCATCGGCCGCGAGGGCCGCAACATCCGCACGCTGGAAACCGCGACCGGCGTCGATCTGATCATCGACGACACGCCCGAGGCGGTCATCGTCTCCGCATTTGATCCGGTCCGCCGCGAGATCGCGCGCATCGCGCTGGAGAAGCTCATCGCCGACGGCCGCATCCATCCGGCCCGCATCGAGGAAATGGTCGAGAAGGCCCGCCGCGAGGTGGACAACCAGATCCGCGAGACCGGCGAACAGGCGATCTTTGAGACCAACATGCACGGCATCCACCACGAGCTGGTCAAGCTCCTGGGCCGCATGCGCTACCGCACGAGCTACGGCCAGAACGTGCTCAAGCACTCCATTGAGGTGTCCCACCTGGCCGGCCTGATGGCCGCGGAGCTGGGCGCCGACGTGACGCTGGCCAAGCGCGCCGGCCTGCTGCATGACATCGGCAAGGCCGTCGACCACGAGCTCGAGGGCACGCACGTCGAGCTGGGCGTGGAGATGTGCAAGCGCTATCACGAGTCCCCGGAGGTCATCCACTGCATCGCCGCGCACCACAACGACATCGAGCCGACAACGGTTGAGGCTGTGCTGGTGCAGGCTGCCGACGCGATTTCCGCCGCCCGTCCGGGCGCGCGCCGCGAGTCGATCGAGAACTACATCCGCCGGCTGGAAAAGCTCGAGGAGATTGCCTCCAGCTTCCAGGGCGTCGAGAAGTCGTTTGCGATCCAGTCCGGTCGCGAGGTGCGCATCATGGTCAAGCCGGAGGACATCTCCGACGAGGGCACGACCGTGCTCGCCCGCGAGATCGCCAAGCGCATTGAGAATGAGTTGGAGTATCCGGGCCAGATCAAGGTCAACGTCATCCGTGAGACCCGCTGCACCGAGTTTGCCAAGTAAGCGACAAGTGAATCTCAGGAGCTGCCTCCTTTGCGGGGCGGCTCCTTTTTGCAGAACAAGCTGAAAACCTGCGAAATTCAGTTTTTTGCTCTGTCCATCCCTTACAGGATCGTGTATAATAGAGCCAACAGGAATCAAAAAAGGAGTGACAAACGATGAAACGATCTGAAGTCAACGCGGCCCTGCGCGAGCTGGAGGCCATGTGCGAAAAGTATTGCTGCTATCTGCCCCCGTTCTGCCACTTCACGCCCGAGCAGTGGCAGGATATCGGCCACGAGTACGACGAGGTGCGCGACTGCATGCTCGGCTGGGACATCACCGATTACGGCCTGGGCAACTTTGACAAGTTCGGCTTCTCGCTGATCACCATCCGCAACGGCAACCGCGCCATGGCGGACAAGTACCCCAAGGTCTACGCCGAAAAGCTGCTCTACCTCAAGGAGGGCCAGTATGCGCCCAACCACTTCCACTGGTACAAGACCGAGGACATCATCAACCGCGGCGGCGGCAACGTGCTCATCCGCGTGTACAACTCGCTGCCCAATGAGGAGATCGACTACGAGAGCGATGTGACCGTGCACACCGACGGACGCACCTACACCGTGCCCGCCGGCACGCAGATCCGCCTGACCCCGGGCGAGAGCATCCATGTGCAGCAGTTCATGTACCACGATTTCTCTGTGGAGGAGGGCACCGGCCCCGTGCTGCTGGGCGAGGTGAGCCAGTGCAACGACGACAACACCGACAACCGCTTCAATCCGCCGGTGGGCCGCTTCCCGAAGATCGAGGAGGACGAGCCGCCGTACCGTCTGCTGTGCAACGAGTACCCCGCCGCCAAGTGAGAGAGGGAAGACGATGATCGACGTAACGGCTTTGGGCGAACTGCTCATCGATTTCACCATGATCAGCGCAGACGGCGAGGGCTATCCGACGATGGCTGCGCATCCCGGCGGCGCGCCGGCGAACTTCCTGGCCGCGCTGGCGAAGTACGGCAAGCGCACGGCACTGCTGGGCAAGGTCGGCACGGATAAATTCGGCCGGCTGCTGAAGGGCACGCTGGAGGGCGCGGGCATCGAGACGCGCGGCCTGGTGGCGGCGGACGACGTCTTCACCACGCTGGCCTTTGTGACGCTGGACGCCTCCGGCGACCGCGAGTTCTCCTTCTCCCGCAAGCCGGGCGCGGACACCTGCATCCGGTTTGAGGAGCTCGACCTTTCGCTCATCGACGAGGCGAGGGCATTCCATTTCGGCACGCTGTCCCTCACGGATGAGCCGGCGCGCAGCACGACGCAGCAGGCCGTCGCCTATGCAAAGGCGCACGGCAAGCTGATCACCTACGACCCGAACCTGCGCAAGCCGCTGTGGAAGGACCTTGACGAGGCCAAAACGCAGATGCTCTGGGGCCTCCAACATGCGGACGTGGTCAAGATCAGCGATGAGGAGGTGGAATTCCTCTTCGGCTTGAATCCGCAGGACGGCGCGGCGCACATCCTGAAGGAATTCGGCGTGAAGCTGGTGTTCGTCACCTGCGGCCCGGACGGCTGCTTCTTCAAAAACGCACAGGCCAGCGGTCAGGTGCCGGGCATGAGCGGCATTCGGGTGGTTGACACCACCGGCGCGGGCGATATCTTCGGCGGCAGTGCGGTGTACAGGCTGCTGGAGACCGGCAAGGCGCCCGAGGCACTGGAGGAAAAGGAGCTGCGGGAGATCGTCTCGTTCGCCTGCACGGCGGCGGGTCTCTCCACGACGAAGCACGGCGGCATTCAGAGCGTGCCGGACATCGACGACGTGATCAGGAGCATGCGCTGATGCTGTATACGATTGAAAACGACCGCCTGACGGTCACGGCGAGCAGCCTGGGCGCGCAGCTGTGGTCGATCCGCGCTGGCGACGGCACGGAGTACCTCTGGCAGGGTGATCCCGCCTACTGGGGCGACCGGGCGCTGACGCTGTTTCCATATGTCGCACGACTTTGGCAGGGCCGCTATGAGATGGACGGCGAGACGCACAGCCTGCCGATCCACGGCTTTGCGCCGACGAGCGAATTTGCGCTTGCGGAAAAGACGGATTCGCGCATGGTGCTGACGCTTGCGAGCAGCGAGGAAACCTACGCGCAGTATCTGCGGCACTTCGTCTTCAGGGTGATCTACGCGCTGGAGGGCAGCACCCTGAAGGTCGCCTACGAGGTGGAGAACCGGGACGAACGAACAATGTACTTCGGCCTGGGCGGGCATCCGGGCTTCAATGTGCCGCTGGAAAAGGGCCTCCGGTTTGAGGATTACCGGCTGCGCTTTGGTGCGGCGTGCCAGCCTGTACGCGTGGGCTTTTCTGAAGACTGCTTCGTGAACGGCGAGGACGCGCCCTTCCCGCTGGAGGACGGCTGCGTGCTGCCACTTGCGCACAGCCTTTTTGACGATGACGCGATCGTGCTGCGGGACATGGCGCGTGAGGTCACGCTGGAAGCGCCGGGCGGCGCGCGCAGCGTAACCGTAGCCTTCCCGGACATGCCGTATCTGGGCATCTGGCACAGGCCGAAGACGGACGCGCCGTATGTGTGCATCGAGCCGTGGCGCTCTCTGCCCGCGCGCCGGGGCGAGACGGCCGTGCTTGAGCGGCAGGCGGATCTTGTGCACCTCGCGCCGGGGGAGACATATGTCAACCGGTGGCGGATAGCGATCCGGTAAGCAACAGCATAAAAGCAGCCCTTCGGCGTGACCGGAGGGCTGCTTGCAATCCTGCATTCATTTGAGCGCGAGCTGATAGGGGTTTTCGAGCGTGCCGTCACCGCTGGTGATGGTCAGCATGTCCGTGCGGACATAGCAGATCGGGCGGATACCGCCCTCGCGGTCCAGACCGGAGACGGAGATGTGGCCGTTGTCGCCGACGATCCAGCGGCGGCCTGCGGTGCGCCAGTCCGTCGTCCAGTACCAGGAGTTCCCTTCGATGCGGCGCAGGCCCTGCGCGAACGCGTACGGCGTGCCGGTGGCGCTGCGGCGGGCGAGCGGGGTGAAGTCCTCCTCCACAAAGCCGTAGCGGCGGGAGAAGAGCTCGCCCCGACGGGAGGGCAGGGACAGCAGACCGCGGCCTGGCATCTCCACCAGCGCGGCCTGCTCTTCCTCGGTGAAGATCGCGTTCAGCACGTCCGTGCACAGCACGCTGCGGATGTAGGTGTCCGCATAGTCAAGCCCGGGGCCGTCGAGCACGTCGCGCTCAGGATGATACAGCACGGTGTCGATGATATACTCCGTCATCAGCAGGAAGACGTCGGCGTTGTCCTGCGTCAGCTCGTCCTTGTTGGCGTATTTTTTCTCGTCCCGCTTGGGATAGTTGCTCCGGCTGATGACATCGTCCTCAGCGGGCACGCCCCAGCCCAGCACGCGCCACAGAACCGGCGCTTCCTCGCCGTTTTCGCCGTAGGGATACACGCCGAAGGTCGCGTATTCGTACTTGCGGGTGGCTTCGTCGTAGCCGCACAGCAGCGGCGCGTCCTCCGCCAGCGCGGCGGGCGCAAGCAGCAGGAGAAGGGCGAGAATTCGGGCGAGCTTTCTGACCATCATATGCGCGGCTCCTTCAAATATCAGTCACGTCTATTGTAAGCAATTTTCAGGAAAAGTCAAGGCTCCCGCCCAACGCGGCCGCCCGATCTTGCGCCGGGAAGGGAAATGTGATAGAATCATCAGGTTATTACACATACAGCTTTGGGGGAAACATGAACCAGGGAATCAAAATCGCGCTGCTGGCGCTCATGCTCGCCGCGCTTGTTTATCTCGTGCCGTCGCCAGCGCTGACGATGGAGCACACATTGTACGGCGCGTGCGTGGCGCTCGCCGCGCTGCTGGCTGTGCTGGCGCTGCGGCAGCTGCGCGTGACGCAGGTGAAAAGGCGCTATGGACAGGCTGCGATCGCGGCGATCTTTCCGGTCGATCCTCTCGACCTGGCGATGTGGTGCATTCCGGCGGCGTTTGTCGGCGCGCGGCTTGCGTACTGCCTGGCACGATCAAGCTTCTATTTTCTGGAAATTGGGCCGCTGAGCGTGCTGCGCACCTGGGAGGGCGGCTTCATGCTCTACGGCGCGGTGCTGGGCGCACTGCTGGCGGCGGGCCTGCTGGCCAGACGCTGCGGCGCAGGCGTAACGGCGACGCTTGACGAGCTGGCCGTGCCGGGGCTGCTGGCCGTGGCGGTCTGCCGCCTGGGCGAGGGGCTGACCGGCGAAGGCGTGGGCGCATGGGTGGAAAGCGCCGCGCTGATGCGCTTCCCGTTTGCCGTGCAGAACGAATTCGGGGAATGGCAGCTGGCGGTCTTCGTTCTGGAGGCGGCTGCGGCGCTGCTGATCGCGCTGGCCGTGCTGCGCGTTCAGGCCGGCCAGGGCGAACGCATCACGACCGGGTGATTCTCGGCGTGACGGTGCTGCGCGCGCAGCGCGCGGGCGGCAGGCCGCTGGTCATCCGCCGCGCGGCGGGCCTGGGCGTGTGCGCGGCGCTGGTAGGCGGCATCGAGTGGGCGCTGGACAAGACGCCGGTGAGCAACGTGCTGCTGTACGGCGTGATGATCGCCGCGTGCGCCGCGATGTATGCGTGCGCCGCGCGCTTCGGCGGCGAAGGAAAAAAGAAGTAATCAACAGCACAATCAAAGCGGCGGCCGGGCGACCGCCGCTTTTGCACGCTTATTTCAATCTATTCGTTGCTTCGTAGTCCCGCAGGCAGGCAAGTGCCTGACCGGAGAGCGGATACAGCGCGATGAGGTTGAAGAGGGTCATCAGGCCGATGCCCACGTCGCCCAGGTCCCACACGAAGGTATAGGCCGCCAGACCGCCGATGAAGAGCATCGCCAGGGCCAGCACCTTGTAGGCCGTCTGTGCGCTCCAGCGGTCGCCAAAGAGATAGGCGACGTTCGAGCGGGCGTAGAACAGCACGCCGATGAACGTGGAGAAGCTGAACAGCCAGAGGATGACGGCAATGAACACGCTGCCGAAGCTGCCGAGATGGTGCACCATGGCGGTCTGCAGCAGGCCCATGCCGGACTGCCCCGCAAGCAGGTCCTGCGGCGCGAGCAGCATGATCATCGCCGTGCAGGTGCAGATGACGAT
Organism: Clostridiales bacterium; assembly: GCA_004557905.1. Lineage (GTDB taxonomy): Bacteria > Bacillota > Clostridia > Christensenellales > Aristaeellaceae > Ventricola. The sequence continues at coordinate 11,345 of SFFH01000009.1, read as the reverse complement.
GGTGTCAATCAGCACGCCGAACGCCTGCAGCAGGCCGACCTTCGCGGGATGATCGGCCTCGGCGGCAGCGGCAGAGCAGGGCGCGGAGCCGGAGCCGGCCTCGTTGGAGAACAGGCCGCGCTTGACGCCGTTCATCAGCACCGCGCCAAAGCCGCCGGCAGCCATCTGCCGCAGGCCGAACGCCTCGGCAAAGATGCGCCGGAAGACGTCGGGCAGCAGCGCCGCATTCTTGAGGATGAGGAAGACGGTGAGGAAGAAGTACGCGCCGGCCATGACGGGTACCAGCACGTCGAGCACCTTGACGGTCGCATTTTTGCGCAGCACGATGACCGCAGCGACGGCGACCAGCAGGATGGTGGAGTGCAGCGGCGGGATGCCGAAGGCGTTTTGAAAGGCGGAGGACACGGAGTTGCCGATCACCTGGCTGATGCCGCACCAGCAGATGAGGCCGGACGCCGCGAAGCACACGGCGAGCACCGAGCGCCTGAGCTTCCTGCCGCGCCATCTTTCCGCCAGGGCGTGCAGATAGCGGGCGGGACCGCCGCGGGTGCCGCCGTAGAGAGGGTCCCGCTCCTTGTACAGGTTGGCCAGCGTGGACTCGATGAACGCGGTGGACGCACCGAGCAGCGCCGTCACCCACATCCAGAACACCGCGCCCGCGCCGCCGGCGGAGATCGCCGCGACGACGCCGACCAGATTGCCCATGCCCACGCGCGTGGCGGTGGAGACGATGAGCGACTGCACGCCGGAGAGGGAGGCATGGCCGCGCGGCCGCTTTTCCACGGCAACCCGCGCCATTGCGGGCAGCAGGCGCACGGGCAGAAAGCGCGTGCGGAGGGTGAAGTATGCGCCGGTGGGCACCAGCAGCATAACCAGCAGCGGAAGGCCCAGCGTGCCGCCGCCCGGCAGGGGGAGCGTGATGAGATCGTTCCACAGCAGGGCGTATACGGCGCTGACCAGCTTGACAAATACCAGAACCGGCGCGCGCAGGATAGTTGACATGATGTGCATTCTCCTCAGTCGTTATTTTGAAAATCGCTGAAGGGCATACCCTGTACAGTATACACGAAGCTTGACGCTTTGTAAATCCTTCACACCGCCTGTAATGGTTGACAAAAACCCTGAAAGGCTTTATACTTTTCGCGTAAACCGTTTCACACCGACGATACAGAGGAGCAGCAATATGAAGAAGAATTCCATCAAGACCGTCGTGGCCGTGGGCATCGGCGCGGCGCTGTTCTTTGTCCTGGGCCGCTTTGTGAACATTCCCAGCGGCATTCCGAACACCAACATCTCCGTGCAGTACGCCATTCTGGGCATGCTTGCCACGATGTATGGCCCGGTTGCGGGCGCGCTCATCGGCTTCATCGGCCATACGCTGATCGACCTGTCCTGGGGCGGCGCGCCGTGGTGGAGCTGGGTGCTGGCGTCCACCGCTGTGGGCGCGGCCGTCGGCTTCATGGGCCGGAAGCTGCCCATCAGCGAGGGCGTCTTTGGCAAGAAGGAGATCACCTCCTTCGCCGCGATCAACGTGATCGCCAACGTCGTCGCCTGGCTGGTGATCGCCCCGGTGCTGGATATCGCGATCTACGCCGAGCCGGCCGCCAAGGTCTTTGCGCAGGGCGCGATGGCTGCCGTGGCGAACTCCATCACCGCCGCTGTGATCGGCGCGCTGCTGTGCGCCGCGTACAGCAAGACCATCGCGGGCAAGGGTTCCCTCGACGCGGAGTAATCCATCGTTTCATATGGGCAGGGGCAACCCTGCCTTTTTTGACTGAGGGGAAAACGCGCAAACCCGTGCAGTTTAGCGGCTGCGCAGAGAGGATGAAACCATGACTACGCCGATCATATCCTTCAGGGATTTCTCGTTCCAGTACCGTGCGCAGAAGCGGCCGACGCTCCATGGGATCAATCTTAACATCCTGCCGGGCGAGCGCGTGCTGATCGCCGGGCCCTCCGGCAGCGGCAAGAGCACGCTGGGCAGCTGCATCAACGGGCTGATTCCGTTTTCCTTCCCCGGCGAGGTCAAGGGCGAATTGACGGTCGACGGCGTGGACGCACCCCGGTCGGGCATCTTTGAGCTGTCGGCGCATGTGGGCACGGTGCTGCAGGACCCGGACGGACAGTTTATCGGCCTGACGGTGGGCGAGGACATCGCCTTTGCGCTGGAAAACGCGTGCACGCCGCAGAACGAGATGAAAAAAACGGTGGAGCGTGTGGCCGGGCTGGTGGACATTGCAGACCACCTGGAGTCCGCGCCGCACGAGCTTTCCGGCGGGCAGAAGCAGCGCGTGAGCCTGGCGGGCGTGATGGTCGATCAGGTGAAGGTGCTGCTGTTTGACGAACCGCTGGCCAACCTCGACCCTGCGGCCGGCAGGCAGGCGATCGAGCTGATCGACGAGATTCAGAGAAAGACGGACACGACGGTTATCATCATCGAGCACAGGCTCGAGGACGTGCTCTGGCGCAGTGTCGACCGCATCGTGCTCATGAGCGAGGGCCGCATTGCGGCGGACATGCGCCCGGATGCGCTGCTCTCCACCGATCTGCTCAAGACCCACGGCATCCGCGAGCCGCTGTACCTGACGGCGCTGCGCTACGCGGGCGTGGAGATCACCCCGGCGCTGCGCCCGGCGGGAATCGGCACGCTGACGCTCGGCGAAGCGGAGAAGGCGAAGGTCCGCGCGTGGTTTCAGGCCGCGCCGGACAGGACGGAGGAAGCGCTGCCGCAGCCGCTGCTGGAGATCAAAAACCTGAGCTTTGGCTATACGCCGGAGCAGAGGACGCTGCGCGGCGTGAGCCTGACCATCGGACGGGGCGAGATGGTCGCCATCGTGGGCCGCAACGGCGCGGGCAAGTCGACGCTCTCCAAGCTGATCTGCGGCTTTGAAACGCCGGAGAGCGGCACGATGATCTTTGACGGCGAGGACATGGCGGGCATGTCCATCCGCGAGCGCGCCTCGCGCATCGGCTATGTGATGCAGAACCCGAACCAGATGATCTCCAAGACCATGATCTACGACGAGGTGGCGCTGGGCATCCGCCGCAGGGGCTACACCGAGGAGCAGATCCGCGAGAGGGTGGAGCAGACGCTGCGCATCTGCGGCCTGTATCCCTTCCGCAACTGGCCCATCTCCGCGCTCTCCTTCGGCCAGAAGAAGCGCGTGACCATTGCCAGTGTGCTGGTCATGGGCCCGCAGATGATCATCCTCGACGAGCCGACGGCCGGACAGGACTTCCGGCACTACACGGAGATCATGGAGTTTCTGCGCGAGCTCAACGCGCAGGGCGTGACGGTCGTGATGATCACCCATGACATGCACCTGATGCTCGAGTACACGCCGCGCGCGCTGGTGTTCAGCGGGGGCGAACTGATCGCGGACAAGAGCGCCGCGCAGGTGCTCTGCGACGGCGATCTGGTGCGCCGCGCCGCGCTCAAGGAGACGAGCCTCTTTGCGCTGGCGAAATCCTGCGGCGTGGATGCGCCGGTGGCGTTTGTCGACCGGTTTATCGATGCGGACAGGGAGGTGCGCGCGCATGGCCGCTAAGACGGTGCTCAACTATCTGCCCAGAAGGAGCGTCGTGCACGACCTGACCGGCACGACGAAGCTGGCGTTTTTCCTGCTCTTCACGTTCGCCGGGATGCTGACGTACGACACGCGCGTGCTGCTGGGATTGCTGCTTGTCAGCCTGCTGGCGTTTAAGGCCAGCCGCATCCGGGTGAAGGAAGTCCGATTCATGCTCGTGTTCATGCTGATCTTCCTGCTGATGAACAACTTCTTCGTCTTCATTTTCAACCCCAATCAGGGCACGGAGATCTACGGCACGCGGCATGTGCTTGTAAACCTGCCCGGGCGCTTCGCCATCACGGCGGAGGAGCTGTTCTACCTGCTGAACATCACGCTCAAGTACTTCATTGCGCTGCCGGTGGCGATCCTGTTCATCTCTGCGACGGACCCCAGCGAGTTCGCCGCGAGCTTAAACAGTATCGGCGTGTCCTACCGCGTGGGCTACTCGGTGGCCATCGCCCTGCGCTACATCCCGGATATCCAGCGCGACTATCACAGCATCAGCCAGGCGCAGCAGGCGCGCGGCGTGGAGCTGGGCAAAAAGGAGCCGCTTTTCACGCGGATGAAAAATGCGGCGGGCATCCTGCTGCCGCTGATCCTCTCCAGCCTGGCGCGCATCGACGTGATCTCCAATGCCATGGAGCTGCGCGGCTTCGGCAAAAACAAAAAGCGCACCTGGTACCGCCGGCGCCCGTTTGCCCGGAACGACTACCTCGCGCTTGCGCTGGGCGTTTTTCTGCTGGCACTGAGCATCGTCATCACGTTTCACGATGGGAACCGCTTCTACAACCCGTTCATCTGATCAGGTGAGAAAAGGAGGATGCGTATGGACAGCAAAACGATGGCCGCGCGCGTGGAAGAACTGCTTTCCGGCATGACGCTGGAGGAGAAGGCCGCGCAGATGATTCAGGTGCCCTATGCAATCGTGGGGCGCGAGGAGGCGCTGCGCTGGGCGCGCCTGGGCGCGGGCTCGTTCCTGCATGTGCTGGGCGACGACGCGCGCGAGATTCAGAAGACCGCGATGGAGGAATCCCGGCTGGGCATTCCGGTGATTTTCGGCATTGACGCGGTTCACGGCCATAGCCTCAACGATCACGCGACCATCTTCCCGTCGCAGCTGGCAGCGGCCTGCTCCTTTGATCCCGATGTAGCCTATGTGATGGGTCAGGTGACGGCGCGCGAGGTGGCCACCGACGGCCTGCACTGGACGTTTGCGCCGGTGCTGTGCCTGGGCCGCGACACGCGCTGGGGCCGGATCGACGAGACGTTTGGCGAGGATCCGTACCTGGCGGGCGAGATGGGCGCGGCGATCATCCGAGGCTTTCAGGGCGATGATCTCGCGGACGGCGAGCACATCCTGGCCTGCGCCAAGCACTACATCGGCTACGGCGAGGCGGTCGGCGCGCGCGACGCCTGCGACACGGAGATGACCTACCGCAAGCTGCGCGAGGTGTTCCTGCCGCCGTTCAAAAAGGCGGTCGACGCGGGCGTGGGCAGCGTCATGACGGCCTACGGCGCCATTGACGGCACGCCGTTTACCGTCGACAGGACCTCGCTCAAGGACATCCTGCGCGGCGAGCTGGGCTTTGATGGCTTCGTCGTCACCGACTGGGACAACGTGAACGCCCTGGTGCGCCGCCAGCACGTCGCAGAGACGGCCAGACAGGCCTCCGTGATGGCTGCGAAGGCGGGCAACGACATGATCATGACCTCCACGCAGTTCTACGACGCGGTGATTGAGGCTGTGCGCGCGGGCGAGCTGGAGGAAAGCGTGCTGGACGAAGCGGTGCGCCACATCCTGACGGTCAAGCTGCGCATGAATCTGTTTGAAAAGCCGGAGAAGGCTGGCAGGCCCGGCTGCCTGGGCTGCGCGGAGCACCTGGCCGCGGCGAAGGACGCGTCGGACAGGAGCCTCGTGCTGCTGACGAACAACGGCGTGCTGCCGCTTCAGCCGTCGGTCAGGAAGGTGGCGGTCATCGGATCGAACGCGGACGACATCCGCGCGCAGTACGGCGACTGGACGTACTTCACCCATCCGACGCCCAACCCCGAGCACGAGCCGGTGCGCCCGTATGTGACGGTGAAGGAGGGCGTGGAGGCGGCGTGCGCAAAGCGCGGCATGGCGTGCGTCTATCACCGCGGCTGCTCGGTGCTGGATAGTGAGGACGAGGACATTGCTGGCGCAGTCGAAGCGGCCAGGGACGCGGACGCGATTGTGCTGGTCGTGGGCGACGTGATCGCGCAGACCGGCGAGGAGAAGGACCGCGCGGTGCTGGAGCTCTCCGGCAGGCAGATGGAGCTGTTTGACGCGCTGCGTGCGCTCGGCATGCCGCTCATCACGGTGCTGGTCGCCTCCAAGCCGCTGGCGGTGGGCCGCGCGGCGACGGACGCGGACGCGTTCCTCTGCGCGTTCAATGGCGGCCTGTTCGGCGGCGAGGCCGTGGCGAAGGCGCTCTTCGGCGAGATCAACCCGAGCGGCCGCCTGCCCATCTCCTTCCCGCGCGCGAGCGGCCAGGTGCCGGTGTATTACAACAGCCTGCCGGGCTGGCATAAGCAAGCGGGCAAGGGCTACTGCGACCTGCCGGACACGCCGCTGTACGCGTTCGGCGAGGGCATGGGGTACAGCGCATTCGCCTATGACGGCCTGACGTTCGACGCGCAGACGCTCGAGGCGGGCGTGAACGTGACCAATACCGGCAGCATGACCGGCACGGAAACCGTGCAGGCGTACTTTCACGACGTGGTCTCCTCCGTGCTCACGCCGGTCAAGCAGCTGATCGCCTTCAGACAGGTGACGCTTGCGCCGGGCGAGACGGCGCATGTGACGTTCCGCTTCACGCGCGAGGACTTCTCGCTGGTCAACCGCCGGGAGCAGCGCGTGACCGAGCCGGGCGAGTTCGAGCTGATGATCGGCCACTCCAGCCGCGACGGGGATCTGCTCAAAGCGTCGTTCAGGCTGTGATGCATAAACGCGGCATTCCAATCAGGCGGACGGCTTCGGCCGTCCGCTTTGATGTTGACAGCATATATTCCGCAGTTTATAATGAAAGATAATGATATATAAGAGAAGACCTGCTTGACAGGGAAAGAAACAGAAAGATGAACCGATTGAAGAAGTTTTTTGGCGCGCAGGACATGACGGTGGGCAAGCCGCTGAGCAACCTGATCGTCTTTTCGGTGCCGCTGCTGATCGGCAACCTGGCGCAGCAGATGTACAACACGGCCGATTCGATCATCGTGGGCCAGTATGTCGGCGACAGCGCGCTGGCCGCCGTGGGCGCCAGCGGCCCGATTCTCAACCTCCTGCTGCTGCTGTTCATGGGCATCTCCACCGGCGCGGGCATTCTGGTGTCGCAGTACTTCGGCGCGCACAGGCAGGAGGAGCTGGAGGCGAGCGTGGGCACCTGCCTGACGCTCACGTTCATCGCCAGCCTGATCATCATGGCGGTCGGCCCGCTGATGATCGAGCCGCTGATGACGCTGCTGGACACGCCGGCGGATGTGTACGGCATGGCGGTCGATTACCTGACGATCATCACCGTGGGCATCATGGGCTGCGCGTATTACAACATCGTCTCCGGCATCCTGCGCGGCCTGGGCGATTCCGTCTCGCCGCTGATCTTCCTGATCGTGGCGTGCCTGCTCAACATCGCGCTGGATTTGCTGTTCGTCGCGAAGATGGGCATGACGGCGGATGGCGTGGCGCTGGCGACGGCCATCGCGCAGGGGGCATCTGCGGTGCTGTGCCTCTGGCGGCTGTGCCACATGCGCCAGACGCTGACGCTGCGTGCCCGGAGCCTCATTCCGGACAGGCACATGACGGTTAGGACCATCCGGCTCGGCCTGCCCTCCGGCCTGACGCAGGCGATCTTCTCCATGGCGGCCATCGTCGTGCAGGCGCTGACCAACTCGTTCGGCACCAGCGTCATCGCGTGTGCGATCGTCGTGATGCGCGTGGACGGCTTTGCGATGATGCCCAACTTCACCTTCGGCACGGCGATGACGACGTTCGTCGGACAGAATGTGGGCGCAAACCGCATGGACCGCGTGCACGAGGGCGTGCGCAAGGGCGTGGCCGCGGGCCTGGCGGTGGCCGTCGTGCTGGTGGCGTGCATCCTGCTGTTCGGCGAAAATCTGATGCGCATGTTCACCTCCACAGAGGAGGTCGTCCGCCTGGGCGTGCACATGCTGCACATCCTGGCTGCGGGCTATATCGCCATGTCCGTCACGCAGAGCCTATCCGGCGTCATGCGCGGCGCGGGCGACACCGTCACCCCGATGTGGATCTCCTTTATCACCACATTTGTCATCCGCATGCCGCTGGCATACGCCATCGCGTACTTCACCCGCAGCGAGACGCTGCCAAACGGCACGCCGGATTCCATCTTCATCTCGCTGCTCATCTCCTGGGTCATGGGCGCGGTGCTGACTGCCGTGCTGTATCGCCGCGGAAGGTGGAAGCAGCGCAGCGTCGTCAGGGAAGGCTGACGGGACTTGCAAAAGAAAGGCAGGATAACGCATGGTTAAGCGCAATCAGAGCATGCTCAATGCGCTCAATTTGATCTCGGACGGCGTGCTGACGCTGCTGTCCTATGTCTGCGCGCTGTGGCTGCGCTTTGAGGTGCTGGGCGGCCGGCAGACCCTGCAGCTGACGAGCCCGAGGCTGGTGGCGCTCATCTTCGGCTACTGCATCCTGATCGTGCTGGTGTACTATGCGTTGGGCCTGTACGGCTATGGCCGCCTGCGCAGAAGGCGCGAGGAGGGCCTGTGCATCCTGCTGGTCAACGGCCTGGGCACGCTTGGGCTGATGGCGACGTTCTACGTCGTGCGCATTGTGGACTTCTCTCGCCTGATGCTCGTGCTGTTCTGGCTGATTTCCAGCGCCGCCGTCATCCTCAAGCGCATGCTGCTGCGCGGCGCGCTTTCCTATTACCGAAGCCACGGCTACAACCTCAAGCATGTGATCGTCATCGGCAGCGGCCATCTGGCGCGCCAGTACGCGCGGGATCTCCGGAGCAATCCGCAGCTTGGCTTTTCCATCATGGGCTATATCGGCTGCGAAAGACAGGATGATCTGGGCAAATGCCTGGGGGATTATACGCAGGTGGAGGCCATTCTCGAGAAAAACGGACCGGATGAGGTGATTGTCGCGCTCGACCCGCAGGATATCGCCGTGATGCCGGACATCCTCGCCGCCGCGGACAAGGAGGGCGTTCGCCTGAGCCTGATCCCGTTCTTCAACGATTACATTCCCAGAAACCCGACGATCACAGCGCTGGGCCGCACGAAGCTCATCGACATGCGCGTCACGCCGCTGGACGATCTGGGCTGGGCGATGGTCAAGCGGGCGATGGACATTGTGATCTCGCTGTGCCTGATTGTTTTGTTTAGCCCGGTGATGCTGGCGGTGGCCGTCGGCGTGAAGCTCTCCAGCCCCGGCCCGGTGCTCTTCAGCCAGGAGCGCATCGGCAGGAACAAGAAGCCCTTCAAAATGCTCAAGTTCCGCAGCATGCGCGTCACCGGCACGGAGGATACAGGCTGGAGCACCAACAGCGATCCGCGCAAGACGAGGTTCGGCAGCTTCATCCGCAAGTTCAGCCTGGACGAGCTGCCGCAGTTTTTCAACGTGCTCAGGGGCGACATGAGCATCGTCGGCCCCCGGCCGGAGGTGCCCTATCATGTCATCACGGGCTGGGCGCAGGTGAACGGCCTGCGCGGCGATACCTCCATCGAGGAGCGTGTGCAGTACGACCTGTGGTACATCGAGAACTGGAGCATCGGGCTGGACCTGAAGATCATGCTGAGGACGGCGCTGGGCGGCATGGTGAACAAGGAAGTCGTGAAAACGCAGTAAAGTTCCCCCTTTTCCAATTCTTTCATCTGTGCTATAATGTCTCCATCCTGACACAAAGACAGCCTCTGCGTGAAAGGTGCGGACAAAGAAAGACAGGCGGCGTTCGCCGTGCTTTTGCCGTGCCTTGCAATGAGGCACGGCATTTTTGTTGCGCAGGGAATACCACAAAGAATCGTGCTGCGGGCACAGCCCGCATGAAGGAGGAGCGTTGTATGGACAGCCGTGTGGCCGTGATGAGCATCATCATCGACAATCTGGACGCCGTGGAGCAGGTGAACGCCGTGCTGCACGAGTACGGCGAATACATCATCGGACGGATGGGCATTCCCTACCGCCAAAGAAAAATCAGCATCATCTCCATCGCGCTGGACGCACCGCAGGACACGATCTCCGCGCTCTCGGGGCGGATCGGCAAGATGGCGGGCGTGAGCGTGAAGACCTCGTTCTCCAGCGTGATCTTCCATGACTGAGGCGATCCGGGCGCTGGTCAGCAAGCTCTGTAAGCACCATGCGCTGAGCCTGGAGGAATACGCGCAGCTGATCGACGGGCGGGACGCGGAAGCGGCGGCGCTGCTGGCCAAATACGCGGATGCGGTTCGGCGGCAGGCCTACGGCAACCGCGTGTTCATCCGCGGGCTGATCGAGATCAGCAACATCTGCAAAAACGACTGCCTGTACTGCGGCATCCGCCGCAGCAACGCAGGCTGCGCGCGCTACCGGCTCGGGAAGGACGACATCCTGTCCTGCTGCGAGGAGGGCTATGCGCTGGGCTTTCGCACGTTCGTGATGCAGGGCGGTGAGGACGCTTTCTTCACCGACGAGCGGATGACGGAGATCGTGCGCGCGATCAAGGCGCGCTATCCGGACTGCGCGGTGACGCTGTCCCTGGGCGAGCGGGGGTACGAGAGCTTTGCGCGGCTGCGCGAGGCGGGCGCGGACCGCTACCTGCTGCGCCACGAGACGGCCAGCCCCGCGCACTACGCGCGGCTTCACCCGAAGGAGATGTCCTTTGAGCGGCGCATGCGCTGCCTGCGGGACCTCAAGCATCTGGGCTATCAGGTGGGCTGCGGGTTCATGGTCGGCTCGCCGTATCAGACGACGCAGGACCTGGCGGCGGACCTCAAGTTCATTGAAGGCTTCTCGCCGCAGATGGTGGGCATCGGGCCGTTCATCCCGCATGCGGCGACGCCGTTTGCGGACCGGCCGGCCGGCTCGGCAGCGCTGACGTGCTATTTGCTGTCCATCCTCCGGCTGATGCACCCTGCCGCGCTGCTCCCGGCCACGACGGCGCTGGGCACCATCGATCCCGCGGGCCGCGAGAAGGGCATCCTCGCCGGGGCGAACGTCGTGATGCCCAACCTGTCGCCCGCAGCGGTGCGCAAAAAGTACGCGCTGTATGACAACAAGCTTTCCGACGGGGATGAATCCGCGCAGGGCGTGGCGCATCTCCGGAAAAGAATGGCCGCGATCGGTTACGAAATCGTGACGGACCGCGGCGATTATCAGGAACCAAAAACCATCTGAAGGGGAAGAGACTCTGACCCGAAGAAAGGAAGAGAACCATGGCAAGCTACAATCCCAAGTCCCTGCACGCGGAGGAATTCATTCACGACGGCGAGATCCGCGAGACGCTGGCCTACGCCGAGGCGAACAAGAACAACGTGGCGCTGATCGACGCGATCCTTGAGAAGGCGCGACCCAGGAGGACGGAAACAGGCTGCACCTGCGCGGGCCTGACCCACCGGGAGGCGAGCGTGCTGCTGGCCTGCGAAATCCCGGAGAAGGTGCAGAAAATCTACGAGATCGCGGGCGAGATCAAGCAAGCGTTCTACGGCAACCGCATCGTCATCTTCGCTCCGCTGTACCTGTCAAACTACTGCGTGAACGGCTGCGTGTACTGTCCGTATCACATGAAGAACAAG
>SFFH01000008.1 GCA_004557905.1 Clostridiales bacterium | reverse complement strand
TGCTCCGGCTGAGGAAGCTGCTGAGGAGACTGCCGCCGCGGTGTACGAGGTGACGGGCTTCCAGCCGATGAAGGTCGCCATCGATGTGGACGACGCGGGAAAGATCGTGTCTGTCAACGTGCTTGAGCACAACGAGACGCCAGGCTTTGGCGCTGACCTGATCGGCGCGGGCTTTGACGCGCTGGTTGGCCAGGACATCGCGACGGCGCAGATCGACGTGAAGTCTGGCGTGACGCTGACTTCGAACGCGATCAACGACGCGCTGAAGGCTGCCGCCGCCGCCGCTCCGGCTGCCGAGGCCGCTCCGGCTGAGGAAGCTGCTGAGGAGACTGCCGCCGCGGTGTACGAGGTGACGGGCTTCCAGCCGATGAAGGTCGCCATCGCTGTGGACGAGGCGGGCAAGATCGTGTCCGTGCAGGTGCTTGAGCACAACGAGACGCCGGGCTTTGGCGCTGACCTGATCGGCGCGGGCTTTGACGCGCTGGTTGGCCAGGACATTGCGACGGCGCAGATCGACGTGAAGTCCGGCGTGACGCTGACCAGCAACGCCATCAACAGTGCTCTGGAAGCGGCGCATGTCCGCAATGAGGAGGTGCAGTAAATGAAGGAACTTCGCAAAATCTTCATGAACGGCATCATCGACGAGAACCCCACGTTCCGCATGGTGCTGGGCATGTGTCCGACGCTGGCCATCACGACCGCTGTCAGCAACGGCATCGGCATGGGTCTGGCTGTTACGTTCGTTCTGGTTTTCTCTAATCTGGTCATTTCCCTGCTGCGCAAGGCGATTCCGGATCAGATCCGTATCCCCGCTTTCATCGTCGTCATCGCGACGTTCGTCACCATCGTTCAGCTGGTTGTCAAGGCGTTTGTGCCGGCGCTGGATGCGGCTCTGGGCGTGTTCATTCCGCTGATCGTCGTCAACTGCATCATCTTTGGCCGTGCGGAGGCATTTGCGTTCAAGAACAAGCCGATTCCGGCGATTGTTGACGGCCTGGGCATGGGCATTGGCTTCACCATCGCGATCACTCTGATCTCCGCCGTGCGCGAGCTGTTCGGCGCGGGCACCCTGCTGGGCGTGCAGGTGATGCCGGCGGGCTATCTGCCGATGGATCTGCTGGTCAAGCCGGCGGGCGGCTTCATCGTGCTGGGCCTGCTGCTCGCTCTGATGAATAAGCTGCTGCCGAAGAAGGCGTAAGGAGGAAAGATTATGAACCAGATTCTTACGATCCTGATTGGCTCCATCTTTGTCAACAACTTTGCGATGTCCCGCTTCTACGGCATCTGCCCGTTCCTGGGCGTTTCCAAGAAGCTGGATACCGCATTCGGCATGGGCATGGCGGTGACCTTCGTCATGGCTGTTGCCTCTCTTGTGGCCTACCTGGTCAATGCTTTCCTGCTGGTGCCGTTCGGCCTTGAGTACCTGCAGACGATTGCCTTCATCCTGGTCATCGCCGTGCTGGTGCAGATCGTGGAGATGGTGCTCAAGAAGATGGCCCCGAGTCTGTACCAGGCGCTGGGCGTCTATCTGCCGCTGATCACCACCAACTGCGCGGTGCTCGGCGTGGCGCAGCTCAACGTTACCGAAGGCTACAACCTGATTCTGTCCGTCATCAACGGAGCGGCGTCTGCGCTGGGCTTCACGCTGTCCATCTGCCTGTTCGCCGGCATCCGTGAGCGTCTGGCTGTGGGCAACATGCCCAAGTGGATGGAAGGCTTTACCGGCGCGCTGATCACGGCGGGTCTGATGGCTGTGGCGTTCAACGGCTTCAACGGCCTGATTTAAGCGTAGAGCGAGGGAGGAAACTGAAGTGAGTATTACTGCGATTCTTACCGCCGCGCTCGTTATCAGTGTGCTGGGCCTGGTATTTGGCGCGCTGCTGGGTGTGACCGGCCGCGTCTTCGCGGTCCCGTCCAACCCGACTGTCGACGCGCTGCGCGAGTGCCTGCCGGGCGCGAACTGCGGCGCCTGCGGCTTCCCGGGCTGCGACGGCTATGCCGCAGCTGTGGCCGAGGGTAAAGCAGAAGTCGGCGCCTGCGCCGTGGGCGGCCCCAAGTGCACCGAGAAGATGGCGGAAATCATGGGCGTCTCCGCTTCTGCCGGCGTCCGCATGGTGGCGACTGTCGCCTGCCAGGGCCATGGCGATCACTGCGCTCAGAAGAACTATCAGGGCATTCACGATTGCATCGCGGCCACCCTGGTGGACAACGGCACCAAGGCCTGCCAGTACGCCTGCCTGGGTCTGGGCACCTGTGAGCGCGCCTGTCCGTTTGACGCGATCCACATCGATCCGGTGAAGAAGATCGCCGTCGTCGACAAGGAGAAGTGCCAGGGCTGCAAGAAGTGCGTCGCGGCCTGCCCGCAGCATGTGCTGAGCATGCAGCCGGCCGACCGTGTTGTCCAGATCAGCTGTCACAATCCGGGAAAGGGCAACGCCCTCAAAGAGAAGTGCGACAAGGCGTGCGTCGGCTGCGAGGCCTGCGTGAAGGCCTGCAACTTCGGCGCGCTGAGCATGGAGAATGGCGTTCCGAAGATCGACTATGATAAGTGTGTGGGCTGCATGGCCTGTGCTGATGCCTGCCCGACCGGCGCGATGACTGCCGATTACGAGGTCCGCAAGGAAGCGTATATCGATGCGGACAAGTGCGTGGGCTGCACGCTGTGCACCAAGCAGTGCAAGTTTGACGCGATTGAAGGCGCGCTCAAGCAGAAGCACAAGGTGCTCGGCGCCTGCACCGGCTGCGGTGCCTGCGCCGCGAAGTGCCCGCGCAAGGCGATCGTCATGCGTGACCGCCGCGCGCCGCGCAACAAGATGGACAAGGTGAAGAAGGCTCCTGTGGCTCCGGCCGCGAAGCCGGCCGCTCCGGCTGCCGCGAAGGAGCCCGAGCAGAAGGCCTGATGTCAATCGTATAAGAAGGGGGAACGCTTCGGCGTTCCTTCTTTTTATACGGTTTTTAGAAAAAACGAGCCATAAACGCGAAGCGAAGAAGGGGTTTGGGGATGAAATCCCCAAGCAGGTTTGGGCGGCAGCCCAACGTTCCCCGTATGCGAAGCCTGAAAGGCAAGAATCGCAGCGGAGCCGAAGGCGACTATTGCGATTCCGCCAACGATGCTTGAAACAGGCCCGACGTGAAATCGTATTGACAAAAGCCTGGTTGGCGCGCTTTGCTGCATAAATCGGTATGCGTATCGCGCGCATTTTTGCTGCGCGCTTGATTTATGGGGCATTTGTGAGTATAATGAAACAAAATACGAATAAGGCGGTGCCTATCATGATTGATTTCAAGTCCATTCAGGCGGCGGATCCCGAGCTCTGCGCCGCAATGCGCGACGAGCTCAAGCGCCAGCGTGAGCATATTGAGCTGATTGCCTCCGAAAACTTCGTCAGTGACGCGGTGCTGGCGGCGATGGGCTCCCATCTGACCAACAAGTATGCCGAGGGCTATCCTGGCAAGCGTTACTACGGCGGCTGCCAGTATGTCGACGTGGTGGAGAACCTCGCGCGAGACCGCGCCAAACAGCTCTTCGGTGCGGAGCATGCCAACGTTCAGCCGCATTCCGGCGCACAGGCCAACATGGCAGTGTACTTTGCCATGCTCAATCCCGGTGATACGGTCATGGGCATGAACCTGTCCCACGGCGGCCATCTGACGCACGGCAGCCCGGTGAATATGTCCGGCAAGTACTTCAACTTTGTCGCTTACGGCGTGACGGAGGATGAGGAGGTCATCGATTACGACGCGCTGGAGAAGCAGGCGCTTGAGGTCAGGCCGAAGATGATCGTGGCGGGCGCCTCCGCGTATCCGCGCGTGATTGATTTTGCCCGCCTGCGCGAGATCGCGGACAAGGCCGGCTGCCTGCTGATGGTCGATATGGCACATATCGCCGGTCTGGTTGCCGCGGGCGAGCATCCGAGCCCGGTGCCGTATGCCGATTTCGTCACGACGACGACGCACAAGACGCTGCGCGGTCCGCGCGGCGGCATGATCCTGTGCAAGGAGCAGTACGCGAAGGCGATTGACAAGGCGATCTTCCCGGGTACGCAGGGCGGCCCGCTGGAGCACGTGATCGCGGGCAAGGCGGTCTGCTTCAAGGAAGCGCTGAGCGACGAGTTCAAGCAGTATCAGCACCAGATCGTGCTCAACGCGAAGGCCATGGCCGAGGAATTCACCAGGCAGGGCATCCGCCTCGTCTCCGGCGGCACGGACAACCATCTGATGCTGCTGGATCTGACCGGCACCGGCGTGACCGGCAAAGCGTTGGAGACGCTGCTGGGTCAGGCGAACATCACGGTCAACAAGAACACCATTCCGAAGGAGACGCTCAGCCCGTTTGTCACCAGCGGCGTGCGCATCGGCACCCCGGCGGTGACCACCCGCGGCATGAAGGAGCCGGAGATGGTGAAGATCGCGCAGTTGATCGCCAGAATGATTCGCGAGGGCGAAGCGGCCACGGAGGAGGTCAGGCAGGAAGTGCTTGCGCTGTGCGCGCGCTTCCCGCTGTATGAGGGCTGTGTGAACGAATAAACTGTACAAAAGCGTATCGGATGACAGCCGGTACGCTTTTCTGCGTGATGGGATGTGCCGGGAAGTTTATGGTTGACACATGCCAGCGCAGCAGGTAAACTGATCATGTACGGATTTTTGCAGAATCGAGGCGGAGAATGTGATATATCTGGATCATGCGGCGACGACGCCGGTCAGGGATGACGTCCTGGCGGCGATGCTGCCGTATTTCTCCGCGTCCTACGGCAACGCCAGCGGCGGCTATCGGCTTGCGCGGGATGCGCGCCAGGCGATCGACACGGCTCGCGGCGAGGTGGCCCGCGCCGTCGGTGCAGCGCGCAGCGAGGTTTATTTCACCTCAGGCGGCAGCGAGGCGGACAGCTGGGCGCTGCTGGGCGTAGCTTCTGCCCATCCGGAAAAAAGGCATATCATCACCACGAAAATCGAGCATCACGCCGTGCTGCATGCCTGTGCGGCGCTGGAGCGGCGGGGCTGCGAGATGACTTATCTGGACGTGGACGAGCTGGGGCGCGTTTCGCCGGAGGCCTTTGCGCGGGCGATTCGGCCGGATACGCTGCTTGCGTCCGTCATGCTGGCAAACAACGAGGTCGGCACGATTGAGCCGATTGCAGCGCTCGGAGAGATTGCGCACGCACATGGCGTGCTGATGCACACCGACGCGGTGCAGGCGGTCGGCCATATCCCTGTGGAGCTGGGACGGCTGAACGTGGATCTGCTGTCTATGTCCGCGCATAAGTTTGGCGGGCCGAAGGGAATCGGCGCGCTGATCGTGCGCAGCGGCATGCGAATCGAGAATCTGGTCTACGGCGGCGCACAGGAACGGGGCCTGCGCGCAGGCACGGAAAACACGCCGGCCATCGTCGGCATGGGCAGGGCGATTTCGATGGCTGTGCAGAGCATGACGCAGACGGCGGCGCGCGTCTCACGGCTGCGCGATATGCTGGAAGAAAAGCTGCTGGCCATTCCCGGCGTGCGCGTGAACGGTGACCGGGAAAACCGGCTGCCCGGCCATCTGCATGTGACGATTGAGGATGCAAATCCCATGCCGCTGCTCATGCAGATGGACATGGCGGGCATCGCCGTATCGTCGGGCAGCGCATGCACTTCCGGCTCGGCGGAGCGCTCGCACGTCGTCACGGCGATGGGCATTGCAGGCGAGCGACAGGCGGATATCCGCTTCTCCATCGGGGAAGAGAATACGGAAGAGGAGATGGCCGCCGTCGCGGACGCACTGCGGCGGATTCTGAAACGATAGAAGGAGAATGGACGCAAACCATGATCTATGGCAACAAAGAAGGCATCCGTGATTCCGTGCTGGCGCAGCTGGAAACGCTGTATGACCTTGACCTGACCGGCGAGGTTTTCGCGCCGCCGGAGCTGCTGGATGTGCTGGCGGCATTTACCTGCGCGATCAACCGTGAAATCAGCATCTATGTCTCGCGCAGCGGCGCGATTCTGGACATCACCATCGGCGGCCTGAACAGCGTGGACCTCAAGGACATGCACCTGCGCCGCAACACGCGCCGGCTGAGCATGATCCGCTGCATTCACACGCATCCGGGCGGAAATCCGCAGCTTTCGGATGTGGACATCAGCTCGCTGCGCTCGATGCACTTTGACGCGATGGCGGCCGTCGGCGCGAAGGACGGACGGGCGACCGGCGTGCAGGCGGCGTTCCTGGGCGAGGTGGTCGGCGGCGTGAACAAGGTCTTCCTGACGGAGATCGTGCCGGTCAAAAAGATCCCACAGCGCGCCTGGATGGACGCGATTGAGCGCGCGGATCAGGAGGTGCTCATCGGTGCCGGCAATGGCACGCAGGAGGAAAAGGAGCGCGCATATCTGGTGGGCCTGGACAGCGAGCGCTCGCTGGAGGAGCTTGCGCGTCTGGCGGACACGGCGGGTGCAATCGTCGTAGGCGCCATGCTGCAAAAGAAGACGCGCCCGGATACGGCGACCTACATCGGCAGCGGCAAGGCCGAAGAGCTGGCGCTCGACTGCCAGGCGAAGGACGCGGACATCGTCATCTTTGACGACGAGCTTTCCGGCGTGCAGACGCGGAATCTGGAGGACGTGCTGCGCGGCGTGAAGGTGCTCGACCGCACGACGCTGATTCTGGACATCTTTGCTCAGCGCGCACAGTCGCGCGAGGGACGGCTGCAGGTGGAGCTGGCGCAGATGGCGTATCAGCTTCCGCGCCTGATGGGTCACGGCGTGTCCATGTCCCGTCTGGGCGGCGGCATCGGCACCCGGGGCCCGGGTGAAACGCGCCTGGAGATGGACAGGCGGCGCATCCGCAGGCGCATGAGCGACCTGCGCCGGGAAATCAAAGAGTTGGAGGATCAGCGCAGCCTGCGCCGTTCACGCCGGGAGAAGAACCGCGTGCCGGTTGTCGCACTGGTGGGCTATACCAATGCGGGCAAATCCACGCTGCTCAACGCGCTCAGCGATGCGAACGTGCTGGCGGAGGACAAGCTCTTTGCGACGCTTGATCCCGTCGTGCGCACGGTGAAGCTCCCCAGCGGCGGGGAGTTCCTGCTGGTCGATACGGTCGGCTTCATCAGCAAGCTGCCGCATGCGCTGGTGGATGCGTTCCGCTCGACGCTGGAGGAGGCGCTGCTGGCGGATATCCTGCTCATCGTCTCCGACGGCGCATCCGAGGAGATGCTCCATCAGCACGACGTCGTGCTGGAGGTGCTTTCCTCCCTCGGCGCGCAGGACCGCCCGATGATCGACGTGGTCAACAAGGTCGATCTGCTGGAAAACAGGCCCGAGTGGCCGGGTGCGTTCTTCATCAGTGCGAAGACCGGCGAGGGCGTCGAGGCGTTGCTTGAGGAGGTAAAGCGCCGGATTCGCGGCGTGCAGCGCAGGCTGCGCGTGCAGATTCCGTATGCGCAGGGCGCGCTCACGTCGATGCTCCACAGCAGCGGCAGCGTGCTTTCCGAGGAATACACCGATTCCGGCGCGGTGATCGAGGCGATGGCGGATGATGCGCTGTATGGCCGCCTGGCCGCGAGGCTGGGGGAGGACGCGCTCACCTGGCTCGAATAAACCGGTTCATCGCAGAACATAGCAGAGGAAAGGAATACAAGATCATGCTTGCAATGCGGGCGATCGCGGCGCTGGCAGTCGGTGCGGCGATGATGTTTGAATCATGGGCATTCGTCATGCCGCACCAGGATCCGACGGATACGCTCATTCTGGTCAACAAAACCAACCGTGCGCCTGCCGTGCCTGTCACGCTGGTCAAGCCAAACGTGACGCCGACCAGAGAAGCGCTCTCAGAGAATATCTACATGCAGCCGGAGGCTGCGGCAGCGCTGGAGGCGCTGTTTGAAGGCGCGCAGGAGGACGGCATCACGCTGTTTGCGACCAGCGGCTTTCGCAGCTATTCCACGCAGAAAGCGATTTTTGAGCGCAAGCTGGAGACGATGAACGAGAAGGCGGCCAACGCCAGCGTCGCTAAGCCGGGCTATTCCGAGCATCAGACGGGCCTGGCCATGGACGTGGAGGGCCTGTCCTCACTGGGCAGCGGCCTGGTGGAGGACTTCGGCGAGACGCCGGAGGGCATGTGGCTCGCGGCGCACTGCCATGAATACGGCTTCATTCTCCGCTATCCCAAGGGCAAGACGAACATCACCGGCTATATCTACGAGCCGTGGCACATCCGCTACGTCGGCAGGAAGGCCGCGGCAGAGATTCACGAGAAGGACATCACGCTCGAGGAATACATCCTGATGGTGCGCGGAGACCGCGTAAAGTTCCTGGAAGAAGGAGGAAAAACGACCGATGAATCGAATCCATAAAGCAGGGCTTTTTCTGGCGTGCATGACGCTGCTTGCGTCACCCTGCATGGCGGAGATGCTGGACCTTTCCGCACTGGGCGATATCGAGGAAGCGCAGGCCTATGAAGAGGAAGCGCCGCAGAAGGAATGGACATATCCGATTTCCTATGAGCTGCTCACGACCAGCGACTACATCGTGCTGGCCAACCGGGAGAGCCTGCTTAACGAAAGCTTTGTTCCGGATGATCTGGTCAAGGATCTTTCCTGCCGGAAGATCAGCAGCACGCCGATTCAGATGCGCCAGACGGCGGCAGATGCGCTCTGCGCGCTGTTTGACGCGGCGCAGGCGGACGGCATCTATCTGTATGCGCATTCCGGATACCGCAGCTACCGCACGCAGAAGACGATGTACTACAACCGCCTCGAGAAAAACAACGGCAAGGATGACGGCGTGGTCGCGTATCCCGGCTCTTCGGATCATCAGACGGGGCTGGGCATCGACGTGATCAACAAGGCCGGTATCGGAAAGAAGTTCACGATGGCGTTCGGCGAGACCAAGCAGGGCAAGTGGCTGGCGGAACACTGCTGGGATTATGGCTTCATCATCCGCTACCAGAAGGACAAGCAGGACATCACCGGCATCACCTACGAGCCGTGGCACCTGCGCTATGTCGGCGTGCAGGTGGCGCAGTACATGCGGGACAACAACCTCTGTCTCGAAGAATTTACACGAGAATGGAAGGAGGCCGTGGCCGAGTACGAGGCTGCGGAAAGATAAACATGAAGATCATCGATATTTCTCAGGAAATCCGCTCGGACATGACCGTCTATCCCGGAGACCCACGCTTTCACAGCCAGGTGAGCGCCAGCTTTAAGCAGGGCGACATGTGCGAGGTCAGCGAGTTGACCATCGGCAGCCACTGCGGCACGCATGTCGACGCCCCGCTGCACATGATTCCCGGCGGCGCGACGATCGAAAGCATGCCGCTGGAATGCTTCATCGGTCCCTGCCGCGTGCTCACGTTTGCCGCGCAGGTCATCACGGAAAAGATGCTCATTGACTGCCAGGTCGCCGAGGGCGAGCGCATCCTGCTGCGCACCGATCCCAAGGGCGAGTACAGACCCAGGAACGGCCATTTCAATCCGGCCGTGCTGAGCATGCGCGCAGCCCAGTATCTGGCGCAGCAGCATGTCAGGCTGGTGGGCATCGACTCTCCGACGGTGGAAAACATGGAAATCTGCGACGGAGAAATTCACAGGACGCTGCTGGGCGCCGGCGTGGCGATTCTGGAGGGTCTGCTCCTTGAGAAGGCGACGGGAGAGCACTACTTCCTCAGCGCGCTTCCGCTGTCCCTGACGGGTGAAAACGGCGCGCCGTGCCGTGCGGTGCTCATCGAGGAATAATGGATTGCCACAGGGGAAAACCGGTGGTATAATATACAAAAATCATACTTTCGCGCGAGAAGAGAGGAGAATCATCCCATGAACATTCTTCTGACTGGCGGTGCCGGCTTTATCGGTTCACACACCGGCGTGGAGCTGCTCAACGCGGGCCACAGCGTTGTTGTCGTCGACAACCTCTACAACAGCAGCGAGAAGTCCCTTGAGCGCGTGCAGGAGCTGACTGGAAAGACCGTGAAGTTCTACAACGCGGATTGCTGCGACTTTGCGGCGATGGACAAGATCTTTGCCGAAAACGAGATCGATGCGGTCATCCACTTTGCGGCGTACAAGGCCGTCGGCGAGTCCGTGGCCAAGCCGATGGAATACTATCGCAACAACCTCGACTGCACGCTGACTGTCTGCGAAGCGATGAAGAAGCACGGCGTGAAGCGCTTCATCTTCAGTTCCTCCGCGACGGTGTACGGCATTCCGGATCACATGCCGCTGGATGAGACCATGCCCACCAGCTGCACCAATCCGTACGGATGGACCAAGTACATGAACGAGCGCATCCTGACGGACATCGCCGCGGCGAACAAGGACTGGTCCGTCGTGCTCCTGCGCTACTTCAATCCAATCGGCGCGCACGAGAGCGGCCGCATCGGCGAGATGCCCAACGGCATCCCGAACAATCTGATGCCGTTCATCACCCAGGTGGCCTCCGGCAAGCGCGAGTTCCTGTCCGTGTTCGGCAACGACTATCCGACGCCGGACGGCACGGGCGTGCGCGACTACATCCACGTCGTCGATCTGGCGAAGGGCCATGTCGCCGCCGCGAATTACGCGATGACCCACACCGGCACCGAGATCGTGAACCTGGGCACCGGCCACGGCTACAGCGTGCTGGACATCGTCAATGCGTTTGAGAAGGTCAACGGCGTAAAGGTGCCCTACAAGATCGTCGACCGCCGTCCGGGCGACATTGCCGAGTGCTGGGCCGACCCGAAGAAGGCGAAGAAGGATCTCGGCTGGGAGGCCGAGAAGACGCTGGAGGATATGTGCCGCGACTCCTGGCGCTGGCAGACCCAGAATCCGAACGGCTACGAGGACTGATCAGACAGAAGAAAAGGAGATCTGCAAGAGCAGGTCTCCTTTTTCTGTGCGTCTAAAAACCGCTGCGAAGCGGAAAAGAAAGTCTGGGAGATGAAGATTTCCAAGGCTCACAGTTTAGCGCTTAAGCTTTCTCCGCGTTCCTGGGCACGAGGAACATGAAGATCGCGCCGCCGAGGATGAACATGAACATGACGGCCAGCGCGCCGTAATTGGTCACGCCGGTGAGCTGGGCCACGACGCCGAAGAGAGCAGGGCCGATGACCGCGGAGAACTTGCCGAACACATCGAAGAAGCCGAAGTATTTACTGGCGTGCTCCGCCGGGACGAGCTTGCCGTAGAACGAGCGGGAGAGCGCCTGGATGCCGCCCTGCGCGGTGCCTACCAGCACAGCCAGCAGCAGGAAATCCTTCATCTCCTTGAGGTTGAAGCCCAGCATGCACACGACGATGTACGTCGCGATGCCGAAGAGGATCATCTTGCGCGAGCCGAACCTGTCCGCCAGCCGACCGTAGAGGATGGCAAACGGGAACGCCACGATCTGCACCACGAGCAGCACGACCATCAGGTCCATGCTGTCCAGCCCGCAGGAGGAGCCAAAGACTGTCGCCATATGGATGATCGTGCCCACGCCGTCGATGTAGAAGAAATAGGCGATGACGAAGAAGAGGATGCTCCTGTTTTTCACGATCATGGACAGCGTGTCCTTCATGTTGCGCAGCGTGTGCGCGAACATGTCGCGGTCAGGCTCAATGGCGTGTTTCTGCTGTACATGGCGCAGCATGGGGATGGTGAAGACCAGCCACCATACGGCGGTGAGGATGAAGGAGAACTTTGTGGCCAGCATCGTCGGAATGCCGAAGCCGGAGCCGAACTGAATGAGCACAAGGGAGACGACCAGCGGAATCGTGGAGCCGCCGATGTAGCCCAGGCCGTAGCCGACGGAGGACACGCGGTCCATGCGGGAGACGTCGGTCACATCCAGCAGGAAACTGTCATAGTAGATGCACGAGCCGGAGAAGCCCAGCGTGCCCAGCACGTAAAACAGCAGAAGTCCCTGCCAGCTGTTGGTCAGCGCCAGCAGGAATGTGCTGACGACGCCCAGCAGCATGAAGGCGGTAAAGAGCTTCTTTTTCATGCCCCTGAAATCGCCCAGCGTGCCCAGGAACGGCGCGAGCACCGCGCAGATCAGCGTGCCCAGCGACGTGGCATAGCCCCAGTAGGCCGTCGCATCGACGGCACTCACGCCGCTGCTTTCCGCCATGGACTTGAAGAACACGGGCAGGATGATGGCCGCCACGATGGCGGAGAAGGCGGAATTCGCCCAGTCGTAGAAAATCCAGGATTTTTCTTCCTTCGTGTAATGCTTCAGCATGAAGACCTCCTGCGGCTCTGGCCGCGATACAGATGCAGATCGTTGTTGACGTAACCGGCGAGAATTTCGGTGATCTTGGCGTTCTTGCCGCCGCGCGCGACGATCACGTCGGCATACTGCTCGTAATTGCGGATGTACTGATCGAACATCGGCTTGACGGTCGTCAGGTACTGCGTGGAGATGTTGTCGATGGCGCGGCCACGCTCGTTGATGTCGCGCTGGATGCGGCGCAGCAGGCAGATGTCCGAATCCACCCGGACGAAGAGCTTGAGGTCCATCATGTCGCGCAGGCGCTCGTCGTAGAACGCGTGGATGCCCTCGACGACGATCACATCGTGCGGCTCGAGGTATTCCTCCGCCTGCGGCGCGCGACGGTGCGCGGTATAATCATACCGCTTGCGCAGCACGCGCTGGCCGCTGAGCAGCGCGCGCACGTCCTCAAGCAGCAGATCGTGATCGAAGATGGAGGGCTCGTCGTAATTGAGCTTGCAGCGCTCCTCAAAGGACATGTCCGGATGGTCGTAGTAGTATGCGTCCTGGTTGATGATGAGGATGCTCTTGTTGACCATCCTGGCCAGCTCCTCAGCGAGTGTGGACTTGCCGCTGCCGCTTGCGCCGCAGATACCGATGAATAGCATGGCGTGATCGCTCCCTTTCTTTGGTCGTTCAGCTCTCTTCCTGCAGTGCGGCCTCGGCGGCCTCCCATTCCTCGTAGAGCCTGGTCAGCTCGCCCTGTGCCCGCTGGTAAGCCTTCTGTACCTCGGCGGCGTATTTGACGTCGGCGTACAGGTTCGGATCGGCCAGCTGTGCCTCCAGTTCGGCAATCTCCTCTTCCTTGGCGCCGACAGCCTTCTCGGCCTCCTGCGCACGCACCTTGAGCTGACGAAGCGCCTGCTTGTTCATCTTTTCGCGGCGCTTTTCCTTGTCAAGCTCGGTTCGGGTCTTGCCGGCGACGGTCTCCTGCTCGACGGGGCGGTTTTTCTTTTCCAGATAGTCGTCGTAGTTGCCCATGTACTCCGTCACGCCGTCCGGAAGCATCTCGATGACACGGTCGGCGACGCGGTTGATGAAGTAGCGGTCGTGGGAGACGGTGATGATCGTGCCGCTGAAGCCGGAGAGCGCGTCCTCCAGCACCTCGCGGGAATCCATGTCCAGATGGTTGGTCGGCTCGTCCAGCAGCAGCAGGTTGTCCTTGCGCAGCATCAGTGCCGTCAGCGCGACGCGGCCCTTCTCGCCGCCGGAGAGCGTTTTGATCGGCTGGAACACGTCGTCCCCGGTGAACAGGAACATGCCCAGCGCGCCGCGCACGTCGGACTGCTCCATCCGGGGAAAACGGTCCCAGACCTCGTCGAGCACGGTCTTTTCGGGATGAAGCGCGCTCTGATGCTGATCGTAATAGCCCACATCCACGTTGGAACCGTAGCGGATCTCGCCGGTATCGCAGGGAACCTCGCCGGTGATCAGCTTGATCAGCGTGGATTTGCCTACGCCGTTGGGGCCGATGAGGGCGATGCGGTCGCCGGCGCGCACATGCAGCGAGAAATTGGAGAAGAGATGCTTTTCGCCGAAGGATTTGCTGACCTCATGGATCATCAGCACGTCCTCGCCGGTACGCCGGCGCGCCTCAAATCGGAAGCGGATGGCACGCTCGTCCACCGGCTTTTCCAGCTTTTCCATGCGCTCCAACGCCTTTTCGCGGCTTTCCGCCGCGCGGATGGACTTCTCGCGGTTGAACATCCGGTAGCGCGCGATGATCGCCTGCTGGCGCTCAATCTCCTTTTGCTGGAGCTCGTAGGCGCGGATGCGCGTCTCAAAGCGCTCCTCGCGCTGCGCGATGTAACGGGTGTAGTTGCCGTTGTACTGCTCGGAGGTGCCCATCAGGATCTCCACCATGCCGGTACAGACATGGTCGAGAAAGTAACGGTCGTGCGAGATGACCAGCACGCTGCCGCGGTAGGCGGCCAGATAGTTTTCAAGCCAGGAGAGCGTCTCCATGTCCAGGTGGTTGGTCGGCTCATCCAGCAGCAGCAGATCGGGCTTCTGCAGCAGCAGCCGCGCCAGGCACAGACGCGTCTTCTCACCACCGGAGAGGGAATCGACGTTCTGATCATACTGGCTGGGCTTGAAGCCCAGGCCGTTGAGCACGCCGGAAACCATGCTCTTCCAGGCGTAGCCGTCCGCGTCTTCAAACCGGCGCGTCAGCTTGTCGTAGTCGGCCGAGAGGCGGCTGAACTCCGCGGGATCGGTGTGCGCGTGCTCCATCTCGTTTTCCAGCTGGCGCAGCCGCTTTTCCATCTCAAAGACTGGCTCATATACCTTCTCTAGCTCCGCCCAGACGCTTGCGCCGCTGGTGACCATGTCCTGTTGGGCGAGATAGCCGATACGCGTGCCGCGCACGATAGAGATTTCGCCGCTGTCTGGCGTATCAAGGCCTGCGATGATGCGCATCAGGGTCGATTTGCCGCAGCCGTTCACGCCCACAAGCCCGATGCGGTCGCCCTGCTGGAGGGTGAAGGAGACATCCTTCAGCACGACGTTGACGCCAAAGGCCTTGGCGACATTCTGTGCGCTCAAAACGATCATGTTGTCATTGCTCCTATCGATATCAAACGTAAGGCTATGCAAAACCTATCAATCTATTATACGATATGAAGAGACCGGACGCAAGGTAAATTTGGTCTTGCAAGCGGAAATGAAAACGCGTATAATAGAGAAGGTCAAAGAAAGTTAAACTAATCAGACACGACAAGGAGAGGGATTCCAGATGAGATTGCTCAGCGACTCCATTGAGGACTTCATCAAGGCGCTCATGGAAGATGAGACGCATGAAATAGAATTGAGAAGAAACGAACTGGCGGAGCACTTTCAGTGCGCGCCGTCTCAGATCAACTATGTGCTGTCCACGCGCTTTACGCCGGATCACGGCTATGTGATCGAGTCGCGGCGCGGCGGCGGCGGCTATATCCGCATCGTCCGCCTGGCGGCGACCAGCCGCGAGGAGTTGCTGCAGTCGCTGTATCAGCGCATCGGCACGTCCATCAGCAGCGCGGACGCCGCCAAAATCATCGAGCATCTGAAGATGGAAAAGATCGTCACCCCGGAGGAGGCGAGCCTGATGCTCGCCGCGCTTTCGCCGCAGGCTGTGCCGCTGCCGCTGACGATGAAGGATGCGCTTTGCGCGGGCACGCTGCGCAGCATGATCCTCTCGCTGGCCAAGCGTCGTGCCTGATGGGCCTGACAGGAGGGATGAATCACAGTGAATATACCCAAGGGATTCACACAGAGCGCCATGAAGGCGCTTGTACAGGCGCAGATTTGCGCCGCCGCCATGGGTCAGGAGAGGATGGGCACGGGGCACATCGTCGTGGGCCTGTGCAAGGGCAGCGACGAACTGACGCAGTGCATCGTGGGCGACCTCTCCGTGCAGGAGATCGAGCGGGAGGTGCTCAGCCGCTACGGGCGGGGTGAAGCGGGCTTTTCCCGCATCACGGGGCTCACGCCGCATGCGCAGCGCGTGCTGCTGCGCGCGCTCAGCTATGCCAACCCGGAGAAGAAGACGCTGGCCGGCGTCGCGCACATCTGGAACGAGCTGCTTTATGAGGACGGCTGCTGCGGACTCAACGTCCTGCAGGATTTCGGCAAGACGGTCGAGGGCATGCGCACGGCGCTGGTCAACGCGGCGGGCGAGATCGAGCGGCCGCTGGCGGCCCGGAGTATTGCATCGTCGAATACGCCGATTTCCGGCCAGGAGGCCGCAGCCGCGCAGCAGGCGGAGCAGCGGCAAAGGGAGGAGAGCATGCCCAAGGAGCAGCTGCTTAATCAATACGCGCGCAACCTCACGCGCGCAGCTGCCAACGGCGAACTGGAGCCGCTCATCGGCAGAAGGGCCGAGATAGACGCCATGATCCGCGTGCTGGGCAAGAAGACGAAGAACAATCCGCTGCTCATCGGCGAGCCGGGCGTGGGCAAATCCGCGCTGGCGGAGGGGTTGGCCGTGAGGATTGCCCGGGGCGATGTGCCGCCGATGCTCAGAGACACCCAGATCTGCGCACTGGACATGGCGCAGATGATTGCGGGCAGCAAGTACCGCGGCGAGTTTGAGGAGCGCATCAAGAAGGTGCTGTCCTGCGTGCAGGAGATGGGCAACGTCATCCTGTTTATCGACGAGATGCACACGCTGATCGGCGCGGGCAGCTCCAGCGAGGGCGGCATGGATGCGGCGAACATCCTCAAGCCTGCGCTGGCCCGCGGCGAGGTGCGCGTCATCGGCGCGACGACGTACAAGGAATACCGCAAGTACGTCGAGAAGGACGCGGCGCTGGCCAGGCGCTTCCAGCGTATCGACGTGCGGGAGCCGGACCGCGATGAAACACTGCGGATTCTGAGCGGCCTGCGCGAGCGATATGAGGATTATCACCATGTGACGATCGCGGATGACGCGCTGACCGCTGCGGTGGAGCTGTCTGCGCGCTATGTGACGGATCGCTGCATGCCGGACAAGGCGATCGACCTGATCGACGAGGCGGCCTCGATGGCGAAGATCGCAGGCTGGACGCAGGAAAGCGGCAGCGTGATTGTCATCCATGCCGCCGAGGTGGCGAAGGTGGTGGCCCAATGGACGGGCGTGCCGGTGGAACGCGTCGGCGCGGATGATCAGCAGGACATTCTGAATCTGGAAAAGACGCTCCGGCGCAGGATCGTCGGTCAGGACGAAGCGATTTCCTCGATTGCACGGGCACTCAGACGCTCGCGCGCGGGTCTTGGCGATCCGACGCGCCCGCTCGGCGTGTTCATGCTGCTGGGCCCGTCCGGCGTGGGCAAGACGGAGCTGTGCAAGGCGCTCAGCGAGGCGCTCTTTGGCAGCGAGGAGGCGCTGATCCGCATCGACATGTCCGAGTACAGCGAGGAGGCGACGGCCTCCCGGCTGATCGGCTCGCCACCCGGTTACGTTGGCCACGGCGAGGGCGGTCAGCTGACGGATGCGGTGCTGAAGCGGCCGTACAGCGTCGTGCTCTTTGATGAGATCGAGAAGGCGCATCCCAAGATTTTCAGCTTGCTTCTGCAGCTGCTGGATGACGGCCAGCTGACCGACAGCGTGGGCCGCAAGGTTAACTTCAAGAACACCATCGTGGTGATGACCTCCAATGCCGGCGTTTCCTTCGATATGGAGAAGCGGCTGGGCTTTGCCTCCGGCGCGGAGGCGCACGATCCCGGCAAGGCCATCCTCGCGCAGGTGAAGCAGACGTTCCGCCCGGAGTTTCTGGGCAGAATCGACGAGCTCATCGTCATGCACAGCCTGACAAAGGAGGACGGGGCGTGCATCGCAGCGCTGATGCTTGGCCGCATTGCGCAGCAGCTGGGTCGGCAGGGTATCATGCTCGAATACGACGACGGCGTGCCTGCGCTGCTGGCCGGGGAGGGCGTGGACGCGATGAGCGGTGCGCGCAACCTGCGCAGGGTGATCGCCAGACGCGTGGAGGATCCGCTCAGCGACCTGCTGCTGACGGGCAGCCACGCGGGCGAGCGGATTGTGCTGCACGCGCTGGGCAGCGAAATCGACATCGAGATTCCGCACGAGGAGCTTCTTCCCGTGTGACGGCAAAGGCGGGCATCTGCCCGCCTTTGTTGTGTGCCGCCTGGTACCGTTTTGACCTGGGCTGATTGGCGAGACGACGACGGTTGATTTGCGCGAAGATGTACTTGCGCAGCGCGCGTAGATGCTTTACAATAGGGTGGAATCCTGAAATGAAGGGCTGAAACATGGTTGGGATGAAAGCAATCGTGCGAATGAAAAAGCGGACTGTGCCCATGTCCATGTCCGAGCTGCTTTACAAGATCAAGTCATTTGGTGCTCGCCGCAAGCTTTTTAGCGCACGTTCCTGTTTTGAAAAGAAAAGGCTTCCCGAGCTGATCTCCCTGATCTGCGCGGCGTTTATGCTTTGCGCGCTTCCGCTGCTTTTCCACAATGCGTTTTTTGACATCAACCGCTTCAAAGTCGAGGCGGTTTGCCGGATCGTGCCGGCGCTGGCGCTGCTGATGGGCACGGCAATGCTGCTTGCGCGCACTGGCGAAAAGCGTATTCCGCATCCCGGAAGGGCAACCCGTCTGTTGGTGTTGCTGTTTTTGGCAGCCTGCGTGATCGCCTGCGCGCGGACGGGCTTTGAATCCGCGACGCTTGACGGCAGCGAGGGGCGTTACTGCGGCTTGATCTTCATGCTTTGCTGCGGCGCCGCGTTTTTCATCATCGGAGAAGGGAAGACCTGCGCCCGGCTGCTCGTGCCTATTGTGATCTGCGCGACGGCGGTTGCGCTGCTGGGCCTGGTCAACGCCATGGGCTTTGATCCGCTGGGCTTTTATGCGCGAATCAAGACGGGACAGGAGACGGTGTTCCTGTCCACGATTGGCCACTTTGATTTCTTCGGCACCTATCTGGTGATGCTGTTTCCGCTTGCGGGCGGACAGTTTGTTTTTTCGGAAAAGAGAGGCATGCGGATGTTCGGGCTTTCATGCGCATGCGTGATGGCCCTTGGCGCGATGGCTTCGCGCACGGACAGCGCGCTGATCGGGCTGCACCTGGCTTGCTTTGCGCTACTGGCCATTTCCGGCGGCAGTCTGCCGACAATGGCACATGCGCTCGTCCTCTGGGCGATGGCCTGCGCTGCGCTGCCGGTCATGTGCGTGCTGCTTGGGTTCAGCACTTTTCATCCGCAGATTTCCGGGCTGCCGAAGCTCCTTTTTGATCTGCATGCGGGCGAAGCACTCTGCGTTTTGCTGCTCGCGCTTGCTGCGGCATGCGTCTGGATTGCGCGCTGTGGCAGGAAGGCGCCCGGCAGGAGAAAGACGGCTGCGGTACTGTTTTCGTGCTTTGGGCTTGCGACGCTTCTGCTGCTGGGCACGATGGTCTATTTTTCTGTCGTGGATACCGGAAGGAACCTGGGCGAGGCGGCGTCGTTCCTGCGCTTTGACGACAGCTGGGGCTCGCTGCGCGGGTTTGCCTGGATCCGTGCCATGCGGGCGTTTGCCGACGCCGGCCCTGTGCAGAAGCTTTTCGGCGCGGGCATGGAGCTGACGCTGCGCGTGCTCACGCCGTTTTTTGATGATCCGTCCATGCTGCGGGGCGGCGTATTCAATGACCCGCACTGTCAGCCGCTCCAGATGCTTTTGACCTGCGGCCTGCTGGGCATGGCCGCCTTTGTCCTGTTCTATGCGGCCACGCTGGTCACGCTGCTGCACCATGCCAGGCATGACCCGTTGCTGTGCGGCGCGTTTGCCTCGGCCTTTGCTTACAGCGTCGTGATGCTCATCAACGTCACGCAGCCGATTCTCATTGCGACGTACTTTTCCGTCTGCGCGCTGGGTCTGAGCGCCATTCGCGCGCAGCGTTCATCGGGAGGAAACACACATGAACCTTGAACAGCTCCTGGACAGGCTGAAGAACACGCCGTCCTTCATGGAAAACGTCACGCATTGGGAGACAATCCCGGCGCGTGAGGCGGTCTATGAGGATTTCCCGGCGGAGATGGACAACCGCATTGCGCCCGTGCTGCAAAAGCGCGGCGTGTACAGGCTCTACAGCCATCAGCGCCAGGCGTTTGATCTCGCAGCACAGCAAAGGGACATCTGTGTCGTCACGCCGACGGCCTCCGGCAAGACCATGTGCTACAACCTCCCGGTGCTCAACACCATTTTGCATGAGCCGGATGCGCGCGCGCTGTATCTCTTCCCGACGAAGGCGCTGTCCGCCGATCAGGTCTCGGAGCTCTACGAGCTCATCGAGGCGATGGGTGTGGACGTCAAGACCTACACCTACGACGGCGACACGCCCGCGGCGGCCCGGCGTCAGGTCCGCCAGGCTGGTCACATCGTTGTCACCAATCCGGATATGCTGCATTCGGGCATCCTGCCGCACCACACCAAGTGGGTCAAGCTGTTTGAGAACCTGCGCTACATCGTTATCGACGAGATTCACGCCTATCGCGGCGTGTTCGGCTCCAACCTGGCCAACGTCATCCGCAGGCTTCTTCGCCTGTGCCGGTTCTACGGCTCCAACCCGCAGTTCATCTGCTGCTCCGCGACGATCGCCAATCCTGCCGAGCTTGCGCAGACGCTCATCGGACGTCCGGTGGAGCTGATCGACCAGAGCGGTGCGGCGAGCGGCGAAAAGCATATCGTGTTTTACAATCCGCCGGTAGTCAACCGGCAGCTCGGCGTGCGCAAGTCCGTCCTGCAGGAGACGCTGCGCATCGCGTCCATGCTGGTGGACAACGACATTTCGACCATCGTCTTCGGCAAGTCGCGCCTGACGGTCGAGGTGCTCACGCGCCATCTCAAGGAGCGTGTGCGCGATCCGCTGGGCAATGCGGGCCGCGTGCGAGGCTATCGCGGCGGCTATCTGCCCACGCTGCGGCGCGAGATCGAGCGCGGGCTGCGCAGGGGCGAGATCCGCGCCGTCGTCTCTACCAACGCCCTGGAGCTGGGCATTGACATCGGTCAGCTTGACGCGTGTGTGATGTGCGGCTATCCGGGCTCCATCGCCAGCACCTGGCAGGAGGCAGGCCGTGCGGGCCGGCGCAAGAACACGGCGCTGACGGTCGTGGTCGCGTCCTCCTCAGCGCTGGATCAGTACGTCGTCACGCACCCCGCGTACTTCTTTGGCCGTTCGCCCGAAAACGCGCTGGTGCACCCGGACAACCTGTATGTGCTGCTCAATCACGTCAAGTGCGCGGCGTACGAGCTGCCGTTTGAGGAAGGTGAGCAGTACGCCGACGGCGTCTCCACGCAGGAGCTGCTTAATTACCTGTGCGAGGAGCAGATTCTGAACCTGACCGGCGGCCGGTATTACTGGATGGCCGAGGAATTCCCGGCGGCCGACCTGTCGCTGCGCTCGGTGACCAGCGAGAATTTCGTCATCATTGACATCACCAATCCCGCGCACCACAATGTGATCGGCGAGATGGACCGCTATACCGTGCCCATGCTTCTGCACGAGCACGCGATCTACATGCACGAGGGCCAGCAGTTCCAGGTGGAAAAGCTCGACTTCACCGAGAAAAAGGCCTATGTACGCAGCGTGAACGTGGACTATTATACCGACGCCGACCTCAACACCAGCGTGAAGGTGCTCGACGTGCTCAAGGAGCAGCCACTGGGCACGGGCACGATGGCTTACGGCGAGGTGCTGGTCACCTGGCTGGTGACGATGTTCAAAAAGTTCAAGCTGGACACGCAGGAGACGCTGGGCTTCGGCCCGGTCGATCTGCCGGAATTGGAGATGCCGACGAACGCCTGCTGGTGGGCATTGGATGAGCGCCTGACCGGCGGGCTCTCCATGGACAATCTGCAGGGCGGCATGCTGGGCATCGCCAATGCGCTGCGCCAGATCATCCCGCTGTATCTGATGTGCTCCCCGAGCGATATCTGCGTGCAGTACCGCGTGCGCGACCCGTTCACCCGGCATCGGCCTGAGCGAGCGTGTGTACGGCATGCGCAGCCTGATCTTCGGCGACGTCCATTCGCTGATCAGGGCGTGCCCGTGCGAGTCGGGCTGTCCATCGTGCGTCGGCCCTCGTGCAGAGGTGGGCGAGCGCGGCAAGCAGACGGCGCTGCTGCTGACCGAAAGGCTGATGGCGCTATGAGAAACCTGCGTGAACGGCTGATGGCTGTGGCATCAGGCAAGCCCGCCGCGCCCAGGCCAGAGCCGGCGATCAAAGAGGAGCCATTCTTCTACCGCGAGCAGATTGTACCGCTGCGGGAGCTTTGCGGCATCGAACGCACGACGCTTGACGAAATCCGCGCGTGCGATCCGCGCTTTTCGGGCGACTGCTGGGATATCCGCCACGTGCTGTTCCTGGATACGGAGACGACCGGCCTGAGCGGCGGCGCGGGTACCGTGGCGTTTGAGATCGGCGTGGGATTCATCGACGACCGCGGCATGGTGATCAGACAGTATGTCATGCGCGATTACAGCGAGGAGGCGGCGATGCTCACGGAGATCGCCGCGCTGCTTCGGCAGGCGGATACGGTCGTCTCCTTCAACGGCAAGACGTTCGACCTTCCGCTGCTGGAATCCCGCATGGTCATGAACCGCATCCGTCTGCCTGTGACGCAGATGCCGCACCTCGATCTGCTGCACGCCGCGCGGCGCGTGTACAAGCTGCGCCTGAAGCGCTGCAATCTGGCGGCACTTGAGGAGGCTGTGCTCGGTCAGACACGTCAGGACGACCTGCCGGGCGCGCAGGTGCCGCAGCGGTACTTTGATTATGTGCGCACGAAGGAGTTTGCGCTGCTGGAGGATGTGCTTCGGCACAATTTTGACGATGTGAAGAGCCTGGCAAGTCTGACGGGGCATCTGTGCGCAGCCTTCCGGGAGCCCGAAAAGCTCGCGCATCCGGAGGATCTCTTCGGCGTGGGCAGAACGCTCATGCGCGGCGGAAGAACGCAGCAGGCGAGAGCCTGCTTCAAAATCCTCGGCCACAGCACGCTGTCCGCACAGGCACACATGCACCTGGCTGCCAGCTACAAGAAGGAGAAGGAATGGGCCGAGGCAGTGGAAACCTGCCAGCAGATGATTGCACAGGGCGCGGGCGGCGTATGGCCGTACATCGAGTTGGCGAAATACTACGAGCATATCGCCAGGGACAACGCTCGCGCGCTCTCGTATGCGAATGGCGCGCTGCGCTACACGCTGAATGTTGCGCCGCTCTGGGGCGCGGATGAGCAGCAGACGGCGCAGATCCACAGACGGATTGACCGGCTGCGCAGAAAACAGGAACGGGAAACGAGCTTACGGATTCAGGAGGAGAGAATGCAATGAGCTTTATGGGCAATATGACCGGCAACAAGGCGCTGACTGCGCACAGCAAGGGAGATTACAGGACGGCGCTCAAGCTGTACGAAGAAGCATATGAAAAGGGCATGGACAAGCCGCGTCTGCTGCGCGGCTACAGCGTGCTGCTGATCCGCACCAGCCAGTTTGACAAGGCGCTGGAGGTGCTCAAGCGGATGGAGAAGATGCCGATGGACGCGAAGGAGAAGACTGATCTGCACATCAATTACGCGATCATTCTCTGGCAGAAGGGCCATCTTGACCGCGCGATGGAGATTCTGGAGGATGAGTTCCGTCACACCAAGAACGGCACGCTCTATTCCATCATCGGCTATCTCAAGATCGAGCAGGGCGACGCGGAGGAGGCCATCCGCTTCAACAAGGAAGCGCTCGAATACGATGACGAGGACCCTGTGTTCCTGGACAACCTCGGTCAGACGTATTACCGTCTGGTGGGCGACAAGGAGACGGCGAAGATTTACTTCGACAAGGCGATTGCCCTCAAGCCCAAGGCCATCGACACCAACTATTTCCTGGCGCTGTATGACATCGAGAACGGCGATATCGAGAGCGCGAAGGATCGCCTTGACATGGCGCGTGTCGGCATGTTCTCTCCGCTCAATTACGCCACGCCGGAGATGATCGACGCCAAGCGCGACGAGCTGAGAAATCTGTAACCCAATTTTAAAGGCATTGAGGAAACGTGATGAGCGCTTCTTCAATGCCTTTTTTAATGCTGGTTAATCTGTCTGCGTGGACAGCGCCGGGATCAGGCTGCGCAGCCCGGCGAGGAAGCCGCTGCCGGAGGAGGACGCGACCTGCGCCAGCTGGACGGCCTGCTTGCCCTCCAGCCAGATGCCCTGCTGCAGGAGCTCCTCGTGAATCGGAATCACGCGATAGGTGTAGAGCACGCCGGGCACCGCGCTGTAATCGCTGTAGGTGATGCTTTGCCCCGCGGAGCCGATCATCTCCGTCAGGATGACGGACTCGCCGACAGCGTCGCGCTGGATGCGGTAGCGCGCGGTTCCGGCCGCTTTGAAGTGCAGCTCGGGATAGCCGCCTGCATTGTGCGAGACGTAGAAGGAGGATGGCGCGGGCGGCGCGTTCCAGATATCGGAAACGGCGTAGGGGCGGTTGCCGGCGGCAAAGACCTCGCTGAAGCGGTAATCCTTGGGGGTCGTGTCGCCGGCGAGCATCACGGAGCCGCGCGCGGTGATGGCGCGCTTGTCCAGCGTCAGCCAGACAAGACCGTCCGGTTCGGTAAACTTGGGCTTGTCCCGGTCGGCATAGGCCTTTTTGAAGAACGCAGCCGCGACGGACGCCGTGTTTTTGCCGCCGGTGATGCCGTTTGGAATCTTGTGCTTCGCGTCCGTCTGGTCAAAGCCCATCCAGACGGTGACGGACAGCTCCGTGTTGTAGGCAGCCATCCAGATGTCGCGGTTGCCGCCGCTCATGGAGACGGTGCCCGTCTTGCCGGCGACGGGCGTGTTGGCGGAGAGCATGCGCGTGCCCGTGCCGCTGGAGACGACGGACTGCAGCAGCGAGGTCATCAGATACGCATTCTGCTCGGAGATGACGCGCCTGCTGCTGTTTTCATGTTGATAGACCACGTCGCCGCCGGAGGATACGATCCTCTCCACGCAGTATGGCTCGTGATACACGCCGCCGTTGGCGTACGGCACATAGGCCGCCGCCAGCTCCACGGGCGTGACGCCGTAGGTCATTGAGCCCAGTGCGAGGGAGAGGTTTTTGTCGCTCTCCTGCGTGGGAATGCCCATCCTCGTCAGGTACTCAATCGAGGTGTCGATGCCGATCTCATCGAGCAGGCGCACCGCCGTCGTGTTGAGCGAATTGCGCACGGCAGTGCGCATCGTCACGTTGCCGTAATACCGGTCGCCGGCGTTTCTGGGGGTGTAGCCGCCGGCGAAGGTCGTCTTTTCGTCCATAAGGACGGAAGCTGTGGTATAGCCCTTTTCAAGCGCAGGGCCGTATACGGCCAGCGGCTTGAGCGCAGAGCCGGGCTGACGGCGCATCTGCGTCGCACGGTTGAGGCCGCGCTTGATGGCGTAATCCCGCCCGCCGATCATGGCACGCACGGCACCGCTGTTCGTGTCCACGACGGCCATGGCGCTCTGCATGGGCGTGCCGTCGGACGCGCCGGCAGGAAACAGGCTGCTGTCCGCATATACGTCGTCCGCAATGCGCTGCAGGCGGTCGTCAAACGCCGTGTAGATCGAGAAGCCGCCGCGGATGACCTCATCCGTCGTCAGGCCGAGCCGCTCGCTGCTCTCCCGGAGCACCTCGTCCACATACCAGCTGTAGACCTGCGTGTCCTCCTGCTTGGCCAGCACCCAGAGGCTTTTTCCTGCTGCCTCGTCATATTCCTCCTGCGTGATGAATCCGTTCTCGAGCATGGTCTGTAGGATGTAATTCCTGCGGGATTTGTTGCTCTCAGGGCTCATGTGCGGCGCGTATACAGAGGGTGCCTTGATGGTCGCGGCGAGGCTGGCACTCTGCACGAGCGTCAGCTCTCCGGCGTCTACGCCGAAAAAGGCGCGCGCAGCCGCCTGAAGGCCGTACGCGCCGCGGCCGAAGTACACGGTGTTCAGATACATCTCAAGAATCTCGTCCTTGCTGTACTGGCGCTCGATCTGGAAGGCGAGGAAGATCTCCTCAAGCTTTCGCCGGATGGTTTTTTCGCTGCTCAAATGCGTCAGCTTGGCGAGCTGCTGGGTGATGGTGCTCGCCCCCTCGACCCGCGAACCGCTTCTCAGGTTGCTCCTGAGCGCGCCGAAGATGCGGTAGACGTCGATCCCCTTGTGCGTATAAAAGCGAAGATCCTCTGCGGCGATGAACGCAAGCTGCGTATGCTTGGGAACCTCGGACAGGGAGACAAGCGTGCGGTTTTCCACGCCGCGCAGCTCACTCATGAGCTCGCCGTCCGCGTCGTAGAGCGAGGAGGTCTGCGCCAGGCCGTGCAGGCGGCCGGGGTCGAGCCTCTGCCAGTTGGCCACGTCGAAAACGACGAAAAACGCCACAGCGGATGCGAGCAGCAGGACGATCAGCACAGACAGGACGATCAGAATCCGCTTTTTCCTCTTGCCCATGCGTGCTGCCTCCCCGCGTTTTTTGCTCCGATGATCGTGAGTCATCTTTCTTTTTCCCTGAATCCACAAATCTATGCGCAGAAACAGGCATTTGTTTGCCTGTGATTCATATACATATAGGGCATATGGATCACAAAGGACTTGGGGAGGCATGAGCATGGTCAAGTCAAGAAAAAACGGCGATCAGCTGATCGTTTATCTGAGCGGAGAAATCGATCACTGCACGGCGGACAGGCTGCGCGGCGAAATTGAGGCGCTGCTCGGCGACGCGAGGATTCGCCGGCTGGTTCTTCATTTCGAGAACGTCAGTTTCATGGACAGCTCCGGTGTGGGCATGATCATCGGCCGGTACAAAACCATGCGCGAACGGGGCGGTTCGGTCGCCGCGTGCGGCCTGAAGCCGCCGGTGGAGAAGCTGTTTCGCATGGCGGGGCTGCACAGGATTATCGCACAGGAGGAACCGGGAAGGCAGGATGAAGCATGAACAATCAGATGGAACTGAGTTTTTTGTCGCTTGCGGAGAATGAGGCGTTCGCGCGCATGGTCATCAGCGCATTCCTGATGCAGCTGAACCCGACGATGAGCCTGGTTTCCGAGGTACGTACGGCAGTCAGTGAGGCGGTAACCAACGCCGTTGTGCATGCGTACGCGGGCAGGACAGACGGCAGGATTCTCCTTCGCGCTTCGCTTGACGAACAGAAGGTGGAGATTGAGGTCGAGGACTTTGGCTGCGGCATTATGGATGTGGCGCAGGCCATGACCCCGTTCTACACCTCGCAGCCGGATCAGGAGCGTACAGGCATGGGCTTTTCGCTGATGCTCTCTTTCATGGACGGCGTGCATGTGACCTCTGCGCCGGGAAGCGGCACGCTGGTGAAGATGACAAAGCTGCTGCATGAAGAGGATGTCGATGCTGTCTGACCGGGCGGCGGATGAGCCGGCGCTCATCGCCATGGCGCAGCATGGGGACAAGGCGGCCATGGGAACGCTGCTTGCCCGGTTTCAGCCGATGCTCTGGTCGCTTTCAAGGCGACTGAGCAGCACGGCGGCCATCCCGTGGGAGGAATTGGTGCAGGCAGGCAACCTCGGTCTGATGCAGGCGGTCCGGCGGTACGACGAACAACAGAACGTGCGGCTGATCACCTATGCCGTGCCGTGGATCCTGGGCGAGATGAGGCGCACGCTGCGGAGCATGCAGTTCCGCTGTCTCTCGCTGGAGGAGGAGCGGGGAGAAGAAAGCCGCACGCTGATGGAATGCATGCAGGGCGCCGGCGGCGTGGACCTGGAGCGCGTCGACCTGCGTCTGGCGATGCAGCGGCTGCCGCAGGACGCGCAGACGCTGATCTGCCTGCGCTATTTCCGGGACCATACACAGGCGGAGACGGCGCAGCTGCTGCACAAGAGCCAGACGCAGATCAGCCGCATGGAGCGCCGCGCGCTTGATCAGCTGCATGCCATCCTCACGGAATGAAGCGGGCATAGAGCATCGCCATGAGGCAGCCCGCGAAGAATGCGCGAAGCAGGGCGAAGGCGATCAACTGTGTCATGCGCACGCCGAGCGGAGCGAGAAAAGCGTGGTTCTGCGAGAGAATGGAAAAACCGCTGAAGCCACACAGCACGGAGAGGAGGACGGCACGCAGCTTTCCCGGCGTGGCTGCGGTGCAGAGCGCATGGACGCCTCCGGAGACCTCCAGCAAACCGTGCACGATGGCGCCGGTGCTGTCGCTCAGCATGGGAAGGAACCTGAGAAGGCTGGCGAGCACGCTGTAACAGATGATGCAACCGCCCACATGCAGGATCGCGTCGATGCTCTGCGCAATCGGATTGACCGACGTAGAAGGTGCTGAAGCGCTGACCGCCGGGCTTTCATCCTTGCATGCCCAGAGGACGACGCCGCCGGCACAGGCTGCGCTGAGGAGATGGCAAAGCAGCAGCAGGCGGCACAGCATGGCGCTTTGCGTCCAAGCTTGGATGGTGCCCAATGTGAACATCGGGCTGATGGTGCCAGTCAGCGCGCACAGGGCAAGCAGAACCCTTCTTGAAAGACGGCTGCCGTATGCCGCGATCACCGAAGCGCCGGAGGGCGAGCCGCCCAACAGGCCGAGCAGTGCGGCGACCGGCGCAGCCGGCACATCGTGCTCGCGCAGCCTGGCGGAAAGCATGCGGCAGAACACCATGTAGGGAAACAGGCTGGGCACGACGTCAAGCCCCCAGATGCGCAGGGCGCTGGCGGCGGCGCCTGACGCATGCTGCGGAAAGGCAATCAGAGAGAGGAGGACGACAAGGGAAAAGGCGATGCTCATAAAAACCTCCCGCTGCGGCGTTTGTGGGATTGTATGAGAGAGCGAACGCGCATTTGACGGCGTATCCCGCGAAAAAAACTTGAACTTTTTGGAAAAAACGAGAGAAAATCCTGCTCGCCAGGTTGCGCGCAGGGCAAAAGCCGTGCTATAATGACCGATGTAGCAAAATCAACCGGGAGGTTTTCAGTTATGTCAGGCCATTCCAAGTGGGCAAATATTAAGCACAAAAAGGGCAAGGCGGATGCCGCGCGCGGCAAGATCTTCACCAAGATCGGCCGTGAAATCGCCATCGCGGTGCGCGACGGCGGCAGCGATCCGACGTCCAATGGCAAGCTGCGCGACGTGATCGCGAAGGCGAAGGCCAACAACATGCCCAATGACAATATCAAGCGCTCCATCGCAAAGGCAGCCGGCGAGATCGGCAGCGTCAACTACGAGGAGATCCAGTACGAGGGCTACGCGCCGGGCGGCATGGCCGTGATCGTTTCCACCGTGACCGACAACCGCAACCGCACCGCGTCCGATATCCGCCATATTTTCGACAAGAACGGCGGCTCTCTGGGCACCAACGGCTGCGTCTCCTACATGTTTGACAAGGTCGGCCTGATCGTCATCGAGCGCAAGCCGGGCATGGATGAGGACGAGGTCATGATGGCGGCGCTGGACGCCGGCGCTTCCGACATCCAGGCGCTGGAGGATAGCTTCGAGGTGACCACCGAGGTCAGCGATTTCTCTGCCGTTCGCGAGAATCTGGAGAATGCCGGCTACAGCTTCCTGAGCGCGGAGCTGACGATGATCCCGCAGAATACCAACGAGATCACCGATCCGGACACCCTGGCGAAGATCCAGAAGATGCTCGAGATGCTCGACGATCTGGACGACGTGCAGGACGTCTATCACAACGGCGAGTTGCCGGAGGATGAGGACGAGGACGAATGATTCGTCCTTGACCGGTTAATTGCAAGATTTGCGCCTGGGCGTTTGTCCGGGCGTTTTATTACGTGCTGCATCCTTGACATTTTCACCCGAATGTGAAACAATAAGATGATTTCATCTGCGAAAGACCGTGAGGGGGATGGACATATGAAGAAAAGCTTGACGCTCATCGTGCCCTGCTATAACGAAGAGGATTCGCTGCCCATTTTTTATGAAGCGGTCTGCGACGTGGCCGGGACGCTTGAGCACTGCGACGTGACGCTGCTGCTGATCAACGATGGCTCCAGGGACCGCACGCTCTCCATCATGCGCGAGCTGGCCGCAAAGGACAGCCGCGTGCGCTATATTTCCTTCTCGCGCAACTTTGGCAAGGAAGCAGCCATGTACGCCGGCTTCTGCAACGCGAAGGGCGACTATGTCGCCGTGATGGACGCGGACATGCAGGACCCGCCATCTCTGCTGCCGCAGATGCTCGAGATCCTGGAGACGCAGGAATATGACAGCGTGGCCACGCGCCGCGTGACCCGCGAGGGTGAGCCGCCGATCCGCTCGTTCTTTGCGCGCATGTTCTACCGGATCATCAACAGGATCTCCGACGCGGATATCGTCGACGGTGCGCGCGATTTCAGGCTGATGAAGCGGGAAATGGTGGACGCCATCGTCGCGATGTGCGAATACAACCGCTTCTCCAAGGGCATCTTCGGCTGGATCGGCTTCAGGACAAAATGGCTGCCGTACAAGAACGTGGAGCGCGTGGCGGGCGAGACGAAGTGGAGCTTTTGGGGACTGTTCAAGTATTCCATTGATGGCATCGTCAATTTCTCTCAGGCGCCGCTGTCCATCGCCTCGCTGATGGGCCTGCTGCTGACGGTCGCCT
Organism: Clostridiales bacterium; assembly: GCA_004557905.1. Lineage (GTDB taxonomy): Bacteria > Bacillota > Clostridia > Christensenellales > Aristaeellaceae > Ventricola. Next base: position 85,407 of record SFFH01000008.1, on the reverse strand, counting down.
CGTTCTGCGCGATTGTATTTATCGTTTTGCGCAGGCTGATCTTTGGTGATCCGGTTGCCGGCTGGGCGTCCACGGCGTGCATCATCCTGTTCATGGGCGGCCTGCAGCTGCTGTGCATGGGCATCATGGGACAGTACCTGGCCAAGACATACCTGGAGGTCAAGCGCCGGCCGCACTATATCATCGCCGAGACGAACGACGAATCGGCAAAGCTGGTCGGATAAGGACCGGCGGGAGGAATCTGGATTGAAACAAAAAAAGCACACCTATGGCGGCGAGTTCCGCCATAAGCACAGCCTGGGACAGAATTTCATCGAGGATGAAGCGCTGCTGGAGCAGCTGGCGGATTTCTCGCTGGTGACCAAGGAAGACTGCGTGCTGGAAATAGGTCCGGGCTTTGGCACGCTGACCAAGCCGCTGGCTAGAAGAGCAAGGCAGGTCGTCTCTCTGGAGATCGATCCGACGCTGTTTCCGATCCTGAATGTCGCGCTCGAGCACGTTGACAACGCGCATGTGGTGCAGGGCGACGTGATGAAGACGGATCTGCACGCGCTGGCAGAAGCTTCCTTTGGCGAAGGCTGCTCCCTGCGCGTGGCGGCGAATCTGCCGTATTACATCACCACCGATGTGCTGACCAAGCTGCTCGTGACGCTGCCCGAGGCGAAGTCCATCGCCGTGATGATCCAGAAAGAGGTCGGCGACAAGCTGCTCAGCCAGCCCGGCGACGAGGGTTACGGTCCTTTGGCGATTCTCTGCCAGTACTTCTGCGAGGTCAGGCGCGCGCTGGACGTGCCGGCGGCTTGCTTTACGCCGCCGCCCAAGGTTGACTCGAGCTTTATGGTGCTTGAGCGGCGGACGGAAAAGCCGTATGCGGTCGAGGATGAAGCGCTGCTGATGCGGCTCATCCGGGGCGCGTTTGCCATGCGCCGCAAGACGCTGATCAACAACCTGATCGCCTGCTTCCCACTGGACAGGCAGCAGGCTGCCGCTGCCATGGAAGCGGCGGGGCTTAACGCGCAGTGCCGCGCAGAAGAGCTCTCCATAGGGCAGCTTTGCAGCCTTTGCGAGCAGATTGGCCGTCTTCTGCCTGTGGTCCGACGCCAACAAAACAGGAGGATATGATGAAACGGATTTTCATGCTTGTGCTGGCGATGATGCTTGGCGCATGCGCCGCGGCGCAGGAGCCCTTTTCGCTTCGCGGCTACGATCAGAAGGAAGGCTATCAATATGTGCAGCTGGGTGAATTCCCGCAGGATGCGGACGGCACGGTTCGTCCGATTCTCTGGCGCGTGCTGAGCGTTAACGATACGCAGGCGTATCTGCTCAGCGAGTACATCCTTTTCAATAACCGCGTTCATCCGGATGACAAGGAGTACATCGCCTTTGAGGCGGCGTTCAACCAGACGGAGATGTTCAGCCTTCTCAACGGTCCGTTCGAGGGCAGTCCACTGCCCGAGCAGGAGCAGGAGGCACTCAAGAAGAGGGAGCGCCTCGGCCGCGTGCATATCGCGGAAATCTGCTTCAAGGATCAGGCGTTCACCCCGGCGGAGCAGCGCATGCTGCTGGAGGACGAGGAGCTTGGCATGGTGTTCCTGGCGACGGCGGAGGATCTCAAGAGCCGAGAAATGGGCTTTGCCTCCTCGAAGCAGCGCAAAGCATTCGGCACGGAATACGCGCTGCAGAACGGCCTGTTTCAGTATCAGAACGGCAGCAGTCCGTACTGGACGCGGTCGCAGTCCAAGTCCTTCGCTTACGGCACGCGCTGCACGAAGGTCGATGGAGATCTGGGCTATATCCGCTGCGTTGTGATGAATGAGGGCTGTCGCCCTGCGGTTCGCCTGCTGCTTGACGGGCTTACGCCGACCGGCGGCGATGGCACGATGGAGAACCCGTATACGTTTGCCAGGTGAAGAGATGATGAAGAGGAAGATTTCGGTTGTCCTTGCGCTGATGCTGGTGCTGTGCGCCGGCTCTGCCGGCGCTATTGCGCAGACTGCCCGCGACATTACGGAAGCATGCAGCCCGACGTCGCCGGGCCGGTATACCACCAGCCTGCACGACGGTCAGTACACCAGCTATTTCAGCAGCCGCGAGCAGCGTAACCCGTATATTGAGTTCACCGCGCCGCAGGGCGAAAAGGCGGAGTACCTGTACATCTGCTTCGGCGATATGCCCAAGGCTTGGGCGATCGAGGAAGAGGTGAACGGCGAATGGAAGACGCTGATCGAGGGCAGATATGACTATCATCATGTGCTCCTTGAGCTCGGCGGCAAGACGCATTTCCGCCTGATCGATACCTCCGGAAGAAATACGAAGTTCAAGATCAACGAGCTTTACGTCTTTACGGCGGGCGAGCTTCCGGAATGGGTCCAGCGCTGGGAGCCGACCCCGGAAAAGGCGGACATGCTGGTGCTTTCCGCTCACCCGGACGACGAGCTGATTTTCTTTGGCGGCACGATTCCGACGTACGATACCGAGCGCGGTATGAATGTCGTCGTAGCGTACATGACGTATTCCAATACCACTCGCCGCAGCGAGCTGCTCAACGGCCTGTGGTCGATGGGTGTGCGCACCTATCCGGTGATCGGCGAGTTCTATGATACCTATACCCGAAAGCTGGAAGACGCCTACTCCCGCTGGCGCAAGAGCGACGTTCGGGAATTTGCCATGGAACTGCTGCGCAGGTACAAGCCGGAGGTTGTCGTCACGCATGACATCAACGGCGAGTACGGCCACGGCGCGCACAGGCTCTGCGCAGATGTGATGCAGTACTGCGTGCCTTTGGCAAATGATCCGACGGTGATGCCGGAGCTCGCGGCACAGTACGGCACCTGGGAAGTCAAAAAGCTGTACCTGCATCTGTACGGACAAAACGCCATCACGATGGACTGGCATGTGCCGCTGATCTCCATGCATGGCAAGACCGGCCTGGAATTGGCGCAGGAGGCGTATCTTCTGCATGTGACGCAGCAGACGACGGACTTCGTGGTGACAGACGAGGGCAAGACGAGCTGCGCCGAATTCGGTTTGGCGTATTCCACGGTGGGCGAAGACGTGTTCGGCGGAGATTTCTTTGAGAATCTCGCGTGGAACGCTACGCTGCGTCCGGACGGCACCACGCCGGAACCGACGCCGACCCGCGCGCCGACGCCCACGCCGACACCTGTGCCGACGCCGACTCCAACGCCAACACCTACGCCTACGCCGACCCCAACGCCGACGCCCACACCGATGCCGACACCAACACCCACGCCAACCCCAAGCCCGACGCCCACGCCGACGCCCACGCCGACGCCGACACCGACGCCGACACCAACACCCACGCCAACCCCAAGCCCGACGCCGACACCCACGCCGACGCCCACACCGCATCCCGTATACGAGAAGCCCGTCGCTGATGTGGAATGGCCGGAGGACGGGCAGGAGAAGGACGGCAAGGGATATCTGCTGACTGGCGAATACGTCTATGAGAACGCGGAAGAAGGCCTGTGGTTCTACGCATCGCCGACGCTGGTTGTGCGCGTGGACAGACAGTTTGACAGGGAGAAGGTGCTCACCTGGTATGAGGCGCGGGTCTTCTGCGATCCCACTGCAGAGCGCGTCGGCGCGGTGCTCAACAATCCCGAAAAACCGCAGAGCAAGCACGTCCAGGCGGCGCAGATTGCCCGCGAGAAGCAGGTGGTCTGGGGCATGAATACCGACTACTACACCTATCGCCTGGGGCGCAACACCATCACCGGCATGGTCATCCGCGGCAAAAATGTCTTTTTTGACCGTGTGCCGAAGGCCAACCGCAGTCAGTTTCCGAATCTGGATACGCTGGCCATGAATGAGGACGGCAGTTGGAGGGTCTATACATCCGATGAGCTGACGGCGGAGGAATACCTGCTGCGCGGCGCGGTAGATGTGTTTTCCTTCGGCCCGTATCTGGTGCGCGACGGCAAGACCAACCCGTTCGTCAGCGAGATGATCAACGGAAAGACGGAGCAGCCGCGCTGTGCGATCGGCGTGGTTGAGCCCGGACATTACTACGCGGTGCTCGCCGAGGGAAGAATCCGCAATGTGAGCGTCGGCGTAACCATCCCGTGGCTGGTCGATCATATGCTCGAGGCCGGATGCACGCAGGCGCTGAATTTGGACGGCGGCCAGACAGCAGTCATGACCTTCATGGGCAACCAGATCACGCGCATCGGCAAGTACAGCGGCGGACGCACCAGCGCCCGCACGACGACGGAGATCATCGGCGTCGGGCACTCGGATCTGATCGATCCCACGCTGAAGCCGAGTTATCCGGAGCTCCCGTAAATAAAAACGCATCCCATCTGTCTAACAGGAAGCATCCTGCGGGCAGATGGGGTGCGCTTATATTGACCGTCTGTATGTCTGAGCTGCGATCAGAATTTGCGAAGAAGGCTGACAACCTTGCCGAGAATCTGAACAGAGGGAACGATGATCGGCTCCATCGCGTCGTTTTCCGGCTGAAGACGGAAGTGGCCGTTCTCTTTATAAAAGCGCTTGACCGTCGCATCGTCTTCAACCAGCGCGACGACAATCTCGCCGTTGTTCGCATCCGGCTGCTTGCGCACGACAATGTAGTCGTCGTTGAAGATGCCGGCTTGAATCATGCTGTCGCCACGGACGCGAAGGATAAAGTGCTCGCCTTCCCCAACCAGATCCACAGGGAGCACCATCTGTTCATCGATGCTTTCTTCTGCGAGAATGGGCTGACCGGCGGCAACGCGGCCGACGACAGGAAGCTGGCATACGCGGCTGTCGTCAATCGCTCCGGCATATGAGGCAGAGCGGGACAGACCCATAGCGCGGGGCTTCATGGCGTCCCGATGAAGCAGGCCCTTTTTTTCCAGGCGCGTCAGATGGCCGTGCACAGTCGAGGTGGAACGCAAGCCGACCGCTTCGCCAATCTCGCGGACAGAGGGCGGATATCCCCGCGTGTCGATGACCTCCTGGATATAGGCAAGAATTCTGGCCTGCATGTCGCCTCTGGGTCTCTGTTCGCCCGGCATATCGTCACAGCCTTTCTCATGAGTTGATTCATTATAGCACATCTCCTGTGCAGAAATCAAGCAGAATCAAACAGATGTTCTCATATTGTGCTTGAATCTGCTGAGCAGGCATGCTATAATAGGCAAAGCCAGAACGAGATGGGGGAAAGGAATTATGGAAAGGATTCGCTGTGTGCTGTACGATCGCGAGTGCATCGAGTGCGGAGAGTGCAATCTCTGCGATCTCGATCCGACGAAAATCTGCGACAACTGCAAGAAGTGCATCGGTCTTGACAACAGCACGGAGTACCGGGCGATCAAAATCGATGGCATCATCGACGAAAGCCTGGATCCCGCGGAATATCTGGATGAGTGAAAGCAGGCAGTGTCCGCGCACGTTTCCGGACAGCTTTGGCAGAATGGCGATGTTTGGGCCCGCTGCACGGTATTCTGCGCAATTTTCTATGACTAAAAAAGCCTGGCAAGTGTCAGGCTTTTGCAGTGTATAGGAATCAATCGCCGTCCGGCAGCGCCGGGTCGTCACGCAGAACCGTCTTCTGGGCGGCAATTCTGCGATGATCCTCGGAAATCGCCGCATAGTGCTTGCGCGTAGTGTTGACATCGGAATGCCCAAGCACATCAGCCACCAGGTAGATATCGCCGGTTTCCCGGTAGAGGTTGGTGCCGAATGTGCTTCGCAGCTTGTGCGGACTGATCTTCTTTTTGAGCGGCGCTGCAATCGACGCATATTTTTTGACCATGTTTTCCACGGCGCGCTGCGTGATGCGCCGGCGCTGAATGGAGAGAAAGAAAGCGCTTTCATGTCCGGGGAGCGCTTCGATCTGCTGCCGCTCGGCCAGATAATCCTTGAGCGCATCGGCAACCTCATCCGACAGATACAGGATGACCTCCTTGCCGCCCTTGCGGGTGACGACAAAGGCGTTCTGCTCAAAATCGAAGTCGTCGATGTTCAGCCCGACGCATTCGCTGATGCGGATGCCCGTCCCCAAAAACAGCGACAGCATCGCCAGATCCCGCTTTTTGGTCACATTGTGATATTTCTGGTAGGTCTTGGGCAGTGCCTGTCCGTTTTCGGCGAGATCCAGGATTCTGGCGACCTCGTCGACGTCCAGACGGATGATGGCGTGCTCGTGGAGCTTGGGAAGCGGCACGAGCGCGGCAGTATTGCTTTCGATCAGCCCGTCGGAAAACAGATACTTGTAGAATGCGCGAAGGGAAGCGTATTTCCGCTTGATGCCGTATTCGTGATTGGTGATCTCCTTGGAAGCGACCTGGCCGTCTTCCAGCGCTTCGTTTTTGACATAGAGCGTCAGGTAGCGCGCATAGCGCTCCAGGTCCTGCTTGGTCACCTTGCGGATATCGTCAACGGTAAATTCGGCAACCGGCTTGCCGGCGAACTTCGGAAGCTCCTCAGAGAGATACTGAAAGAAGAGCTTGAGATCGTACGCATAGCTCAGCCGCGTGAGCGGACTGGTCTGCTGCTCAATGGACATGAAGTAATCCGAGCAGACTTCCGGAAGCTCTTTCAGGAGCTCACGCAGGCGCTTGGTGCGATTCAAGCTGGTTTGATTGTGGTAGTCGTTGGCCATATGCGCGCCTCCTTCTATAGACTTCGTAAAACCTGAGTTTTGCGAAGTCTTATAAATCCCTCCCCGTCGTAAGAAGGACGGTCATTTTCCCCTGTGATCGCGGATCTGTCCCGTGGCCAACTCGTCGCAGCGGTTGTTCCACTTGTTGTCCGCATGGCCTTTGACCTTGACGATCGTGACATTGTGCGGCTGCATGACCGTCAGCAGCCACTTCCAGAGATCCTGGTTTTCAACCGGCTTCTTTGCGGCGTTTTTCCAGCCGTTGCGCTGCCAGCTGTCAATCCATTTTTGCGAGAATGCGTTGACCAGGTACGCAGAATCCGAATACAGCGTCACATTGCACGGCTGCTTGAGCGCCGTGAATCCCTGCACGGCGGCAAACAGCTCCATGCGATTGTTGGTGGTGTCCGGCATAAAGCCGGAAATCTCCTTGACGTGCTCGCCGAACAGCAGCACGGTTCCCCAGCCGCCCGGACCGGGATTGCCGGAACAGGCGCCGTCGGTATACATCAGAATGTCCTTCAAATCTGCAGCTCCAAATCCATCAGTTTTAAGAATACGATTGTTATTTTGAGAGTTTGGCGGTCTTTTCGATTGTGGCAGCCAGCGCATCCATCACAGCGGCGCGCATGCCGCCTTTTTCAAGCGCGTAGACGCCTTCGATGGTCGTACCGCCCGGCGAGCAGACCGCGTCCTTGAGCTTGCCGGGATGCTCGCCGGTCTCAAGAACCATCCTGGACGCGCCGATGAGCGTCTGTGCAGCCAGCTCATAGGCCATCGCGCGCGGGACGCCATAGCGCACTGCGCCGTCGGCCAGCGCTTCGATGAACTGATAGACAAAGGCCGGTCCGCAGCCGTTGATGCTGGTCGCCGCGACAAAGACGTGCTCTTCCACCTGCATGGTCTTGCCGGCGGCGTCAAAGACGGACTTGGCAAAGGCAAACTCCTCGGCAGTGCACCTGCAATGGCTGCAAAGCAGGCTCATGCCTTCCCCGACAGCAAGCGGTGTGTTGGGCATCACACGCACAAAATGCGTGGAATGCGGCAGCGCAGCCTCCAGCATGCCGTACGTCCAGCCTGCGACGATGGAAATGACGAATTTCCCCTCGAGATCGTCGTGAATCTCCTCGAGAACCTGCGCAGTATACACCGGCTTGATGGCCAGCAGAATGCAGTCGCATGCGCGCACGAGCTCACGGTTGCCGATCATGACATGCACGCCCTCGGATGCGAAGCGTTCACACATCTGAGGCATCTTGTCCGTGACGGCAAGCTCATCCGCAGAAAGGCGGCCTTCCTTCAAAATGCCCTTCAAAATGGCGGAGCCCATGTTGCCGGCTCCGATAAAACCAAGTTTCATAAGGAGTTCCTCCCTGTTTTCATGTCAAATTGATTGTACAGAATCCTTTTCTGTCCGTCAATGCAAAGACGTGCAAAAAATGAATCAAACAATAATTCTCCAAAGAATGGCAAACTCCTGCAAGGAAGCTGATCCGCTTTGCAGTTTGGCCGCAGGCCTGTGACGGAATTGACTTAAGCGACAAAATTCTTTCAAATCAATTCAAATAATCACAGGGATTTCTTGAATTTCGCAAGTTCATTTACATCATCTCCCAAATTTGTGCATTTCCACTATTGACGGACAACCGGACGCGGAGATACAATACATACGAAAAATTTGTTTTTTGCGGCGGGCAGGATAGCTGTGCCTGCAGCAAGCTGGAGGTGCCGTACATGTGTTCCATTTTCGGCCTGATTGGCAAATCGATTCCGCAGGATGTCATCAAAGAGTGCTTTGATCGCACGCTTTCGCGCGGGCCGGATATGAGCCGCCTGATCGAGACGCCATGCGGCTGGCTCGGCTTTCATCGCCTGGCCATCATGGGCCTGGATGAGCGCGGCATGCAGCCCTTCCGGCTTGACGACGATTATGTGGTCTGCAACGGCGAGCTGTATGGATTCCGCCCGATTCGGGACAGGCTGATGGCGAAATACGCGTTTTCCAGTCAGTCTGACTGCGAGATCCTGCTTCCGCTTTACCGCGAATACGGTTTGGATATGTTCCGCACGCTGGATGCGGAGTTTGCGCTCATCCTCTATGATGCGAAGAAGAACACCCTGATCGCTGCGCGCGATCCGATCGGCATCCGCCCGCTGTACTACGGCCAGCTCGCGGACGGCGGCATGGCGTTTGCCAGTGAGCCGAAGAACCTGATCGGCCTCTGCGAGACGATTCTCCCCTTCCCGCCCGGCTGCTACTGGGCGGACGGCGAGTTTGTGCGCTATGCCGACGCTGCCCATGTCGACCAGTTTTCCATGGACGACGAGCACACGGCGTGTACCAAGCTGCATGATCTGCTGATCGAGGGCGTGAAAAAGCGTCTGGATGCAGATGCGCCGGTGGGCTTCCTGCTCTCCGGCGGCCTGGATTCGTCGCTGGTCTGCGCCATCGCGCAGCACGAGCTGAAAAAGCCGATCAAGACCTTTGCCATCGGCATGGATGTGGATGCGATCGACCTGAAATATGCGCGCATGGTGGCCGAGTATATCGGCAGCGAGCACACGGAAGTGATCATCTCCGAGCAGGATGTGCTGGGCGCCCTTCCGCACGTCGTCGAGCTGCTGGGCACCTACGACATCACGACCATCCGCGCGAGCATCGGCATGTATCTGGTCTGCAAATATGTGCATGAGAACACCGACGTGCGCGTGCTGCTCACCGGCGAAATCTCCGACGAGCTCTTTGGCTACAAGTACACCGATTTTGCGCCGGATGCATACAGCTTCCAGAAGGAAGCCGAAAAGCGCATCAGCGAACTGCACATGTATGATGTACTTCGCGCGGATCGCTGCATCAGCGTCAACTCGCTTGAGGCGCGCGTGCCGTTCGGCGATCTAGCTTTTGTGCGCTATGCGATGAGCATCGATCCGGCGCTCAAGATGAACCGGACGGGCATGGGCAAATACCTGATCCGCAAAGCCTTCGCTGAGGACAAGCTCCTGCCGGACGAGATCCTCTGGCGGCAGAAGGCGGCGTTTTCCGATGCGGTCGGCCATTCGATGGTTGACGATCTGAAGGCCTACGCGGAAAAGCAGTATACCGATGAGGAGGCTGCAAAGCGCTGCGCGGCATTCGACTTTGCCAGGCCGTTTACAAAGGAGAGCCTCCTGTACCGCGAGCTGTTTGAGCAGTTTTATCCCGGGCAGGCGCAGATGGTCGTCGATTTCTGGATGCCCAACAAGACCTGGCCCGGCTGCAACGTCAACGATCCGTCCGCCCGTGTGCTTTCCAACTACGGCGCCAGCGGTGAATGATCATAGAAGGAATCCCTCTGTTCAATGACGAAAGGAGAATCTGTTATGCCGCACCAGCCCCAGGGCGTGCTGATCCTTGACTTCGGCGCGCAGTATACCCAGTTGATCGCGCGACGCGTGCGAGAAGCCAGGGTCTTCTGTGAGGTTGTTCCCTGCTCCATTTCTGTGGAGGAAATCCGTACAAAGGCGCCTGTTGGCATCATCCTCTCCGGCGGCCCTGCCTCTGTGCTCGACGCTGACGCGCCGCATGTCGACGCGTCGCTTTATGCGCTGGGCATTCCGATTCTGGGCATCTGCTATGGCATGCAGCTGACGGCGTACACGCTGGGCGGCACAGTCGAAAAGGCAGCCGAGCGCGAGTATGGCCGCGTGCCGGTCACCTTTGACACGACCTGCCCGCTCTGCACCGGCATGAAGCGGGAATCCGTCATGTGGATGAGCCACACCTATCACGTCACCAAAGCGCCGGAGGGCTTTACATCCGTTGCGCACAGCAAGAACTGTGCGTTCTGTGCGATGGCAAATCCTGAGAAGCGCATCTACTGTGTGCAGTTCCATCCGGAGGTGACGCACAGCGAAGAAGGCCAGATGATCCTTCAGAATTTCCTGTATCAGGTTTGCGGCTGTACGGGCGACTGGACGATGACCGCGTTCATCGATCAGGCGATTGCTTCCATTCGCGAAAGGGTTGGCGAAAACGGCCGCGTCATGCTGGGCCTCTCCGGCGGCGTGGATTCCTCTGTGGCGGCGGCCCTGATCAGCCGTGCCATCGGTGATCGTCTGACCTGCGTCTATGTCGATCACGGCTTCATGCGCAAGGGCGAAACCGAGTCCGTCCGGGAGGTATTCACCCGGCAATTCCCGGTCAGCCTGATCATCTGCGACGCGAGGAAGCGCTTCCTTGACAAGGTGGCCGGCGTGTCCGATCCGGAGACCAAGCGCAAGATCATTGGCGCCGAGTTTGTGGCCTGCTTTGCAGACGAGGCCAGAAAGCTTGAAAACGTCACCTTCCTGGCGCAGGGAACGATCTATCCGGACGTGATCGAGTCCGGTTCCGTCAAGGGCAGCGCGGTCATCAAGTCGCATCACAACGTCGGCGGCTTGCCGGACGACGTGGCCCAGCGCTTTACCGGCGGCGTGGTCGAGCCGCTGCGTATGCTCTTCAAGGACGAGGTCCGCAAGGTCGGCGAGGAGCTTGGCCTGCCGCGCGAGATGGTCTGGCGTCAGCCGTTCCCCGGCCCCGGCCTGGCGATTCGCGTGATCGGCGACATCACCGAGGAAAAGCTGCTGACCGTTCGCGAGAGCGACGCCATCCTGCGCGAGGAGATCGCCGCGGCGGGCCTTGACCGGGATGTGAACCAGTACTTCACCGTTCTGACCAACACGCGCACCGTCGGTGTCATGGGCGACGAGCGCACGCACGATTTTGTGCTCGCCATCCGTGCGGTGACGACGGACGACTTCATGACGGTCGACTGGGCGCGCCTGCCGTATGAGCTGCTGGCGAGGATTTCCGCGCGAATCGTCAACGAAGTGCCCCATGTCAACCGCATCGTCTATGACATTACGACCAAGCCCCCGGCAACGGTGGAATGGGAATAAGCGCCAATACTTCTGACGATGGAGGCAGAAAACGCATGAAACCCTTTGACAAAAAGCTCGTCCTGGAGGACGGAAGCGAGTACCCGGGCTATGGATTCGGCGCCAATGTCGAGCGCGTGTGCGAGGTGGTCTTCAACACCTCCATGACCGGCTACCAGGAGCTCGTCTCCGATCCTTCCTATACGGACCAGTTCGTCGTCATGACCTATCCGCTCATCGGCAATTACGGCATCACGGATGAGGATTTTGAAAGCAAAACGCCGTCAATCGGCGGTCTGATCGTTCGCGATTACAACGACATGCCTTCCAACTTCCGCTATACCCGCACGCTTGGTGAGTTGCTTGAAGAGAATAACATCCCCGGCCTGCACGGAATCGATACCCGGATGCTCACCCGCAGCATCCGGGACTTTGGCGCACGCCGGGGAATCATCACCGACATCGCCACGCCGACAGACGAGGCCGTCGCGCGTATTGCCGACGCCCCCGTTCCGCACGACGCGGTTTTTCGTGTCGCCTGCAAAAAGCGATGGTATGCCCGCACCTCGAACCACCGCTTCAGCGTCGTGGCCGTGGACTGCGGCATCAAGCTTGGCATCATCCGGAGCCTGAACAGGCACGGCTGCAACGTCACCATCGTTCCGCCGACGACCACCGCTGAGGAAATCATCTTCATGAATCCGGACGGCGTGTTCCTTTCCAACGGTCCGGGTGATCCGGAGGACGTCACCCCGGTCATCGAGCTGATCCGCCGTCTGCGCGGCCGCTATCCGATGTTCGGCATCTGTCTGGGCCACCAGATGATCGCCCTCGCCTATGGCGCCAAAACGTACAAGCTCAAGTTCGGCCATCGCGGCGGCAATCATCCGGTGAAGGATCTGGCGACGGGCAGGATTGAAATGACCTCGCAGAACCACAGCTATGCCGTGGATGCCGCAAGCCTTGAGGGCACGCCGCTTCAGGTGACCCATCTGAATCTGCTCGATCATACCGTCGAGGGACTCTCCTGTCCGAAGGACCGCGTGTTCAGCGTGCAGTATCATCCGGAGAGCTGCCCGGGACCGCAGGACAGCGATCACCTGTTCGACCGGTTTATTGCGATGATGGAGGAGGCGAGGAACGATGCCTAAGCGTACAGATCTTCACAAGGTGCTGGTCATCGGCTCCGGCCCTATCGTCATCGGACAGGCGGCGGAGTTCGACTATGCCGGCACGCAGGCTTGCCTTGCACTGCGCGAGGAGGGCTACGAGGTTGTCCTCGTCAATTCCAACCCGGCGACCATCATGACGGATACCACCATTGCGGACAAGGTCTATATGGAGCCGCTGACGCTCGAATATGTGGCGCGCATCTGCCGCTTTGAGCGCCCGGACGCGATTATCCCCGGCATCGGCGGTCAGACCGGCCTCAACCTCGCTATGCAGCTGGCCAAGAAGGGCGTGCTGGAGGAGTGCGGCATCGAGCTGCTGGGCACCGACGCCAAGAGCATCGAGACAGCCGAGGATCGCGAGCTGTTCAAGGAGCTCTGCGAGCGCATCGGCGAGCCGGTCGTCCCGTCCCACATCACCTACTCCGTGGAGGAAGCCATTGCTGCTGCGCATGAGATTGGTTACCCTGTCATCCTGCGGCCCGCGTTTACGCTTGGCGGCACTGGCGGCGGCTTTGCCGGCGATGACGATGAGCTGGCGTCGATGATGAAAAACGCCCTTGCGCTCTCCCCTGTCCATCAGGTGCTGATCGAGAAGAGCATCAAGGGCTACAAGGAGATCGAGTTCGAGGTCATGCGCGACGCGAACGACACGGCCATCACCGTGTGCAGCATGGAGAACCTCGACCCGGTCGGCATCCACACCGGCGACTCGATCGTTGTTGCGCCCTGCCAGACGCTGACCAACAAGGAATATCACATGCTGCGCGACAGCGCGCTGAAGATCATCCGCGCGCTGGGCGTCAAGGGCGGCTGCAACGTGCAGTTCGCGCTCGATCCGCAGTCCTTCTCCTATTTCGTGATCGAGGTGAACCCACGCGTCTCGCGCTCCTCTGCCCTGGCCTCCAAGGCGAGCGGCTATCCGATCGCGCGCGTCTCCGCCAAGATCGCCGTGGGCATGCAGCTGCATGAGATCATGCTGGCGAATACGCCTGCGTGCTTTGAGCCTGCGCTGGACTATGTGGTGACCAAGCTGCCGCGCTTCCCGTTTGACAAGTTTACGCTGGCCTCCAACCGCCTCTCCACGCAGATGAAGGCGACCGGCGAGGTCATGAGCGTGGGCCGCACGATGGAGGAAAGCCTGCTCAAGGCGATTCGTTCGCTGGAGGTTGGCCATACGCATCTGCACATGCCCAAGTTCGACAGCGAGAATATGACGACCGACGAGCTGCTCGCCTACATCAAGGAGGGCACCGACGACCGCCTGTACGCCATCGCACAGCTGATGTGGCACGGCGTGGATCACTCCCGCATCTGCTCCATCACGGGCATCGACATGTTCTTCCTGGACAAGATCAAGCACATCGTCGATTTTGAAAAGGAGCTTGAGCCGGTCATCATCACACCCGAGCTGCTGCGCGAGGCCAAGCGCTGGGGCTTCTCCGACGCGTACATCGGCGAGCTCTGGCATCTGACCGAGGACGAGGTCTATGCGCTGCGCAAAAAGTACGGCATCCTGCCGGTGTACAAGATGATTGACACCTGCGCGGGTGAATTTGACAGCTATGTCCCCTACTTCTATTCGACGTATGAGACGGAAAATGAATCCATCGTCTCCGACAAGGAAAAGGTGATCGTCCTGGGTTCCGGCCCCATCCGTATCGGTCAGGGCGTGGAGTTCGACTATTCGACCGTCCACGCGATCCGCGCGATCAAGGCGGCCGGCTATGAGGCTATCGTCATCAACAACAACCCGGAGACGGTTTCCACGGACTACACGACGGCCGACAAGCTGTACTTTGAGCCGCTGACGGTCGAAGAGGTCTGCAACATCGTCGAGCTTGAAAAGCCCATCGGCGTCATCTGCTCCCTCGGCGGCCAGACGGCCATCAACCTCGCCGCGCCGCTTGCGCGCAGGGGCGTCAACATCATCGGCACGGACTGCGAGGCCATCAACCGTGCGGAGGACCGCTATGCCTTTGAAGAGGTGATCTCTAACCTGCAGATTCCGCATCCGACGGGCGCGGCGGTGACGGACATCGAGAGCGGCGTGCAGACCGCTGCGCGCATCGGCTATCCGGTGCTGGTCCGCCCCAGCTTTGTGCTCGGCGGCCGCGCAATGGAGATCGTCGCAGGCGAGGAATCGCTGCGTCACTATCTCAAGAACGCCGTTGCAGTGGACGTTGATAAACCGGTCCTCGTCGACAAATACTATGTCGGCAAGGAGGTCGAGGTGGACGCGATCTGCGACGGCGAGCAGGTCTTCATTCCGGGCATCATGGAGCTGGTGGAGCGCACGGGCGTTCACTCCGGCGACAGCACGAGCATCTATCCCCCGATGAGCATCAGCCAGAAGGTGCGCGATACGATTGCGGATTACACAACCCGACTGGGTTTGGGCATCGGCATCCGGGGCCTGTTCAACATCCAGTTTATCGTGGACAAGGCTGACAATGTGTTTGTCATCGAGGTCAATCCGCGTGCCAGCCGCAGCGTGCCGTTCCTGTCCAAGTCGACCGGCTTCCCACTGGTGCTGATTGCCACGAGGGTTATGCTCGGAGAAAGCCTGCGTGATCAGGGTATCACGCAGATGATCCCGGCGGATAAAAAGCGCTGGTACGTCAAGGCGCCGGCGTTCTCCTTCGCCAAGCTCGACGGCATGGACGCCTACCTCTCTCCGGAGATGAAGTCTACCGGCGAGGCGATCGGCTACGACGACAGGCTCAACCGCGCGCTGTACAAGGCGCTGCAGGCCTCCGGTGTGAAGGTCAAGCAGTACGGCACGGTGCTGGCCACCATTGCCGACGAGGACAAGGAGGAGGCGCTGCCGCTGATCAAACGCTTCTATCAGCTCGGCTTCAACATCGAGGCGACTGCTGGCACCGCCGCGTTCCTCAAGCAGCACGGCATCCGCACGCGCGTGCGCGGCAAGCTGAGCGAGGGCAGCGATGACATCCTCACGTCTATTCACTCCGGCTACGTCAGCTACATCATCAATACACGCGCCATTCTCTCCGGCGCGCACAGCGAGGACGGCATCGAAATCCGCCGCTGCGCCGTGCAGAACGGCGTGACGATCTTCACGTCTCTGGATACGGTGCGTATCCTGCTGGATGTGCTTGAGGACACGGTGCCGAGCATCTCGGTCATCGACGCATAACCGATTGGAGGTAAACGCTCTATGTCTAACTGTGCAATCGTGGGCATCAACTGGGGCGATGAAGGCAAGGGCCGGATGGTCGACCTGTTGACGGAAAACTATGACGTGGTCGTGCGCTTTCAGGGCGGCGGCAATGCCGGTCACACGGTCATCAACGAGTACGGCAAATTTGCGCTGCACCTTCTGCCCTCCGGCATCTTCAGGCCGGGCGTGGTCAACATTCTGGGCAACGGCGTGGCGCTCGATCCGGAAAATCTCTGGATCGAGATGCAGACGGTGATGGATCAGGGCGTGGCGCTCACGCCGGAAAACCTGATGATCAGCGACCGCGCGTCCCTGCTGCTGCCGTGGCACCGCAGGCTCGACGAGCTGGAGGAGCAGCGCCTGGCGGACAAGAAATTCGGTTCCACCAAGCAAGGCATTGCCCCGTTCTATTCCGACAAGTATCAGAAGAAGACGGTGCTGGCCGGCGAGCTCTTTTATCCGGATCATCTGCGCAGCCATCTGGCGGATATCATGGAATGGAAGAATCTGACGCTTGAAAAGGTCTACGGCGCGCAGCCGTACACGCAGGAGATGATCGACGAGTGGCTTGAAAACTACTGTGAGAAGATCAAGCCGTTCATCCGCGATACCGGCGCGTTCCTGGCCGACGCACAGAAGGCCGGCAAGAACATCCTCTTTGAGGCGCAGCTGGGCTCCCTGCGCGATCTGGATTACGGCATCCATCCCTACACCACCTCCTCGAATACGACAGCCGCGTACGCGCCCATTGGCTCCGGTCTGCCGAGCGCGAAGATCGACGACGTGATCGGCGTGGTCAAGGCATATTCCACCTGCGTGGGCGAAGGTCCGTTTGTCTGCGAGATGTTCGGCAAGGAAGCGGAGGCGCTTCGCCAGGCCGGCGCTGAATACGGCGCCAAGACCGGCCGTCCGCGCCGCGTCGGCCCGATTGATCTGGTGGCCACGCGCTACGGCGTCGAGGTGCAGGCTGCCACGGAAATTGCGCTGACCAAGCTCGACGTGCTCAGCGATATGCCGCGCATTCCGCTTTGTACCGCCTATCAGCTGGGCGGCGAAAAGACCAACCGGTTCCCGTTCCCGGCGGCGCTTGCGGATGCGCGTCCGGTAATCGACTATGTGGACGGCTGGTGTTGCGACATCTCCGGCGCAAGGACGTGGGAGGAGCTGCCGCCGGCTGCGCAGGAATACGTGCTGTTCATCGAGAAGGCAATCGGCTGCCCGATCACCTATGTCTCCGTCGGTCCTGAAAGAGAGAGCATCATTCTGAGAAAGCAGGCGCACAAATGAGCACCAACCGATACGAATCTCCCCTGTCCTCGCGCTATGCGTCCAGCTACATGCTGGAGCTGTTCTCCTCTGACACGCGCTATCGCACCTGGCGCAGGCTGTGGGTCTCGCTGGCCCGGGCTGAATCCGCGCTGGGCCTGCCGATCACGAATGATCAGGTTGCGGAGCTTGAAGCGCACATCGACGACATCGATTACGACTGCGTCAGCCGGCGCGAGAAGGAGGTCCGCCACGACGTGATGGCGCACGTCTATGCCTATGGCAAGGCGGCGCCGTCCGCAGCGGGCATCATTCATCTGGGCGCGACGAGCTGCTATGTGACGGACAACGCCGACCTGATCCTCTATCGCGACGGTCTGCGCTATCTGCGCGGTGAGCTGCTCAAGGTCATCGCCAATCTGGCGGACTTCGCCGAGACGTACAAAGCGCTGCCGACGCTCGGATACACGCACTATCAGCCGGCGCAGCTGGTGACCGTCGGCAAGCGCGCGACGCTGTGGATGCAGGATTTCCTCTCCGATCTGCACGAGATCGACTTTGCGCTGGAGAACATCAGGTTCCTCGGCTGCCGCGGCACGACGGGCACGGAGGCCAGCTTCATGGAGCTGTTCAAGGGCGACGAGGCGAAGATTGACGAGATGAACCGCATGATCGCGGCTGACTTTGGCTTTGAGTCGTGCTTTGACGTCTGCGGACAGACCTATCCGCGTAAGGTGGACAGCCGGATTCTGAACTGCCTGTCCTCGATTGCACAGAGCTGCTACCGCATGGCCAACGATATCCGCCTCCTGCAGCATGACAGGCAGGTTGAGGAGCCGTTTGAGAAGAACCAGATCGGTTCTTCTGCCATGGCTTACAAGCGCAACCCCATGCGCTCCGAGCGCATCTGCTCGCTCTCCCGCTATCTGATGGCGGACGCGATGAACGCGCCGATGACTGCCTCGACCCAGTGGATGGAGCGCACGCTGGATGATTCCGCGAACCGGCGCATCTCCATGCCGGAGGGCTTCCTCTGTGCGGACGCGATTCTGCGCCTGGCGCAGAACGTGACCGACGGCCTGCACGTCAACGAGAAGATCATCGAGAAGACCGTCATGGAGTATCTGCCGTTCATCGCGACGGAGAACCTGATGATGGAGGGCGTGAAGCGCGGCGGAGACCGTCAGGCGCTGCATGAGATTATCCGCCGCTGCTCCATGGAGGCGACGGCGCGCATGAAGGCCGGTGAGTCCTGTGATCTGCTTGCTCGTCTGGCCAAAGAGCCGGCGTTCGGCCTGACAGAGGACGAGATGGCTGCGCTCCTCGCGCCGGCGCTGTACATCGGCCGCTGCGCCGGTCAGGTCGAGGCCTTTGTTGCGAAGGTCAGGCCGCTGCTTGGCGATACCGCCAAGGGCTCTGCGGAGATCAATCTCTGACCCTGCACTTGAATATAAAAGCGCCTCTGACACAGAATTCTCTGACGTCAGAGGCGCTTGAGATTCGGGTTTACTTGGTGCCAAAGAGGCGGTCGCCGGCATCGCCGAGGCCCGGAACGATGTAGCCGTGATCGTTGAGCTTCTCATCCATCGCCGCCACATAGATGTTGACGTCCGGATGATCGGCCTGAATGCGGCTGGTGCCCTCCGGCGCAGCGATCAGGCAGACGAGCTTGATGTGCTTGCAGCCTCGGCGCTTGAGGAAGCGGATCGCAGCGGAAGCGGAGCCGCCGGTGGCGAGCATCGGGTCGACGAGCAGAATTTCGCGCTCCTCGCAGTCCTCGGGCAGCTTGCAGTAGTATTCGACCGGCTCCAGGGTATTCGGATCGCGGTAAAGGCCGATGTGGCCCACCTTCGCAGAGGGAACCAGGCTCATGATGCCGTCGACCATGCCCAGGCCGGCGCGCAGAATCGGGACGATGGCCAGCTTCTTGCCGGCGATGACCTTGGTCTGCGCACGGCAGATCGGGGTCTCGATCTCGACCTCGCGCAGCGGCAGGTCGCGGGTGACCTCGTAGGCCATCAGCATCGAAATCTCGTTGAGCAGCTCACGGAATTCCTTGGTACCGGTTTCCTTATCTCTCATCAGGGACACCTTATGCTGAATCAGCGGGTGGTCCATCACAAGAACCTTAGACATGACGTATCCTCCTTCGTGCGGCAGTCGGACGCCGCAGGATTCATTTTATTCATTATAGCATTTTGTGCAGGTCTCGGCAAGGTTTTCTTCAACATTCCTTTTCCGCGTTTTCACGGGCAAATTTCATGCCGGCCATTTTCCTTTGCTTGACATGCGGATAGCCCCGCGCTATACTAAACCATAATAGCCAATAAATGAAAGAAATCTCCGGCACGTCCGGAGCTATCGGAGGAAACTATGCTCAGCAGGCCCATGATTGACCGAATTGCATTTCTTGGCATCAGCTGGTATGCCATCCTGATTGTGGCGGCGATCCTGATCGGACTGGCATTTTGTACGCGTGAGGCGCGCCGGCTGCATGTGCCGCAGGAAACAATCATCGATTTTCTGCTCTACGCCATTCCGCTTGCCATTATCTGCGCGCGAATCTATTATGTGATCTTCCGTTTCAACATGTACAGTGAGGATCTGCTGGCCATTTTCAATATCCGCGAAGGCGGGCTGGCCATTTTCGGCGGCATCATCGGCGGACTGATTGCAGCGCGCATTGCGGCGCGCAGGCATCAGGTGCCGGTGCTGACGCTGCTGGATATTGTGGCGCCTGCGCTGGTGCTGGGCCAGGCGATTGGCCGCTGGGGCAACTACATCAACATGGAGGCCTATGGCCTGCGCATCAGCGAGGAGTATCTGCAGTTCTTCCCCTTTGCAGTGGAGATTCCCGTCGGCGACATCTGGTACTGGCACATGGCGACGTTCTTCTATGAGTTTTGCTGGGACGTGCTCGTCTTCGCGATACTGCTCCTCATTCGCCATCACAAGCGGCGCAGCGGAGACGTCTTCTGCTGGTACCTGCTGCTCTACTGTGCCGGCCGTACGGTCATTGAGGGGCTCAGAAACGACAGCCTGACCTTTATCAGCGAATTCGTGCGCATCTCCCAGGTGCTTTCCGCTATTGCGGCGTTCGGCGTGGTCCTCTACTTCTTCCTGCGCATCCGCGACAGAATCAGCCTGGTGACCATTGCGCCGGTCATCTGTGCGGTGCTGTGTCTGGTCACGACGTTCCTTGGCGAATTTGAGCGCGGCGCGTACAGCACGCTCTTCCCCTTCTCCCAGGCAAGCCTTGTGCTGCTGATCCTCGCTTCCGCCGCCATCATCGCGCTGTGGACGATTGACAGCGGAAGCTTCGACCGGAAAACGGCGCTGCCGCTGGCGCTCAACGCTGTGTTCATCATTGGCCTCCTGATTGCGGGCATCGGCCGTGCCAATGCAGACAATACCTATTACGTTTCCCTGCGGCAAAGCGCCGCGATGCTCCAGATGATCCTGTGCGGCTGGCTGCTGTGCTATCCCTTCTGCCCGGAAACCAAGAAAGTGAGCGAATAACCATGCGTAATCTAACGATGATGACCGACCTGTATGAGCTGACGATGATGAACGGTTATCTGCGCTACGGTAAGGACAAAAACCGTGCATGCTTCGATCTCTTCTATCGCAGGCGCGGCGATGTGACGGCCTATGCCGTCGCTGCGGGCCTTGAGCAGGTCATTGAGTATGTCCAGAATCTCCGTTTTACGCAGGAGGACATCGAGTATCTTCGCAGCCTTGCGATCTTCGACGATGCCTTTCTGTCCTATCTGAGCGATTTCCGCTTTACCGGCGAAATCCTCGCGGTGCCGGAAGGAACGATCGTCTTCCCGGATGAGCCGATTCTCCGCGTCATCGCGCCAATCATGGAAGCACAGCTGCTGGAAACGGCACTGCTGAACATCATCAATCACCAGACTCTGATCGCTACCAAGGCGGCCCGCGTGGTGCAGTCTGCGCGTGGAGACAAGGTGCTGGAGTTTGGTCTGCGCCGTGCGCAGGGGCCGGACGCAGGCATCTATGGCGCGCGTGCATCCATTATCGGCGGCTGTCAGGCCACGAGCAATGTGCTCACCGGTCAGCTCTTTGGCGTGCCCGTTGGCGGCACGCACGCGCACAGCTGGGTCATGTCCTTCGAGGACGAGCTTACCGCGTTCCGCGCCTATGCAGACGTCTTCCCGGACAACTGCCTGCTGCTGGTGGACACCTATGACACGCTGGGCAGCGGCGTGCCCAACGCCATCACGGTCTTCAAGGAGCTGCGCGCGCGCGGCAAGGAGCCGGTCGGCATCCGTCTGGACAGCGGCGATCTGGCCTTCCTCAGCCGTCAGGCGCGCGTCATGCTGGACGACGCCGGTTTCCCCAATGCGAAGATCTTCGCTTCCGGCGATCTGGACGAGGAGGTCATCTGGGACCTCAAGGCGCAGGGTGCGGCGATCGACGTCTGGGGCGTCGGCACGCGCATGATCACCAGCATGGACAATCCGGCGCTCGGCGGTGTGTACAAGCTCTCCGCTGAGGAGGTTGACGGCAAATTTGTCCCGCGCATCAAGATTTCCGAGAATCCTGCGAAGATCACCAACCCGGGCGTCAAGCTGCTCTATCGCTTCTACGACCGCCGCAGCGGCAAGGCCCTGGCGGATCTGCTTGCTCTCGATGAGGAGGACTTCTCCTCCGGCGAACCGCTGGAGATCTTCGATCCGGAGAACACCTGGAAGCGCATGACGCTCTGCGATTACCGGATGCGGCAGTTGCTTGTGCCGGTCTTTGAAAACGGCGAGCTCGTCTATGATTCCCCCGCGCTGTCCGAGATCGCGGCCTATGCCAAGCAGGAAATGGAGACCTTCTGGGACGAATACAAGCGTCTGAACCGCCCGCATCGCTACAAGGTCGACCTCTCTCAGAAGCTCTATGATCTCAAGCTCCAGCTTCTGGCCAACCGCAGATGAACGGGCGCGCCAATACATTGACCATTTCAAGCGTCAAACGCGTGCATGGCCGGGCCAGCTTGATCCTGTCAACCGGTGAAACCCTGGCCATGCCGCGTGCGATGCTCAAGGAGCGCCCCTATCGCGGCGGCATGCCCTTTGACCGCGCGCAGTTTCACGCTTTCCTCCTTGAACGCTCTTATCCATTTGCGCTTGACAAGGCGGTCTCGCTGCTTGCAAGCCGCGCCAGGACAGAGCAGGAAATCGTCAGCGCGCTCCGGCAAAACGCATATCCTGAGCAGACCATCGCACGGGTGATGGCGCGCCTTCATGAGGAGGGCTATATCGACGACGCAGCGTTCGCTGGGCAGTGGGTGAGCGCGCGTACCGCCAAGGGAATGGGCGCCCGCCGCATTCGTCAGGAGCTTCGCCTCAAGGGCGTCAGCCAGCACGACATCGACGAAGCCCTCGATTCCGTCGATGAAGAGGAAGCCCTGGACGCGGCCGTTCAGGCGGCAGAAAAGGCGTCCCGCGGCAGAGATCTTTCCGATCCGGCTGATCGCCAGAAGATCATTGCGGCGCTTGTGCGCCGGGGATATGATTTTTCCACGGCCAAAACGGCCTTGCAGAAGCTTACGAATTGAAGACAAAAAGGAAGGACATGCTTTGCAGCATACCCTTCCTTTTTATGTGATGGATTCAGTGCTTCACGTTGATGCGAACGAGCGCGCGTTGGAGCTTTGCAGAGGCGAGCATCAGCTCCCTCGCGTCATTCTTCGCAGCCGCAATGCGGGCTTCTGCCTTCTCCTTAGCACGCTTGGCGCGATCCAGATCGATCTCTTCCGCCCATTCAAACGTCGTCGCAATGAGGTTCGCCTCATTGTGGATCATCGCCAGCATACCGCCGATGCATGCAGCAGACCGCTTCTGTCCATCCGCCATGACGATCGCAGCTTCGCCCGCGCCAACCGCAGACACATAGTCCATGTGGTGCGCCAACAGGCAGACGTCGCCGTCGATCATCCGCACACGCAGACGCTCGACTTCGCCGTCAAACGCAAGGCCGTCCGGCGTGCTGATCTTCAGGTGGAACGTACTCATGCCTTTTCACCCTTTGCTTTGGCCACAGCCTCGTCGATGGTGCCGACGAACAGGAACGCGCTCTCCGGCAGATCGTCGTGCTTGCCCTCGATGATCTCCTTGAAGCCGCGAATGGTCTCCTTCAGCGGAACATACTTGCCCTCGAAGCCGGTGAACTGCTCCGCAACACTGAACGGCTGAGACAGGAAACGCTGCACCTTGCGGGCGCGGGCGACGGTAAGCTTATCCTCCTCGGAGAGCTCGTCCATGCCCATGATGGCGATGATGTCCTGCAGCTCCTTGTAGCGCTGCAGAATGCGCTGCACGTCGCGTGCAACCTGATAATGCTCCTCGCCAACAACGTCCGGCGTGAGGATGCGGCTGGTGGATTCCAGCGGATCGACGGCCGGGAAGATGCCCAGAGAGGAAATGGAACGGGACAGAACCGTCGTCGCATCCAGGTGCGCGAAGGTCGTCGCCGGAGCAGGGTCGGTCAGGTCGTCCGCAGGGACGTAGACCGCCTGCACGGACGTGATCGAGCCGCGCTTCGTAGAGGTAATGCGCTCCTGCAGCGCGCCCATCTCGGTCGCCAGCGTCGGCTGATAGCCGACGGCGCTCGGCATGCGGCCCAGCAGCGCGGAAACCTCGGAGCCCGCCTGGGTGAAGCGGAAGATGTTGTCGATGAACAGAAGAACGTCCTGGCCCTCGCGGTCGCGGAAGTATTCCGCCATCGTCAGACCGGACAGCGCCACGCGCATACGCGCTCCCGGCGGCTCGTTCATCTGGCCGTAGACCAGCGCCGTCTTGTTGATGACGCCGGATTCCTTCATCTCGTTGTATAGGTCGTTGCCCTCGCGCGTACGCTCGCCGACGCCCGTGAAAACGGACAGGCCGCCATGCTGCTTGGCCACGTTGTTGATGAGCTCCATGATCAGAACCGTCTTGCCGACGCCGGCACCGCCGAACAGGCCGATCTTGCCGCCCTTGGCGTACGGCGCGATCAAGTCGACGACCTTGATGCCCGTCTCCAGCATTTCGGCGGATGTCACCTGCTCGTCATAGGCCGGCGCGGGACGGTGAATCGCCCAGCGTTCCACATTCTCCGGCGCCGGCTGATTGTCAACCGGTTCACCCAAGAGGTTGAAGATGCGGCCGAGACACTTCTCACCGACCGGAACGGTAATGGAGGAGCCCGTGTCCACGGCCTGCGTGCCGCGGGTGAGGCCATCCGTGCTGCTCATGGCGATGCATCGAACGACGTCATCGCCAATATGCTGCGCGACCTCGACAACCAGCTTCTTCTCGCCGCTGCCCACCTCAATGGCGTTCAGCAGCTGCGGAAGCTCACCGGCTGCAAACTTGATATCCAGTACCGGGCCGATGACCTGGACCACGGTACCGATGCTTCCTTTTGCCATATCGTTGCTCCTTATCAGTCTCATATAGCACGTCAGTGCTCCGCGCCTGCGACAATCTCGGTGATCTCCTGCGTGATCGCACCCTGACGGGCACGGTTATAGCGCAGGCTCAGATCCTCGATCATCTCCGCTGCGTTCTTGCTGGCCGCGTCCATGGCGGTGCGGCGGGCGCCCTGCTCACTGGCTACGGATTCGCACATGGCGCCGTAAATCATGCCGGCGATGTAGCCCGGAACAATCGCGTCATACACCTCTTCAGGGCTCGGCTCATAGAGAACCAGCGAATGCAGATCCTCGCGCTTATGGCCGCCCTCTGCCTTGAGCGGGAGCAGGCCTTCTGCCCTGGGGGTCTGCGTGAGCATGGAGACAAACTGCGTATAGATGATGGATACCTCGTCAAACTGTCCGCCCAGATAGCCCTGCGTCACCAGATTGCTGATGGTGAAGCAGTCAGGAATCGAGACGCAGGCAGCCTCGGCAAACTCGGTCGTCAGGATTTCGATCCCCTTACGGTTGCAGAAATCCACGGCACGTTTGCCGATGGGCAGGATGCATGTCGGAAGACCATCCTGCATCTTCTCTGTCACAGCCTTGATGATGTTGCTGTTGTAGCCGCCGGCGAGACCGCGGTCACCCGCAATCATGATCAGACAGCGCTTTTTGATCTCGCGCTGCTTCTGATACGGAGAGACGAAATCGCGGGTATTGGCCTCGATATCCATCAGCGTCTCCTTGAGCCCCGCGAAATACGGACGGCTGTGCTCCTGGCGCTCCTTGGCTTTTCTGAGCTTGGAGGAGGCGACGAGTTCCATCGCTTTGGTGATCTGCATGGTGCTCTCAACGCTGCGGATGCGCAGCTTGATATCCTTCATGGATGCGCCAGCCATCACTTACCCCCTCCTTTCCGTTATTTGGCGAGAAAATCCTTTGTATACTGCTTGAGCGCAGCAGCGAGCTTTTCCTCGGTATCCTTTTCAAACTTGCCTGTGGTGCGAATGGTCTCCAGGATCTCGGAATGCTGCTCGTCCAGGCGCGCATACAGGCCCTGTTCGTACTGGGAAACCTTCTCCACCGGCACCTCGGCCAGGTAATCGTGCGTGACCGCGTAGATGATGCAGACCTGCTTCTCGACATCGATCGGGGAGCTCTTGCCTTGCTTGAGCACCTCCACGACGCGCTCGCCCTGCGCAAGACGCGCCTTGGTATCGGCATCCAGATCGCTGCCGAACTGCGCAAAGCTCTGCAGCTCGCGGTACTGGGAATAAATCAGCTTCAGGCTGCCTGCGACCTTCTTCATCGCCTTGATCTGCGCGTTGCCGCCGACACGGGAAACAGAAATGCCCGGGTTGACAGCAGGCATGACGCCGGAGTGGAAGAGCTCGCTCTCCAGGAAGATCTGGCCGTCCGTGATGGAGATGACGTTCGTCGGGATGTACGCGGAAACGTCGCCCGCCTGCGTCTCGATGATCGGCAGAGCCGTCAGGCTGCCGCCGCCGTACTCCGGCGCAATGCGCGCGGCACGCTCCAGCAGACGGCTGTGCAGGTAGAAGACGTCGCCCGGATACGCCTCGCGTCCCGGCGGGCGGCGGATCAGCAGCGACAGCGCACGATACGCGACGGCATGCTTGGACAGATCGTCGTACACGACGAGCACGTCCTTGCCCTGCGCCATGAAGTATTCGCCCATGGCACAGCCGGAATACGGCGCAATGTACTGCATCGGCGCCAGCTCGGAAGCGGTGGCGCTGACGATGATGGTGTACTCCATCGCGCCGGCCTGGGTCAGCTGCTCCACCAGCTGCGCGACGGTCGAGTTCTTCTGACCGATGGCAACGTAGATGCAGATGACGTCCTTGCCCTTCTGGTTGATGATGGTATCGGTGGCGATCGTTGTCTTGCCGGTCTGACGGTCGCCGATGATGAGCTCGCGCTGGCCGCGGCCGATCGGAATCATGCTGTCGATTGCCTTGATACCGGTCTGCAGCGGGACGCTGACGCCCTTGCGTTCGATGATGCCCGGCGCGGGGCTTTCGATCGGGCGCGTCTTCGTGGTATGGATAGCGCCCTTGCCATCGACAGGCTGTCCGAGCGCGTTGACCACGCGGCCGATCAATTCTTCACCCACCGGAACGGAAACGACACGTCCGGTGCGTTTAACGGTGCTGCCTTCATGCAGGCCTGCATCGCTGCCCAGAATGACGATCGAAACGAAGTTCTCCTCCAGATTCTGCGCCATGCCGAACTCGCCGTTATCAAACTCGACCAGCTCATTGGCCATGCAGTTATCCAGACCGCTGGCGCGGGCAATGCCGTCGCCGACGAGGATAATCGTGCCCGTCTCACTGGTTTCGAGCTTGCACTCGTAGTTTTTAATCTGTTCGCGAATGATCTTTGTGATCTCTTCGGGTCTCAATTCCATACCGCTCCTGCTTTCTCCCATCAGAGTATGGTGTTTTTGAGCATGCTGCTCACCGCGTCGAGGCGATGGATGATTGTATCATCGACGCGCTTGCCGTCGTAATCGAGGCGAACGCCGCCGATGCACGCCGGGTCAATGGTATTGGTCAATTCGATCTGCTTTCCGGTGATTCCCGCGAGCTTGGCCGTGAGCTTTTCCTTCTGACGATCCGTCAGGGGCACCGCCGTCACGGCAGATACCGGCATAATGCCATGATCCTCATTGTAGTGCTCACGGAAGACCTGAACGCAGCTGCTGAATTGACGGATATAGCCCTTTTCCATCAGAATCTTGAGGAAATTGAGCAGATACGGTTCCGCCTTGCCCTTAAAGCAAGTATCCAGAATCTCCTTGCGCTCAATCTTCGACAGATTGGGTGCACTCAGAAGCCGGAGAAAATCCGGTTCCGCTGCAAAGCTTTCATCCAGCGCCTTGAGCTGCTTGAGCATCACGTCGCTCTTGTTTTCATCCTTAGCGAGCGCATACAGGGCCTCGCCGTAAACGCTTGCAGCCTCTGTCATACTTCGTCACCCAATTTGTCGATGAAACTGTCCACCATCTGGGCATGATCGCTCGCGGTCAGTTCACGACCGACAACCTTGCCTGCGATGGCCATGGCGATTTCAGAAATCTCATCCTTGGTTTCGTTGAGCACACGCTTCTTTTCCTGCGCTATCTCCGCTTCAGCCCTCTGCTTCATGGCAACAGCAGTCTTCTGCGCGTCGCTGATGATCTGCTCGCCGCGCTTTGCAGCGGTCTGCTGGGCGCTTTGCAGGATCTTTTCCGCCTCTGCCTTGCTTTCAAGCATGTTCTGCTCGTAGGTCGCCTTGATGACCATGGCCTCTTCCTTCGCCGTCCGGGCGTCGGTGATCTCCTTGTCCGCAGCCTCGCGGCGCGCGTCGATGATCGCCTTGATCTTGTCCAGGAAGAAAACCTTCACGAGGAACATCTGCAAGAACAGGTTGCAGATCTGCGCAATCAGGGTTACAGGGTTTACCGTCACAAGGGACTGGTAAAGATCCATTGTGCTGCCTCCTTCCGGCAAATTTTGTCGCTATGAATCCGCCGGGGATCAGCCCAGGAAATTCATGAACATGCCGGGGGCAACGAAGATCAGCAGAAGACCGGTAACAAAGCCGTAGATACCGGTGGTCTCGGACAGCGCGATGCCCAGAATCATGGAGCTGGTCACGTCGCCCTTGCACTCCGGATTGCGGCCGATGACTTCGCAGGCACGCGCCGCGCAGTTACCTTCGCCGATACCAGGGCCGATACCCGCGATCAGAGCAAGACCGGCGCCGATGGCGCAGCCAGCCAGAGCAATACCCTTCGCCAGAACAGTGAAATCCATAAACCTTTTCCTCCTAAAAATGAATTGCAGAGTAGTTATTCAAATGGCAGCGGGCTTAATCGCCTGCGGCCTGTTTGATGAAGAGAGTGGTCAGCGTACAGAAGATGAACGCCTGAATGCATCCGCTGAACCAGTCGAAGTACAGGCTCGGAATGGCCGGGATACCGAGGGTCAGCCACGGATAGGCCGCACCGAGATTCGTGAGGATCGCCAGCACGCCGAGAATGGCGACAACGGCGCCCGGAATCAGCAGACGCTTTTTCTTCTGCCTGAACCCGATCACCGCCGGAACAAGACCGAGCACCGTCACGATGACCGCAATCACAAGGCTGGAGCCCAGCGCGCCAAAGAGCGCGTTGCTTGCCGCCGTCAGTGCCGCATAAATCAGCGCGCTGATGACCGTGCCGGACAGGATGTTGCCAAAGTGACGGCAGGCCATGGAGATCGGCGTGAAGCACTCGGACATGACGTTGATGGGCAGCAGGATGAAGATCGGATCGAGGAAGCCGCGCAGATAGCCCACGATACCCGACGCCTTGATCTTGTGATAGGTGATCAGCACAAACACCACAAGCGCCCATGCCAGCTCCGTCATCAGGTCGGCTGTCGGGCTCCAGATGCCCAGCAGGCTGATCAGGTTGGAAATGACGCTGGTGATAAAGATCGTGCACACCAGCGGGATGTACCGGTCAAACTCCGGGCCCATGTTGCCGCGCACGAAGTTCACGATCGCGTTGTAGCCCATCTCTGCCACGGCCTGCTTGCGGGAGATGTTCGTCACCTTCAAGCCCGATCCCAGCCAGATGCACAGTCCCGTGATGATGACCATGATCAGCCAGCTGACCGCCAGCGTCTGCGTGATCTGCACACTGCCCAGCAGCGGAACATTTTCAAAGGTGTGGAGAATTCTTGCGCCGTTAATGGATACTTCCATAGTGTTGCTCTCCTCGTCGTATTGATGAACGAATTCTATTGTTTACACTTTACCTTCACACTTCAAAGCTGCCCTTGTGATCCTCAGACTCCTCCATCTCCTCGGGCGGCGGATTCTTACGCTCGCTGGGGGTCACCAGCTTGCCTCTTGCCTGCAGATAGTAGATTGAAAGATTGGGAAACAGCAGCGGAACAGCCGCGGAAATCACATTGAACCACGGCATCAGGTAGGCTGCAACAATCCAGCCTGCCTGCAGGAGCAGGCGCCCATTGTAGCTTCCCTGAATGAACGACTTCATCGCCTTCTGCTCGCCGATGTTCACCGCGCGCTGAATTGTGACACACATCAGCGCGAAATTGATGATCGCAACGATGCATCCGCTCAGCGCGCCGGTCAGCACGCGATAGTCAAAGGTGCCAATGCCCATCCTGCTGAGCACAAACATTGCAGCAACAAGCAAAACGCCGCCCACAGCCGTTCCGCAGGCAATCCGTTTGATCTCATGCTGAGAAGCAGATTGTAATTTCATAGAAGGATTCCTCTTACTTTCACATTTGGAGCGACACAGATTTACATACTCCCGGCCATCATGGATCCTTACTGATCCGGTCGATCTCTTTGCGGATGGATCTCAGGCAGGAACGCGCCGTGCTGAGGCTGGTCAGAAATCCGATGATTCCCAGCACAATCACGATCCATACGTCGAGGTCAAACCGATGCTGAAGATAAATGCCCAGCATCAAAAACAGACAGGTGGGAAATATACAGGAAAAACCAAACTGTCCCACCCATATCAATAAAGACAGATACTTCATTTTGTCTCCCAAGCTGGATGATCCTGTCCGTCGGTGAGTGTGCAGGCAAAACCATACAATCAAAAATCTCCGACTTAAACATTATACATGAAAACCCGGATTTTTACAACGCCGTTTTTGCCAAAGTCAAATATAAGTTGGTTGATTTAAGAAATTTGTCATCATTATTCCGTAGTATTCCGTAATGCTTTTGAGTATAAAGCAGTCCGCCTCCTATTTGGAAGCGGACTGGAGATGCATTGTGTGTGTTATTCAGGAATCAGGCGGCAGGATTCACGCTGATGATGTGCGGGTTCGCGCCCTCATACCAGTACAGGAAACCCTCAATATCCACGACGTCGCCGGCCTTGAGCTCGCCCACGGCCTTGTACACGTCGGTGTCGGTGCCGGTCAGGTACACTTCCACGCAGAAGCTGTAGCTCTGGCCGTTCACAGAGGCAGTCACATAGATGTCGTCGCCCGGCTGGCCGTTCTTGTACTCAATCGCTTCAATCGTCATGCCCTTGAAGACGGAGAGCTCGTTCTGATGCGCGATCAGCTCGTCGGTGCCCAGCAGCGCGGTCATGTCCACCGGCTCGGCGATGTAGCTGCCCTCGAGGATTTCAAACGTCGCATCGACGATCTCGACCTCGCCGGCCCACTCGCCCTTATAGCCGGTCACCCTGATCTTCGTGCCCGGAACCAGCTTGGCGTAGTCCTCCTCCGGGCAGGCCATCTCGTACAGGAAATACGCGCCGTCCTCGGACTGGCAATACACGGTGGCCTTGTTGTCCCACCAGGACTGCTTGGCCTGCACATAGGTCTCCACGACGACCTCGGCGTCGATCTCAGCGGCGATGTAGTCCGCGTGCGTCATCACGCCCTCGGCCATCGCAGCGCAGATCACAAGAGTCATGGAAAGGGTCAGCAAAGCAGCAAGTAACTTCTTCATATTTGTTTCCTCCTACTATGATGTATGCTCAGCACACAGCATCATTATACAGACAAAGCCGCCATAAATCAACGTCAATCTGCCCTGATCCGGTCACTTTTTCTTTCTGAGCCGCTGCCGGAGCACGTATGCGCCCATCAGCACCCAGGCCCCGACGAGCGCGGCGATCAGGGCGACGGCGGCGGACGGAAGCGGGCCGAGATCGTCTTCGCCGATCACTGCCGCCTTTCCCCCTTGCCCAGCGATCTGATCCAGGCGGTACAGCGACGTCATGTCGGCGTACAGCTTCTCGATGAACGCATCGTCCACCGTCTTTTTTCTGCGGACGGCCTTCGTCACCTCTTCGATCATCTGGCCAGCCGCGCTGCGCAGAGAGGCAGAGCCATTGTACACCGGCGTGACGAACGTGTTTTGCGTGTTGTCAAGCAGCAGCTTCGACGCCATAATCTTCACGTCGTAATGCGTGCTGTTGTCCTCGCCGCTTCGTGCCAGATAATCCTGATACGCGTCGGAGCTTTGCGCCTTTGACGTGACCGGCACATAGCCCTCGGTGCCCGCATAGGCGATCTGCACGTCGTTGGTCAGCAGGTACTGCGTGAACAGCCAGGAGGCCAGAACCTCTTGCGGATCCTCCTTGTTGAAGATGCAGACAGACGGGCCCTGGGAGATCATCTGCGGATGCCCGGGATCAAACTGCGGGATCATCATGACCTCGATGTCAAAATCCACCAGCTTGTCCTCGCTGATGTCAATCAGCGGCGCATCCGGCCCCATCCAGGTAGCGCCGGCCGTCGAGTCCACCGCAAAGATGCACTGCCCGGCGTTCAGAAAGTTGGCCGGGTAGCTGGAGATTTTGAACGTCGAGAACGCGCCGCTCTTCGCGTGCTCCGCAACGGTGCACAGCAGCGACCGGGTCGTGTCATTGAAGATTTCAATTTCGCCGTCATCGGTCGAATAGCCGGCGCCCTTCTGCCGCAGCATCTGGATCATCATGTTGTCGGTGGACTTATAGATGAAGGGAATCATCACCTTCTGCCCGTTGACCAGGAAATTCCCCGCTTCATCCTTGACCATGGCGGCTTCCGAAACCGTCCAGACGAAGTCCCAGGTCAGCGTTTCAGGCAGCGTGAAGCCGAGCGCTTCGACATAGGTTCTGTTGACGTAGCAGGCCTCTGTGGAACGCATGAACGGAACCGCATAGTGCCTGCCGCCCAGCACGCATTCGCTGAGGAACTGCCCGATGATTTCCTCCTGCGCTGGAGAGTCAAAGCGGATCTCGCTGCCGCCCAGGCCATATTTTTCATCCGCAAACAGCGCGTCCAGCGGCACGACGCTGTTCGTGCCGGTCATGTATGTCGCGATGTGATCCGGATAGGTGATGCAGACGTTCGGCGTGGTCTGGGTGGCGATGTTGGTGATCACGTCGTTGTAGATCTTGCCGTAATCCGTATACAGGCGCAGATTCACTTTAATATTCGGATACAGCGCTTCAAACCCCTTGATGGCGTCCTCGTAGATCGCCACCTGTGTCATGTTGGTGTCGTTCTTTGCCCAGAATGTGATCTCATGCTGCTGCGTCCCGTCGAATTCCTGCGGGACCTCGAAGGCCTCCAGCCCCCTGGAGCCGTGGCAGCCCGACAGCGCGAGCAGGCAGAGCATGAGACCCATAAGCAGCAGCGCCGCGCGCTTTTGGCTCATCCCTTTGTGCCTCCTCTCGCCACGCCGGCCATGATCTTCTGCCGGAAGATCAGGGATCTTCTGCCGGAAGATCAGGAACAGCACAATCAGCGGCACGGAGATGGATACGACCGCCGCCATCATCGCCGGGATGTTCTCCCGTCCGAAGCCGCTTTCTCGGATCGCCTGAATGCCGTTGGACACCAGGAAGTAGTTTTCATCGTCGGTCACAAGCCGCGGCCACACATAGGAATTCCAGCACTCGATGACCTTGAGAATGGCAATTGTCACGATTGTCGGCTTGCAGATCGGAATCATCACCTTGAACAGGTATTTAAGGTCCGATGTGCCGTCCACCTTGGCCGCATAGTACAGGTCGTCCGGTACCTGTTCGAAGTTCTCCTTGAGCAGATAGATGTAAAAGACGGACGTGACCGACGGCAGAATCAGGCCGAGGAACGTATTGCGCAGGTTCAGGCTGGTGATGGTCACAAAGTTGGTGATGACCACCAGTTCGCTGGGGATCATCATCAGGGACAGGAAGATCACAAACGCCGCATTCTTTCCCCTGAAATTGAGCCGGGCGAAGGCATAGGCCGCCAGAACGGTGACCGCCATCATGATGGCCGTAGTCACCACAGTGAAGATGAGCGTATTGACAAAATACCTGGCCAGCGGCACCGCAGTAAACGCTTCGATGTAGTTTTCAAGCGTCGGCGAAAGCGTGAACAGCTGTGGAATGTATTCTGAGTTGTATGCGCCGTAGCTCTTGACGGACGTGAGCACCATCCAGTAGAACGGGAACAGCACCATCAGCGCCCACAGCGTCAAAAGCGCGTAGACCAGCGCATTCATCATCCGCTTGCCAGCTCTGACCGATTTTCCGGTTTTCTCGTAATCAGTTTGTTGTGTCATGTCTCATGCCCTCACGAATAATGGACGTGCTTCGTAGAGATCAGCAGGTTGATGCAGGTGATTGTCAGCACGACGGCAAAGAGGATGATCGCCGCTGCGGACGCGTAGGACGGATAGCCGCCGCTGTTTCCATAGAGCATGTCGTAGACGTAGCCGACGATCGTATTCATGCCCGATGCGTTCAGATCGGTGCCAAAGAGCGCCACCGCGTCGCTGTACGCCTTGAACGCGCCGATAAATCCGGTGATGATCAAATAGAAGACGGTCGGCGAGATCATCGGCAGCGTGATTCTGGCGAACGTGCGCCATTTGGACGTGCCGTCCACACGAGCCGCATTGTAGTACACCTCGTCCACAGAGGCCAGCGCGCTGGTCAGAATCAGGATCTTGAAGGGCATGACGACCCAGATCGTATAAACGCACAGGACAAACATCTTTGCCCAGTACGGGCCGTCGATGAAGTCGATCGCTTCCCCGCCGAACCAGCTGATGACCAGATTGGCCAGACCGTCCGTGTACGGCGTCTTCTTGAACAGGATCATGAAGACGAGGCCGACTGCCAGCGTGTTGGTCACATACGGCAGGAAGTAGATCGTCTGATAGAGATTGCGCAGCGCCCGGATCGAGCTGAGCGCCACGGAAATCAGCAGTGCGAAGCCTGTGGAAAGCGGCACGGTGACGATGACCAGAATGAACGTGTTTTTAAGCGCCTGCAGGAAATACGGGTCGCGCAGCACATAGGAATAGTTGTACAGCCCGACGCCGTAGTACGTCTGGGAGGCGGAGTTGTATCCCTCTTCAAACGAATAGATGAACACGTCGATGAGCGGATAGACCATGAAAACACCCAGAAAGAGGATGGCCGGCAGCAGATAGAGCCAGCCCTTTGCGCTTTGCTTTTCCATGCTCCTCCCCCTTTCAGGCCTTTTCAAAGGGGATGCGCGCTTCGGTTTCCTTGTCAAAGATGAAGAC
Source organism: Clostridiales bacterium (assembly GCA_004557905.1). Lineage (GTDB taxonomy): Bacteria > Bacillota > Clostridia > Christensenellales > Aristaeellaceae > Ventricola. The sequence continues at coordinate 50,800 of SFFH01000008.1, read as the reverse complement.
CTTGTCCGGATTCAGGGAGAAGCGAACTGTATCCCCCTGCGGATTTACCCTACTGTCCGCGCTGATGATGGCGCGGATGGCTGCGTTTTCGCAGAACCTGTTGGCCGATACGACGCTGATGTCACGCCCCATGACCTCGATGCCGCGGAAATCGCAGTGCAGCGGGCCGTTGTCATCGGGCACAAAGCCCTCCGGACGGATGCCGACCCAGACCTCCCGATCCTCCGCGCCGGGCGCGTCGAGCACCGCATCCCCACCGATCATCAGTCTGCCGCCTTCAACGCGGCCGCTGAACACGTTGATCGGCGGCGTACCAAGGAATTTGGCAACGAACAGGTTGACCGGATCGTCATAGACCTCCTGCGGCTTGCCGATCTGCTGAATCACGCCGGACTTCATGACGACGATCATGTCGGAGATACTCATTGCCTCCTCCTGATCGTGCGTGACGAACACGGTCGTAATTTTCGTTTCACGCTGGATACGGCGGATTTCCTCCCGCGTCTGAAGCCGCAGGCGCGCGTCGAGATTGGAGAGCGGCTCGTCCAGCAGCAGCACGCGCGGCCGCTTCACCAGCGCGCGCGCGATGGCGACGCGCTGCTGCTGTCCGCCGGAGAGCTCGCTGGGCTTGCGATCCATCAGCTCATCGATCTGGACGAGCTTCGCCGCCTCAAACGCCTTTTCCCGCATCGCTTCCTTGGAGAGCCGGTCCTTGCCCTTGAGGTTTTCCAGCGGGAACAGGATGTTCTGCAGAACGGTCAGGTGCGGATAGAGCGCATAGCTCTGGAAAACGAAGCCCACGCCGCGCTTTTCAGCCGGCAGCGTGGTCACGTCGTCATCCCCAAAGAAGATTTTGCCGCTGGTAGGCTTTTGCAGGCCGCAGAGAAGATTGAGCGTCGTGCTCTTGCCGCAGCCGGACGGACCGAGCAGACCGATCAGCTTTCCATCAGGGATTTCAAAGGTAAAGTCCTTGACCGCCACGACGTCCTCACGGACGCCCTTGCCGCAGCCGGGAAACTTCTTGGTCAGATTCTGCAATACGATTTTCATGCTGTACCTTCCTTCTATCCTCTGCAAGAGAGGCGGCCTCAGCGGCGGTAGCGCGCCGGCCCTTCCTCGTAGAGATTGCCGCCGTGTGCGTCGATGGCCACGATCAGCGGCAGGTTTTCAACCTCCAGCCTGCGGATGGCCTCCGTGCCCAGGTCCTCAAAGGCGATCACCTCGGCGGATTTGACGCTTGTGGCAATCAGCGCGCCTGCGCCGCCGGTCGCCGCGAAGTAGACGCCGCCGTTGCGCCGGATGGCCTCGACGACCGCCTCGCTGCGCTGTCCCTTGCCGATCATCCCGATCAGCCCCAGATCGCAGAGCGTCGGCGCATATGCGTCCATGCGATAGCTGGTCGTCGGTCCGCAGGAGCCGATGGGATCGCCCGGCTTGGCCGGACAGGGACCGGCGTAATAGATGACCTGATTGCGCAGCGCAAAGGGCAGCGGCTTTCCCTCAGCCACCAGCGCACACAAGCGCTTGTGCGCTGCGTCGCGGCCGGTATAGATGACGCCGCTGAGCTGCACGCTGTCGCCCGCACGCAGGCCTTCCAGCTCCTCGCTGCGAAGCGGCGCATGAATTGTCTTGATCATCGATGCTCTCCTCCTCAGATGACGGCTGTCTTGTGACGTGCAGCATGGCACTGCATGTTCACCGCGACAGGCAGACCTGCGATATGCGTGGGCATCTGCTCGATGTGCACGGCCAGCGCCGTCGTCCTGCCGCCCAGTCCCTGCGGGCCGATGCCGAGATTATTGATCCGTTCCAGCAGCTCGCGCTCCATGTCGGCGAGCATCGGATCGTCAGACGGCACGCCGCATTCCCGCGTCAGGCTGTGCTTGGCCATCAGCATGGCGCGCTCCGCCGTGCCGCCGATGCCCACGCCCACCACCACTGGCGGACAGGGATTGCCGCCGGCCAGACGCACGGTTTCCACGATGGCGTTCTTTACGCCCTCCACGCCCTGGGACGGCGTGAGCATCCAGAGCTTGGACATGTTCTCCGAGCCAAAGCCCTTGGGCGCCGCTGTCAGTGTCACCCGCTCGCCTGGGACGATGCGCGTGTGCACGATGGCCGGCGTGTTGTCCTTCGTGTTGATGCGCGTGAGCGGTGAAAGCACGCTGGCGCGGAAGCAGCCATCCCTGTAGGCTCGGCGCACGCCGTTTTCAATGGCTTCGTTCACGTCTCCGCCGGTCAGATGCACGTCCTGTCCCACGTCCATGAAGATGACCGCCATGCCGGTATCCTGACAGATGGGCATCTTTCTCTGCGCCGCGAGACGGTCGTTTTCAATCAGCTGCCGCAGCACCTCACGGCCAAACGGAGATTCCTCCGTCTGCAGGTTCTTTTCAAGCAGGGACAAAACATCCTCGCCGATTTCGCAGCATGCGCTCATGAACAGCGCATAGATCGTGTCCTCAATGTGCTTTACATTCAGTTCTCTCATGGCTTATGCCTCCGTGCAAGCCTGTCTGTTTGGGATGCCGCCGGCAGCGTGCCGGTTTTGATGTGACTAATATATCGCATTTCCTGCCGGTTTTCAAGCGTGCATGCGCTTTGGCGCTCGGATTGACTTGACAAAGTTTTTGTACGCATACCGTTTCCTTTTGACGAAAAAGCGGTTATAATGAAAAAAGACTTTTGTACAGGAGGCTACACGATGCAGCTTTCAAAGGATACCAAGCGGTTTCTGCTTTCTCTTTCAGCTTTCACCGTCGCGCTGGTGCTCTGCGTGATTCACTTTAGAGAGGTCGGCGGCTGGCTCGGCGCATCGCTTGCGGCGTTCTCGCCGTTCGTTGTCGGCGGGTGTATCGCTTTCATCCTCAGCGTGCCCATGCGCCTGTTTGACCGGCTGCTGAGCAAGGAGAACAAAAAGGGCAATCCGCTGGTCAGGCCCGGCAAACGCAAGCTGCTCAGCCTGATTCTGGCGATTCTGCTGGTCTTCCTGCTGCTTTTCATCTTCAGCAGCATCGTGCTGCCCCAACTGGTCAGCACGGTCACCGCGCTGGCTGGCTCCATCATGCGCTTTGTGCCCACGGCGCAGCAGTGGTTCAACAACCTGCTGACCTGGCTGGAGGAATACCCGGAGATCCATGACGCCGTCGCTCCGATGATTCCGGATCTGAACAAGGTGGCCGCCTCGCTCATCAGCATTGTGCAGCGATATGCGGGCACTGTGGTCTCCTCACTGGCTGCAAACGTCTCTTCGCTCTTTGGCAGCATGACGGACGTGATCATCTCGTTTGTCTTCGCCGTCTATGTGCTGCTGCAGACCGAATCGCTGTCCAGACAGTGCAAGAAGCTCCTATACGCATTCCTGCCCAAGCGTTTTTGCGACGATGTGCTCAGCATCGCCCGTCTTGCGCACAAGACGTTCTTCTCCTACGTTGCCATTCAGTGCACGGAGGCGGCCATCCTCAGCGGATTGTGCTTTGCCGGCATGCTGATCTTCCGCTTCCCGCACGCGCTGGTGATTTCGGTGATTATGCTCTTCGGCGCGCTCATCCCGATCTACGGCGCGATCATTTCGTGCGTGATCGGCGCGTTCCTGGTGCTCATTGAAAGCCCGATGAAGGCCATCGGCTTCGTCGCGTTCATTCTGATTCTCCAGCAGATCGAGACCAACCTGATCTATCCGCGCGTGGTGTCCACCGCCATCAATCTGCCGTCGATGTGGGTGCTGCTGGCCGTCACGGTGGGCGGCGGCATCTTCGGCATCGTGGGCATGCTCACGGCGGTGCCGGTCGTCTCCATCACCTACACGCTGCTGGGCGCCGCCGCGAACCGCCGCCTGTCCGAGCGCAATCTGTCCACCTATGACCCTGCCCCGACCGAGGAAAAGAAGACGTAAGGCCAGCTTTACAAAACCGGCTAAAAACGATATAATGCGCTTAGCTGAAAACTAAGCGCTTTTCTTTTGCGCAAATCACGGGAGGAACGAATATGAGCCGTTTGGGCGATTTGATTATGCTGGAGCGCAGCCGCCAGAAGCTGACCCGCAAGCAGGTGGCCAGGAAGTGCGGTGTCTCCGAGAGCTATATCAAGGACGTCGAGGAGGGCCGACGCATCATTCAGGACGATCAGGCGCGCCGGATTCTGAGGACGCTGGGCACCAGCCAGCGCAACGAGGCGGAATTCTCGCTGGACGAGATCGCCGCGACGGTCGATCTGGGCACGCTTGCGCCTGCTCCGAAGCCTGTGCAGGCAAAGCCGGAGGAGCCTCAACCCGCCGTCAAGCCGCAGACCAAGGAGGAGCAGAGCGGCATCTGGCTGGACGCGCTCAGCAGCGTGCTCAGGCCCGTGCCCGTCATGAATGCCGGCTGGATTCAGGTTTCCCGCCGCATGGTGCCGATTCAGGACGGCAAGATCGAGGGCGCGAAGCCGGACAAGGTCGTCTACTTTCTCGCCCCGGACGATACCATGCGCGCCATGCGCATCGAAAAGGGCGATCTGGTGCTGGTCGTTCCGCAGACGCTGCCCGTCGACGGCGCGATCATGCTGGTGGAATACGGTGCGCACCGCTGCCTGCGCCGCGTCAAGCTGCTGGGCAACAGCAGCATCCTGCTGCAGAGCGGCGACCGTGACCTCGGCGCAGAAAGCGTGCACATCAGCGAGATCAAGTTCGTCGGCAGGGCGGTCCGCGTGGAGATCGCGCTGTAAGCCATGCGAAAGGCGACGCTCCCCTTTCCCTTTCCGCTGGAGGCGGCGGAGATCCTTCGACGCCGCTCCCTCATCCTGACGAGGCTCTGCGCGCAGGACGAAGGATTCTGCGCCATTCCTGTGCAAGGGATCGGCGAGGAGACGATGGACAGCATGCTCCGTCTCTACGACGATATCTTCCTGAATGGCTATCTCGGTCGAGCGATGCGCTGCCTGCACGTCACGATCTCGGCCCGTCTGACCAGCTCTGCCGGCAAGTTCCTGTGCACCAGAGGCATGCTCAGGCAGATCAAAGGCGCTGAAATTCGCATGTCCGGCGATTTTCTGACGCGCCTTGACGAAGGCCCTTTTCAACTCAATGGTCTGTCCGTCGCTACGCCTCAGGAGGCGTTTCTGGTCGTCTTTGAACACGAGCTTTGCCATGCGCTGGAAACGGCCCTCTACGGCCAGACCGGGCATTCCGCGCGGTTTCTGGGCCTGGCCAAGGGGCTGTTCGGCCACACGGCGACGCGCCATAGCCTGCCCACGCGCAGGCAGGAGGCTGCCCGGGACGGCTTGGTCGTCGGCAGCCATGTTTGTTTTCCTTTCAGGGGAAGCATGCTCAGCGGCGTTGTGAACTACATCGGCAAGCAGGCGACGGTCATGGTGCCCGATGCGCGCGGCGAATACCGTGACCGGCGCGGACAGCGCTACACCAAATACCGCGTACCGCTCGATCACCTGAAAAGAATTCCATAATTTCTTTTGCCCTTTCGTTACGCGAAGGGCGTTTTTGCATCTATCTATATAGAAGCAACCAGGAGGTGACAGAGAAGTGGATCGGGAGGAATTTGAATCCCGCGTATTGCGCAGCCAAGGAAAGCTGATGGCCATCGCCCGGCGTATGCTGCCGCCCGACGAATGCGAGGATGCGGTGCAGAGCGCCATTCTTCTGGCATGGGAGCATCTGCCGCAGCTCAGGCGGGAGGACGCCTTTGAGGCCTGGCTGACGCAGATCCTCGTCAATCAATGCAGGCAGACGCTCAGACGGCGCAAAAAGGACGAACAGGCAATTCAGGACCTGCGGCAAACGCATAGAGAGGAAGTGCCGCAGGAAACCGGTCTGGATGAAGCACTCGGGGAAATGCCGCCGGGAGCGCGCGATGTGCTGCTCATGCGGCACGAGGAAGGATACTCCGTCCGCGAGATCGCTCGGAAGCTGCATACCTCCGAGGACGCCGTGAAGATGCGCCTGTACCGCGCGAGGCAGAGCCTTCGCATCCTGCTCATCTCGCTTGTGCTGCTCCTGCTGCTGGCCGCAGCGGCCATCGGAACGGGCGTATGGGATGTCAGCTGGTTCCTGCGCAACCGGCAAGCCTCGCTCTCCAGACCGGCTTATACAGACCTTAGGTCTGCCTATTCTATTTCGTACAGCGGTCGGTATTTGACGGTGGAGCTGAACGATGTGAAATGGGATTTGGAGCATCTTGAGCTTCTGGCAACCTATTCCCTCGTGGGAACGGACGAACAGTCGTTGACCGTGCACAGCGGCTGCATCGGCGTGGACGGCGAGCGCCAGGATCACATCTGGTTAGACGGAGAAATCCTTCCCGTTGTCGACTGGGCACAGGGAAGGCCAGTACATGTGTTCACACTGGACGGCTGGCGCATCGGCAGCAAGTATCTTTCCGGAAGCGAGGACTTTCTGCCGGACGGCCTCGGTGAGAGCTTTTTTGCCAGGCTGCATCTCGACATCCTGTCGCCTGAGCTGTACGCCTCCCTGCTGGATGAGGACGGCATGCTTGCGCTTCAGTGCGGCGTCACTGTCCGGAATTTTGCCAGCAATGAGACGCTGGAAACGGGCCTGCTGACGCTGCGTATTGCTGCACCCGATGCCGAGGAATGGAGGAACCTGTATGAAGCATATCATCGCTAAACTGTTTATTGTTCTGCTTCTTCTCTGTCCTGCCGCACTTGCGCAAGGTGACTTGCTTGACGGACTGATCATCAAGGGCGACTGGGTGCGTGGTACGGCAACAGGAGTTTTCGGCGCGGACAGAATCGAAAAGCCCATCAAGGTCGATTGCCCTTTGCCCGAAAAGCCCTATCCCGCGGAGATTCTGACGCTCAAGAAGGGCTATGTCAGTAAGAAGCAGATGCAATCCGCGCTCAGGGCTGCTGGTCAGCGTATGGAAGGGCAATTCATCAATCCGCGCGGGACTGCCATGTTTACCGGCGACTGGCGTGCCGAAGCCGCTGCGGATATCTCGAATGAAGAAGCCGCAACGCAGGCTGTCCGGATTGGTCTTGCCTATTTTGAAGCGCTGGGCGTTTCGGTCGACCCCATCCCGCGCTCAGTCAGCCGGCCTTACGATTTCGACGCGTATATGGCGAGACAGACTGCCGTCTATGAGCATGCATTTTCCGATACATCGACGTTCATCGATAATGCGCGCGCCCAGTGGAAGCGCAGGATGAAATATGAGGAGAAGCAGCCGGCGTATACCGCCGTTTATTTCAACCTGATGGTCGGCGGCATGCGGCTCTGGAGCGATCCTTCCTACCCCGCGCACTACGCGGACGAGCCGGACGCGTGGGAGGGCTTTTCCACCGGTGCGCATGTGATCATCTCCGACAGCGGCGTGCTCGTCGAGGCGTCCTGCGATCTGTTTGAAATCAAAGCCCGCCGTCCCATCGAGGAAGACGCCGTATATATCGATTTTCTCAAAACGTTTCACCAGCATGGGAGCAATGGCGTCTTTCCGGCGCAGGACTGGCAGGATGCGCTGCACATTGCTCTGAGCGAGCCGTACATTGCCGGCTTTTCCTGGGGCGCGGAAGAGCAGTCCTATCAAAACAAGTACATGACGGAGCCGATCACTGCCTACGGCTTTTCAACCGTTGTCACGGAAATCAAGCCTTGCCTCTCCGCGATCTCCCGCAGCGATTGGGCGCCCTTCTGGCGAATTGAGACGACGGCCGAGTTTGCCGACGGATGGCGTCGACCTTGATTTGTTTAATTTGTACATTTATTATCCGATAATTCTCCAAATTTGATCTTTACTGACTTTTACTGACCGTGGTATACTGACAGCGTCAAAAGACAAAGTAAAACGTTAGCGTTCATCGGACGGCTTGCCGTCCTGAACATAAAGGAGGATGATTTGGATGGATGCGAACCGTTTCACCCAAAAATCCATGGAGGCGCTGCAAGGCGCGCAGCAGCTCGCCCAGAGCTATGGCAACGCGCAGGTGGAGCAGGTTCACCTGCTCTGCGCCCTGGTCAGTCAGGAAAACGGCCTTATCGGCCAGCTGATGGGCAAGCTGGGGCTCGACCTTCGCCAGGTACAGAATACCTGTGAGGGTGCCGTCTCCCGCCTGCCGAAGATCTCCGGCAGCAACCAGCAGCCCTATGTCTCCAACAGCCTCGCTGCCGTGCTGACGCAGGCCGAGGCTGAAATGAAGCAGATGCGGGACGAGTATGTCTCCGTCGAGCACCTCTTCCTCGCGCTGATGGAGAAGGCCGATTCAGCGGTCAAGCCGATCCTCTCTTCCCTGAATCTGAGCAAAGCGGATTTCCTCAAGGCGCTTCAGGAGGTCCGCGGCAGCGCCCGCGTGACCAGCGAGGACCCGGAATCCACCTATGACGCGCTCAAGAAGTACGGCCAGGATCTGGTCGAACTGGCCCGTCAGAACAAGCTCGATCCGGTCATCGGCCGCGACAGCGAGATCCGCAACACGATCCGCATTCTTTCCCGCAAGTCCAAGAACAACCCGGTGCTCATTGGCGAGCCGGGTGTCGGCAAGACGGCCATCGCCGAGGGCCTGGCGCAGCGCATCGTACGCGGCGACGTGCCGGACAGCCTCAAGAACCGCACGATCTTCTCGCTGGACATGGGCGCGCTGATCGCCGGTGCAAAGTTCCGCGGCGAGTTCGAGGAGCGCCTCAAGGCAGTTCTCAATGACATCAAGGCCAGCGAGGGCCGCATCATTCTGTTTATCGACGAGCTGCACACGATTGTCGGCGCGGGCAAGACCGAGGGCTCCATGGATGCGGGCAACCTGCTCAAGCCCATGCTGGCCCGCGGCGAGCTGCACTGCATCGGCGCGACCACGCTCAACGAATACCGCAAGTACATCGAGAAGGACGCCGCGCTGGAGCGCCGTTTCCAGCCGGTGATGGTCTCTGAACCGACCGTCGAAGATACGATCTCCATCCTGCGCGGCCTCAAGGAGCGCTACGAGGTCTTCCATGGTGTGAAGATTCAGGATCAGGCGCTGATCGCCGCCGCCACCCTCTCCAACCGCTACATCTCCGACCGCTTCCTGCCGGATAAGGCTATTGATCTGGTGGACGAGGCCTGCGCGACGATCCGCACTGAGATGGATTCCATGCCGCAGGAGCTGGACGACGTACGCCGCCGCATCATGCAGCACGAAATCGAGGAGGCTGCGCTCAAGAAGGAGGACGACGCGCTCTCCCGCGAGCGTCTGGCCGTGATTCAGAAGGAGCTGGCTGACATGCGAGAGAGCTTCTCCTCCATGCAGGCCCGCTGGGAAAACGAAAAGAACAGCATCGGCAAGGTGCAGAAGCTCCGCGAGGAGATCGAGCACCTGGGCGGCGAGATCGCCGAGGCCGAGCGCAGCTACGACCTCAACCGCGCGGCCGAGCTTAAATACGGCAGGCTGCCGCAGCTGCAGAAGGAGCTGGCCGAGCAGGAGAAGCTCGCCGAGGAAGCAAAGTCCGACAGCACGCTGCTGCGTGACAAGGTGACCGAGGAGGAAATCGCCCGCATCGTCGCCCGCTGGACCGGCATCCCGGTCTCCAAGCTGATGGAGGGCGAGCGCGAAAAGCTGCTGCACCTGGATGATACGCTGCACGAGCGCGTCATCGGTCAGGACGAGGCGGTCGAAAAGGTCTGCGAGGCCATCCTGCGCAGCCGCGCCGGCATTCAGAATCCGAACCGCCCGATCGGCTCCTTCCTCTTCCTCGGCCCGACCGGCGTAGGCAAGACCGAGCTGGCCAAGGCGCTGGCACAGGCGCTGTTTGACGACGAGAAGAACATGGTTCGCATCGACATGAGCGAATACATGGAAAAGCACAGCGTCTCCCGCCTGATCGGCGCACCTCCGGGATACGTCGGCTACGACGAGGGCGGCCAGCTGACCGAGGCCGTGCGCCGCAGACCGTACGCCGTCATCCTCTTTGACGAGGTGGAAAAGGCGCATCCGGACGTGTTCAACGTGCTGCTTCAGGTGCTGGACGACGGCCGCATCACCGATTCCCAGGGCCGCACGGTTGACTTCAAGAATACCATCATCATCCTGACCAGCAACCTCGGCTCCTCCGCGATTCTGGAGGGCATCGACGCAAACGGCCAGATTACCGAGGATGCGCGCAAGCAGGTCGAGTCCATGCTCAAGACGCACTTCCGTCCCGAGTTCCTCAACCGACTGGACGAAATCGTGTTCTATAAGCCGCTTACCCGCAATGAGATCGACCGCATTGTCGATCTCCAGGTGGCTGATCTTAACCGCCGCCTGAAGGACAAGCAGCTGACGATGACGCTCACCTCCGCCGCAAGGGCCTACATCGTCGCCCAGGGCTACGATCCGGTGTACGGCGCGCGTCCGCTCAAGCGCTTCATGCAGCGCGCTGTGGAAACGCTCATTGCGCGCAAGCTGATCGCCGAGGACGTGCAGCCGCGCACGCAGCTGACCGTCGATTACGACGGCGACAAACTGGTCATCGACGCGGAACCAGAATACACCGTTTCCTGAATACAAGCAAAAGAGGGAGCAGACCATCGGTCTGTTCCCTCTTCTCTGTATGCTTGGAATTGCACGAAGCTGAACAGCGAGCAAACAACGGCATGTTTGAGCAAAGCTGTTCGGAAATGGGAGCGGCACGGCCCGCTGTCATGCACGAATCAGCCTCACATTCTGCTCAAACAGCGGCTTGGGGAGCATCTGCCGGTAGAGCGAGAGCATCTGCTCCGCCCAATCGCATGCTGGAATCCGCTCACCGCACGGCAGCACGAGGATGCTGTATTCCACATCAAACAGCCAGATGCGGACGCTGGTCAGCTGCGCGCCGGCCTGCGTGTAGAAACGAATCCGCTCGCGCGCCAGCGTCTCATCCGGCGCGGCCTTGGGCCGCTCGCATTCGATGAGCAGCACATCGGCTGCGTCGGCATAGTGCGCGCGCAGCTGCGCTAGCAGCATGCTGCCCACACCCGCATGTCGTAAAGTCGGTTCCACAGCCAGGTAATCCAGCAGGGCGACGCGCTCGCTTGCTGGATGGTACAGCAGCGCATACGCGGCAAGCGTGCCGTCCGTCTGATAGGCGCCCAGCACGTTATACAGGCCCCTGCGTTTCATCTTCAGGATCGCAGAAAGCGACTTGAGCTCGCTGGGCGGGAAATCCCGCCGCATGCAGGTCTCGTACAGCACGCTGGCCTGCGCGTCGTCCATGGTCTTGAGGATCAGCACGCCGTTCCCTCCGCTCAGGATTTACTCGATGATGTTGCGCACCCAGACGCCCTTGTGTACCAGAATGACGCCGATGATCACCTTAATCATCTCCAGGGACTGCACCGCCAGATACATCGGCACGACGGGCAGCTGGGTCAGGTTTGCCAGCACGTAGGCCACCGGCACGCATACAGCCCAGGTAAAGCCGCTGTCAAAGAAGAACGTGATAATGGTCCTGCCGCCGGAGCGCAGCGTGAAATAGCAGCAATGCGCCATGGAGTACATCGGCATCATCAGAGCGACGACCCAGAGCAGCTTTGTGGCGATCTCGCGGACGTGCGGCTCTGTGTTGTAGATCTGCGGAATGACCGGGGAAAGCGCAAAGAGCAACGTGCTCATCACCAGGTTGGACGCCACCGCAGCAGCCATGAGCTTCCATGCGGTGTCCTTTGCTTCGTCGATCCGGTTGGCGCCCAGCGCCTGACCGACCATGATCGCTACCGCATTGCCCATGGACAGGAAGACGACCTTGAACAGGTTGCTGACGGTCGAGGTGATGTTGTACGCCGCCACGGCGTCCAGACCGCGCACGGAGATGCACTGCAGCAGCACCGCCATGCCCGAGGACCAGAAGAACTCGTTGACCAGCAGCGGCATGCCGCGTTTCAGGACGCGGCGCATCAGCCTGGCGGGCACATACGCGCTGCGGTACGCGCCGCGGATAAACGGAAATACGTCGCTTCGCAGATGGGTGTAGATCATGATGATCGCCATCTCGACATAGCGGGAGAAGACCGTCGCAATCGCCGCGCCGGTGACGCCCAGCCGCGGAAAGCCGAGCTTGCCGAAGATCAGCAGATAGTTGAACACCAGATTGACCAGAATGGCCGCAATGCTGGCGAGCATCGGCAGGCGCGTCTCGCCCACCTCGCGCAGCGTGCTCGCGTAGATCTGCGAAACCGCGAACGGCAGAAGACCCAGCAGCATGACCAGCAGGTAATCCTTGCCAAAGCCCATCGTGCGCGCCATGTCCGTCGGATCGGTTCCCTCGGCCAGATACAGACCGATCAGCTGCTCGGGGAGCAGCAGGAACACCGAGAATGCGAACACGAGCATCATGATGGCAATCAGCCACTTGATGCGGAAGCAGTGCCTGACGCCCTCGTCGTCCTTCGCCCCGGCAAACTGCGTGGCAAAGATGCCCGCCCCCGCCAGACCGCCGAAGATACAGAGATTAAAGATGAAGAGAAGCTGGTTGACAATAGCCACCGCGGACATCTCAAGCGTGCCTACGCGGCCCACCATGACGTTGTCCAGCAGGCTGACCACGTTGGAGACGGTATTCTGAATGATGATCGGCACGACGATGGCGATCATCGCGCTGTAAAACGCGCGGTCACCGATAAGCGCGCGCCGCAGACGCGCGCCAAGTTTCCCCTGAGACATCCTTGTCCCTCCTCTTTCGCGAAAATATGCGTGAGATTTAATATAGCACATCTTAAATGGTTTGTAAATCACCGATTGTCTGTGGTATACTGATTTCATATCGGATTCCTTGAATTGGAAAGAAAGGGGCTGCACAACATGAATTTCACCATGATCCACGAGAACTACAACGTCAGCGACCTGGACGCGTCGATCGCCTTTTACGACAAGGCGCTGGGCCTGAAGGAAGTGCGCCGCAAGACCGCGGCTGACGGCTCTTTCATCATCGCCTTCCTCAAAGGTGAAACCTCTGATTTCGAGCTGGAGCTGACGTGGCTGCGCGATCATCCCCAGAAATACAACCTCGGCGAATGCGAATTCCACCTCGCCTTCCGCGCCAGTGACTTTGAGGCCGCGCACGCGCTGCACAAGGAGATGGGCTGCATCTGCTATGAAAATGAAGCGATGGGCATCTACTTCATCACGGATCCGGATGGTTATTGGCTTGAGATCATTCCGGTTCGCTGACGGTTATTCTTCCCAAACCTTTAGGATAGCCGAACATTTTTGAACAAATTCTTTGTGAAGTTCGCAGATTCGCCCCATTTTCGTGCATTCGCACTTTACAAGGGCAGAAGTTTGTTGTATGATGATCACTGTCTTCTGATTCACTGTGTTGCATCATCACAAGGAGGAGAAACCAATGAAGAAGTTTACCGCTCTGGTGCTGGCCTGCGTGCTGTGTCTGTTTGCCTGCTCTGCGCTGGCTGCCGATCTGAAGGTTGGCGTCATCCTGGTTGGCGACGAAACCGAAGGCTACACCCTCGCTCACATGAACGGCATCAAGGCCGCCGCTGCGAACCTCGGCCTTGCCGACAGCCAGATCATCTGGAAGTACAAGACGCCCGAGGATCAGACCTGCTACGACGCTGCGCTTGACTGCATCGGCCAGGGCTGCAACCTGATCATCTCCAACTCCTACGGCCATCAGACCTACATGGTCCTCGCCGCGGAAGAGTATCCGGACGTGACCTTCGTGGCCATGACCGGCGACTTCGCCGCGCTGACCGGCCTTGACAATTTCAAGAACGCGTTCACCAAGGTGTACGAGGCCCGCTATGTTTCCGGCGTCGTGGCCGGCATGAAGCTCGCCGAGCTCCTGGAAACCGGCGCGCTCTCTCCGGAGAAGCAGCCGAACTCCTTCGATGCGGACGGCAACGTGAAGATCGGCTATGTCGGCGCGTTTGACTACGCCGAGGTCGTCTCCGGCTACACCGCCTTCTTCCTGGGCCTGCGATCCATCGTGCCGAACGTCGCGATGGAAGTCAACTACACGAACTCCTGGTTTGATATCGACAAGGAAGCCGCTGCTGCCGAGGCGCTCATCGCCAAGGGCTGCGTGATCATTGGTCAGCACGCCGACTCCACCGGCGCCCCTGCTGCGACCCAGAAGCTGCTGGATGCGGGCAACGTCTGCTACTCCGTCGGCTACAACGTCGACATGCTGCCGACCGCGCCGACCGCCGCGCTGACCTCCCCGACCAACGAGTGGTCCGTGTTCTACACCGAGCTGTTCACCAAGATGCAGAACGGCGAGGAGATCGCCGCTGACTGGGCTGAGGGCTTTGACACCGACGCCGTCGCGATTACCGAGCTGGGCTCTTCCTGCGCCGCCGGCACGGCTGAGAAGGTCGCCGAGGTGATCGCCGCGATTAAGGACGGCAGCCTGAAGGTCTTCGATGCCTCCACCTTCACCGTGGACGGCGCGACCCTCACCTCCGCTCCGGTTGACATGACCATCATGGATTGGGCGACCATGACCGTTGCCTATGAGGGCGAGACCTACGAGGCGATCGTTGACGGCGCCTTTGAAGAGTCCACCTTCCGCAGCGCGCCGTACTTCGCCCTGCGCATTGACGGCATCACCGAAATCAAGTAATTCGCAAAACGACAATCCGAAAAGGGAAGCATAAACCGCTTCCCTTTTCCCTGTTTTCCTGTCGAATGCAGAATTGCGGAAATCATCGTACAACGAGCACCGAACAGCGTCATTGCATAGGCTGTTCGGAAGTGGGAGCGGGCACAGCCCGCAGAAGGAGTGACCGGTTTCACATGGAATACGCCATTGAACTGCGGCACATCACCAAGACCTTCGGCAGCGTGATTGCAAACAACGATGTTTCGCTTGACGTGCGCAAGGGCGAGATTCTTTCCCTGCTCGGCGAAAACGGCAGCGGCAAGACGACGCTGATGAACATGATTGCCGGTATCTATTACCCGGACAGCGGCGAAATTCTCGTCGAGGGAAAGCCCGTCGAAATCCGCAGCCCGAAGGACGCCTATGCGCATGGCATCGGCATGGTGCACCAGCATTTCAAGCTCATCGACGTGTTCACCGCGGCGGAAAACATCGCGCTGGTGCTCGATAAGCGTGAGAAGTATGACCTCAAGGCGATTAAAGCGAAGGCGCGCGAGATCTGTAAGCGTTACGACTTCGAGATCGATCTGGATCAGAAGGTCTATGAGATGAGCGTCAGCCAGAAGCAGACGCTTGAGATCATCAAAATGCTCTATCACGGCGCACAGCTTCTGATTCTGGACGAGCCGACGGCTGTTCTGACGCCGCAGGAGACGGATAAGCTCTTTGCCGTCATGCGCAACATGAAGGAGGACGGCAAGTCCATCATCATCATCACGCACAAGCTGCACGAGGTGCTGGCCATTTCCGACCGCGTGGCCATCCTGCGCAAGGGTGAATACGCCGGTACGGTGGAAACCGCCCATGTGACGGAGTCCTCCCTCACCGAGATGATGGTCGGCAAGAAGGTGGAGCTCAACATCGAGCGGCCTGAGCCGGTCAATCCGCACCTGCGCCTGACCGTGCACAACCTGACCGTCGAAAACGCAGAGGGCGTCAAGATCCTCGATCATGTCTCCTTCGATGCGTTCAGCGGCGAGATCTTAGGCATTGCGGGCATCTCCGGCAACGGCCAGAAGGAACTCCTGGAGGCCATCGCCGGCCTGCAGAATCCCGACAAGGATTCCAGCATCGTCTATTACCCTGACGACGACCGTGACTCCACCGCTGAGCAGCTCATTGGCAAGACGCCCAAGAGCATCCGCGACATGGGCATTCACCTCTCCTTCGTTCCGGAGGATCGCCTGGGCATGGGCCTGGTCGGCTCCATGGGCATGGTGGACAACATGATGCTCAAGAGCTACACCGAGGGAAGTTCCTTCATCGCGGACCGGAGTACCCCCCGTCACCTGGCCGAGTCGATCAAAAAGGAGCTCGGCGTGGTCACGCCGTCGGTTAACACCCCGGTTTCCCGGCTGTCCGGCGGCAACGTGCAGAAGGTGCTCGTCGGCCGCGAAATCGCGGCAGCGCCATCCGTGCTGATGACCGCCTACGCCGTGCGCGGCCTGGACATCAACACCAGCTACACCATCTATCACCTGCTCAATGAGCAGAAGCAGAAGGGCGTGTCCATCATCTATGTCGGCGAGGACCTGGATGTGCTGATCGACCTGTGCGACAGGATTCTGGTCCTGTGCGGCGGCAAGTGCAACGGCATTGTGGACGGCCGCAAGACCACCAAGGAAGAGGTCGGTCTGCTGATGACCCGCCTGAAGGAAGAACAGGAAGGAGGCGTTGCGTGATGGCTGGCAATCATGAACCGCTGATGCGCGTCGTCAAGCGCGGCGAATCCCCGTTCAGGCTCAAGCTGTTCGTGCGTTTCGTCGCTGTGCTGCTGGCGCTGATTGTCGACGCGCTGTTCATCTATTTCGTTACCGGACTGAACCCGCTTTCCGTCTATACGACGATGTTCAAGGGCACGTTCTCCACCCCGATGCGCTTCTCCTGGGCGATGCGCGATCTCGCTTCCCTGCTGCTGATCGGCATTGCGCTGGCGCCCGCGTTCAAGATGCGCTTCTGGAATATCGGCGCAGAGGGACAGGTGCTCATGGGCGCGCTGGCTACCGCTGCCGTCATGGTCTATTACGGAGGCAAGGTGCCGGGTCCCGTCCTCTATGCCGCCATGCTTGTGGCGGCCGTATTCGCCGGCGCGATGTGGGGCTTCATCCCCGGCTGGTTCAAGGCGCGTCTGGGTACCAACGAGACGCTGTTCACCCTGATGATGAATTACGTCGCCATCCAGCTCGTCGCCTGCTGCGTGAACATTTGGCGCGGTCAGGCGTCCGGCCTGGGCAAGCTGAACATGAAGAGCAAGGCCGGCTGGTTCCCGCAGCTGTTCGGTCAGCGCTACAACATCAACCTGATCGTCGCTGCGCTGCTGGTCGTTCTCATGTACTGCTATCTGCGCTACTCCAAGCAGGGCTACGAAATCGCCGTCGTCGGCGAGAGCGAGAACACCGCGCGCTATGCCGGCATCAACGTCGGCAAGGTGATCATCCGCACGATGATCCTCTCCGGCGCGCTGTGCGGCCTGACGGGTTTCCTGATCGTCGGCGGACGCGACCAGACGATCTCCACCACCACCGCCGGCGGCAACGG
Organism: Clostridiales bacterium; assembly: GCA_004557905.1. Classification (GTDB taxonomy): domain Bacteria; phylum Bacillota; class Clostridia; order Christensenellales; family Aristaeellaceae; genus Ventricola. The sequence continues at coordinate 33,702 of SFFH01000008.1, read as the reverse complement.
CTTCACGGCCATCATCGTCGCCTGGCTGGCCAAGTTCAACACGTTTTACATGGCGCTCATTTCCTTCCTGCTCATCTTCCTGGAGAAGGGCGCGGGCGAAATCGCCTCCGCGTACAACCTCAACGACTTTGCCTCCGACATCATCGCGGGCATCATCCTCTTCTTCATTCTGGGCAGCGAATTCTTCATCAATTACAAACCGATCTTCCGTACCGGCAGACATGAGACGTTGAGCAAGGAGGCGGCCTGATGGATACGTTAATCGCATGGATCCTTCGCGCGATCCCCTTTGGCACGATCATCATGTACGGCGCGCTGGGCGAGATCATCACTGAGAAATCCGGCAACCTGAACCTGGGCGTTCCGGGCATCATGTATCTGGGAGGCTTTGCGGGCTTTGCCAGCGCCTACCTGTACGAGGCCTGATTTACAGCTTCCTGACCATTAGCCTGCGCGCCAATCAGAACGTCACCGGCCTCGCGCTGACGACGTTTGGCATGGGCGTGGCCAACTTCTTCGGCGTGTTCATTCTGGACGGCCGTACGGCCACGCAGAGCCTGGTCTACAAGACCTTCCAGACCAAGCTCCCGGTGCTCTCCAGAATGGGCATGATCGGCCAGACGGTCTTCGGCTACGGCTTTATGGTGTACGCGGCCGTCATCCTGGCCATCATCCTGCACCATGTGCTCAGCCATACGCGCACCGGCCTCAACCTGCGTGCCATCGGCGAAAACCCGGCGACTGCTGACGCGGCAGGCATCAGCGTCACGCGCTACAAGTATCTGGCGACCTGCCTGGGCGCAGGCATTTCCGGCCTCGGCGGTCTGTACTATGTGCTGGATTACAACCAGGGCATCTGGGCGACTACGGGCCAGATTGAAGCGCTGGGCTGGCTGGCCGTGGCACTGGTCATCTTCACAACCTGGAAGCCGCTCAATGCGATCTGGGGCTCCTATCTCTTCGGCATGCTCTACTGGCTGTATCAGTTCCTGCCGACGCTGATCGGCTTCAGCGTGCCGGGCTATGTCACCGATCTCATTCAGATGGTTCCCTATCTCGTCACCATCGCTGTACTGATTGTGATCTCCCTTCGCAAGAAGCGCGAGGATCAACCGCCGGCCAGCCTTGGACTGGCGTATTTCCGCGAGGAGCGTTGATTTTCCCCCCATCCTGTTCGCTTACTGCGACGGGATGGGGTTCTTTTTTGATCACCGGAATGAGTTATCGTTGACAAACTCTGCATGCATCCCTTATACTCAATTTGTTCAAATTAGGGAGTAGTCAGCGAAGGAATCCGCTCTGCATTTTCCTTCGCGATAGGGCCAACATACTGGGGCTTTCCCCTGGCTTTATATGAAATGACGAGACTAATCTGCAATACCTTTTATGGGGCAGATTGGGTCTCTTTTTCTATTCTGCCGCCTATCATTCAAGGGAGGAATTCTTCAATGGGTCTTTGGGAATTGTTTGTCATCGCGCTTGGCCTGTCGATGGACGCGTTTGCCGTCTCCATCTGCAAGGGCCTGTCCGTCCGCCGCTGCACCATCAGGCACATGCTGATCTGTGGCCTGTACTTCGGCCTGTTTCAAGGTGCCATGCCGCTTATCGGCTACCTGCTCGGCTCCCAGTTTGAATCGCTGGTGACTGCCATCGCGCCGTACATCGCCTTTGTGCTGCTTGCCATCATCGGATTCAATATGATCCGCGAATCCAAGGGGGACGACGAGGAGTCCGTGGATGACGACTTCTCCGTCAAGGCCATGGTGCCGCTGGCCATCGCCACGAGCATCGACGCGCTGGTCGTCGGAATCAGCTTCGCGTTCCTGCAGGTCAGCATCGTTCCCGCTGTCTCCTTTATCGCTGTGACGACATTCTTTTGCTGCGTGATCGGCGTCAAGATCGGCAGCATCTTCGGCAGCAGGTACAAGAGCAGCGCGGAATTCTTCGGCGGCCTCGTGCTGATCTTGATGGGCTTCAAAATCCTGATGGAGCATCTGTTGGGGTAATCTGATCAGAATGGTTTATCGGTGTGAAGCGAAGAAGGGGTCTGGGCGGCAGCCCAACGTCCCGGCATAGACAACTATACAAAAAACGGAAACCGTTTCCACTGAGAACGGTCTCCGTTTTCTTATTCACTTGATTCGATAAAAGCGCTTGCCGTTCTCCCTCGTCACGTCGCACAGCGCCTGCGCATCCATGCCGCGCAAATTCGCGATAAAGCGGCAGACGTAAGCGACATTGCAGGGATCATTGCGGCGGCCCCGGACAGGCTCCGGCGCGAGATAGGGGCTGTCCGTCTCAATCATCATGCGATCCAGCGGCATGTTCACCGCCACCTCGTGCAGGTGCACGGAACGCTTGAGCGTCACCGGCCCGGCAAAGGAGATCATGCAGTCCATGTTCATGTAGACCTTCGCGCTCTCCCAGCTGGCCGAGCAGCAGTGCACCACGCACTTGGGCAGACGGTTCTTATGCGCGCGCAGGATGTCGATCACGTCGCCGTGCGCGTCGCGGATATGCAGAATCACCGGCTTGTCAAGCTCATACGCCAGATCGAGCTGTCGGGCGAACACGTCCTTCTGCACGTCTCTGGGCGAGAGATCGTAGTAGTAATCCAGACCGATCTCACCGAGCGCGACGACCTTCTCCTCCGTCGTCAGCCAATCCGTGAGCACCGGGACGTCCGCCTCCGTGAATTCCTTCGCGTCGTGCGGGTGCACGCCCACGGACGCATAGTACATCGGCTCGCGTTTCGCCAGCTCGACAGATTCTCTGCTCGAGGCCATGTCCGCGCCGACGCAGACGGAGATCATCTCCGTCTGGCGCATGCGGGCAAACACGTCCTCCCGATCCTCGTCAAACCGGCCGTCGTTGGGATGCGAGTGCGTATCAAACAGACCGATCAGCGGCGGGTATTCCGCCAAAACTTGCTTGCTCATATCAGCCGATCTCGCAGCCGTCCTCCATGTCGGAATCGACCGTCAGCAGGCTGAGCTTGCTCTCGTCGGCGTTCGCCGCGCACAGCAGCATGCCGTGGGATTCCACACCGCGGATCTTGCGCGGCGCAAGGTTCGCCAGCAGGACGACCTTTTTGCCGACCATTTCCTCCGGCGTGTAGAACTTCGCAATGCCGGAGACGACCACGCGCTCGGTGTCGCCCACCTTGAGGGTGGACTTGAGCAGCTTGTCCGCCTTGGGCACCTTTTCGCACGCCAGCACCTTCGCCACGACGAGCTGAATCTTCTCAAAGTCGTCGAACTGGCACAAATCCTTCTGGGTGAAGACGGTCTTCTCCTCGTCCTTCGGCGCAGGCAGCTCTTCCTTGCCGGCGGCCTTCTTCTCCGCCTCGGCGACGGCGGCCAGGCGCTCGGCTTCCAGAAGCGCCAGCTCCTTTTCCACGTCGATGCGCGGGAACAGCGCTTCGCCCTTCTTGACCGTGCTGCCCGGCTTCACACCGCCGAAGGTCTTCACGGACTCCCAGGTCTTCTGATTCTCATCCGTCACGCCGATCTGCGCAAAGATGCGCTCCGGGGTGCGCGGCATGGTCGGCGCAATGAGCACGGCAACGATGCGCGTGCACTCCAGCAGAACATACAGGACCGTGCCCAGGCGCGGGCGATCCGCTTCATTCTTGGCCAGAACCCACGGCATGGTCAGGTCGATGTACTTGTTGCACTCACCGATCAGCTTCCAGATTTCCACGAGCGCACCGGAGAACTGCAGCGCGTTCATGTTCTTCTCCACCTTCTGCCAAAGGCTGGTGGCCATGTCGATCAGCTTCTGGTCCAGCTCGTTGTATTCCGCCGGAGCCGGAACCACGCCGCCGAAATACTTCTCGTTCATCGCGACGCTGCGGCTGACGAGGTTGCCCAGATCGTTGGCCAGATCGGAATTGATGCGGCGGATGAGCGCCTCATTGGAGAACTCACCATCGGAACCGAACGGCATCTCGCGCATGAGGAAATAGCGCACCGCATCGGAGGAATAGCGCTCGCACAGCTTCACCGGATCGACGACGTTGCCCTTGGACTTGCTCATCTTGCCGCCGCCCATGACCAGCCAGCCATGGCCAAAGACCTGCTTGGGCAGCGGGAGCCCCAGCGCATGCAGCATGATCGGCCAGATAATGGTGTGGAAGCGGACGATCTCCTTGCCGACGAGATGGATGTCCGCCGGCCAGTACTTCTGATAGAGGCTGTCGTCCTCGGAACCGTAGCCCAGCGCATTGATGTAGTTGGTCAGCGCGTCAATCCAGACGTATACGGTATGATTGGGATCAAAGTCAACCGGGATGCCCCACTTGATCGACGTGCGGGAAACGCACAGATCCTGCAGGCCCGGAATCAGGAAGTTGTTGAGCATCTCCGTCGCGCGGGAAGCCGGCTGAATGAAGTCCGGATGCTCCTTGATGTAGTTGATCATCCAGTCCTGATACTTGGAGAGACGGAAGAAATAGCTCTCCTCACGGGTCTTCTCCACAGGGCGGCCGCAGTCCGGGCAGCAGCCATCCTTGAGCTGCAGCTCCGTCCAGAAGGACTCGCACGGGGTGCAGTACAGGCCCTCATATTCGCTCTTGTAGATGTCGCCCTGATCGTACAGCTTCCTGAAGATCTTCTGGACGGACTTGACGTGGCGCTCGTCCGTGGTGCGGATGAAGTCGTCATACTCCACGTCCATCAGCTTCCAGAGGTCCTTGATGCCCGCGACGATCTTGTCGACATAGGCCTGTGGGGTCACGCCAGCCGCGGCGGCCTTGCGCTCGATCTTCTGGCCGTGCTCGTCCGTGCCGGTCAGGAAGAAGACGTCGTAGCCGGTCTGCTTCTTGAAGCGCGCCATGGTGTCGGCGGCCGTCGAGCAGTAGCTGTGGCCGATATGCAGATTATCGCTGGGATAATAGATCGGCGTAGTGATGTAGAATGTCGGTTTCTCGCTCATGTTTTCCTCTCCTTAAAAAACGTCCCCCGCTGCAAAGCGAGGGACGAAATGATCGTGGTACCACCCTGAATTTACGGCGCAGCACAAAGCTGGCCGCCTCATCGTCCTGTAACGGGAACGCCCGCCGCGCTTGATTCATCGCGGATGCTCCAAAGCCATACCAGCCGTCCCGCTGCCGCCGGCTCTCACCTTCCCCGACTCTCTTTGGGCGCGTTTCGCGGCTGCTCTCTTCTTCATCGCAGTCAATATGCCTATTTATTATAGGGTTTTGCGCGGGTTTTGTCAAGCAAAACGATCAGCCTCCGGCATTTGCCGTGATTTCCGAGAGATAGCGCTGCCATACGATGCGCGCCACCTCGCCGTTCCCGTCGAGGTAATACGACAGCTCCACGAAGATCTCCTTGTCATCGCCGATCGGATAGTAATAGTGGATGGCGTAGTTGCCGTCCGCTTCTCTGCGGTATGTGCCGAACTGCGTATTGGCCGAGTTGTAGTTGTACAGCAGACGATTGCCGTCGCTGTCCAGTGCGGCCTGACCCAGATCGCGGAACTTTCCCAGAACCTCCTCGGCGTCCATGCCCACGCGCGTCGTGCGGGGCGCGGTCATCTTGCTGCTGGTCGTATCCAGCGCATACAGCACAGGGCTTCCGCCCGTCGTCTTGATGCAGAATCTCGCGCGTCCCCAGTCGAACACCGCTTCATAGCTCTCCATGTCCGGGCTGTACCATTCCTCCTGGGGCAGCACCTCATAGCTTTCCGGCGCGCCCCATGCCTTGGTAAACGTCTTGTAGCCCGTCTTGTAGAGCTCCATGTTCTTGAACGTGTCGTTCGAGTTGAACATGTTCTTGAGGTTGCCCTCAACCTTGTACGTCACGTTCATCTCGTAGCTGATCTTGCCGTTGCTGGATACGGCGATGGCGCGCAGACGGGAATCGCCGATGGGCAGCTGAATCGGCTCCGTGTAGAGCGTGGAGTCTGTCGTCGCCTGGCGTCCGTCAAGGGTGTAGTAGATCGCGACGATCTTTTCGTTCTCCTTCTTATCCTCGGAGCCCGGACGCAGCGTTACCTTGGGCGCCTTCTTGTAGACACCGGAGGCGTAATTGGCTTTCGGCGCGGCCGGCGTCGGAATGATGACGGTGTAGTTTGCTGTCACCTGCTCGCTGGGCGTGCCGTTCTCCGTAAAGCCGATGGCCTTGACGGTCATCTTGCCCTCCGGAATGTGAATCTGCGTGCCCGCCGTGTACACCAGACCGGATTCCGACGGATCGGTGCCGTCGGTAGAATAGTAGACGGTCTGTCCCTCCGGAATGGAGATCGTCACGTCGATTTCTTCGTTGTATCGTCCCTCCTGATGGGACAGGATCGGCGCTGTCGGCGTATACTCGCGCAGCATCACGGTGAATTCCTGCGTGCTGTTCGCGTTTTCCGCCGCGCTCTTCATCAGGGCCAGCGCCTCGGCGTTGTAGCCCTGCTGCTGATAGATCTTGATCAGGTTCCGATAAGCGCTCGGATGAGCCGGCGCGATGTCCTGAATCAGAGACTGGTAGATGGCAATCGCCTCGTCCGTCCTGCCGAGCTCCGTGTAGGCCTGGCCCATCAGCACCAGCGCATCGACGTTGTCCGGCTCGCGTTCGACGGCAACGCTCAGCATGTCCAGCGCTCGGGTAAAGTACGCCTGCTCAAGCAGCTCCCTGCCCAGCGTCACATACGCGTCCGTGTTGGCAATCGACCAGCCCCACGTCGCCATCAGGCGCTGCCCGTTTTCTGTACGAAAAAGCATGTAGCCGCCGGCGGAGCCGATGAACAGTGTCAGCAGCACGATGACAAACACCACGCGCATGAGCCGCTTGTGCGACTTGCGGTAGATCGGCGGGTCCATCAGCGCGGGACGCGCGTCCACCTTGCGGCGGATGTGATCCGGTGCGCGGCGAACATGGCGCACCTGCGTCTGCGCCCGGGCCGCCTGCTTGCTCAGGCCGACCGGGACGCGGCTGGCGCTGTCCGGCTTTTCAGACGAGCGTTCCGGCTTCTTCGGTGTGGATACGGTCCCCCGCTTTGCCTCTCCGGCCTGCTCTCTTTTGTGTTTGACCTCATCTGTATCCGGGGCAACGCGCCGCGAAACGCGCACCGGTTCGCTCGGCTCCGGGAGATCAGCGTCGGCCTGTCTGCGCCTGAACACCCGCTGCACGGCCGAGCAGCCCGGACATACGCGAACGGTATCGGGCAGCTCCCGACCGCAGTTTGGACAAATCACGAAGGCAGTTCCTCCTTGTAGCTCAGAAATGCGTTATCCATAGAAAGCGTCAGATCCGCTTGAGCGACTCGTAATACGGATCGCCGCCAAAGTCGCGCTCCGGCGGACGATCTCCGCCCAACGCGTCAATCGCGCTGACGATCTCCACGTAGTCAAGGTAGTTGGTGTTGTCATCGAGTGCAGCGGCGAGAAGCACCGGCAGCGCACGGTCGTCGCCAAACTTGGCCAGATAGGAGGCGAACAGCGCATGACGGTCCTCGCAGTGCTCAAAGCGCTCCATGAGCAGCATGAAAATGCGGTCGTCGCCCGGGAAGTTGCTCAGAATGTCCGCGAAGATATCGCGTGCCGTCTGCCCGGCGGTATCAAGCGACGCCAGGATCGGTTCAACCACCGCCTCGCCCATGGCCAGAAGAGACTCCGCGCACATATCGCCCTTCTCATCCGGTTCCTCGAGCGTGCGGATAAAATCGATGTACGCCTGCATCGGCGCGCTGCTTTCCAGCTCACGCAGCAGGGAAATGGCCGTCAGCGCCGCCTCATGCGGCACGTTCTCGCCAAAGGGCAACGCGAGCAGTCTTTCCTCCGCATCGCTGCCCAGCGCCGTGATGCGCTCCAGCAGCAGATCGGGCACCGGCACGTTCTGCTCATAATAGGCGCACATCCAGTCAATCAGCATGCCCGCGTCGTCATACTGCTCAAAGTATGCCTCCGGCGACAAACCGTCCAGCCAGGATGCCGGCATGCTCATGAATTCCATGTAGATGTCCGGCATCAGCGCCTCGATGGCATCCATGTCGTTGTTGTACTTCTCGGCATTTTTTGCCATCCAGTCGCGCGTATAGCGCTCAAACTGCTTGTCAAAATCGATGCACTTCATGTGATTCTCCCTCGTTTCCTGTGGTTTAGTGATCATCCGGTTTTTCCTGCAAACAGCGCTCAAAGCGGCGCAGCATCCTGTGCAGAAGCCGCTTTGAGATGCCGTTTCTTTCCGCGATTTTCCGCTCGTCGACGCGCCGCCCGGCCTGCCTGTGGTACAGCGCTTCAAGTGCCGCGGCACATGCGTCCGCCTCCCGTCCCTTAGGCTGCGGATACACCGCCAGATACCGCAGGAACATGTCGAGAACCCTTTGCGGGGCGTCCGGATAGGCCCGGCAAAGCGCGTCGGAGGCGCGCTGCACAATCTCTGAATTTGCCGTGCTGCTGCTCGCCGGCTGCGTGCTGATGCCGCCTGCCGCTAGGTGAACCAGCCTGCCGCCGACGTCCACGCAGTACGGCTTGAAGCCATCCCTGGCGGTTAGCACCTGCAGGATGTTCAGCTTGACGCCGTCTGCCAGCTGTGGATCGGTCAGCGCATCCAGCAGCACCGCCCGCGCCTCGTCCGCGGGCATGGCGGTCATCAGAATCAGCGCAACTGTCTTGGTATGTGCGCCGGCCATCGGCGAATGAAACGCCCAATCGCACAGTCTGCAGACCCTCTGTAGGGATGCCGGCTGTGCACAGATCTCGTCAGGCGGGACATAGAGCTTGGAAATCAGCTCCGCCGCCCGGCTCACGCCTTCGTCGTGCGTCACATCGACGCCCAGGGAGAACCGCTCGGTCGGCGCTTTTTCTTCCCGCGACAGCTTGTAGAAGAACTCGCAGACCGTGTCCTCCGGCAGCAGCCCGCACAGCCGCCCAAACAGGCGGCTCGCTTCCCTCATCCGGCCCAGATTGATCAGCGCGCATGCGCGTAGCTTCATGCCGTGCGTGTGATAGGGCTCGCGCGCGAGCAGCTTTTTCGTCATGCGCAGCGTCAGCGCATCGTCGCCGTGCTTTGCGCTCTCCATGGACACCGAGAACAGATCGTCCGGCTCTTTGGCCCGCATCGCGGCCAGGTACATGGCCCGGCGGGAAAGCACGGCTTCCCCCATCGCCGCATACGCGTCGGAGAGCACGCACAGCGTCTGTACTCTGCCGGGCGCCATTTGGTGCGCCCGCGCGGCGGCCTCCACCGCATCTGGCAACTGCATGCGGATCAGGTGGCAGCAGGCGAGCATGGTATAGCCCCGCGCTGTCTCATGCAGACGCAGTGAATGCTCCATCAGGTGCTGTGCTGCGACCGTCTTGCCCTCCTGAAGGCGCGCAGCCGCCCGGCGCTCCAGCGTCCGTGCGCGCGCCTTCCGGCTGCGCATGGGCGGCCGGTCAAGCTCGTCAAGGAGCTGGCGGCCAAGCGCTGTAGCCGTTTCCTCGGGAACCTCCGTCCTGGCCTCGCAGGCAAGGAAATGCTCATAATATGAAACCGCGCGGCCAAAGTCACCCCGCTGCGCGCTTAGCAGCGAGAGCTCAAACAGCGCTGCTGCCTTATGCGTGCCGCCAAGACGCACCACGCGCAGATATGCGCGTCCGGCCTCATCATCGCAGCCCATTTCGCTGTAGACGCGGGCTGCTTCCATTTCACTGTCTTCCTGAATGCCGAATTGAGTTCTTGCCTTCCAAAGGAGCGCCATCGCCTCGTCATACCGACCGGCATACCGATGCTTCGCGGCACGGCTGACCAGATAGTCGCGCGTGCGGCTGATCGTGATCACGTTGCTCACGGCCAACCTCCTATTCATTCTAATCTGGGAGGATGATTACGCTTCCGCCTCTTCTTCATTCTTGGCCTGCTCAAGCAGCGCTTCCAGCTCCTCACCGGTAAAGGCATAGTGTCGGCGGCAGAAATGGCAGGTCACCTCGCAGCCGTGCTGCGTGCGGATGAGCTCGCGAATCTCCTTTTCGCCCATGGACAGCAGCACGCGCTCGATGTAATCGCGCGAGCAGTCACACTGAAGCGTTAGCGGAATCTCCTCAAGCACCTCCGGATCAAGTCCGCGGAAGCAGGCGTACGCCAGCTCCTCGAGCGTCATCTCCTGAAGCAGCTGGGAGATCGAGCCAAAGAGCTCCGCGCGGATCTCCAGGGCGTCCAGCAGCTCATCCGAGCAGCCCGGCATGGCCTGAATGAGGATGCCGCCGGCGGAGAGCACCGTTTCGCCCACGAGCGTGCCCAGCGCGCACAGCGACGGCGTCTGCTCGGACTCCAGATAGTACATCGCAAAATCCTCGGCGATTTCGCCGGAGACCAGCTGAACGCGGCCGACATACGGCTCGCCATAGCTGAACGAGCGCATGACCGTCAGCTGTCCGTCCTTGCCCAGCGCACCGCCGACGTCCAGCTTGCCATTCGGCTTGAGCGGCAGCTCTACCTCCGGATGCTCGACCGTAACCTTGACCACGCCGTCCGGACCAGCCACGCCGCAGATCGGGCCGGCAGGGCCGCCGCCGTTGATCGTCGCCGTGATCCGGTCGCCCTCGCTTTTGAGACCGACACCCATGATGGAGATCGCCGCCAGCATGCGGCCCATGGCTGCCGTGCAGGTGTTGCTCGCATTGTGCATGTCGCGCGCCTGCTGCGCCATCTCCGTCGTATCGCACAAGAACACACGCGCCTCGCCGCCCTTGAGCGTCATGCGAAGCAGCCTGGATTTTTTCTGTTCCATTGTCTTTCCTCCTGTGGCGCAGATGCTCACAGCGTGAACGCCTGTTCCTGCGGTCTGCGCGCCGTATAGTGAATTCGCGAATCGTCGTCCCGTGGCGCATCCCTGCGCAGCTCGCCATACGCGTGAACTTCCTCAAAGCCGGCCTCGGCAAGCCATGCGCAGATCTCCTGCGCGCTGTGCGCACGCTGGCGGTGCTGCTCCCGGAAGCGGCGATAGCGTCCGTCCTCCTCGCGTACGAAGAAGGTCACATCCATCGTCAGCACATGCGTCTGCCGGTTGAGCGTGTTCTGCCAGAGCGTCGCGATTCCGTCGCGCTCCTCGCCGAAGAACGCATCGCCCATCTCGTCTTCCAGCTTATGCCGGCTGGAGCAGTCAAAGCACAGCACGCCGCCCGGCAGAAGCTGCGCGTATGCGGCACTGAAAAACGCCTTGACGTCCTGCGGCGTGGTCAGGTAGTTCACGCCGTCGCACGTCGCCAGCACCGCGCCGACGCGGCGCGGCAACGTGAGCCGACGCATATCCTGCCGGACAAACGCAGCCTCCACACCCCATGCCCGCGCCTTTTCCTCCGCGCGTCTGAGCATCGCGGCGGAGAGATCGACACCGACGACATTCACGCCCTTCCGCGCAAATCGCACCGTCAGGCTGCCCGTGCCGCAGGCGCATTCCGCCATGCGCGCAGGCGGCTCGCCCAGCGCGTCCCGGATGAGCGAAAGATAGTGCTCGCTCCACGCGTCGTAGTCGTAATCGTCCATCAGCGTATCATATACGCCTGCAAAATCATCGTACATCGTGCGTCGTTTTCTCCCGATCCATATGTGCAAGAATGCCGCCGATCCGTCCGCTCTCCTTCGCGGACAGTCCGGCCCAGCCGACCTCGAGCACCCGGTCAAGCAGCCCAGCCGCTTCGGCTGCGCGATACTTGTTCCGCTCCCGGCTCGTCGGCTTTCTGTACAGCACCGGCATCGCGCCTCACCCCCCGGAATCATTCTCTCCGGGAGCTGGGGCTTTCATGCCGCCCGCGGGTCAGACCTCGTCGTCCTCGTCTTCCTCATCGTCGTCGTCCGGCAGCTCATCCTCCTCCGAGTGCGGACGAAGGCCCAGGCCCACAGGCGCGCCCTCGATGTGCGGGTTGAGAAACTTGTCAAACACGCTGTTGGCCACAGACGCATACACCAGACGCGAGAATGCAAAGCCAAAGAGCATGTAATACAGCGAGACTACCAGAATTACCACCGCATTGCCGGTGTACAGGCCCATGAGCAGCGCCGCAATCGGAACAAACGTGATCAGGCGCGCCATCAGCAGCTGCGGCAGACGCGCGGCCGCCATGAACAGAGCATTCTTCATCAGCGCGGAAAACCTGAGCTCATAGCCGATCATCATCGGATAGAGCAGCGGCAGCATCAGGGTCCACATCAGCGTCGCGGAGAACACGAGAACGAGCGGGAGCAGCATCAGGGTGTTGCTGGATGCCAGCGTGCCATAGTACACGACCGCCGTATATGCCAACACCGGCACAAGCGCCGTGATGACGGACACCGGGAGCGCCTGCTTCCAGTTGCTCTTGAAGGCGTCCTTGAAGTCCGAAAACAGGAACGCATGCTGGTCGCGCGCCCAGTTTCGCATGACATACGCAGCGCCAGCGGAGGACGGACCCGTAATCGCCGTGCACGGAATCAGGCCAATGAGCCACATCATCAGATAGCTGCCCATGGTGCTCATGAGCTGCTGCGCGCCATTTTCCATTTCAAGCATCGGCTGCGCATCGATGGTTTGAATCGCCATCATGTTGATATACGTCCAGATCAGGAACGGCAGCCAGAAGACGAGCTGCAGAAAATTGATCTTGATCAGATCAAAGAAGTGATCCTTGAGCACGAGGAAGAACAGAGAGACGCGGTTCTTGGGCATATCCATTTCGCTGTAATCGCGCTTGCCCGCCTTGCCGTAAAAGTACCTGTCAAAAAAGCCCATGTGTATTCCTCCTGAATCATGAAGCAAGGTTTACCAGGCCGGCAAACAGTGCCAGCCCCGGAAGCAGCGCTTCCTCGTCAAAATCAAACGTCGGTGCATGCAGCGGCGCGTTATGCATGTCATCCATGCAGCCGCAGAAGACGAACACGCCCGGCACGCTGAGCTGATAATACGAAAAGTCCTCCGCCGTCATGCGCGGCTTAGCCGGCAGAAACCGGTCGCCCAGCACCGCCCTGACGCGTTCAAACTCCCTTTCGTCGTTCTCCACGCACGGATAGAACACGCGCTTGATGAACTCCGTCTCCACGCCGAACGCCGCCTCAATGCCCTTCAAATCGTCGCGGATGCGCGCCTCCAGCCCCTCGTATACCCTGTTGGAGAAGGTTCGGACGATGCCCTGCAGCTCCGCGCGGTCCGCGAGGATATTGCGCTGCTCGCCCGCGCGGACCTTGCCGATGGTGATGAGCGCCTGTTGACAGGGATCGACGCTGCGCGCCACGGTCGTCTGGAACAGCGTGAGCAGGTGACCCATCGCCGTGATGGCGTCCGTGCCCAGATGCGGCGTCGCGCCGTGTGCGCTTCTGCCGTGGATGACGAAGTCCATCTCGCAGGTCTGCGCCATGATCGGCCCTGCGCAGCAGGCGATCTTCCCCTTCGGCACGTCCGGCATCATGTGCATGCCGTAGATCACATCGACATGCGGGTTTTCCAGCGCGCCCTCGTCGATCATCCGCTTTGCGCCGCCGATCGTCTCCTCCGCCGGCTGGAAAAGCAATACCACGTCGTCGATCAAGCTCCCGCGATGATCATGCAGCCACTGCGCAAAGGTCAGCAGATTGGCCATGTGGCCGTCGTGACCGCAGGCGTGCATGCAGCCTTCATGCGTGGAAGCAAAGCTGCAACCCGTCTGCTCGCGCACAGGCAGCGCGTCGATATCCGCGCGGAACGCTACGACACGCCCCTGCCCGTTTCCCCTGAACACGGCGCGCAAGCCCGTGCCGGCGAACACGCGCAGATCATCCGGCGCAAGCCTGCGCAGCTGCTCCATCAGATAGGCTTGCGTCTTGTGCTCGGCCTCTCCGATTTCGGGAATGCGGTGCAGGGCGCGTCTGTGCGCGCGCAGCTGGTCAAGATAGCCCCGCACTTCTATGTCAAGCTCTCTTCTGTCCATACAGTATGCTCCATTCCATAGACCTCGCCGCGCATCCGCCCTCATTTCGCGCGGCTCAATTAACTTTTATTTTACCACACATGCGCAAAAATGAAAAGTCGGGGTGCACATTTCATCAGGCAGGGGCGTATTTTTTATCAGGCGGGTCAACGCCCTTGACAATTATGGCGCCAGATGCTATGATGGACGCATTATCGCCTGCTTTATCACGATAAAGCAGGCCTTTGAAAGGATGGATGTACATGGAGCGCAAATGGCGCGTAGCGATCGTTGGCGCAACCGGCATGGTTGGTCAGCGCTTTGTTTCCCTGCTTGCCGATCATCCCTGGTTTGAAATCGCGGCGCTCGCCGCTTCTGCGCGCAGTGCGGGCAAGACCTATGAGGAGGCCGTCTCCGGCCGCTGGGCCTTCTCCTGGCCGATCCCTGACCCCATCAAGCGGATGACCGTGCTCGACGCCTCCGATGTCGAGCGTGTGACCAGCCAGGTTGACTTTGTCTTCTGCGCTGTGGATATGAAAAAGGATGAAATCCGCGCCCTGGAGGACGCTTACGCGAAGACTGAGACGCCGGTCGTCTCCAACAACTCCGCGCACCGCGGCACGCCGGACGTTCCGATGATCATCCCGGAGCTGAACCCCGAGCATGCGGACGTGATCGAGTATCAGCGCAAGCGTCTGGGCACGAAGACGGGCTTTGTCACCGTCAAGCCGAACTGCTCCATCCAGTCCTATGTGCCGGCGCTGACCGCCCTCCGGGACCTGAAGCCCACCCGCATCGTCGTTTCCACCTATCAGGCGATCTCCGGCGCTGGCAAGACGTTTGCCCGCTGGCCGGAGATGGTCGACAACGTCATCCCCTATATCGGCGGCGAAGAGGAAAAGAGCGAGCAGGAGCCGCTTAAGATCTGGGGCAAGGTGGAAGGCGGCGTGATCGTTCCGGCAAAGGCCCCGATCATCAGCGCGCACTGCATCCGCGTCGCCGTAGCCGACGGTCACATGGCCGCCTGCTGGGCGAGCTTTGAAAAGCCTGCTTCGAAGGAAGAGATCATCGAGCGCTGGCGCACCTTCGAGGGCATGCCGCAGAAGCTGAATCTGCCCAGCGCCCCGCATCCGTTTATCCAGTACTGCGAGGAGGATAACCGTCCGCAGACGAAGCTGGACCGCGACTTTGAGCACGGCATGGGCGTTTCGATGGGCCGCCTTCGCGGCGATTCGCTGTTCGACTGGCGCTTCGTCGGCCTGTCCCACAACACGCTGCGCGGCGCTGCCGGCGGCGCTGTGCTGATTGCCGAGCAGCTCTGTGCGCAGGGCTACATCCCCAAGAAGTAATTTCCATTCACATTAAAACACATATTGCCCGCCGCACGACGGAAACACTTGAGACAGTTGTTTCGTTCTGCGGCGGTTTTTTGCGCCCTTCATGAAGCTTCTCACCCGGCGGCCTGCCGGACTCCCCTCTGCGATGGTCTCAGGAGGAATGCCATGTGTTTGCCCATCCATCCCCGCTCTTTACAGGCTGCGCAACCGCGCTCGTCACCCCCTTTCTGCCGGACGGCTCCCTGGATGAGGAGGCGCTCAGACGGCTGATTTCACTTCAGCTCGACGCGGGCATCGACGCGCTGGTGCTGCTGGGCACCACCGGCGAGCCCTGTACGCTCAACATGGATGAGCGGGAGCGCGTCATCGCCGTCGGACTTGAGGCGGCAGGCGGACGCATCCCGGTTCTGGTCGGCACCGGCTCCAACGATACCCGCCGCGCAATCGAATACGCCAGGCAGGCCAGGAAGCTTGGCGCGCAGGGACAGCTCAGCGTGACGCCCTATTACAACAAGACGACGCAGAACGGTCTCATCCGCCATTACAGCGCGATTCTCGACAGCTGCGATCTGCCGATGATCCTCTACAACGTGCCCAGCCGCACGGGCATGAGCATGAGTCCCGATACCCTTGCGCAGCTTGCCGTCCATCCCAACGTCGCCGGGCTGAAGGAGGCGAGCGGCGACCTCTCGCTTGCCACTGACTTTATCCAGCGGACACACGGCGAACTGCCGCTTTACTGCGGCAACGACGACCTGATCGTGCCCCTGATGGCGCTGGGCGCTGCGGGCGCGATCAGCGTGTGCAGCAACATCCTGCCCTTGCAGACCCGGCTCATCACCTTCGCCTGCCAAAACGGCTGCTTTGACGAGGCGGCTGACGCGCAGCAGGCGCTCCTTCCCCTGATGCGCGCGCTGTTTGCGCAGGTCAATCCCATTCCCGTCAAAGCGGCGCTCGCCATGATGGGCCTGATTCACGACGTGGTTCGCTTGCCCCTTGTACCCATGGATGAACCGTACAGGAGCCGCCTGCAGCGCGTTCTTGAGGACTGCGGCCTGATCGCCCAGAGATAAGGCACAACGCCAGCAATCCATAGGCAAAAACAAACTCCCGCGTTTCACGGGAGTTGTTTTGCGTTTGGATTACTGCCAGGGCGTCTGCATCAAGGCTGCCTCAGCTTTTCCAGCGTCGTTTCAAACTTCTCGGGCAGCGGCGCGCACAGCGTCATGCGCTCGCCTGTGGCCGGATGTGTAAACGCCAAACTGTATGCGTGAAGCATCAGCCGAGGGATATGCACGCTCGTCCTGATGTTCGGCGCATAGATCCTGTCGCCCAGCAGTGGATGGCCGATGGAATGCATGTGCACGCGAATCTGATGCGTTCTGCCGGTGAGCAGGTGCACGTCCAGATAGGTTGCGCCCTTGAGCCGCTCTATGACCTTCCATTCCGTCTGCGAGGGCTTTCCGTCAGGCACGATCGCCATCTTCTTACGGTCAACCGGATGGCGGGCGATCGGCGCGTCGATCAGCCCGGCATCCTCCGGGAAATTGCCGAACGCCACCGCGCGATAGTGCTTCTCCATCGTGCGCGCCTTGAACTGCTCGCTCAGAGCGGCGTGTGCGCGGTCGTTCTTGGCAATCAGAATCAGCCCCGACGTGTCCTTGTCCAGACGGTGCACAATGCCCGGCCGCATCTCGCCGCCGATGCCGGAGAGATCATGCACATGATACAACAGCGCATTGACCAGCGTCCCGTCCTCGTTGCCGGCGGCCGGATGCACCACCATGCCGCACGGCTTATTGACGATCACCACGTCCGCATCCTGATAGAGGATATCCAGCGGGATATCCTGCGGGAGAACGTCCACCGGGCGCGTCTGCGGCACCGCCAGCGCGATGCGCTGTCCCGCCGTGACCTTAAAGGCGGGCTTGGCCTGCACCTCGCCGTCGACGGAGACGGCGCCTTCAAGCATCAGGGCCGATATGCGCGAACGGGAAAACTCCGTATGGGCGCGCAGGTATGCGTCGATGCGCATGCCGTCGTCCTCCGGGGCAACCGTCAATTCAATGATCTGATCCATCTTTTTCTCCCGTAGTTTCCTCAAGCCTTCCTGTCAGCAGCAGAATGAGCAGCACGGCAATCGAGCCCGTGATCGCCATATCCGCCAGATTAAAAACCGGAAAATCAAACAGCAGCAGGCGAATGTAATCCGTCACACCGGCATATGCGATCCGGTCGATCAGGTTACCCACCCCGCCGCCGACCAAACAGCAGAGCGCCGCTTGTGCCGCCTGCGTCAGGCGCATATTCCTGCTGGCGTAGATGACCAGCGCCAGGAGCAGCGCCGCAGAAATCGCCGCCAGCAAAACGACGCTCCCGGAGAGTAGGCTGAACGCCGCACCCGTGTTGAAGCTGGGCGTGATGGCAACGACGCCGGGAATCTCAAAAATCATCTGTCCCGGTGTCTGGCGGCGGATTACCGCCTTGATGGCCTGATCCGCTGCGATGACGGGCACGCCGATGCATATCAGTCTCTTCATCATGATCCAAGATTGTTCTCCACGATCCGCACCAGCTCTGCCAGGAACTTGCCAATCACCGGCAGATTGCTCAGCGCAATGTTCTTCAGAATATACAGCAGCAGCGCACCCAGCACGGAAAAGCCGAGCGAAAAGCCAACGCCCCGCGCAATGCCGCTTAGAAAATCAAAAAACAGCCGCTTGCGCCAGTCGTGTACATAGCGAAGGTACGCCTCCAAATGCATCAGCTCCAGGCGCTGTGCCAGATGCTCAAACCTGCGCAGGATAAAGTCAAAGTCGAAAGGATTCATCTGCCTCCCTCCTAAGCCTATCTTGCTTGAAAAACGGCAGAATTATCCTGATGAAGCCGCATACGAAAAGAAAAAGGCAGGGCGATGCCCTGCCCGAGTTGTGCTTACAGCAGCTTCTTGATCTGATCCATGGAGGCGTTCTGCGCATCCACAACCTTCTTCAGCGCAGCGTAGTAATCCGCCGTCTGCTTGCGCAGCGCGGCGAGCTTGTCCGTCAGATCGGTGATCTGGCTCTCCGCGTTGGAGCGGATGGACGCAGCCTCCTGATTGGCCTTGCTCACGATCTCCTCCGCGCGGGCATCGGCGGCTGCGACAATCTCATCATAGGCGCCCTTTGCCTTCGTCAGTACGAGCTCAAAGCTCTCGCTGTGACGCTCAGGAGCAGCCTGCACAGAGGCGGCCGGCGCGGCTGCCGGACGGGCGGCTAGCTGGGCCTTCGCCTGCTCGAGCTCGCCGGTGAGCGCCGCAATCTTCTCCTTCAGCTTTTCGGTCTCTGCCTCACGGTTCTCCATTTCCTCGAGGATTTCATCGAGGAAAGCCTCCACCTCGTTGTTGTCGTAGCCGTTTTTGACAACCTTAAACACCTTATTGACGATCGTATCCAGCGTGATAGCCATGAGAAGAGCTCCTTTCAAAGCAAATGTTCATAAATTACTCGTACCGGAACATGGTAATCCCGATACGATGTTTCCTGGTCGTGCCGTCGACAGACAAAAGGCGCACGCGCCCTCTGCCGCGCATGGAGAGCAGCGCACCCTCCTGAAGCGGCAGATCCACGCGGTCGCACGCAAGGTGATTGACCTTGACCAGACCGGCCCGGATGCTGTCCGCCGCCTCGCTGCGGGAGAGCCTGTACGCCGCGGCAAGCACGGCGTCGAGCCTGAGCGAGCTGACGACGGCAGAAAATCGCGTTCCCTCCGGCTCCGGCATCTGCGGCGTCTCAGTGAGCGCATGAAAATCAAGCGGGGCTTTGCATGCGCTCTTCATCGACTGCGCGATAAAATCAGCCGTCTGCGCATGGGCAAACAGATAGATATCCGTCCCTGCAATGATCATATCGCCTGCGCAGGATCTTGTCAAGCCCAAAGCCATAAATGACCCCAGAAGATCCCGATGTGTGATCGAGCAGAATTTGGGCGAGTACCGGCTGTGCAGGCAGACAACCGGATACTGAGCGGTGTCCATCTCCTCGCCGGCAGGGCTGAAGCAGCCCACGACGCGCTCCGCCTGATCGTACCCGCCCCAGGCAGAAAACCCTGCGTCGTACTGCCTGGCCAGATGCCTGCAAAGCTCGGTCTCCGCAGGATCAAGGAAGCGCGTAAAGCGGGTCAGTCCCTTTTCGCCAGCCAGCTTTGCGGCATTCTCCAGCGCTTTTTGTGTGTCTTCCATATCGCCTGCGCTTATCTGTATCGTGCGCGGTTGGCCGCGTAAATATCCTCTTCGATGATCTCCACGTTTTCCGGCGCAAGCAGATAGGACAGATGCGCCACCTTGATCATCCTGCCCTGAAGGGCGAACGCCGCGCCGCTGAGCAGATCGACCACGCGGCCGCAGTCCTTGGGATCGATGTTTTCAAGGTTGAGCAGAATGCTCTCGCCGCGCAGCAGATACTTGATGATCTCGCGGCTCTCCTCAATCTGGCGAACGTTGACGATGCGTTCGCAATGCGTGTACTGAGGCTCCTGCGCCGCACGGGGATCCATTCTCGCGTCGTGGATCACATTGCCGCGGCGGGAAGAAGCGCGGCTCTGGCCCTGTGGATCCGTCCTGCGAGGCTGCGGCGCAGGCTCCTCTTCCTCGTCCTCGTAGACCGCCTGCTGCTTGTTGCGCATCGAGCTGCCAAAGGGAAACCGGAACGAGAAGCCAGAGCCTTCCTCCTCGTCGTCCTCTTCCTCTTCGTCCTCAAGCTCGTTTTCCTCGAGCTCCTCGTCGCGTTCGTCCTCGTCTCCGCCCGTAAAGCCGAGCTTTCTGGAAAGCGAGCTCAAAAAATTCATGAATGCGTATCCCCCTTGAGCGTATCCTCTGCCTGACCTGCGGGCGCGGCATATGTGCGGGAACCGAAGATCGCAGAGCCAATCCGAACGTGCGTCGCACCCTCCTGCGCCGCCAGCAAGTAATCGCCGGACATGCCCATGGACAGCTCTTCAATCCGGGTACCGGCGATGTTCTCCTCTTTCAGTGCATCAAACAGGCTGCGCATCCGCGTAAAATACGGGCGCAGCTCATCATCGTCATTAAGGTTGGGCATGACGGCCATCAGCCCCCGGATCTCAAGGCCCGGCAGCGCGGCGGCCATCCGTGCGAAGGAGAGCGTTTCCGCTGCGGGAATGCCGCCCTTCTGCGGTTCATCGCCGATGTTGACCTGAATGAGCACCGGCATGCGCAGGCCATGCTGCTGCGCGCGCCGGTCAATCTCCTGCGCAAGGCTCATGCGGTCCAGCGACTGAATCATGCCGACTTTATCTATTATATATTTAACCTTGTTGTTTTGCAACCGTCCAATGAGATCAATTTGAAAAGAAGCGTCAAGATACGGCAGCTTTTCCATGATTTCCTGCACACGGTTTTCACCCAGACGCGTGATGCCCGCCTCGCGAACGGCGTTGACCTTGGCCGCCTCGACGGTTTTGCTCACAGCAATGATCTGCGGCGCGCGGCCCCAGCGCTCCGCGGCAGCTTCCTCAAGCTCCCTGCGGATTCTCTGAACGCGCAAAAGCATATCCTGTTCCATCATTTCATCCTCTGCTTAGAAGAGCACAACGGTCTTTCCATCTTCCAGCGGCGAACCGGACAGCGTCGGCCGGACAAACGCCGTCTTGTCATCGGGATAGGAGATCACTGTCACCGGTACAAACGTCTGCATGCCGCCCTCCAGCACCACCACGCCGATCATGTTTTCCAGCGTGTACAGCGCGTTCATGGGCACATACACGCCGGAGACGAAATCGCCCACCGTCGCACCGCAGGTGCGGATGTTGAGCACCGGCTCCACGCTCGAGTGCACGCGCATGCGCAGCAGCAAGTCACCGCCGATGCGCGTAAAGGACTCCACCTGCGCGGAGAGCACATAGTTGTCAAAGCCGGTCAGCTGCATCTGGTATGCCTCGCCGACGACGGGGTTCCAGTCCTTGTTCGTGCACAGGAACAGCGCGTACCACTCGTCCTCGATGACCGTGCGGAAGATCGAGTCGCTGCCGCGCTCCGCCGCCGTGGCGCCCTGCGGTGCAATGCCGCGGATGACGGAGCGGATATCGCTGGGCGTCAGCGTGCCGTACGTCTTGGCGTTGACCATGTTTTCATAGCCGTCCGTATAGAAGCTGACGATGCAGTCCTCATTCGCCGTGTAGGTTGTCGTCCAGCTCTCGATCTTCTTGAGCTGGTCGTTTTCCACCTTGTACAGCTCAGACAGCGTCTGATCGTCCGGATACTTTTGGCGCAGATAGTTCTTGCGCACCGTCAGCGCGCTTTGCAGCTGCGTCTCCAGGTTGCTCAGGCTGCCCACGCCTCTGCCCTGCACGAGTGTACGAACCTGCTGCGCCAGCGATGAGATTTCCTCGTTGTCCGCGTCCAGCGCGGCGTCAACATAGGTGCTCAGCACCTGGTTCACGTGATAATTCTGGATCTCCTCGCGGTACGTCTGCAGCCGGTTGATCTCCGTCTGGTTGTAGCCGGAGGAATACACCTTGCAGATGACACTCGAGCGGGAGACCCTGCTGCCCTCGCTGGCAATAAAATCGACGCTCGTCTTGTTCTCCGTCTCATAGAGCGTCTCGTTGCGCGCGATGACCACCGTGCCCTGGTATTCATCGCCCAGCACGCCGCTGCGCGCGATCGCAGTCGTCGAATTGCCCCTGACAAGGCCGCTGATCTTCCAGACGGCGACGCCCAGCAGCGCCAGCACCAGGACGAGAATCAGCATGCGGCCGGCGAGCGATGCACCCTTCTTTTTCTTTTTTCTCTTCTTTTTTGCGCTCATTGCTCGATCAGGCCTTCTTCAACGTCTGTGGGTTTCGTCGTCATGACCCAAATGGCGCTCCTTTGTCCGCTGAGCGTCAGGTCGTAACGGGCCAGCATGCGCACGCCCTGCGTCTTGCGCAGCGTGCTTTCAGCGTGCGCCAGCGACGCGATGACGATCAGGCGGCCATCGGCATCCAGAATGCGCCGCGCCTCAAACAGCGCATTACGCAGGTCCGATTCAAGCCCCGCGGTCTTTTCCGCCTTGACCGGCAGATGCAGGACGACTGCCTGCTGGCTGCCGTCTGCCAGATCGGTGTAGCCGCTGGAGCCCTCACACACGCGCACACCGCGCAGCTTGCCCTCGATCAGCTTCGCGCTGGCTCGGTCGGGGCATACGCAGGTCAGAGCGCGCGCGCCGCCGTTTTTGAGCGCCGCGGGCAGAGGGACGTTGGTGCAGCCCAGCACGGTCGCGTTCTTCGAGCCGCAGGCGGACAGGAAGGACACCACCGCGCACACGTCCGTGCGCAGCTGTCCCTCCTGACGGGTTGCGGACTGCTTGCCCAGCCGCCAGAGGAAATACGCCGCCTCCGGACGGCAGAGCACCCACAGCTCCACATCCGGTCGCTCCCGGTAGGTGCGCATGCCGGTGTTCTCGCAGATGATCTTTTCAAGCATGTCCACATAGCGCATGTTCGCCGCGACGAGCTTGTCGCCCATCGCCGTCACGATGCGGAAGCGCTTGCCCTGGGTTTCCTCATACGGGAAACGGTCCAGCCAGCCGCCCGAGGACAGCAGGCGCTTGACCGCGTCATCGACGCCGGCAACCGGCTTCATCTGGAAAAGCACGCTGAACGTCTGATGCACAAACGGCATCGCCGGCTCCCTGACGCTGCGATACAGCGCCGCGCCCGGCACAACGCGCTCCACGGCGACGCCGCCTTCCTTGCGCAGCATCGCCTCGACGGGCTTTTCAAGGCCCTGAACAAACGTGGAAAAATACAGTTTCTTCATATCGCTTATATCCTCAAAATTCTGTTCGGCGCCGCGTCACCGGTGTGTCCGCTGGTACTGGAGCAGCATCCTGAAATAGGCGTCGCCGTAATTATAAAACGTATTGTCCGCAACCATGCGCATCAGGCGGTCCGCATCGCACCAACGCACGGCGCTGACCTCCTCCTTCTGAAGCACAAAGTCTTCCGCAGGCCGGTCAATCTTGATGACAAACACATTGCAGAAGGAATTGGTCCGGCGCAGACATGCGATTCGCCTGAGCTCATCCTCGCCGGCGTCAACTCCAAGCTCCTCGCGCAGCTCCCGGCGGGCCGCCGTCAGCGCATCCTCACCGGCCATGGCGGAGCCGCCGGTCACCGCCCAGATACCGGGCTTCCACTGCACCGTCATCGAGCGCTTCTGCACGAGAAACTCCCCCCGGCTGTTCATCGGCCAGATGTGCACGCCCAGATGGTACAGCCCTGCGGGCACATCCTCGCCGCGCACCATCGTGCGTCCGGTCTTCTGTCCGTTTCCGTCGTACAGGTCCCAGATTTCAGATGTCATAACCCGCTCCGTTCATCGTCTCCATGCGCCGGGCGATCGCCTCCACCGTCTGCTCGATCTGAAGGCCCGTGGCATCCAGTACGACGTCCGCTTCCTTTTCGTACAGCGGAATGCGTTCCTCATACAGGTCAAAAAGCGTCTGCCCCTCACGCAGCGTTACGCCGCGGGTCGCCAGGTTGGACAGCCTGCGCTCGATCTCCTGGTACGGCAGACGGATATAGACCACCACGCCGTTCTCGTGCAGCCGCTTCATCGCGCGCCGGCCATAGACCACGCTGCCGCCGGTCGCGATGACGGTCTTGTTGCAGGAGAGGCTGAGGATCGCCTCCTCCTCCCGCGCTAGAAACGCGTCGATGCCGATCTCCTCGATGATTCTCTGAAGCTTCCGGCCTTCCTTGGCCTGGAAGACCACGTCCGTATCCACAAACGCCATGCCCAGCGCCTTGGCCAGCAGCACGCCCACGGTGCTCTTGCCGCAGCCCGGCATGCCGATCAAAACGATATTGCCCAACGCCATCCTTCTCTCTACAAAAAATCCCTGTATATTTTATCCTGAAAACGTCTGCTTTTCAAGGCCTTTTCACCGGAAACCCCTATTTTCATAAAAAAGCGGCAGTTTACAAAACTTCCATCATGAAATCTGACGATGGGCTTGCATATTATGTAAATCTGGTGTATAATTATGCGCGCTTGATGCATTTGAGGAGGAATTCATCCATGGATCTCATGAACTATCAGGCCAAGGCGCCTTTCACGCAGAAGCATCTTCTGACCCTGCAGGACTGGAGCGAGGACGAGATTTACCAGTGCCTCTCCCATGCCCTTAAGCTCAAGGCCATGCAGAAGAGCGGACAGAAGCAGAGCTGCCTTTCCGGCAAGACGCTGGCGATGATCTTTGCCAAGTCCTCCACGCGCACGCGCGTCTCCTTCGAGGTCGGCACGTCGCAGCTGGGCGGCAGCGCGCTGTTCCTCTCCACGGCGGATATCCAGCTCGGCCGCGGCGAACCGATCAGCGATACCGCGCAGGTGCTCTCTCGCATGGTGGACGGCATCATGATCCGTACGTTCAAGCAGAGCGATCTGGAAGCGCTGGCCAAATACGGCAGCATCCCGATCATCAACGGCCTGACAGACGAATTCCATCCCTGCCAGGTGCTGGCTGACCTGATGACCATCTACGAGAAGAAGGGCATGCTCAAGGGCCTCAAGCTCGCGTTTGTGGGCGACGGCAACAACATGGCCCACTCCCTGATGCTCGGCTGCTCCAAGCTCGGTCTGGACGTGGCCATCGCCAGCCCGGATGGCTACAAGCCGAATCCCGTCTACACCGCCTGGGCCGTCGCCAACGCCGAAAAGCATGGCAGCAAGGTCACCATCTGCACTGATCCGCTGGAGGCCTGCAAGGATGCGGACGTGCTCTACACCGACGTCTGGGCCAGCATGGGCCAGGAAGGCGAGGCCGAGGTGCGCAAAAAAGCGTTTGCCGGCTATCAGATCAACGCAGACTGCCTTGCCGTGGCGAAGAAGGACTGCATCTTCCTGCACTGCCTGCCGGCACACCGCGGCGAGGAGGTTACTGCCGAGGTCATCGACGGCGCGCACAGCGTGATCTTTGACGAGGCGGAAAACCGCCTGCATGCACAGAAGGGCGTCATGGCGCTGCTGATGGGCAATGGCGGCTTCTGAAAATCATGCTTGACAAGGTGCCGGAACGCGCCTATAATATGCTCACAATTCAATGACCGCTGGGGGCGCGTGACTGCTGAGATGGCCATTTGGCCGGTCCCTTTGAACCTGTGTAGGTAATCCTACCGTAGGGAAGCGACGTATCTTGCTTGACAAGGCCGCGGCTTTTCTAAGAGCTGCGGCCTTTTTCATCACAGGCGGCCTGCGAATTGACATTTACGAAAGGGGTTTTTTCCCATGCTCGAATTTGCAGAAATCAGCCTTACCACCTGGGCCATCCTCGCCGCTCTCGTCATCCTCGGCGTCGTGCTCTACATCATGACGCGCGATCAGAAGAAGTGGTCCACGCGCATGCTGGCCAATGCCTCCCTGTGCATCGCGCTCGCGTTCATCCTCTCCTACGTCAAGCTCTACGAGATGCCGCAGGGCGGCAGCGTGACGCTCGCCTCCATGCTCCCCATCTTCATGTTCGCCTATGCCTACGGCGTGGGACCGGGCCTGGCCATCGGCTTTGCCTACGGTCTGCTCCAGTTCGTGCAGGGCGGCTGGTTCGTTCATCCGATCCAGTTCCTTCTTGACTATCCGCTCGCGTTTGCGATGCTGGGCTTTGCGGGCATCGCGCGCAAGCTGCCGGACAGCTGGGGCATGATCCCCGGTATTCTGCTGGGCGCCTTCATGCGCTTCCTGTGCGCGTTCCTGACCGGCGTGTTCTTCTGGGGCGACGGCGCCGGCGAGCAGAATGTGCTGGTCTACTCCGCCGTGTACAACGGCACCTACCTCATCCCGGAGACGATCATCTGCATGGTTATCGCGATGATCCCGCAGATCCGCCGTCTTGCCCGCCAGCTCTCGCTGAGCAAATAAGCGCATCGATATGCCGAAGCAGCTGCCCAAACCGGGCCGCTGCTTCTCTTTTTGGCCGGTCAATTGCCGGAGGGCCGTGCCTGTGCTATAATTGAAAAAAGCTTGTTTAGGGAGAGAATCCTCATGGCCAACAATCGAAGCCGCAGCCGCCGGCAAAGCAGCAAGATCGCGTTCTGCGGCCTCATGGTCGCCCTGTCTGTCGCGCTGATGCTTACCGGCGGCCTCATCCCCATCGCCACCTACTGCGCACCGATGGCGAGCGCCATTCTGCTGCTGCCCATTCTGCTCGAATTCGGAAAAAAGGCCGCATGGACCGCATACGCCGCCGTATCGCTGATCACGCTGATGCTGGGCATCGACAAGGAAGCGGCCTTCTTCTACCTGTTTCTGGGCTATTACCCGATCCTCAAGTGGGAGATTGACCGCATCAAAAACAAGCGCCTGCGCCTGCCCTGCAAGCTGCTCGTGTTCAATGCGGCCATTGTGCTGATGTATGTGATGCTCGGTCTCTTGATGAACATGACGGCCATCGTCGAGGAATTCACCCAGATGGGTACGGTCCTTCTGATCGTATTCATCGTGATGCTCAATGCCTGCCTGCTTTTGTACGACCGGCTGATGTTCCCCATGGTCTATCTCTACGTCAATAAGATCAAGCCGCGTCTCAAATTCATTCACTGACACGATGAATTGCCTCAAGGGACATCGCAAAGTGAACACAAAAAACGCTCCGCCTGCCGCAGGATTGAGCCTGCCTGACAAGCGGAGCGTTTTCGTATGCTTATCACTCTTCGAAGTCGAACTCGTCGCCGGCCTGCTCCTTGAAGATCTCAAACACAGCCTGCAGCACATCCTCGTCGTCCACGCCGACATAGGTCGCCTCGTCGTCCTCGCCTGCGTCTTCATCTTCCATGACCTGAAGAATCACAACTTCACCGTCGTCATCCTCGGTCGGAAGCAGGACGACATATTCGTTGCCTTCGTACTCAACAGAAGCGCAGAACTCGAACTCAACGTCCACACCGTCTTCATCGGTCAGCACGATGATGTTGTCGTTCTCCATCATTTCCATATCATCCATGACTAATATCCTCGCTTTCGTCATACGATACAAATGTATCTTTGTATCTATCCATAGCATAACATAAAAGAAACTGATGCGCAATCCTTTTTCATTGAATTTCTGCTTTTTGAGGAGGAAACCGCATGGCATTCTGCACGCTTCTCACGCTTTATGGGCCGGCATACGCTCTTGAACGGGCCAGGGGCCTGCTTGAAAACCTGCCTCAGGTCAAATGCCTGAACTGCACGGCGGATCTGTCGCAGATGAAGCTCCTTTCAAGCGAGCCTCTGCACGAAAACAGCCTGATCCCGCTGCTCGCAAAAAGCGGCATCAGCGGTTTCAGGCTGAACGATGCTCACAGGTTTTCCAGGAACGGCTCGCCGCTGTCCTTATAGCACAGCGTTCCAAACTCGTCAAAGGCCAGCTGGATCGGCTCCACGTGCGTGTACTTGCGGATCTCATCCATTCGGATGCTGTCCCTGAAGCTGACAAACGAGAAGCTCACGCCGGCGCGCTTGGCACGTCCCGTGCGGCCGATGCGGTGCACATAGTACTCCTGCTTGTCCGGCAGGTCGTAGTTAAAGACTGCTTCCACGTCGTCCACGTCGATGCCGCGGGCGGCGACGTCGGTCGCGACCAGGATTTCAAACTGGCCCTTTCTGAAGCCCGCCATCACCTTGTCGCGCTGGGACTGACGCACGTCGCCATGCAGGCATTCCGCGCTGTACCCTGCCTTCTTGAGGCGCTCACACAGGCGCGCGGTCATGTCCTTCGTGTTGCAGAAGATCATCATGCGCTTGTACTGGTCGGAATCCAGCAGGTAGAGCAGGTGCTCATATTTCTGCTTCTGATCGGATTCGATGACGTACTGCGTGATGTCCGGCTTGTTGTCCGCCTCTGCATGCACGACGATCTCGATGGGGTCGTGCTGGTATTTCCAGGAGACCGTCAGCACGTCCTGATTGGTCGTCGCGCTGAACATCACCAGCTGACGGTTTGGATCGGCGCTCTCGATGACCTTCTCCACGTCCTGGATGAAGCCCATCTTGAGCATCTCGTCCGCCTCGTCGAGCACCATCGTGTGCACGGTGGAGAGCCGGATGTTGCCGCGCTGCATGTGATCAAGCAGCCGGCCGGGCGTCGCAACCAGAATCTGCGGCTTGCGCGAGAGCGCGCTCATCTGCTTGCCGAACGGCTGGCCGCCGTAAATCACGGCGATCTTCGCGCCCTTGATAAAGTGCGCCAGGTTCGTCAGCTCGTCGGCGATCTGCTGGGCCAGCTCGCGGGTCGGCGCCAGCACGATTTCCTGCACGCTGGAATCGTCGAGATTGACATACTCGAGCATCGGGATGCCGAAGCCCAGCGTTTTGCCGGTGCCGGTCGGGGCAATCGCGATGATGTCGTGTCCATCCATCATCAGCGGAATGCACTTTTCCTGTATACTGGTCAGCTCCGTAAAGCCCATCCAGTCAAAGGCCCTGACCACCTCGTCGCTGATGCCCATCCGGACAAGCGGATGCTCCTTTTGTATTTGCGGTGTATCACTCACAACTGTATCCTCACTGTCTTTGTTTTTACCCTTCCTATTGTATCTCACCGCACGCGATGTTTCAAGGAAAAAGCGCGCCGATTCAGGATTTTTTCTGCGTCTCGCCACCCGGTTTCCGCTTTTCGGACCATACCTGCGCCAACGTGAGCGACGGCGTGTCCAGAAGAAAACGGCAGACATCCTTCTCCCCAACGATATGGATGCCCTGTGCGTCTTCAAAGATGAATGCAGCGCAGGGCGCGCGCTCCATCGGTTCCAGCAGCGCCTGAACGCGAATATCCTGCGGCACACGGTACAGGCACATTGAGCGGATTCCCTCCGGATTTTCCTGCCGCTCCTGCACGACGGCATACAGGTTCTGCGCCAGCATCTCCGCCCTGCTGCGCCTGGCACAGAGCATCAGATACCCGCCGATCATCAGCAGCGAACAGTTCAGCGTTCTCAGCATGATAAGGCCATACAGCGCAAGCAGCGCCAGTCCCAGCCCTGTCACCATACCGCAAGTGGTCAGTAGCGCGATCAGGCGCCCCGCGGGAAAGAGATAGTACCCGATGCTGAAGACGATGTTGCCGCCGTCCAGCGGCAGCACCGGCATCAGGTTGAGGCAGAGCATGGCCAGATTCGCCATGATGAACGCCTGCATGCCATCATGCCCGAGCGCACGCTGGACAGACGGCGACGACGCGGCCAGCAGCGCCAGCGCATTGCCCAGCGGTCCTGCCGCCGCCACGAAGACACCACAGATTCCCTTGCTGGGACTTTTCCCCGGCGCATAGGTCATCACGCCGCCGAACGGCGTCAGCTCGACCTGAGCTATCCGCTCGCCGAGAAGCCGGGCGGCCGCATAGTGCCCGGCCTCGTGGACCAGAAGCGCGCCCATGGCGCACAGGGTCATCTGCCAGGAGGAGAATACGGCCATGCTCAGCAGGTACAGCGCGAAGGCTGGATGGATGCGGATGCGCATGTCAGATGCCCGCAAAGACGGGCAGCACGGACAGACCGTCCTTTCTTAGCTCAAACGCGGTAAAGCCCGCCGCAGTGCCAATCTGCTGTCCGGCAGACACCGTATCCTGCTCGTTCAAATGGACGGCATTCAGCCCGCTGTAAATGGATTCGTAGCCGTCCCTGTGCAGCACGCGCACCGTGTACTCATCCTGCCGGTTCTTCACGATCGTCATGACCTCTCCGTCCTGACAGGCGCGAACATCGCCGATGCAGACGTATTCGAGCCAGGGTTCCTCCTGTGTCCAGGCATGGGATACCTTTGCGCTGGTCGGCACGGCAAGCTTCTGCGTCTCATCGCCGCCCGACAGGAAGACCATGGCGCTCTCGGGCAGAAGGTTGCTGACAAACTGGAGCCTGCCGAGCGTGTCGTCGTATTCAAACCCTGCCGTCACATGGCTCATGACGGACTGCACGCCGGCAGGATGGCGCAGTGCAAACAGCGCACCCGCACCCAGACATAAGGAAACGGCCGCAAAGACAGATGTGTTTCTCAGCAGCCGTTTCTTTGATTTCTTTGTCCTGTTTACCGGTGTCCATGTCCCGCGCTCGCGGGCATTCATCTGCGCAACAACGACTCTCTTCGCTTGTCTGCCCAAGCCTATGCAGGAAGGAAATCAGGAAGAACCGCTGTCACGATCGCTGATCTTCGTGCAGATTGATCGAACTCTTGTATGCCGTCACGTTCAGCACCAGGCCGATGCCCGCCATGTTCACCACCAGGTTGGTGCCTCCATAGCTGATGAAGGGCAGCGGAATGCCGGTGATCGGCATCACGCCGATGCACATGCCAATGTTTTCAAACACGTGGAAGAGCAGCATGGCCATCACGCCGATGATGATCAGCTGACCGAATCGGTCCTTCGTGTGATACGCCAGCAGCAGCATGCGGAAGATCACGAAGGCGTACAGCGCCAGCAGGATGAGCGAGCCTACAAAGCCGAGCGTCTCGCCCACGACGGAGAAGATGAAGTCCGTGTGGTTTTCGGGCACATAGTTCAGGTGCGTCAGCGTTCCCTCTGCCCAGGCGCCCTTGCCGTACAGGCCGCCGGAGCCCACGGTCACCTTGGAGTTGATGATCTGGTAGCTGCTGCCCGTCGGGTCGGATTCAGGATTGATGAATGCCACCAGGCGCAGCCAGCGGAAGTTGTTGGTCGAGGCCAGATAGAAGATGATCGGCGTGACTGCCGCGATCGCCAGACCGCCCAGCAGGAACATCCAGCGCAGCTCGAAGCCGGACAGGAACAGCAGCGCGACAAAGATGACGCAGAAGACCATCAGCGTGCCGATATCCGGCTGCGCGGCAATCAGCAGCGCGGGGATGCCGAAGTGCATGCAGATGTAGAGAAAGTAGCGGAAATTGGGAATCGGCCGGTCCGGATATCGCGTCAGCGCCTTGGACAGCGTGATGATCAGCGCCAGCTTGGCTAGTTCCGAGGGCTGGAATGTGCGGTCCAGGAACTGAAACCAGCCCGCCACGCCGTTGATCTTGGAGGTCGTCAGCACCAGGCCGAGCAGAAGCACGTCGACAAAATAGATAACCGGCCACAAGCGGCCGATGATGTCGTATTTGATGGTCATCATCATCGCCACGACCACCATGCTGACGACCACCCACATCAGCTGAAGGCGGCCGTTGTTGGCGTCCATGACCAGCTCCTGCAGGGAGCGGTCCGCGCCAAGGTTGGGGTTGTAGTTGGCGATGGTGATGGCCAGCACGCCATAGAGCGCCAGCAGATAGCTGGCGACCAGCAGCGGCCAGTCAAAGTGCGGCTTGGAAAGCCGATGATTGTCCGAATTGCGCATGATATCTCCTCGTCTTGTTTATGCGCCGCCCAGCAGCGTCTTCACCAGTCCGCTCAGCGCCGTCCACGCCGGCCCGTCGCACTCGATGGCGGCTCTGCCGCGCTGCTCGCTCGCCGGAATGCTCGCGTCCTCCGGAATGCAGGCGAGCGCCGCGCGGTCCAGAAGGTTCTCGACGGTGCCCTGCGCGTACTGCGTCTTCTTCCTGACGCGCTCTGTGCTGATCCGGTTGATCACCAGGCTGTCAGCGGCGGGCTCGCCGGCGCAGCGCGTCATCAGGCGCTCCGTCGCGCGGATCGACGCGTCGTCCGGACGGGTGACCAGAAGCCGCTCGTCCCCCGCACGCATCACGCCGCGGCCCAGACTCGCCTGCCCCGTCGGCAGATCGACGACCAGAATGTCGCAAAGCGCGTTCAGCGACAGCGTCATGCCCGACAGTTCGGACACCGATACGTCGTCGTACAGCGACGCGCAGGCCAGACGCAGGCCCGGATACTGCGCCACGGGGTACAGGGCGGATTCCATGCTCACCTGATTGCGGACCACGTCGAGCATATCCAGCGTGATGACGCTTTCAAGCCGCAGGATGAGGTCGCAGCAGCGCGATACGCCGGAGGTGTCCAGCAGGATGACCCGCCTGCCCGCCTTGGCCGCACCAGCGGCAAGCGACAGCGCAATCATCGATTTGCCCACGCCGCCGCTGCCGGAGCACACAGCCCAAATCTTTCCCATCGTCATCCTCTCCGTATTCTCCATCAATATGCCAGCGAATTGGAGGGCGCCATGAAGTCCTCCTTGTCCAGCAGCCTGTGATCCAGGTGGTAATTGACGATATCGCGCACGGTCAGCGAGCACATGGAACCGCTGTATCCATGCGGGATATACACACAGATGGCGATCTCCGGCTCGATGTCGGGATCTTCGGGGTCGTACGGCGCAAAGGCCACCATCCACGCGTTGTTCTCCAGGTCGATCGTGGTCTTTTCGGCCGTACCCGTTTTCGCGGCGATGTACTTCTTTACGTCCGCATATTCGCTGGAGTTGAAGAATTTTGCCGCCGTGCCGTCGCCTTCCGCAACGCCGGCCATGCCCTCGCGGATATAGGCGAGATATTCATCCACATTGTCTCCCTCGAGCTGGGAAGCGAGGATCGGCGTGCTCTGGCTGAGCACCTCGCCGTCCGGCGAAATGATCGAATCGATCAGACGCAGGTCGTAGACATAGCCGCCGTTGGCAACAGCCGCCACATAGCGAGCCAGCGCAACCGGCGTAACGGAGGTGATCGACTGACCGACCGCGGCCATGATCGCCTCCGAACCGCCCCATTTGATTTCGTTCAGCTTGATGTAGGTGTCGCCGGCGACGATCTGCAGGTAGACCATCTCGCGCGGCATGTCCAGCTCTTCCATCAGAATGGTGCGGATTTCCGGCAGCCAGTCGCTCTGGTTGTAGTCAACCGCCATGTCCATCAGGCGCTTGACGCACTTGTTGAGCTTCTCCTCCTCGAAAGTCATATTGAAGTCTTCGCCGACGCCGGTGAGGTGCTGCTTGATCTGGTTGAACACGATCGTCGGACGCCAGGTAGCCTGCTCCGCCGCGCTAATCGCCTTGTTCTTGTCGTAAAGCGTCGTCTGGCTGGCCACATAACCCTGCAGCTCGCCCGGCAGGTCGATGCCCGTCTTGGTCGTCAGGCCGTAGAGCGCGGCCGTCTTGTAGAGCTGGTCGTCCGTGTTCTCATAGAGTCTGGAGCCAACCGTGTAGAAGAAGTAGTTGCACGAGTGCGTGATAGCCTCCCTGACAGTCTGGTCGGCGTGCAGATACAGGCGCTTCTGGTTGACCCAGCACTGCGGCGGATTGCTCTTGTCGTAGAGGGTAAACTTGCCTTCGTCGCTGATCATCTCCGTCATCGTCAGCTGACCGTTCATCAGTCCGGCTGTCGCCGTCACCAGCTTGAAAATGGAGCCCGGCGTATCGCGGGAGCCGATGGCGTAGTTGACCAGCGGGTTGCGGGAATCGAGCAGGATATTGGCGGCCGCCTCGCCGCCCACAATGAACGCATTGGGATCATATGGCGGATAGCTGGCCAGCGCCAGCACGCGCCCTTCCATATCGACCACGACGACTGCGCCCTTTTCCGCGAGCGAAATCGGGTTGGAGTCAAAGTCGCGTGTCGTGCCCTGAAGCTCGTTCTTGTTCTGATCCAGCCAGGAGGAGCTGTTGAGC
>SFFH01000057.1 GCA_004557905.1 Clostridiales bacterium | reverse complement strand
AATGGTGACGCTTCGCTTCATGGAGAGCACGCGAATGAAGGACCTCATCCGTTTTCGTATGCGGTTATCGGCGGATCAGCTTTCTGCCGATGCCCTTGACCATGCCCTTCTCGCTCTCGTTCATCGCCAGCAGGTACACGCTCGCGGCATAGACCGCGCAGTACGGCAGGGCAAACGTCAGCACGCCGCCATAGCCCGCAAACTCGTGCAGCCGGACCGCCAGAAAGCCCAGCACCACCGGCGGAAGGAAGGACGGCACGATGCTCAGGATGCTCCGCCAGAAGTAGACCATGTCCAGCCCGATGTGCCGGTGATAGTACCAGTTCATGACAAAGCCGTTGCACACGACCATCGAGATGGCCGTGCCCAGCGCGCAGCCCAGGCCGCCCAGGCGGATGGCCAGCGGAATGGAGATGGCCACGTTGAACAGCGCCATGAAGAAGTACACCTTCGAGCGGAACTGGTGCCTGTTCTTCGCGCGCTGGATCTCGATGCCCAGGTTCTGGATCAGCGGCACCGTCACCGGCGCCATCAGCAGCAGCGCGATGGGATACGCGCCCTCGTACTCGCCGCCGCCCCAGGCCTCGATGAAGGGCTCGCCCACGAAGATGAAGCCGGTGAGCACCAGCATCAGCAGCATGAACTGGATCCTGCCCACGCGGGTAAAGAGCCGCGTGAGCGAATCGTCGCCCTCGCCGCGCGCCACGATGCGGTTGATCTGCGGCACGAACACGCCGGAGATGGAGGTGGAAATCGTCATGTAGTAGCGGTGAATCTGGCTGCCCACGCCGTAGACTGCCGTCGCCGCCGTGCCGCTGACGATGCCCAGGATCGTCGTATCGACCGTCCAGTTGATCTGGTCGATGATCATGTTCAGGAAGATGAAGAACGAGAAGCCGCCCATCTCGCGCAGGAGCCGGAAATCGAACTTCCCGAACGTCATGCGCATATTCAGCTTTTTGACGCAGTACCAGATGCTCGACGCGTCGGTGATGACGCTGAGCACGAGCGTGGCCAGCACCAGCGCCACGGAGCCCATGCCCATCAGCAGCAGCGGCAGCATGACGATGGGGTTGATCACCGTGCGGATCATGCTGATCATGCGCTGAAAGAAGAACTGCTCCTTGGCCGTGATATAGGACGTAAAGACGCTGCACGGGAAGGACACCGCGATGTTCACCACCAGCAGCGCCATCAGGATGCGCGCGGTCTCCACCTCCGCGGGCGTCAGCTTGGCCGAGAAGATGTTGTGCACGTTGGCGACCAGCACGCCGCCCACCAGCAGGCTCGCCGCGCCGATGAACAGAAAGATCACCAGGAACATGCCGTTGATCTTCGCTACGCCGTCTTCGCCCTCGCTGGCCTCGTAGCGCGCGTAGTAGCGCACATACGCGCTGCCCAGGCCGAAGCTCATCAGGCTGAGGTTGGAGATGAAGCCGTTGACCAGCGTGTAGGTGCCGTACTCGCTCTGCCCCAGCAGCCGCAGCATGACCGGGGTGTACACCAGCGAGATGATCGTGGACAGGATCGTCTGCCCGTAGCTGAGCAGCACGCCCGCTTTCTTTTGATCCATACGTTCTCCTTGAACGGGCACAGGCCCGGATTTCATGTCAAATCTGCATACAGATACAGTGTATCGCCTTTTCCCGCATTTTGCAAGACAGAATCGCGCCCGCCCAGTCTTTCCATCGCGCGCGTTTCGTGCTATAATTTTCAATCATTTTCTATTTTTATGGAGGCCGCATATGATCGACAAACAGGCGCTTGACGCGCACCTGACCTCCTGGGCCAGGAAGAAGAACCTTGCGGGCGTGTCCGCGTACATCGCCGGGCCGAACGGCTGCGAATATGCATGGAACTACGGCTTTCGCGATGCGGCGCAAAGCATCCGCCCGGACAGCGACACGATGTACGGCATCGCCTCGATGAGCAAATCCATCACCGCGCTGTGCGCCTGCATCCTGCATGTGGAGGGCAAGCTGGACCTTGACGACCCGGTGAGCCGCTACCTGCCCGGTTTTTCCGTTCCCGGCCAGCCGAAGGAGGCCGTCACCGTCCGCCATCTGGCGATGCACACCGCCGGCATCCCGCCGATGGAGCCGCTGGAGTGGTCCATCGCCATGAACAGCCCCGGCCGGCAGGAAAGCGATTGGCTGACGGCCATGCGCCGCACCGCGCCCAACGCCATGGACAGCATCGAGCAGATCCTTGACTACGTCGCCCACTGCGCCTACAGGACGCTCGGCGCGCCGGGCGAGGTGATGAGCTACTCGAACGAGGGCTACGCCATCCTCTCCTATGTGATCGACCGGGCTGCAGGCATGCCGCTGGAGCAGTTCATGCAGGAGCGGGTCTTCACGCCTCTGGGCATGACGCGCTCGATCCTGGACAACGGCATCGAGGCCGCCCGCGCGCTCTCCGGCGGCAACATCACCTCGCTGTTTGAGATGGAGGACGGCGTGCGCGTGTGTGACGATGCCTGGTCCATCCTGCCGCCGTTCCGCGGCTGCGCGATGGTCAAGTCGACCGCGCGGGACATGGCCGTCTATTACCGCGCGCTGTCCAACTACGGCCTGCACGAGGGCAGGCAGGTCATTCCCGCACAGGCGGTCGAGCTGCTGGCGGGCAAATACCATCCGGTCTCGCCGCGCAGCCTCATGTGCATGGGCCTGTACAAGCGCGAGAAGGCCGGACATATTTTCTGCGAGCATTCCGGCGGCCTGCACGGCGTCTCCACCAAGGGCGGATTGTTGCTGGGCGAGGGCTACGGCTTTTCCGTCCTGTGCAACCAGGGCGACGAGGACATGGACGAGCTGATGTGGGGCCTGTACAACGCCGTGTGCGGCCTGCCGCTTGGCGAGAGCCATCGCTGGTTCAACCCCGTCCACGAGGATTTCTCCGCGCCGGAGATGATCACCGGCACCTACATCAGCCACGAGGGTGTGCCCTGCATCCTGACCATCGCGCTCAAGGACGGATCGCTTGAGCGCACCCGCGACGGCGAGACGACCCCGCTGGTCTACTGCGGCGGCACGCGCTTCCTCTCGCTTGACCCCGCCGATCCCGACGCGCAGGGCGTGCGTCACGAGTTCCTGATCCGCGACGGCCTCGCGTGGGGCGTGCGCTGCGGCACGAGGGTATTTGAAAGGATGAGCGTATGAACATCACCTGGGACGCCAAGGGCTACACGAGCGGCTTTGCCTTCGTCCATCAGTACGGCGAGGGCGTGCTCGATCTCATCGACGCCGCGCCCGGCAGCCACATCGTCGATTTGGGCTGCGGCAACGGCGCGCTGAGCGAAAAGCTGATCGCGCGCGGCTACCGCGTCACGGCGATCGACGCGTCCGGCGACATGCTGGCGCAAGCCCGCGCGCTGCATCCGGACATTCCGTTTGTGCAGGCGGACGCGACGGACTTCACGCTGCCCGAGCCAGCCGACGCGATCTTCTCCAACGCGGTCTTCCACTGGATCGACCGGGACAGGCAGCCGCTGCTGGCCGCAGCCATCGCGCGCAACCTGAAGCCGGGCGGTCAGCTTGTGTGCGAGTTTGGCGGCTATGGCTGCGCGGAGCGCGTGCACAGTGCGCTGGAGTGCGCCTTTGCCGCCCGGGGCCTTGCCTATCCGCGCGTGTTCTACTTCCCCACCATCGCGCAGCACGCGCCGATTCTGGAGGAAGCCGGCCTGCGCGTCACCTACGCCGTGCTCTTTGACCGGCCCACCCCGCAAGTGGGCGCGGACGGCCTGAAAAACTGGATTCACATGTTTGTGAAGACCCCGTTTGAGGGCATGGCCGCCGATATGCAGGAGGCGATTATCGCTGAGGCGGTGGACAGCCTGCGCGAAACGCTTTGCCGGGAGGACGGCACATGGATTGTCGATTATGTGCGCATCCGCATCAAGGCGGTTAAGGTTTGAGATGCATAAAATGGCCCCGGCGGGAATAACAAACCCGCCAGGGCCATTTTTTGGCTGCTGCAAAAAGAAACTGAGCGCTCTGCCTCCGTTTCAATCGTAGGCTGCTGCGCAGCCTGCTCTGAAACGGCGTTTTTTTCTTTCAGGATGGGAAACGTTAGGGCTGCCGCCCTAAAACCTGCCAAGGGACTTCGCCCCTTGACCCCATGTTCGCTTCGCGCGCTCCTATGCGGTTCGGTGGAATCAATACGACTTTCCCAGATTCATCTGGACGTCCTTCGCCGTCTTCTCCCGGCTGCAGGCTGCGCGGCCTTCCAGCAGCTTCTCGTAGCGCGCGTCCGTTTCCGCGTCAAAGGGCAGTTCAAGCGTCCTCTCCTCCGCCGAGGAGAGCAGCATGGCGTTGGCAAGCTCAAGCGCGTTCAAGCCCTCGCGGCCGTCGGCGATCATCGGCTCGCCATAGAGGATATGCCGGGCGAACGCGCGCGTCACGCCCGCGTGCATCGGATTGTCTGCATCGGGCGTGATGTCCTCCTGCGTGATCTCCGGCTTGCCGTAGCCGCCCGGGTATTCCCGGATGAACCGGCTCACCGGCACTGCGGTGCGGCGGAGAATCAGGCGGCCGTCCTCCAGCAGCAGCTGTCCGCCGTCCATGGAGAGCTCAAACCGGTTGGTGCCGGGCGCCTCGCCGGTGCAGGCCATAAACAGGCCCGTCGCGCCGTTTGCGTACTCCACATAGGCGGTCACGTCGTCCTCCACCTCGATGTCGTGCCAGCGGCCCAGGCCGCAGAACGCCCGCAGCCGTACCGGCATGCCGCCAATCCACTGCCAGAGATCGAGGCTGTGCATCGCCTGGTTGAGCAGCACGCCGCCGCCCTCGCCCTTCCAGGTCGCGCGCCAGGAGCCGGAATCGAAATAGCTCTGCGCGCGGAACCAGTCGGTCACGATCATGCTCGTGCGGCGGATCTCGCCCAGCTCGCCGGAGGCGACGATCTCCTTCATCCTTCTGTACGCCGGGTTCGTACGCTGGTTGAGCATGGCGCCGAACGCCCTGCCGCTCGCGTCCGCCGCCGCGTTCAGCTCGCGCACCTCGCGGGTGAACACGCCCGTCGGCTTTTCCAGCAGCACGTGCATGCCCGCGGCAAAGGCCTCCTTCGCCTGCGCCACATGCGCCCTGTGCGGGGACGCGATCAGCACCGCGTCGATCTCCCCGCTTGCATACATTTCCTGCGGCGTGTCAAACACGCGCACCTGTCCGCCGCCGGGCAGCGCGCGCAGCGCCGCGATGTTCTTTTCGTTCCTCGTCGCCACAGCCGCAAGGCGCACCTCCGGCACCTTTTCAAGCATGATCTTCGCGTGCTCCAACCCCATTGCGCCGAAGCCGACGATGCCAAACCGAACCTGTTCCATGAATCCGCCCTCCCCTGCCTTCGTATCGAAGCATGATACAGGGAAATTCGCGGCTTCGCGCGCGTTTTCCTGCCGGGCGGAAGGGACAGGTTACGCCTTTGCCGTCGTGATTTGGTTATAGCCCGGCAGGTTCGGGTCACGGCCGACGGCCGTGTTGTCCTGCGTGCGGCTCTGCAGCTCGCTCACCGGGTTCGGCGCGGTCTCAAAGCGGTAGTCCCGGCCAAACCGGGAGACGGCCTGGTCGATGACGGCATGGCTGGCGATCTGCTTTTCATCCCCGCACGCAAGGCTTTGATAGACGAAGAACGGGTCGGAGGCGTCCAGCGACTGCACGGGGACGATCCGGCTGTCCTTGCAGGTGTTCTGCACCGTGGTCAGCACGCTGCGGACGTAGGGAATGTTGGCCTCCAGGACGATCGGCGCGGGGAAGTCGGCGTTGGGGATGACCTGCTGCCAGTGTCTGCCCTCAAAGCGCTCGAGCAGCTGCGCGGCGCTGTGCAGGTGCGCAAGCTCCTGCTCAAAGCTCTGCTCCCAGATCGCCCTGACATGCGGGTCGGATTCCGTCTGCGCGCAGGACCAGTAGAGATAGCACTCCGCGTATTCGTGCATCAGATTGCATTCCAGCCAGGTAGTGTTCGGGTCCATCAGCGATTCAT
Source organism: Clostridiales bacterium (assembly GCA_004557905.1). Classification (GTDB taxonomy): domain Bacteria; phylum Bacillota; class Clostridia; order Christensenellales; family Aristaeellaceae; genus Ventricola. The sequence continues at coordinate 9,480 of SFFH01000057.1, read as the reverse complement.
ACTGCGTGACGTGCTGCTCCTCGATCAGGGCGATCTCCTGATAGAGCCTGCGGCCCAGATCGTGATGATAAAATCCGGTCTGGTTCATATAATAGTTCATGGTCTGCTGCTCAGCGGCGGTGATCGTCATGGCGGCCAGCTTGTCAAACAGCGGCGCGTCCTTCCCCAGCGCGCGGGAGACGCCGTCCATCGGGAAGCGGTGCTCGCTGATGGTCGGGCGGCCCGGCATGATCTCCGTATAGCGGCCCACGAGGCGCTCGGCGTGCTGTCCGCCGTCCATCTCCATCAGGTCGGCGTAGCGGTACAGGTGGTCAAAGTCCTCCAGCAGCGCCAGATCAAGCGCCTGCCTGACGTTCTCACTTTCGACACGCTTGGCCAGGTGCGCCGTCAGATCGACCGCCAGCTGCTCGTAGCTGATGGTGTGCTCCAGCACGGTCTCATCAAGCGGCTTGAGGCACGCGAGCTTCTTTTGCTGCTGCTGCTCCGTGCGGCGGGCCATCGCCAGCTCCGCACGCAGCTGCGGATCGCTGACGTGTCGGGCCATCTGGTGGCTGAACTTGACGGCCTCAAACTCCGTGCCGTTCATCAGGATGATGCGGCACTTGGTGTATGGGTCGGCCTCCCTGGGGTCATATGCCCTGGGATACAGCGCCGGCAGGCTCTCAAACGTGGCCCCGACGGACGGCGCCTTCTGCATAAATGGGTTCATGGAATCACGCTCCTTCCCAGGCATTGTCTCCCGCCGGGCGCGCTGCTATGCGCCGGTTCTGCCGCCCGGAGCTTCATTTCGTACAGGATTGATGGATTGATGTTTTGATCTTGTATGGATGGGAAAAAGATACTATAATGGAAAGGTAAGGGCGTATTCCCTCAGGGGAATCCAAGAAACGGAGGAAAAAAACCATGACGCAAATCTTTGGTAATTTTGCGGATCTGACGGTGCAGATGGTCATCATGTGGATCATCGGCGGCGTGATGATTTACCTGGCCATCAAAAAGGAGATGGAGCCGACGCTCCTGCTCCCGATGGGCTTTGGCTGCATCCTGTGCAACATGCCAAACTCCGGCATGGTGCACACCCTGCAGATCCTGTTCCAGGCCGGCGTGGACAACGAGCTGTTCCCGCTGCTGCTGTTCATCGGCATCGGCGCGATGATCGACTTCGGCCCGCTGCTGGCGGACCCCAAGCTGCTGCTCTTCGGCGCAGCGGCACAGTTCGGCATCTTCTTCACGCTGTCCATGGCGAGCCTGTTCGGCTTTGAGCTGCGCGACGCGGCCTCCATCGCCATCATCGGCGCGGCGGACGGCCCCACGTCCATCTTCGTGGCGCAGACGCTCAGGAGCAACTACACCGCGGCCATCATCGTGGCGGCGTATTCCTACATGGCGCTGGTGCCCATCGTGCAGCCCTTCTGCATCAGGCTGGTGACCACCAAGGAGGAGCGTGCCATCCGCATGGAGTACACCCCCGGCAAGATCACCAAGACCACGCGCATCCTGTTCCCGATCGTGGTTTCCGCCATCGCCTCGCTGGTGGCGCCGGATTCCGCCGCGCTGGTCGGCTTCCTGATGTTCGGCAACCTGCTGCGCGAGTGCGGCGTGCTGCGCGGCCTGTCCGAGTGCGCGCAGAACACGCTGGCCAACCTCATCTCCCTGCTGCTGGGCCTGACCGTGGCCGTGCGCATGCAGGCGGACAGCTTCCTGGTGCCCCAGACGCTGATGATCCTGGGCCTGGGCCTGATCGCGTTCATGTTCGATACCTTCGGCGGCGTGTTCTTCGGCAAGTTCATCAACCTGTTTGCCAAGAAGAAGATCAACCCGATGATCGGCGCGGCCGGCATCTCCGCGTTCCCGATGTCCTCCCGCGTCATCGCCAAGATGGCCCGCGACGAGGACCCGTACAACTTTATCCTCATGCAGGCGGCCGGCGCGAACGTGGCCGGTCAGGTGGCGTCCGTCATCGCCGGCGGTCTGGTGCTGGCCATGATCGGCCCGCTGGTCTAATGCGGGCAGTGCCCGCTTCCATTTCCGAACAGCTTTGCATGTGAAGCTGCTCCGTGCTCGCTGCACGGTGCTTTACGCAGCTTCCCAGGATTCTATAAAGGAGATTTATCGTTATGTCGATCAATGTGAGCGCGTTTATCGCCTCCCTCCGCTATATGGTCGAGGGCTGGCTGGGCATCTTCGTCGTCATGGGTATCATCATCGCGTGCATCTACGGTCTGGGCAGGCTCTCCGACAGGCTCGAGGCGCGGGCGGAAAAGAAGGAATCCTGAAGCCTTCTTCACGCTTTCTTCGCGCCGGTTTCCGCCGAAAAGGCGTGCATTCCAGAATTTGTGAAGGTATCGTCGGCATTGTCCCCCGTGGAGCAGGGCCGTTTTTTCTTTCCCTTCTTTGCCTCCGTTCTCCTCAAGCCTCCGCTTTCTCCCAATATAATCTTTTCCTTATGCATTCGCATTATAGATTTCAATAGCGTCACGAAGCCCGCCCGTCATTTACTTCGCTGCGGAAAGGTGATATGCTTGAGCCAAAGCATCTCACTGTCTCCCGATATGCTCTGTCTGGAGGGTGTTCCATGCAGATCAAGAAAATCGACTACATCCTCGCCATCGCGGAGGAGGGCTCCATCTCCCGCGCCGCGGAGCGCCTGATGGTCGCCCAGCCCAGCCTGAGCCGGTATCTAAGCAGCTTCGAGCGGGAGAACCACGTTCAGCTCTTCGAGCGCAGGAAGGGGAACCGCCTGGCCCTGACCCGGCAGGGCCAGCTGTACGTCGCCTATGCGCGCCGCGTCCGGGCGCAGACGAACCTCGTCTTCCAGGAGATGGCTGCCGCGGCGCAGGCGCAGGAAAACGCGATCCGAATCGCCTTCACCACCAACAACGCCAGCATGCACACCGACGCGTTCGAGGCGCAGCTGCGCCGGCAGTATCCGGACGCCCAGCTGCACGTCCACAGCATCCACGTCGCCTTCATCGAGGAGACGCTCACGCAGGGCACGGTCGATCTCGTCATCACCAAGGACTACACGCGCCTGTTTGACAACGACGACCTCGTCTTCGAGCCCTTTCCGAAAGCCCTCACCTCGTTTCTGATTGCGCTGCCAGCCGACGATCCCCATTGTGCCCTCGCCGAGCCCGCAGGCACAGGCCCGTATCCCGTGCTCGACGCCGACCTGCTCGGCGACATGCAGCTGATCCGCCTGATTCACATGCCGAACAAGCGGGAGCAGTATGATCCGCCGCCAGTGGAGCGATACATGGATGTCACCACCGCCGCAGACGTCATCCGTTTTGTCGAAAAAGGGGTCGGCTATGCCTTCATCGTCTCCAGCTACACCGAGCTGATCACCCGTCCGGAGCGCATCCGCCTGTTTGTTCCCAAAAAGAAGCTTGGGCCGCTGGTCAACGGCTGCACGCATCTCAGGAGCCACACCCTCTCCGAATGCGAGAAGGCGCTCTGCCGCATCATGGAAGCCTTCCCCTGCTGGTAGCCCCCGGCCGCCAACAGGGGCTTTTTTATCGCCTCTTTTCTCATAGCATAAACGCATGGGCCCATGCAGTATTGGCATTTGCGCGCGCGGCGATGCCCGGATATAATGAGCATAGAAACGGCGGAAGCGGTCCGGAACGCCCTCCGTCACGACGCACGAAGACAACCGCAACCCAAGAGAGGATCGATCATTCATGAAAAAACTGCTGTCGCTGCTGCTCGTGCTCTGCCTGCTGGTGAGCCTCAGCTTCACCGCCCTGGCCAGCAACTACACCTACACCGAGCCCTCCAAGACGAACAAGCTCCCGCGCGCCTCCATGGCCGAAAAGGGCATCAATTCCGACTACATCTTCAACCTGCTGGAGGCCTATGCGCGCCAGAACATCGAGGTCCACGCCATCGACATCGCGGTGGACGGCGAGGTCGTCTTCGACTGCTACTGGGCCCCCTACGACGAGGACACGCCCCACATCGTGCACTCGCTGACCAAGCTCTTCGCCAACTCCGCCGTGGCCTGCGCCATCTCCGACGGCCTGCTGACGCTGGATACGCGCATGATCGACATCCTGCCGGAATTCGTCGGCGAGGAAGGCCCGCTGGAGAACCAGGACAAGGTCACCGTCCGCAACCTGCTGAACATGACCGCCGGCTACGGCCGCATGATCTCCGGCTCCGAATGGCGTCCGCTGAAGACCAGCTGGCTGGAAGCGTTCTTCGCGGAGCCCGTTCCCTATGAGCCGGGCACGCACTATCAGTATTCCTCCGGCAACCCCTACGCCACCTCCGCAATGGTTCAGAAGGTCACCGGCATGACCGCCGAGGATTATCTGATGAGCAAGGGCTTCTCCAAGCTGAACTTTGCCAACTTTACCTGGCAGAAGAGCCCCGAGGGCATCTGCTCCGGCGGCAACGGCGTCAAGTGCACTGCCGAAGACATGCTCAAGGTTGGCATTCTGTTCCTGAACAAGGGCATGTGGAACGGCGAGCCACCGAGGGACAGGGCAATTACGCCGCCCACTGGAGCCGCTCCGAAACCGATCCGGTGTACTATGCCGCCGGCGGCTCCTACGGCCAGTCCGTCATCCTCGTGCCCGAGCTCAACATGGTCGTCTCCATCCTGGCCGGCACCTCCAGCAACGTGAACGACGTCGTCTTCAACGAGCTGATCGCTCCGACCGTCGCCGACCGCGCTGCCGGCGTCACCGCCTACGAGAACGCCAGCGAGGCCGCGCTGGAGACCTACGCCTCCACGCTGAGCCTCATGAACGTGCCGGTGTTCACCGCCTCCCCGATGGGCGAGATCGTCGACGACGTCACCTTCATCGCCGAGGAGAACAAGTACAACATCGAGGCCGTCGCGCTCGACGTCAAGGACGATTCCGTCACCTTCACCATGAAGGACAACCGCGGCATCCACACCGTCGTGAACGGCATCGATCAGTGGCTCTACAACGAGACCACCATGACCGGCAACTACATGCACCACCAGTACACCAACAACCCGGAGTACATCTACGCCTACGCCGAGTGGCAGGACGACAGCACGCTGACGCTGACCTGGCGCTATCCGCAGATGGCCTTCGTCGATCAGATCACCCTGACCCTCGAAGACGACGGAACCGGCATGTCGCTCGTGCGCACCGTCAACGTCAACTCCGGCGAAAAGATCACCGAGCCGGTCGCGTTCAGCGCCGTGCTCGAGTAACCTTCCTCCTTCTGATCCACAACCCGAACCGCACCCGCGGTTCGGGTTTTTCCGTTCGCATCCAAAAAAGCTTGCTCCGGCCGGCAATCTCTGCCCAAATAGGGCTTGCGCAACCCGCGTCAAATGGGTATAATAGAAGCCGTACACAGACGGAGAAGGCGATCTGACCGCAGCTTTCAAGAGAGCGCGCCCACGGCTGAAAGGCGCGCAGCCTGCACAAATCGCTCCGGCCTCCCGAGTACGCAGGAGAACGCATCGCCATGCGCGCGATGAAATCCTGCCGGGCGCTCCCGATAGATACAGGGCAGGCAAGGGCGCGGAGCATGCTCTGCGCTGAAGCAAGGTGGTACCGCGAAGCTCAGCTTCGCCCCTGCAATTTGGGGCGGAGCTTTTTTTATCCCCCCGCACCGGCATGCTGCCGGCGGCATCACCGACACAGCTCTGTAAACCTTGCAGCTCTGTGCCCGAGGCCGATGCTTTGTGAAAGGATTTACATAATAAAAAGGAGAATACAACACCATGAAGCTTCCAAGCGCTACAAGGAGACCCCCGCCGACTGCGTCATCGCCAGCCAGGCGCTGATGATGCGCGGCGGCTACATCAAGCCCGTCGGAAATGGCATCTACACCCTGTTCCCGATCACCAAGCGCATCACCGCGAAGATCGAGAAGATCATCCGCGAGGAGATGAACCGCATCGACGGTCAGGAGCTGCTCTTCCCGGTGGCCATGCCCGCGTCCATCTGGCGCGAGTCCGGCCGCTACGACGCCATCGGCAGCGAGCTGCTGCGCTTCACCGACCGCTCCGGCGCGGACATGGTGCTGGGCATGACCCACGAGGAAGCCTCCGTGCACTTCGTGCGCGACGTGGCCGACAGCTACACCCAGTACCCGTTCATGATCTCGCGAGTTCACCATGAAGGACGCGTACTCCTTCCACACCTCCCAGGAGGATCTGGAGCGCTACTACAAGGTCTGCTATGACGCGTACAACCGCATCTTCTTCCGCGCGGGCGTGGGCGACGTCGTCGCCGTCGCGTCCGACAGCGGCATGATGGGCGGCAAGGTCTCCCACGAGTACATGCTGCTCACCCCGGTCGGCGAGGACACCATCGTCCTGTGCCACGACTGCGACTACCGTGCCAACATGGAGGCGGCCCCCTGCATCGTGCACGGCGAGCCCGGCGAGGTCGCGGAGCTTCAGAAGGTCGAGACGCCGAACGTCAAGACCATCGACGACCTGTGCGCGTTCCTGAAGATTACGCCCGAGCAGACCTGCAAGGCCGTCGTCTATCAGGAGAACCTGAATGACAAGTACGTCGTCGCGTTCCTGCGCGGCGATCTGGACATCAACGAGACCAAGCTGCGCAACTACCTCAAGGCCGAGATTCATCCGGCGGAGATCACGCTGGAGAGCGGCCTCACGCCCGGCTTCATCGGCCCCAAGGGCCTGCCCGAGGGCGTGCGCGTGGTGTACGACGCGTCCCTGAAGGGGCTGAACGCCGTCGCCACCGGCGCCAACGAGACCGACATGCACTACATCGGCTTCAACATCCCGCGCGAGATGGGCGAGGTGGAGTACGTCGACGTGGCCAAGGCGTATGACGGCGGCATCTGCCCGGTCTGCGGCAAGAAGAGCATCTACACCTCCCGCGGCATCGAGGTGGGCAACATCTTCCAGCTGGGCACCAAGTACACCGAGAGCATGGGCATGACCTACGTCGACCAGGACGGCTCGCTCAAGCATCCGATCATGGGCTGCTACGGCATCGGTGTGGGCCGTCTGGCCGCGTCCGTGTGCGAGGCGCACCGCGACGACTACGGCCCGATCTGGCCGATCTCCATCGCGCCGTGGCATGTGCACCTGTGCTCCCTGCGCGCGGACAACGAGGAGGTCGCCGCGGTTTCCCAGAAGATCTACGACGAGCTGACCGCCCGTGGCGTGGAGGTCATCTGGGACGACCGCAGCGTCAGCGCGGGCGTCATGTTCTCCGACGCGGACCTGTTCGGCGTGCCGGTGCGCGTGGTCGTCAGCCCGAAGGGCCTCAAGAACGGCACCATCGAAATCTCCGCCCGCGACAAGTCCATGCAGGAGAAGAAGCCGGTCGCCGAGGCCGTCGACTTCGTCTACAACTACGTCGTGGATGAGCTGGCCAAGCTCGAGTGCAGGCTGTAATCGCTTATAAATGCGCGAAGCGAAAGAGGGAGTCCGAGGGACAATGTCCCTCGGGCAGGTCTTAGGGCGGCAGCCCTAACGTTCTCAATCCGATAGAGAAAAACGCAGTCTCAGAGCAGGCTGCGCAGCAGCCTACGATTGAGACGGGTTTGATCGCTGCGCCCGATTGGAGAATCAGAGATCCTTCCATCCCTATCCGCATCATTCAAACCAAGCGTGAACAGAATATTGCTGCCACCGGGCAGCGGTGCGGTTAAAAACAAGCACCCGAACACATCGTTAGGTCTTAGAAGATGTGTTCCGGGTGCTTTTTCGCAAGTTTTCCATTCGAGTCTGTTTGAAGCCACATGATCGGAATCGCAATAGTCGCCTCCGGCTCCGCTGCGATTCTTGCCGACGGCGCTTCGCGCTGGGAGGCGATGGGGGCCTCGCCCCCATGCCCCTGCCTGAGGGACATCGTCCCTCAGACTCCCTTCTTCACTTCGCGCTTACAGCTCGATTCTTTCGATGATTCAAGGAGTGCTGCCTGTGAACAAACGAATCTTCCTGCGCTATGTCGCCCAGAACATCGCCGGCATGATCGGCCTGTCCTGCTACATCCTCGTGGACACGCTGTTCGTGTCCGTCGCGCTGGGCGCGTCCGGCCTGGCCGCGCTCAATCTGTCCATCACGGTGTTCAGCGTCGTCACCGGCATCGGACAGCTGGCTGGCATCGGCGGCGGCACGGACTTCTCACTGCGCAGGGCCGAGGGACGGGACGCAGAGCGCTCGCTGCCCACGGCGCTGCTGTGCGGCGGCGCGGCGGCGCTTGTGTTTGTGCTCACCGGCGTCTTCCTCGCCGGGCCGCTGAGCCGCCTGTTGGGCGCGGACGAAACGACCTTCGCCCTTACGACAACCTACGTCCGCATGACGCTGCTCTTTTCCCCGGTCTACATCCTGTGCAGCCTGCTGCGCGGCTTCGTCAGCAACGACGGCGCGCCAAACCTGGCTATGCTCTCCATGCTGGCGAGCAGCGGGCTGAACATCCTGCTTGACTACCTGTTCATGTTCCCGCTGGGGATGGGCATGTTCGGCGCAGTCCTCGCCACGGGCCTGTCCGCCTGTCTGAGCGCGCCGGTGTTGCTCTTTCACTTCTTCACCCCGCGCTGCACGCTGCGCCTCTCCCGCCGCCTGCTTCCCATGCGCGAGACGCTGCGCCTGCTGACCTATGGCCTCTCCGCGCTGGTCGGCGAGCTGGCCTCGGCCATCTCGCTGCTGACGTTCAACCTGCTGCTCATGCAGCTGGGCGGCTACATCGGCGTCGCCGCCTACGGCGTGATCGCCAACACGGCGCTCGTGGCCACGTCGATCTTCACCGGCGTGGGGCAGGGCATCCAGCCGCTGGCCAGCCGAATCTGCGGCGCGGGCGACCGCGAGGGTATGCGCCGCCTGCTCTCCTGCACACGGGCCACGGTCGCCGCGCTGAGCCTGTCGATCTTTGCGCTGGTGTTCCTCTTCGCGCAGCCGCTTGCCGGGGCGTTCAACCACGAGGGCGACGCGCAGCTTCTGTCCATCGCCGTGTCCGGCCTGCGCATCTACTTCGCCGGCTATCTCTTCGCGGGCGTGAACATCGCTGTCGCCGCGCTGCTCAGCGCCGTGGGCCGTCCGCAGCGCGCGCTGGTCATCTCACTGCTGCGCAGTTGCGTGCTGCTCGTCCCCGCCGCGCTGCTGCTCAGCCGCCTGCTCTCCGTGCCCGGCGTGTGGCTTTCCTTCGTCGTCACGGAGGCGGCGTGCTGCGTGCTCTCGCTGGTCAGCGTCAGGGCGGTTCAGAAGGCATGATTTGATAGCTTTCCTATGCGCGAAGCGAAGAAGGGAGTCTGAGGGACGATGTCCCTCAGGCGGGTCTTAGGGCGGCAGCCCTAACGTTCCCCAATTCGAGAGAAAAACGCAGTCTCAGAGCAGGCTGCACAGCAGCCTGCGATTGAGGCGGGGTCGCATGTGCATACATCTGCCATCATCTGCCCATGATCCGAAGCGTCAGCACGGGCGGGCCGATCTCCGGCAGGCTGCTTACCGGCACGGCGACCAGCGGCGTGTCCTTCGTGTCCAGATAATTCCTGCCCGACACGGCC
>SFFH01000056.1 GCA_004557905.1 Clostridiales bacterium | reverse complement strand
CCGCTGCGTGATCGAGACGGTGAACGGCAAAATCCCGGTCATCTGCGGCGCGGGCTCCAACAGCACGCAGACGCAGCTGGAAAAGAGCCGCCGCTATCACGACATGGGCGCGGACGGCCTGCTGCTGATCACCCCGTACTACAACAAGACGAACGACGAGGGCATGTACCGCCACTTTGCGACGGTGGCCGACAGCGTCGATACGCCGATCATCCTGTACAACGTGCCGGGCCGCACGGGCTGCGCGATCTCCCCGGCGTGCTGTGCGCGCCTGGCGAAGCATCCGAACATCGCGGGCATCAAGGAGGCGAGCGGCAACATCAGCTACGCGTCGCAGATCGCGCGGCTGATCGGCGACGACTTCTGCATGCTCTCCGGCAACGACGACATGATCGTGCCGATGATGAGTCTGGGCGCGTCGGGCGTGATCTCCGTGTGGGCGAACATCTGCCCGAAGCAGAGCCACGATCTGGTGGCGGCGTTTGCGGCGGGCGACGTGGCGAAGGCGCGTGAAATCCAGCTCAAATACCTGGAGCTGATCAACGCGCTGTTCTGCGAGGTGAACCCGATTCCGGTCAAGGAAGCGATGAACCAGCTGGGCATGGGCGTGGGCGGCTACCGCCTGCCGCTGTGCGAGATCTCCGAGGCAGGCCGCGAGCGGGTGCGCCGCGCGCTGGAGGTGCTGGCGTGAGAATTGCGGTGATTGGCAACGGCCGCATGGGCCGGATGATCGACGCGGTCTGCGCGCAGGACGACGCATTCGAGGTTGCGGGCTTCGTGGGCCCGGGCGCCTGCGCGAGCCTCGCGGAGATCGCGGACATCGACGCGGCGATTGACTTCTCCTACCCGGGCAATCTGCAGGGCATGCTGGACAACGCCGTCAGCCGGCGTCTGCCGCTGGTCATCGGCACGACGGGCCTGACAGCTGAGCAGGGCGACGCCATCCGCGCAGCGGCCAGTGTGATCCCGATCGTGTGGGCGAACAACTTCTCCACCGGCGTGACAGTGCTCGTGCGCCTGGCGCGCATGGCGGCCGAGGCGCTCGGCGGCGAATTTGACATTGAGATCACGGAGACGCACCACAACAAGAAGGAGGACGCGCCCAGCGGCACCGCGAAGATGCTGCTCTCCGCCGTCGACCCGCAGGGCGAGTACGCCGTGGTGAACGGCCGCGAGGGCAGGCCGGGCAAGCGCGGCCACGAGATCGGCATGCATGCGCTGCGCGGCGGCACGGTCGCCGGCGAGCACAGCGTGCACTTCTTTGGCCAGATGGAGGAAATCGAGCTGCGCCACAGGGCGGACAGCCGGGAGATCTTCGCCCGGGGAGCGCTGCGGGCGGCGAAATTCGCCGTGCAGGCGAAGCCGGGGCTTTACGACATGGAAGACGTGCTTTTCGGAGGGAAATGAGCGATGGACGCGGTTGAAATCATTGAGGCAATCAGAAGCGCCAAAAAGAAGACGCCGGTGAAGGCGTATATCAAGACCAAAACCCCGCTGACGTTTGATAACTGCCACGTGTTCACCGGCACGGACATGGTCGTCATCGGCGACTATGCGGACATCGAGCCGGTGCTCGCGGCGAATCAGGACGCGATCGAGGACGTCGTGATCGAGAACGACCGCCGCAACAGCGCGCTGCCGCTGCTGGACATGAAGCACATCGGCGCGCGCATCGAGCCGGGCGCGATCATCCGCGACCGCGTGGAGATCGGCGACGGTGCTGTGATCATGATGGGCGCGATCATCAACATCGGCGCGGTGATCGGCGAGGGCACCATGATCGACATGGGCGCCGTGCTGGGCGGCCGGGCGATCGTGGGGAAAAACAGCCACGTCGGCGCGGGCGCGGTGCTTGCGGGCGTGGTGGAGCCGCCGAGCGCCAAGCCGGTGACCGTCGGGGACAACGTGCTCATCGGCGCGAACGCCGTCATCATCGAGGGCGTGAGCGTGGGCTCTGGCGCTGTGGTCGCGGCGGGCGCGGTGGTGACGCAGGACGTGCCGGAGAACGCGGTGGTCGCGGGCGTGCCGGCGCGCATCATCAAGATGAAGGATGAGAAGACCAGCAGCAAGACCGCACTGGTGGACGCGCTGCGCGAGCTGTAACCCGCAAACAACAGAATCTGGCGCATGGAGCCCTCCGACAGGCAGGGCCTGTGCGCCTTCTTTTGGTATCATAGGAAATGGCGCAAAGCATCGTGCGGCGGGCACCGAATCGCCGGATTTGCAAGGCTGTTCGGAAGTGGGCGCGGCCACCGGCCGCTTTTTGGATCATGCCGGGCGCATGTGCCGGTTGAAAAGAGGAAAACGCGAAATCGTCGCGAATATACGAATTTGTGATAGATTGCTTATGAAAGGCAACAGACCGAACTGAAGGCCGGGCGCGTTCCCCCTCCCCTGCGGAGGATGCAGCGCCAGACCGGGAGAACGGATGACGGTGAGAAACATGAGACGTAACCTATTGGTGACGCGCCTGCTGTCCAGCGGGCAGGATGCGGCGGGCAGCCAGACGGCTGACGGCGTGGAGCCGATGCTGAATCTGCTGGCCCGGAGCCCGGCCTACCGCGCACAGACGGCGGTGGAGCCGATGCTGGAGCTGGAGGAGATCTGGGCACTCGAGGACGAGCGCGAGGAGAGCGAGACGCCGCTGGTGGTCGGCATGCGCAACGGCGATCAGGAGATGGGCTACGACGCGGAAAGCGGCACGTTCTACTGCACAATCGGCATGGAGACGGGCGAAGACTGGCCGGAGCTGGCGCTCTTTGCGCAGGCGGCGGACGGCGCGGAGAACCTGCACGTCGTCTGGGTGGACGATTACAGCTACGACTATGCCAGCGATGCGGTGTGCGATGGCAGCCGATACGAGCTGCTGGCGTACACGGATACGGAATTCGCGTATGTCGGCGTGGTGTTCACCGGCCTGCCGATTGTCACGCTGCACGTGGACGGCGGCATCGACACGCTGGGCGAGGAATACACGCCGGCGCGAATGGCGGTCTCCGGCGCGGGCTATGCGGGCGTGAACTCCGGCGCAATGGTGCACCTGCGCGGCGGCGGATTCGTGAAGGAGTACCCGAAGTTCTCGTACCGGGTGGAGCTGCACACGCTCTCCGCGCACGGCGACGAAAAGAACGACCTGAGCGTGCTGGGCATGCCCGCCGATTCGGACTGGCTCCTCATCGCCAACGCGGCGGACAGCACCTGCTCGCGCAATGAGCTGGCCTGGGGCATCTGGCGCGACTGGAATGCCGACGGACGGGGCTTTATGCTCCAGCAGTCGCAGATGGTCGAGGTGTTTGTCGAGGATGAATACGTCGGCATCTACCAGCTCATGCAGCGCATCCGTCCGGATGAGGAGATCGTCCGCATGGGCGGCAACCTGAACACGGACCTCTGCGCCCGCGTGATCAAGGACGTCAACATCGAAAGCCGCCCGGTGATCGACCTGATGGACAGCGTCAATTTCTGGGCTGAGCTGCGGTATGCGCCCCAGGGCGTATCAGCCAGGCGCGCCTTTGCCCGGTTTGAGCCGTACTGGCAGATGAACACGCGCGCCGGCGACAACGAGCGCTGGCTGGACGACGAGACGTTCACCCAGACGGCCCTTGCGTGCACGGACATGCGCGAGATGCTGGATTTCTTCCTGTTCACGCAGGCGGCGGGCCTGGGCTACGACAACGTGTTCAACAACGTCTACATGTGGGCGCTGAAGCAGGACGACCACTATGTGTACCATCTGTCCCCCTGGGACATGGACATGGCGTTCACGAAGATGCTGGGCTTTGAGGAGGATACACCCAACCTGTACCTGCAGCAGGCCCGGCGCATCCTGGACCTGGATATCGCCGGCACGCAGCAGATGATCCGCGATATCTGGAATGAAAAGCGCGCGACGATCCTGACGGACGACGCGATGTACCAGCGCTTCGAGGATTTTGAGGAGCTGCTCAATGCATCCGGCGCCTACCCGCGCGAGTCGGAGCGGTGGTACGGCGGCGCGCAGGAGCTGAACCTGGCGGAGATTCAGGCCTTCGCGGTGGAGCATCTGCACACGATCGATTTGGCGATCGAGAACCTGTGGCCGCTTGACGGGGCGGACACGGAATAATCCTTCGGGCGGCCGCACAGGCGCCGCCCGATTTCACATCGGAACGGACACGAAAGGAGAAGCCACACCGGAATGAAGCGATTTGCAAGGCTGCGTCTTCTGCTGGGCATGGCCGCGCTGCTGGGCGCGGCGGCGGCAGCGGTGCTGCTTGCCTCTCCCTACGCGCCGGTGGTGGAGCCGTGCAGGGACATCGAGGACATCTGGGCGATTGAGGACGCGCGCGAGGAGAGCGACACGCCGCTTGTGACGGCGCTTGACAACAACGGACAGGCACTGGGTTATGACGCGGCAAGCAACACGTTCTACTGCACGCTGGGCCTGGGGCACGAGGAGGACTGGCCGCAGCTTCACCTGACCGCGCCGGGCGCAAATGGCGTTTCGCTCTGCTTTGTGGATGACTACACCTACGACTGGTGCGCCGATGCGATTCGCGACGGCTGGGCGTATCAGATCCTGGCCTACACGGACGACGCATACAGCTATGCGTCCCTGGTGTTCACCGGGCTGCCGATCATCTCGCTTGAGACGCAGGAGGCGCTGCGGCCGCACGAGGACATCCCGGTGCGGGTGTCGGTCAGCGCGGCGGGCGAAGCGGGGCTGACGGCCTGCGGGCGCGCGCACGAGCGCGGCGATACGAGCCTGCGGATGCGGCCCAAGCACGGCATCAAGGTGGAATTCACCCGGCATGCCGACGGCACGCGCAAGACGGAGCAGGAGATGCCCCTGCTCGGGCGGACGGACGAGTTCATCCTCATCGCCTGCTCGATGGATTACCTGCTGATTCGCGACAAGCTGAGCTGGGATCTGTGGAACGGCATTTCAAGCGAAGACGAGGCCTTCGGCCCGCGCGAGACGGCGTACTGCGAGGTGTTCGCGGGCGATGCGTACCTGGGCGTCTATGTGATGATGAAGCCGTACGACTACGCGCAGGAGCTTGCCCGGCTCGGCGCGGACGCGCCCGCGGCGGACAGCCTGTACCGCCTGGCGGGCCGCAGCGTCCACGAGTATGACAAGCCGCTGATTCAGGACCACCGCGGCATGTACTACGAGCAGCACTATACGCCCTCCGGCGAGACGGGCCATGCTTCCCTTTCGCCGTATCTGGCGCTGTTCGCGCAGGAGGACGACGCGGTGTTCAACGAAAAGGCGCTGGAGCTGCTGGACATCGACTCCGTGATCCGCTACGCGCTGTTCGTGCAGGCGTGCGGCATGACGGACAACGAGCACAACAACCTGTACATCGTGGCGCACCGGACGGAGGACGGTTACCGGTATCTGTTCGCGCCGTGGGATCTGGACGTCTCCTGGGGCCGGGACGACGATGAAAACGCCGAGGTCTGGTACGATTTCCCGATCTTCGACCGGCTGGTGGAGCTCGACTGCGGCGGCGTGGTGCGCGACCGGCTGGCGGCGATCTGGAAGCAGATGCGCGAAAACGGCTTCAGCGGGGAGAACGTCGGCAGCCTGCTGGACGGCTACAACGCGGCGCTGAACGACTCCGGCGCGTTTTACCGCGACGCGGAACGGTGGAACCGGCCCAATGCCTATTCGGAGAACTACAACATCTATTCGTATGCGGCCGCCCGCTTTGAGATGATGGACAGGCGCATTGCGGAAATGACGAGCGAGGCGCTGCGGGGCCGCAGGCTGCGCATACAGGGCTATACGACCTTTGACGAAGGTCCGCTTTCATACGAATGAGAAGGGCCTGCGGGCCGGGAAGGAACGCGCGCATGAGGAGAAGAGGACTGCTGCCGGGCATGCTGGCGCTGTTTGCGCTGCTGGCCGCCGCGGTATGCGCCGGCTCGCCGTATGTGCCGGCGGCGCAGAAGGCGCCAGAGGACATTGAAGCGATCTGGGCCATCGAGGACGCGCGCGAGGAGAGCGACGTGCCGCTGGTGACGGCGCTTAAAATGAACGGCGTGCCGCTGGCCTATGACGCGGCGGAAAACACGTTTTACTGCACGCTGGGGCTGGAGGACGGCGAAGCCTGGCCGGAGCTGCGGCTGACCGCGCCGGGCGCGAAGGGCGTCCGCCTGATGTTTGTGGACGACTACACCTACGACTGGCGCAGCGAGGCGGTCGCCGAGGGATACGCTTACCAGGTGCTGGCGTATACGGAGACGGCGTTCGGGTACTTTGATCTCGTGTTCACCGGGCTGCCGATTGTGCAGCTCGCGGCCGAGGCGCCGATCACAAGCGAGGACACGCAGGTGCAGTTCACGTTCAGCGTGTTTGGCGAGACGGCGCAGAGCACGCCCGCCCGCGCGCATCTGCGCGGCGACAGAAGCCTGTCCTGGAAGCCCAAGGGAGGATACAAGATCGAGTTCACGCGCGGCGGGGACAGCGGCAAGGTGCCCCAGCATGTGGCAGGCCTGTGCGAGACGGACGAGATTATCCTGCTGCCGCTGGCCATCGACAGCACGATGATGCGCGACCGGCTCAGCTGGGACATCGTGTCCATGGCGTTTGATCCGGACGAGAGCTTTGGCGGCCTGCCCAATCAGTATGTCGAGCTGTTCGTCGACGGGCGCTATGAGGGTGTCTACCTGATGATGACGCCCTACGACATCGGCGAGGAGATGCGCAAGGAGGGTCAGGAGACGATCTTCCGCGACAGCCTGTACCGCGTGACGAGCCTGGAAATGGAGAAGGACCGGCCCGTGCTGCCCGATCCGACGTCGCCGGAGACGGGCTTTGAGCTGTTCTACGCGCCCAGCGCGGCGCACGGCTTTGACGGCCTGCAGGAATACCTGGCGCTGATGACCGAGAAGGACGACGCGAAGTTCACGCAAAAGGCGCTGGCATGCCTTGATCTTGACTCCCTGCTGCGCTATACTCTGATCATGCAGCTGGGCTGCATGGTGGACAATGCCGGCAACAACCTCTATATCTGGGCGCACAGCCAGGGCGGACAGACGCGCTACCGCTTTGCATTCTGGGACATGGACCTGACCTGGGGCCTGTATGCGGGCGACGAGGGCGACCGCTGGGTGGAGCTGCCCGTGGCGGATCGGGTGATCGCGCTTGACGTGGGCGGCGCCCGGTCGCGTATTGGTGAAATCTGGGCGGACCTGCAGCGGCGCGGCGTGACGGAGGAGACGATTGACGCGCTGGTGACGCAGTATGTGCATGAACTGGGCGATTCCGGCGCGTACGCGCGCGACGCGCAGCGCTGGGAAAAGGGCGGCTTTGTCCCGGACGGCTACGAGATTGTGGGCTTTGCGTCCGCGCGCTTTGAGATGATGAACGCCTGGGTGAATGCGCTGGGCGAGTGATGTTTTTTCGGGAAGGCTGAACGCTTGATGAGATTTCGGATGCTGCTGGCCATGGCGGCGCTTGTGCTGGCCCTGGCCGGCGTGATCGCCTGCGCTTCGCCGTACGCGCCGGCGGCGGCGCCCGCGCCGGAGGACGTGGAGACGATCTGGGCGATTGAGGACGCGCGCGAGGAGAGCGACGCGCCCCTGGTGACGGCGCTGGAAATGAACGGCGTGCCGCTGGCGTACGACGCGGAAAGCAGCACGTTCTACTGCACGCTGGGCATGGGCAACGGGGAGGACTGGCCGGATATCCGCCTGACCGCGCCGGACGCGAGGGGCGTGCAGCTGATGTTCGTGGACGACTACACCTTTGACGGGTGCGCCGACGCGATCCGCGAGGGCTACGCCTACGAGGTGATCGCCTACACGGAGACGGCATACGCGTACTTGAGCGTCGTGTTCACCGGGCTGCCGCAGCTGTGTATCGACACGGGCGGGCAGGAGATCACGACGGAGGATGCGCCAATCCGCGTGACGGCGGCGGCCTTCGGCGAGGAGCCGCTTGACGTGACGGCGCGCATGCACCTGCGCGGCGCGTCCACGCTGCTGTTTGACAAGCAGAGCTACCGGGTGGAGTTTACGCGCGAGCGGGACGGCGGCTCCAAAAAGATCGAGGTGAATGTTCCGGGCTTCGGCCCGGCGAACGACGTCGCGCTGCTGCCCTGCCTGAACGACGAGACGAAGATGCGCGACAGGCTGAACTGGGATCTGTGGCGCGAAATCGCGGCGGACGACGAGCCCTTCGGCACGCGCAGGACGGAATACGTGGAGGTCTTCAAGGACAACGCATACCACGGGCTGTACCTGATGGTCGAGCCGGTGGACGTAAAGGAGGAGCTGGCGCTGGCGGGCGACGCGCACCTGATGACGGACAGCGTGTACCGCACGGCGGCGCTGAACTTCTCCCGCGACCGCGAGTACTACGTGCATCCGCACCGGGAAAACGCGGGCTATGAGCTCTACTACGCGCCCCCCGGCGCGCAGCGCTTTGAGGAGAAGTTCGCGGGGCTTTCCGCCTATATCGAGCTGACGAAGATCGAGGACGACGAAGAATTTGCCGCGCGCGCGCTGGAGATCATCGACGTGGACTCCATGCTGCGCCATGACCTGCTGATGCAGGGCGGGGGCATCGCCGACAATTTCTTCAACAACATGTACATCTGGGCGCAGCCCGGCCCGGACGGCGGCGTCACCTACCGGTTCTCCCTGTGGGACCTGGACATCTCCTGGGGCTTTGAAAAAAACGAGATCGGCGAGGAATTTGAGCGCTGGCTGTTTTTCCCCGTGGCGGACAGGATGCTGAACCTCGACGTGGGCGGGATCCGCCAAAGGGCGTACGACATGTGGCAGCAGATGCGCGGGAGCATCTTCAGCATGGAGGCGCTGGAGGCGAGGATTGAGGAATACACGGTTCTTCTGGGCGAGAGCGGCGCGCTGATGCGCGACGCGGAACGCTGGGGGAACGACATGACGTATCCGGACGGGTATGAGTTCATCACCTTCGCGGCGATGCGCTGGCCGCTGATCGACGAGGCCATGGAGCTGCTGGTGACGACGGACGGTCCGGTCGATTTCCTGTCGCAGTCCGGCTATGACCGGAAGGCCGGCGATATTTTTCCTGCGCAGGGTGAGGACGAATGAAGAGACTCAAGCTGATGACAGCCATTCTGGCGATGACGGCGCTGCTGGTGTGTACCGTGGCGCTTTTTTCGCCGTACGCGCCGGTCGTCGGGCCGGTTCCGGACATCGAGGACGTCTGGGCGATTGAGGACGCGCGCGAGGAGAGCGGCGCGCCGCTGGTGACGGCGCTTGAAAACAACGGCATGCGTCTGGGCTACGACGCGCAGGAGAACACCTTCTATTGCCCCGTCGGCCTTGACAACGGCGAGGAATGGCCCGGGCTGCACCTGAGCGCGCCGGGCGCGACAGGCGTCTCGCTGTGCTTCGTGGACGACTACACCTACGACTGGTGCGAAGAGGCGGTGCGCGAGGGATACGCCTATCAGATTCTGGCGTATACGCAGGAGAAATTCTGGTATACGCAGGTGGTATTCACGGGCCTGCCTGTGGTTTGCCTGAAGACGGACAGCGTCATCGGCCTGGAAGAACAGAAGGGGACTGCCGCCATCAGCGCGCCCGGCTATGAGCCCATTCAGGCAGACGCCCGGCTTCGCGTGCGCGGGGCTTCCACATCCTACACGAAGGAAAAGAAAAGCTATAAGGTGGAATTCGCAGGGGGAAGCCATGGCGTACAATATGATGTGCCGGGCCTTGGCATGGAGAGTGAAATTGCGCTGCTGTCTATGCTGCAAGACAAGACGCTGATGCGTGATAAGCTCAGCTGGGACCTCTATGCCGCCCTTGCCGGGGATGATACGGCCTTTGGTCCCAGGCGTACGCAGCATGTCGAGCTGTTTGTCAACGACGAATATGTCGGCGTCTATCTGATGATCGAGCTGATGGACGCGCAGAAGGAGCTGGGGCTGGCAGGGGAAAGCCATTTGCGCGAGGACAGCGTCTACCGCAGCACCTATCTCCCTTTTGTACGGGACCGGTTGACGGTGAAGGATCCTCTGAAGCGTCAGGACGGTTTCGGCTATGAACTGCGCAGAACCCCGAACGTCGGCAGGGAATTTGATGATTTGCAGCCATATCTTGAGCTCCTGAAAGAGGAGGACGATGAGACATTTGTTCGCCGCGCCCTGGAGATGGTGGATGTGGATCAGCTGCTGCGCTATGTCTTGTTTGTGCAGGCCTGCGGCCTGACCGACAACTTTCACAACAACCTGTTCATCTGGACGGATAAGACGGGGGAGGGGCTGCGATACGCCTTTTACCCCTGGGATCTCGATTTGAGCTGGGGACGTCATGCGGAAGCGATTGACGAGGAATCGAGCCGCTGGATGCCCTATCCATTGACAGACAGGCTGATCAATCTGGATGCCGGCGGGGCGAGAAGCCGGCTTGCGCAGATATGGAAGGAGATGCGCGAGAGCATCTTTATCCAGGAAAACGTGGCCATGCTGCTGGAGCAGTACGCGAACGAGCTGTCGGAATCCGGCGCCATGATGCGCAACGAAATGAGATGGAACATGGGCATGTCTTACCCCGACGGCTATGAGATCCTGGAGTTTGCAGGCTCACGCTTTACAGCGCTTGACGGGATCATCGCGCAGATTGCGGAGACAGAGGGAAGCATTGCCTTTCTGGAGATGGGATACACCAAAACGATGGATGAGGCAAAGAAATGAACAGGTTCAGGATTCTGTCGGCGATCGTTGCGCTGTGTGCGCTGCTGGTCCTTGCGGTCATCTATGGCTCGCCGTACGCGCCGGCCGTCGGGCCGGTTCTGGACATCGAGGACGTCTGGGCGATTGAGGACGCGCGCGAGGAGAGCGACGCGCCGCTGGTGACGGTGCTTGAAAACAACGGCATGCGCCTGGGCTACGACGCGCAGGAGAACACCTTCTACTGCCCCGTCGGCCTTGACAACGGCGAGGAATGGCCCGAGCTGCGCCTGAGCGCGCCGGGCGCGAAGGGCGTGCAGCTGGCGTTTGCTGATGATTACACCTACGACTGGTGCGAGGACGCGGTGCGCGAGGGCGTGGTCTACCAGATTCTGACGTACACGCAGACGGCGTTTGCCTATGCGCAGATCGTCTTTACCGGGCTGCCCATCGTGACGCTGAGCACGGACGGCGAGCTGGATTACGCGGACATGGACGCGCAGGTGACGCTGGCCGCACCTAGCGGCGGCCTGGCGGCGAAGGCGGTCGCGCATCTGCGCGGCGCGGGCAGCCGGTTCAGCGAGAAGAAGAGCTACCGGATCAACTTCGTGCACGGGCAGAAGAACAGCCGGGCCGTCGCCGAGGTGCCGGGCATCGGCCGGGCGGACGACATCATCCTGCTGGCGGGCGTGATGGACGACACGCTGATGCGCGACCGGCTCAGCTGGGACGTGTACGCGATGATCGCGGACGAGAACGAGCCGTACGGCCCGAGAAAAACGCAGTACGTCGAGCTGTTTGTGAACGACCGGTATGCCGGCTGCTACGTCATGATGGAGCCGGTGGACGACGGCGAGGAGCTTTCAAAGCGCGGAGCAGGCGCGCCGTCCACGGACAGCGTGTACCGCACGGCGCAGATCGAGTACGCCGGGGAGCGGCCGTATGTGGAGAATCCCATGCGCGAGGGTTCGATCTACGAACTGTACCACGCGCCCGCCGCCGGACACGAGTTTGACGCGCTGGGACCGTATCTGGCGCTGGAGCAGCTGCCGCAGGGGGAGGCGTACGATGAGGAATTCGAGCGCCTGACGATGGACGTGATTGATCTGGAATCCCTGCTGCGCTACGACCTGTTCGTGCAGGCGGGCGGCATGAGCGACAACGTGTTCAATAACATGTACGTCATCGCGCAGCGGGAAAACGGACGCCTGACCTACCGTTTCGCGCCGTGGGACATGGACCTGACCTGGGGCCGCTTCAAGGACGGGGAGAGCGGGGAGTTCTACCACGGGCTGTTTTCCTTCGACGTGGCGCAGCGGATGATCGACATCGACGCGGGCGGCGTGACGCGGCGCATGCTCGGGGACATGTGGGCACAGATGCGCGAAAGCGTGTTCCGGGAGGACGTGATCGGGCGCCTGGTGGACGGCTATACATGGGAGCTGGACGCCTCCGGCGCGTACGCGCGCGACGCGCTGCGCTGGCGCGGGGAGGCCTACACGGCGGACGGCTACGAGATCGTGTCGTTCGCGGGGGAGCACTTCGCAGCGCTTGACGCCATTTTTGCCGCGTACGCCCCATAAAACGCGGCGCGACAAAATTTAACATTTGCGCAACAATCAGCGTTTTTTCAGTTGACAGATGATTTTTGAAGTGGTATGATGACTATGTTTGCTGTGCAGCCTCCATAGGGGAGGACTGCGCACTGGACGATTGAAAGGAAGAATGGACTTATGCATGAAGCTCTTGCCGACGCTGATCGACGAGTAGTTGGCACCAAGCAGCTGCTGCGCGCGCTGGACGAGGGGAAGATTGCCCACGCCTATGTCGCCGCCGACGCGGACCTGCTTCTGACCAAACGCGTGGTGGACCGCTGCTACGACATGAACATCCCCTGCACGCAGGTGGAATCCATGGAGAAGCTCGGGCGTGCCTGCGGCATCGACGTGAAGGCAGCAGCTGCCGGCCTGCTCAAGTAAGCGGCGGGCGGTGCAGGGAACCGGCAGCCACCGGCTGGCCGGCTCTTTTGGCGCGAAAGCGCCGTCGCATCATTCAGATATGACGCCGCACACGCGGCTTCATATAGATGTATCAGCAAGAAAGTGTTCCAAGTATTTTTGAAAGAAACATAGGAGGTGCTTCCATGCCTACGATCAATCAGTTGATCCGCAACGGAAGAAAAGCGATCGCTGCAAAGCCGACCGCCCCTATCCTGCAGAAGTGCCCGCAGAAGCGCGGCGTCTGCCTCTCTGTCAAGACCACGACCCCGAAGAAGCCGAACTCCGCGCTCCGTAAGATCGCCCGTGTTCGCCTGACCCTCCGTCGTGCTCATCCGCGGCGGCCGTGTCCGCGACCTGCCTGGCGTCCGCTATCACATCATCCGCGGCGCGCTGGACGCTGCCGGCGTGGCCAAGCGTATGCAGGCCCGCTCCAAGTACGGCGCGAAGCGCCCGAAGAAGTAATTCGCCTAAGAATTTCTTCGTAGGGAATCCTTAGTGGCGCCCTCCCAGTATCGGAGGTGTCGTCGGCCCGCGAGGGTGGCCGGCCGCGAAGCAGAGGACAATCAGGCGTGTTGGAACAGCGCCTGACGGGCCTCTGCGGGCAGGGCCGTGTGCTAGATCCGCAGAAAACCAGCCGCTTTTGCTGAGGCGGCGGCGATGCGGCCGAGCGGACCATGCTGCAAGAAAACAGGAGCGATGCGAAAACGCGCCGCTCCGGACAATGACCAGGAGGGTTATCCCATGCCGAGACGTGGATTTGTACCGAAGCGTGAAGTGCTGCCGGATCCGGTGTATGGCACCACGATCGTTACCAAGCTGATCAATCAGATCATGCTCGACGGCAAGCGCGGTATCGCGCAGTCCGTCTGCTATGACGCGTTCACCATGCTGGCCGAGAAGACCGGCAAGGACGCGATGGAAGTGTTTAACGCGGGCCTGCAGAACATTCTGCCGAGCCTGGAGGTCAAGGCCCGCCGTGTGGGCGGCGCGACCTATCAGGTCCCGATCGAGATCCGCCCGGAGCGCCGTCAGACCCTGGCGCTGCGCTGGCTGGTCGACTTCTCCCGCAAGCGCGGCGAGAAGACCATGGCTGAGCGCCTGTGCGCGGAGATCATCGACGCCAGCAACAACACCGGCGCCGCTGTCAAGCGCAAGGAAGAAATGCACCGTATGGCCGAGGCCAACAAGGCTTTCGCCCACTATCGCTGGTAATTTCTCGGGGATGGCTGCGGCGGCCTGAGCCGCCGCAGCTGCAACAAAAAGGAGATTGAACATGGCCAGAACCCATGAACTGAGCAAGGTTCGCAACATTGGCATCATGGCTCACATCGACGCCGGCAAGACGACCACCACCGAGCGTATTCTGTTCTACACCGGTAAGAATCGTAAGATCGGCGAGACCCATGAGGGCACCGCGACCATGGACTGGATGGCTCAGGAGCAGGAGCGCGGCATCACCATCACGTCCGCTGCGACCACCTGCTTCTGGAAGGGCTATCGCCTGAACATCATCGACACCCCAGGCCACGTCGACTTCACCGTCGAGGTTGAGCGCTCTCTGCGCGTCCTGGACGGCGCTGTCGCCGTTTTCTGTGCCAAGGGCGGCGTCGAGCCGCAGTCTGAGACCGTGTGGCGCCAGGCTGAGCACTATCATGTTCCGCGCATGGTGTACGTCAACAAGATGGACATCATGGGCGCGAACTTCTATCGCGTGGTGGACATGCTGCACGAGCGCCTGCATGCCAACGCGCACCCGATTCAGCTGCCGATCGGCGCTGAGGCGGGCTTCCGCGGCATCATCGACCTGCTGACGATGCGCGCTGAGGTGTACTACGATGACCTGGGCAAGGATTACCGCGACGAGGACATCCCCGCCGAGATGATGGAGGACGCCCAGCTCTACCGTGAACAGCTCATCGAGGCCCTCGCGGACATCGATGACACCATCATGGAGAAGTACATGGAGGGCGAGGAGCCGACCGTCGATGAGATGAAGGCCGCCATCCGCAAGGGCACCATCGAGTGCAAGTTCTTCGCCGTGACCTGCGGCACCTCTTACCGCAACAAGGGCGTTCAGCCGATGCTGGACAACGTCGTGGCCTACATGCCGTCCCCGGTGGACATCCCGCCGGTCAAGGGCTTTGACCCGAAGACCGATGAGGAGATCACCCGCGAGGCGGACGACGACGCGCCGTTCTCCGCGCTGGCGTTCAAGATCATGACCGACCCGTTCGTGGGCAAGCTGTCCTTCGTGCGCGTGTACTCCGGTCAGATCACCTCCGGCTCCTACGTGCTCAACTCCACCAAGGGCAAGCGTGAGCGCCTGGGCCGCCTGCTGCAGATGCACGCGAATGCCCGCGAGGAGATCGATGAGATCCGCACGGGCGACATCTGCGGCGTCGTGGGCTTCAAGGACACCACCACCGGCGACTCCCTGTGCGACGACAAGCACCCGATCATCCTGGAGAAGATGGAGTTCCCGGAGCCGGTTATCCAGGTCGCCATCGAGCCCAAGACCAAGGCCGGCCAGGAGAAGATGATCCTGGCGCTGCTGCGTCTGGCTGAGGAGGACCCGACCTTCAAGACCTTCACCAACCAGGAGACCGGCCAGACCATCATCGCCGGCATGGGCGAGCTCCATCTGGAGATCATCGTTGACCGTCTGCTGCGCGAGTTCAAGGTCGAGGCGACCGTCGGCGCGCCGCAGGTTTCCTATCGCGAGACCATCCGCAAGAGCGCCAAGGCCGAGGGCCGCTACGTCCGTCAGACCGGCGGCAACGGCCAGTACGGTCACTGCTGGATCGAGATCTCCCCGGTCGAGCCGGGCCAGGGCTACTCCTTCTCCAACGACACCGTCGGCGGCTCCATCCCGAAGGAGTTCATCGCCCCGATCGACGCTGGTATCCAGGAGGCTGCCAAGAGCGGCCCGTTGGGCGGCTACGAGGTCGTGGACTTCCACGTCTCCTGCTTCGACGGTTCCTACCACGACGTCGACTCCTCCGAAGTCGCGTTCAAGATTGCCGGTTCCATGGCCTTCAAGGCGGCGATCGCCAAGGCCGATCCGGTGCTGCTTGAGCCGATCATGAAGGTGGACGTGACCGTGCCGGAGGACCACATGGGCGACGTCATCGGCGACCTGAACGCCCGTCGTGGCCGCGTCGAGGGCATGGAGAACATCCCGGGCGGCACCGCGATGATTCACGCGATGGTTCCGCTGGCCGAGATGTTCGGCTACTCCACCGCGCTGCGTTCCCGCACGCAGGGCCGTGGCGTGTACAGCATGCAGCCCGCGCACTATGAGCCGGTTCCGAAGTCCATCATGGAGAAGGTCTGCGGCGGCAAGGCTGCGAAGTAATCCCATCATCCGCAAGGCTTGCCCGCGCATAAGCGCGGGCGGCCGATCATCAATATGCCGGCAAACCCGGCACATGGAGGAAAGCTAAAATGGCGAAGCAGAAATTTGAGCGCACGAAGCCGCACGTTAACATCGGCACGATCGGCCACGTTGACCACGGCAAGACCACCCTGACCGCGGCCATCACCATGGTCCTGTCCACC
>SFFH01000055.1 GCA_004557905.1 Clostridiales bacterium | reverse complement strand
TTTTCCCGCCTGATGCCAACCGTGCTTAACGAATAGATGGAGGAGCAACCTATGCTTGGAGCAATTATTGGCGATATTGTTGGTTCTCGTTTTGAATGGCACAATATTGATGTCTGGGATCGGACGAGCTACGCTATCGTAAAGCGCGGTGTCCGCGCGAAGTTTGAACAAAACAAGGATATTCTTCAGGTTTTGCTTGATACTCAGGATAACGTCCTCGCTGAATGCTCCTTGATAGATAAGAAATGGGGGATCGGCGTGGCAATTGACAATCCTGATTGCAGCGATCCCAGCAAATGGAATGGGAAGAACTACCTCGGTCGCATACTGATGGAAGTCCGCGATGAGCTTCGCAGGCTATCTGCCGCGGGAAAAATCGGCTAAGTCGATGCCCAGGAGCGACAGTTTCCCCTCTGGAACAGTTTTGCAGGCGTACTGAGGTGCAACCCAAAGCTTTATCCTGTCATTAATGCCTACTGCGATACGCTGCCCAGACGAGATATTCAGTCCTGTTTTCTCTATGACTACAGTCTATATCAATGGGAAATTGCCATGCATACCAACATGGGCGGTGGTCTCCCCGCAATTGGTTTCTGGGAAATGAAGCAGGATATCTATGAGACACTCAGAATATAACTGTATACCGTGGTGTAACGCAATTGGAGAAACCCGCTAATGTCGATAGCTAGTTACGACGACTAGGTTACGAAACTGAAGAAAAGCAGAGACAGCATACCATGAACTCCAATTGTGATTCGATGCAAATAAAACCAAAGAAAGGAACGAATGGACATGAGTGAACAGAGACGGCGCAGGAGACCAATCGCGAACATGGAAACAGGCAACGAGGACGAACAGCAGCGGGAAAACCTCGCGCCAAACGTACCGCGGCATTTTGATGACTATTCAGCGACGAGTCCGCAGGATGCTCTGCTTGAATATATCAAAGCAGCCATCGAAATCGAGACGGATATTGCGACGCAAGAACGGATTATTTCAGAGTGTCAAGAAGATATGTCCAGACGAAAGCCTATGCTGAATCTTATGAGTATCCCCGAGAACCCGCAATTCATAAATGCAAATTTCGAAACGAATGATTGGGTGTTTTTGTTTTTCGGTATTATATTCTTGGGTTTCGGTCTTTGTGTATTCATTCTTTCGGTCGTCATTGGAGATTTCTCGGGAGTATATGGTCTTGTAGCGCTGGGTTCGTTTTTTGGTATTGGGTATGGTGTATATCTTATCGAATATTTCCGCGAAAAGAAGCATGTGATTAAAGAAGCCAAACGGATCAATGCCAAACGATATGAGGAGTATTCCAGACAAAAGAATGTCGTTGAAAGCTCAAACACAAGAATCAAGGCTGACTATCATATGGCGCTTCATGAATGGGAAGAATCCAGAAGTGCGGTAGTTGAAACAACGCAGCCATATCTTGATGAGACAAGGGCACTTCTGGCGAGGCATTATGCCAAAAACCTGATTTATCCGAAGTATCAGAACTTGCCCGCACTGACAAGTATCTATGAATATTTTATCACTGGACGATGTGAGGGGCTTACAGGTCCTTATGGGGCTTACAATCTATATGAAGATGAAATCCGGAAGGACACGGTGATCTCGCAACTGAACAGGGTCGTTGAGAATCTTGAGCAGATCAGGCAGAATCAATACATGCTATACACCAAGGTATGCACAATTCAACAGGAAGCAGCCGCAATACGGAATGAATTGGCGCAGATCAAGGGCTATACTATCAGGATTGCTGATCTTGCCGCTTTGAGTGCTTATTATGCCAGACTCACGGAGCGCAATACGCGCGTCATGATGTATTATCATATGTTCTGAATAAAATAGTATTTGGAGGGAGTTTTGACGTTTGCGGGTGCGCATGCACGAGGATAGAAAATCCTTTCTGACGCTTAACAAACCCCGTTTCTTTAGTATGATAACCGTACATGTGCGAGGATGGGGTTGGCAGCATCATGAAAAAGCTCGACGGTTTTGACTATAAAAAGGCTGAAGCCGACCTTGATGACATTGGTGTTCGTCATCCGGATGAAATCTATTCCTATCACTCTGAAAAGGCCGTGCGGGGATACATGAAAGAACATGGATTGAACCCCGACAAATACTATAAGTCGGATCGGAAAAACTCAAAATCCGGCTCGAATGAAAATAATGATTGGGCTGTTTCCTCACTACTGCATGTGTTGCTGCACGGGGACTGCCAGACACCTGTGCTGAACCTCAAACGCTGCGCGCCTTTCGTGATGGCGTGCTGGCCCATATGCCCGGTGGACAGAGTGAAATCGAAGAATGCTACGGGATGGCTCCTGGCTTTGTGGCTGCTATCAATCAGTGGAAGGACGCTGCGGAAATCTGGAACCGCGTATATGATGAACTAGTGGAGCCGTGCGTGAGGATGATTCATGAGGGGCATGAGGGGCATGACGAAAGAGCCTATCAGCATTATAAAGCGTATTTGTTATCATTGATATGATCTGCATAGAAAGAAAGATACTATTTCCTTGATGTGAGTTATTGCATACGCAAGACATATGAAAGAATATGTATGTCTAGTCCAGTTTGTCTCCTCCCGTTTTACTTTGCCCCTTTTGCACCCATCCAAATGAAAAATGCACCCAATTTCCGGCTACCGTTTTATCTTGCGCTTTGTATCAAAATAAGCGTCCTTTGCCATACTTGAGAAATCCGAACTTCATCCCAATCGGGGATGGGTTCGGATTTCTTCTTTTTCTCTCAAGTATTGTGGTGTGATCAATAGAATCATGGAAGGAGATGAAACGACACAGTCAGCAACTCGCTGTAATACTAGGGTGCGTTTCTAAAGTAGAATGCCTCTTCATGAAGATCAAGGATTATCGCAGAGTAGCTATGCGTTTCGAGAAACTTGCACGGCATTTCTTAGGCATGGTATATTTGGCATCTTGCCTTATGGCAGCCTCCTCTATCTGTATTCTACTGTTCACGCATGGGAGAATCATCATGAAGAAAGCATTCATTCTGTTCACTGTCCTGTTGTTGGCCGCCTGTCCCTTTGCACACGCGGAAAGTACAGTCGCTTCGTATGAGGAAACAGTGCGCATCCATGATTCATTGCCGCCATACATTGTTCGTATATCAGATACAGGAGAAGATACCGCTGAGGCAAGCCCGGATAACATTCTGCTTGTCGAAGTCTTCTCCAAAGACGGAGAACGGCTCCAGGCCTTCACATATTTCTCTGGCGAAACGCCTGAATACGATAGCTCGGCTGCGTTGGTCACGGCGAAAGACCTGAACTTTGACGGGTACAACGACCTGATGCTGTTATCCGGAGCCGGCGCACAAAATGTTTTCCACGCTGTATCTCTCTGGGACAGCGAGATGAATCGGTTCAGGCCAGTAGAAGCAGCATGTAGCTGGAATCGTGAAACGAAAAGCTATGACCCTGGAATCAGGCAACTTGAATTGTGCAATGTAGAGCTGATCCCTGAAGAGAAGTCCCTGTATTCAAGCGTACAAGATGGTTATCGCTATCGGAGAGACATCTGCTGGGGTTGGGAGAGCCAGTATGGAATAATAGACCGCTTCATCTGGGATGTCTACGATGCCGGTGAGGGGCTGATTGGTGAATCGCTCTACCGGTTCGGCACCCAGGTCGTCCGCCTGTGGGACGAACAGTATCCGGAGGACTGGTATTACGGTCAGGATGGTGTGTTCGAGGAAAGACAGGAGGCCGTCAGGGCGGTCATGCTGGGCATGGACGCCCTGCCATGGATGCGGGTTGCAAACGTCAATTGGGTGAATCTGCGCAAGCAGGACAGCAAGGCATCCCCATCGCTTGCCCAGATTGATGCAGGAAAGGGAGTCGAATTGCTGGTAGACGCCTGCGGTCCGGAAGATGGCTGGGTGCGGGTGCTGTATCACTGTGGTGCTGCTGGCAGCGGAGAAGAAGACGACGGGATCATACGCGAGGAAATGACCGGCTATATATGGCACAGCTATTTGGAGCCGGTACAGTAATATATCGTTTTGCTTTTCAAATTTTGCACCCATCCAAATGAAAAATGCACTCAATTTCCGGATGCCGTTTGATCTTGCGCTTGTATCAAAATCAGCGCAGGAAGCCAAACCTCAGCGTTTGCTGAGGTTTTTGTATGTCAAAGCCTCTTGACCAGACAAACGGAAGTCGAACCCGGCCCGGCAGTGAATGACAGGCTGTCAGAGCCGGGCCGACCGAGCGCCGCCGAGGCGCGAGAGGAAACTCCCCTATGCTCCGTCATACGAAAAAGGCCTCACTCCCGCAAACAGGAGTGAAGCCTTTCGTTGTTATTGTGCTGATGGCAGGCGTTCATCCTGCCGCCGGACACGAAGCGGACATTCCTCCGCTGTGCCAGGCATTCTGACGCTGCCTGAAGCTTTAGTTGTTGCGGTAGTAGTTGATCAGGCAGCCGTCCGCGATGATCTGGCGCTCCGCCTCGGTCAGCTTGCCGGTAGAAACCGTAAACTCCGTCACGGTGCCGTCCGGCTTCACGGCGTAGGCCGGGAACGACTCGCGGTTCTCCAGCACAGCCTGGCGCACGCCCGGCACGAAGATGTAGTCGCCCAGCGCAAAGACCTCCGGATGCTCAACGAGGAACGGCGTCATGCCCCAGTTGATGCAGTTGGAGCGATAGCGCTTGGTCGCGTAGGCCTTCGCGAAGTTCGCGGAGGCGCCCATGACGCGCTGGCAGGACGCGGCCTGCTCGCGGGCAGAGCCGTCGCCCGGCATATTGGCAAAGATCGCGGAGCCGATGGCGGTGTTCTTCGGATCGTTCGCGATGCCGGCAGCCGTGAGCGCGGCATACACGTTCATCACCTCTTCCGGCAGCTCCTTGCCCGCCTCACGGTCGCGCTCGATCTGACGCATCGCCTTGCTGCGGCCCACATACTCCGGATCGCGGCGGAAGAGCGCAAACTCGGACAGGCGCTCCGGATTGGAGCGGTAGGAGGAGGTCTCACCGGACGGAATCAGCTCGTCCGTGGTCGTCACCGGGTCGGTGATGTAGGAGCAGACCCTGACCAGCAGGTCATCCGTCAGCGCCGGCATCTGGGGCCAGTCCTTGATGTTCGGGCCAAACTTCAGCTCGGCATCCGGGTCCGCCTTGCCCCAGCCGTTGTAGACGCGCTTCTCGTAGATGCCCGCCTCGTAGCGGTAGTCCGGCCTGGTGTATTCGACGTCCATGTCGCTCGCCGCCGTCAGTCTGCCGCCGTTCGCTGCGGTCGCCGCGATGGAGCGCGCGTCCATCAGCGCCACAGCGCTCATCTGGCCCTCGCCCGGCTTGCTGCCCTCGCGGTTCGGGAAGTTGCGCGTGGTGTGACGGATCGAGAACTCGCCGTTCGCCGGGCAGTCGCCTGCGCCGAAGCACGGACCGCAGAAGCACTCGCGGATGATCGCGCCGGCGGAAACGAGGTCCGCGATGCGGCCGGTCTTCACCAGCTCGGCATACGCCGGCATGGAGCCCGGATAGATGCTCAGGGAGAAGGTGCCGTTGCCGCAGCTGCGCCCGCGCAGGATGTCCGCCGCCGCCACGATGTTGTCAAACGTGCCGCCGGAGCAGCCCGCCAGCTCGCCCTGATCCACCCAGATGCTGCCGTCGCTGTGCAGCTTGCTCATCAGGTCCATCTTCGCGCCCTTGATCTGCTTGTTGGCCTCCTCCTGCACCTGATGCAGGATGTCCGCCGCGTTCGCCTGCAGCTCATGGATGGTGTAGGTATTGGACGGATGCATCGGCATGGCGATGGTGCACTCCACCGTGCTCAGGTCGATGTACACGCAGCCGTCGTACCAGGCCACGTTCTTCGGCTCCATCTTTTTGTACGCTTCCGGCCTGCCGTGACGCACATAGTACGTCTTCGTCTCCTCGTCGGTGACCCACAGCGAGGACCAGCAGGTGGTCTCGGTCGTCATGACGTCGATGGCGTTGCGGTACTCGATCGGCAGATTCGCGATGCCCGGGCCCACGAACTCCATGACCCTGTTCTTCACATAGCCGTTCTTGTAGACGGCGCCGACGATCGACAGCGCGATGTCGTGCGGGCCAACGCCCGGCTTCGGCGCGCCGGTCAGATACACGGCCACCACGCCCGGGCGGGCAAAGTCATAGGTGCGGCCCACCAGCTGCTTGGCCAGCTCGCCGCCGCCCTCGCCGATGCCCATGCAGCCCAGCGCGCCATAGCGGGTGTGGCTGTCGGAGCCGAGGATCATCCTGCCGCAGCCCGCCATCGCCTCGCGGTTGTAGCTGTGGATGTTGGCCAGGTTGGTCGGCACATAGATGCCGCCGTACTTCTTCGCGGCGGACAGCGCGAACTTGTGGTCGTCCTCGTTGATCGTGCCGCCGACCGCGCACAGGCTGTTGTGGCAGTTGGTCAGGACGTAGGGCAGCGGAAACTGCTTCATGCCGGACGCGCGCGCCGTCTGGATGATGCCGACATAGGTGATGTCGTGGCTGGTCATGGAGTCAAACTTCAGCCTGAGGTTCTCCATATCCTCAGCGGTGTTGTGCGCGGCGATCACGCCATAGGCCATCGTGCCCTTCATCGCTTCTTCCCTGGAAACGCTGCCGTACTTCTGCGCAAAGGCAGCGGGATCGGTCACCAGCTCCGTGCCATCCACCAGATAGACGCCAGTATCATACAGCTTGATCATGTTGTATTTCTTCCCTTCTTATCAAAATCGGTCAAAACCAACGCGTGCGTATTGCAATTTTCTATGCATGCCATTTGTAAAAAAGCATGGCAGATCAGCAGCGGACAAGGCTCGTGCCGTCCATGCTGCGGCGGACCGTACGCTGAACCGCCGCGGCCGGGTTCTCCATGCCGTTCTCCCTCGCCTGCGCTGAATCAGGCCGCCTGCGCTGCAACGGAGCCGCTGCCGCCGTCATGCGGCCTCTATAGGCCGCCAAACATGTGTACCGCCGGAAGCCTGCGCATCCTCCATGTCACCTTCCTTTCATGCCGTCACAGAATAATCTTTTCTGAAGCTGATTATAGTATAGACCTTTTTTCCCTTTTGTTCCAATAGTGATTTTCTATGCTCCCCATAACCAAACTGCACTGACGCCGCGTCGCCGTGGGCGGGAACAGCCGTCCATTCCAAAGCGCCATGCCGTAGATTGGTCTGTTCCTATGCTCTGAATAGCGCAAAAGAGGCCGCCCGATCGGGCAGCCCCTTTGGGTATTATTCTGACAGGCTGTTCAGCTTTTCGCGAATGCGCTCCGTATAGCGGCTCATGGAATCCTGCGCGATCTGGATCAGCGCCTTTTCCACGCTGCCGACGTAGGCATCCTTGCGCATGCAGGCACAAACCGACCAGGTCATCGGCTTCGGGCCGATGGAAAACGCGCGCGTCGCGTGGTCATACTGGATCATGTCCATGGTCATCTGGGACACCAGGCAGGCGCCCATGCCGGCCGCCGCCAGGCGCAGCGCCTCCGCGCTGGAATACGCCTCAAACACGATGTTCATCTTCCCGGTGAAGACCCGGTCAAACGCATGGGTGATCACATGGCCCGGCTCCATCTTGATAAACGGAATGCTGCCGCACCTGTCCGGGTCAATCATGTCCCATTTGCCTTCATACAGGTGCTCGCTGCGCACGATGCCCGCGCCGGCGCAGACCATGATTTCCTCCTCGTACACATCGATATAGCGGAAATCCGCCGTCTTTTCAATCGTCGGAAGCATCACGATATCCAGCGTGCCCTCCGAGAGCTGGGCCGAGAGCTTCTTGTGCGAGCCCGGCACAACCTCCACGCTGACCTCCGGAAACCGCTCGCGAAAGACCGGCAGAATTCTGGGCAGCATGAAGATGCCCCGTTCATGGGAAATGCCGATGCGCACCCTTCTGCGGGAAACCTGCGAAATATCCTGCAGCTTCTTCTGGAGCTGCTCCTGGATATAGAGCATCCGTCTGGCTTCCTTGACGTACTCCTCGCCTGCAAGCGTCAGCTGAATGGGATTGACCGACCGGTCAAACAGGAGAACGCCCAGCTCCTTTTCCACCTTGCCGATATAGCTGCTGAGCGAAGGCTGCGCCATGTACAGCTCATTGGCGGCCTTGGTGATGCTGCCGCATTCCGCAACCTTCAGGACGTATTGCAGCTGTCTGAAATCCATGCAGCATTCCTCCTGTCTTTGTCCGGACTCCCCGCTTTCTATGATAGTGCAATCCCGGTTTTTCGTCAATATCCTTCCATGCCCGGCTTCGCTCACGGGCCAATCGGTCCGGCTACGGGCGTATCGCTCCGCTTCGCGCCGTACAGATCCGTGTCAAAGACGATTTTCTCCCCTTCGGGCGTCTCAAAGTACTCCTCCGGCTCAAAGGCCATGCCCAGCGTATCGGTGCTGATCATCTGCGCCTTCGGCAGATAGCGGAACAGGTCGCTCTCCACGATGATCCGTCCGTCCTCCTCCCTGAGCGCGACGCGGACAGAGTGCTGCGTATCCACGGCAGGCGCCTCCTCCAGCCTGCAGGGCACGGCGCCATTAAAGTACGCATTGCCGCGGAGCCACACCGGCAGCGGCATATAGTACTTGTCACGCGTTTGCGTCGAGCACTCGCGCTGCGTCTGCGATCCTCCGGAAAGGCTTTTCGCGGCTGCCATCCCCATGGATGCCCGCATGAACATCGACATACCATTGCATGCGCTTCGCTCCCTTCATATCCACTTTCGTAGTTTCTATGATATCATCATACCCTTTTTCAGGAGCTTCCGCAATAGTCATCCGGGCCGGTGCGCGCATTTTTTCAAAGGCGGGCCGTGCCCGCCCCCACTTCCGAACTACTTCGCAAAGCCAAGCCGCTCCGTGCCCGCTGCACGATACCTCGCGCAATTTCCCATATGGCAAAAGCGAGCCGTGCCCGCTCCCACTTCCGAACCTCTTTGCAAGACCAGGCCGCTCCGTGCCCGCTCCCACTTCCGAACTGCTTCGCAAAACCAAGCTGTTCCGTGCTCGCTGCACGATACTTCGCGCAATTTCCTATAGTAATAAAGGCTGGCTCCGCATGGGAGTCAGCCTCGTTGATCCTATAGGAAATCGCACACGAAACCGTGCAGCGGACACAGCCCGCTCAGGACAGGAGCAGCTTGTCGCTGTTGAGCTGCTGGCCTGCAGCCTTCTCAAACAGGCCCATCAGGTCGGCGCGGGTGAGCTTCTTCTTCTCCTCGCCCGCCACGTCGACGACAACCCGGCCCTCGTGCATCATGATGAGGCGGTTGCCGTAGTCGATCGCGTCCTGCATGTTGTGGGTGATCATCAGCGCCGTCAGCTTCTGCTCGCGGATGATCTTGTCACTCAGCTCAAGCACCTTTGCGGCGGTCTTCGGGTCGAGCGCGGCGGTGTGCTCGTCCAGCAGCAGCAGCTTGGGCGTGCGCAGCGTCGCCATCAGCAGCGTCAGCGCCTGGCGCTGGCCACCGGAGAGCAGGCCGACCTTGCTGGCCATGCGGTCCTCCAAGCCCAGATCCAGCTTGCGCAGCTGCTCGCGGTACATCTCGCGCTCCATGTTGCTGATGCCCCACTTGAGGCCGCGCCGCTGGCCGCGGCGCATGGCCAGCGCCATGTTCTCCTCGATGTTCATCGTTGCGGCGGTGCCGGTCATCGGGTCCTGGAACACGCGACCCAGGTACTGCGCGCGCTTGAACTCCGGCAGGTTCGTCACGTCCACGCCGCCGATTTCAATGGTGCCCTTGTCCACCGGGAACACGCCGGCTACCGCGTTGAGCATCGTGGACTTGCCCGCGCCGTTGCCGCCGATGACGGTGGTGAAATCGCCGGGCAGCAGGTGCAGCTGCACGTCGACCAGCGCGGTCTTCTCGGTAATCGTGCCCGGATTGAACGTCTTGGCGATGTGATTGATCTTGAGCATCTCAGGCGCCCCCCTTCTTCTTGCTGAAGTACTTCGCGCGCCAGTGCGGCGTCGCCAGGAAGATCGCCACGACCAGCGCTGTGAGGAGCTTGAGGTCGTTGGTGTTCAGGCCCAGCCACAGGACGACCTGGATGACGAGGTAGTACAGAATCGCGCCGAGGGAAACCGCCAGCAGCTTGAGGCCGAAGTTGTGGAAAATCTTGCCGAAGACGACCTCGCCGATGATGACGGCGGCCAGGCCGATGACGATCGCGCCGCGGCCCATGCCCACGTCCGCGAAGCCCTGGAACTGCGCCAGCAGCGCGCCGGCAAGCGCGACGATGCCGTTGGAGAGCATCAGGCCCAGCACGGTGTTGGTGCTGGTGTTGATGCCCTGCGCGCGTGCCATGGCACGGTTGGCGCCGGTAGCGCGCAGCGAGCAGCCCAGCTCCGTACCAAAGAACCAGTACAGCACCAGAATCAGCGCGGCGGTGAACAGCACCAGAATCACGATCGGATTCTGCAGGCCGACGACGCGCGAATTGCGGGAGGTGACCAGCAGGCCGTACTTGTTGACGCTCAGCGCGACGTTGGCCTTGTTGCCCATGATGCGCAGGTTGACGGAATACAGCGCCAGCTGCGTCAGGATGCCGGAGAGAATCGCCGGGATGCCGCAGAACGTGTGGAACAGGCCCGTGACCAGTCCCGCGAGCATGCCCACGACAAACGCCGCCAGCAGCGCCACCCAGACGTTCCAGCCGTTGATGATGAGCATGGCCGCCACGGCGCCGCCGGTCGCGATGGAACCGTCTACCGTCAGGTCGGACACCTCAAGGATGCGATAGGTGATGTACAGGCCGATGGCCATCAGGCCCCAGATCATGCCCTGCGCGACTGCGCCCGGCATGGCGTTGAATAGCTTGACAATCTCCACGGAGAAGCTCCTCCTCGTTGGTTATTCTGACGCCCCTGTCAGGACGAACGGGCCATGCCCGCCGCATGATGCTTTTTCCGCTTTTGTCCGGAACGGCGCAGTCCGGCGCCCGCTGTGGGGCTTTTGCGCAGTTCCTGCATCAGACAAAGCGAAGCCAAGAAAGAGGTTTCCCTCTTTCTTGGCTTATTTTGCTTGTCAATGCGCCTTACTCGATGGCGGTGTAGTCCGCCGGAATCGTCAGGCCCAGCGCCTCGGCGTTCGCCGCGTTGTACTTCTTGGTGAACTGCGGCGCGTACTCGATCGGCATCGCGGAGATGTCCGCGCCGTTGGCGAGGATCTCGTAGGCCATCAGGCCGGTGGCGTAGCCGATGTCGTAGTAGCTGATGGTCAGGGTCGCGACGCCGCAGCCCTTGCAGATGCCTTCCTCACCGACGACGGCCGGGATCTTGGCCGGAATCAGTTCGTTGGCGATGGTCTCGGTGTAGGCAGCGGCGGTGTTGTCGGTCGGGATGTAGACCACGTCGCAGTTCTGCGCGGCCAGCGCGGAGACGGACGCGACGTCGTTGGAGTCGGTGAAGGCGAATTCCTCGGTCTCATAGCCGAGCTTGGCCAGCTCCTCGCCCACGACCTTCACCTGGTAGATGGAGTTCGCCTCGGCGGAGCAGTAGATCAGGCCGACCTTCTTGGCGTCCGGGAAGAGCTCCTTGACCATCGCAGCCTGCTGATCCAGCGGGGCCAGGTCGGAGGTGCCGGAGACGTTCATGCCGGTCACGCCGGTGAAGCCGTCGATGCCCAGCGCCACGCCGTACTCGGTGACGGAGGTGCCCAGGATCGGGATATCGCCGGTCGCCGCGACAGCCGCCTGCAGGGCCGGGGTCGCGTTGCACATGATGAGGTCGACGCCGTCGGAGACGAAGGTGTTGGCGATGGTGGCGCAGTTGACCGCGTCGCCGGAAGCGTTCTTCTCGTCGAAGATCACGTCAGGCATCTTCTCAGAGAGCGCGTCCTTGAAGCCCTGGGTCGCCTGGTCGAGCGCGACGTGCTGAACCAGCTGGCAGATACCGACGGTCGTCGCGCTGGCGCAGGCCGTCATGGCCACCATCATCAGCACAAGAGCGAGCATAATGATCTTCTTCATAAGTCATGTCCTCCGTTGCATTGATTTCAGTCAAAAATTGTATTGCCATTATATATCCGATGCCAAATCATTGTCAATACATTTTTCGCGCATTTTCCTTTTATTTTTCGAATTCGGATTCCCTTTCTCTTCGGAAACCGGCCATCAAATTGACAAATCGTCTCGGAATTTGAAGCCAGTTTGTCAACTTCCGTTTTGTCTTAATAAGCATAAAAGGGAGACAGGGCACGAAAAATGCGCTGTCTCCCCATGTCTTTGATTACACCACGCCCTGCGCCATCATGGCGTCGGCCACCTTGAGGAAGCCCGCGATGTTCGCGCCGGCCACGTAGTTGCCCGCCATGCCGTATTCCTTGGCGGCATTGTCGATGTTATGGAAGATGTTCACCATGATGCCCTTGAGCTTCTGGTCAACCTCCTCGAACGTCCAGCTCAGGCGCATGGAGTTCTGGCTCATCTCCAGCGCGCTGGTCGCTACGCCGCCGGCGTTGGCCGCCTTGCCCGGCGCAAAGAGCACGCCGTTCGCGCGCAGGTAGTCGGTCGCCTCCAGGGTCGTGGGCATGTTCGCGCCCTCGGCCACGGCGATGCAGCCGTTCGCGACGAGCGCCTTCGCGTCGTCGAGCTGCAGCTCGTTCTGGGTCGCGCACGGCAGCGCCACGTCGCACTTCACGGTGAACACGCCGCGGCCCGCATGGTACTCGCAGTTCGGGCGCGCCGCCGCGTACTCGGTCAGGCGGGCGCGGCGGACCTCCTTGACGTCCTTGAGGAGCGCCACGTCGATGCCGTCCGGATCGTACACCCAGCCGGTGGAATCGGACGCGGTGACGACGTTCGCGCCCAGCTGCTGCGCCTTCTCGATGGCGTAGATGGCCACGTTGCCCGCGCCGGAGACCGCGACGGTCTTGCCCGCAATGTCGTGGCCATTGCAGCGGAGCATCTCCTCGGTGAGGTACAGCAGGCCGTAGCCGGTCGCCTGCGTGCGGGCCAGGGAGCCGCCGTAGGAGAGGCCCTTGCCGGTGAGCACGCCCTCATACTTGCCGGTCAGGCGCTTGTACTGGCCGTACATGTAGCCGATTTCGCGCGCGCCGGTGCCGATGTCGCCCGCCGGGACGTCCACGTCCGCGCCGATGTACTTGTGCAGCTCGGTCATGAAGCTCTGGCAGAAGGCCATGACCTCGCGGTCGCTCTTGCCCTTGGGGTCAAAGTCGCTGCCGCCCTTGCCGCCGCCGATGGGCAGGCCGGTCAGGGAGTTCTTGAAGATCTGCTCAAAGCCCAGGAACTTGATGATGCCCAGGTTGACGCTCGGATGCAGGCGCAGGCCGCCCTTGTACGGGCCGATGGCGCTGTTGAACTGCACGCGGAACGCG
>SFFH01000054.1 GCA_004557905.1 Clostridiales bacterium | reverse complement strand
CCCTCTCCGGAGGAGCCCTCGGAGAGCCCACGGCACTTTGCAGCCAGTATGGATGAAAGTGTAATAGTGGGTTATTACACTTTGAAAAAGTGCCTCTCGAAAGCCCCTCGTCCCTCGCAAATCCTCTCGGAAAGGAGCATGACCCATGGCAAGAAATGATGGAATTGACCGCACCGTTGCCCGCCATCAGGACATTGAAACTGCCGATGATCTGGCAAAGGTGCAGGAACACAATGAACGGGAAAAAGACAGTTACAGCAATCAGGACATCGTGCCGGAGCGTTCTTCTCTGAACATTCATTTCAAAGAACCGACAGCCGGATATGAAGAAATGTTTACGCAGATGGAACAGGACAAGGTGATCTCCACCAGAGGTCTGAAAGCGGATGCCGTGAAATACGGTGAGCTGGTATTCGATGTGAACTCCGCTTACTTCTATAATCACGGCGGCTATGTATTTGCCAAACAGTTCTACGCTGATGCCTATAAAGCCGCCGTGGAGGTTGTAGGCGGTGAGCAGTATATTCTCTCTGCTGTCATGCACGCCGATGAGCGCAACCGGGCAATGTCGGAAGCTCTTGGCGAGGATGTGTACCACTACCACCTTCATGTGGTCTATATCCCGGTGGTGGAAAAACAGATTCTCTGGTCGAAGCGGTGCAAGGACGAAGCCCTCCGGGGAACAGTCAAGGAAACGATCATGCAGGTCAGCCGCAGTAAGAAATGGGAATCCAAACCTGTTCTTGACGGGAACGGCAATCCCATGTTGAACACAAAAGGAAAAAAGATTTTGAAGTCGTCCTACAGTGTGTTGCAGGATGACTTTTTCAATTTCATGCAAGCTGCCGGATATACCGATGTGGAGCGTGGAGAGCGTGGCAGCACCGAGGAACATCTGACCGTTACTCAGTTTAAGGTGCAAGCCGAAACCCAGCGTCTGGAAGCTGTGACGGCACGGGCAGACCAAGCGGAACAGGCATTGGCGGATACCCAATCTGCTGTGGAGAAACAGGAAAAGAAGCTGAAAGCTCTGCAAAAGGAAACCAAGACTGCGAAGACGGTGGCAGTGACCGTGCAGGATATTGAAGCGATGGGTAAGAAAAATTCCTTCACCGGAAATGTCACCCTCACAGCAGACCAGTGCGATACCCTGAAACGATACGCCACAAACGGAATTATCTTCAATGCTGAGAATGAACGCCTGAAAGAAAAATTGGCTTCCGCTGTAAAATCCGCTTCCATCTGGAAACAGCGGCATGACGAACTGAACGAAAAATATAAAGCCCAGCCCTATCTGGATGCGTTGGAAATCGCAGCAGAACGGGTCAGGGCTTTTCTTTCTGCCATCCTCGCCAGAGGAAAGGAAACTCGTGAACACAAGGCTCCTGCCCGCAAGCACGGACGGGATATGGAAATATAAGAAAGGAATTATTTGTGCCTATGATGAATCAGAACCAGCAGGCAACGATCCTGCCTATCGACCGTAAAATGCTGCTTTCCATTCGGGAAGCGGCTGAATACAGCAATATCGGAATCAACAAGATTGACGAGATGCTGAAACAACCCAACTGTCCCTTTGTATTGTATGTAGGTACAAAGAAACTGGTCAAACGCAAGGCTTTTGAGGAATTTATCGAAGGGAGAGTTGCGATTTGATGAACAGAACAGGCAAAATTGGTGCGCACCAAAAACATCGAAATCTATTGAAAAAAAAGCACTTTCATGATAGAATGGAGTGTCGTGATGAACTCTCGTTTCCGGCACTCAGGAAAGGAGTTCATTAAATGGGCAAAAACTTAAAAGGCAAAGAAATTGGCAAAGGTATCTGCCAGAGAAAAGACGGAAAGTACGCCGCAAGATATACCGCAAAGGACGGCTCCCGCAAGGAAAAGCACTTTGACACACTTCCGGAAGCTCGCAACTGGCTGGCTGATGCGCAGTACGAAGATAAGCACGATGTTTGCAACACATCCTCCGAAATGACGGTGGATGCCTGGTTTGAGTTCTGGATCACCAATCTGATTGCGGATCTGGCTCCCAACACCCGGCGAAATTACCGGGAACGGTATCAAAAGAACATCCAGCCTGTTATCGGAAATATGCGCTTATGTGATGTCAAACCCATGCACTGCAAGATTGTCCTGAATCGGATGGAAGCCACTTATGCTGGCTCCACCATTCGGCAGGCGTATATTGCCATGGGAACCATGTTCCGAGCCGCAGTCATGAACGATATGCTTACAAAACATCCTATGGACGGGGTTCGTTATACGAAGCCCGTCCGGGCTGTGGATGACATCAAGTTCTTAACTGTGGAAGAACAGACGCTGTTTCTGGAAACCGCAAAACGCTCTCACAACTACAGACAGTATGTATTGCTGTTGGAGACCGGACTGCGCACTTCGGAAATGATCGGCTTGACTTGGGATGCGATTGACTGGAAGAAGCGGACACTGACTGTCAACAAGACCTTGGAATATCGCCACAGCGAAGGCATTTGGCGTGCTGGTCCTCCTAAGACAAAGACCAGCTACCGCACGATCCTGCTGACGAAGCGGGCATACGATGTATTGAAATCGTGCTACGATGAACGCTTCACCCGCAAAGAATCAGAACTGTTATCTCAGATTCTGGAATATGTGGATCGCCGGACAGGTCAGACAGAGTACCTTTGTATGCGAGATTTGGTGTTTATCAATTTCCGTACCGGAGAGCCTGCAAAAAACAGTTCCTATGACACCCATCTGTACAAGCTGTGCGATGAGGCGAAAATCAAGCGGTTCTGTATGCACGCTCTGAGACACACCTACGCTACCCGTGCGATTGAACGGGGCGTTATGCCGAAAGTCTTGCAGAAGCTGCTCGGTCATGCGAGCATTAAAACAACCATGGATCGTTATGTCCATGTCACCGACACATCCCTGACCAACGCCATCAAACTGTTCGAACAGGACACCAATGTGGCAAGTTAAAAATGGTGCGCTGCGAAAAATTGGTGCGGAATTGGTGCGGAGTGTGTCCCCAAAACCCGAAAAACCATTGAAAATAAAGGAGATTTAGAATATATGAAATTAGGCGTCGTCGGTCTGCCCAACGTCGGCAAGTCCACCCTGTTCAACGCGATCACCAAGGCTGGTGCGGAGGCGGCGAATTATCCGTTCTGCACCATCGAGCCCAACACCGGCATGGTCGCCGTGCCGGATGAGCGTCTGGACAAGCTGGCCGCCATGTACAACCCCAAGAAGAAGACCCCTGCGGTCATCGAGTTCGTCGATATCGCGGGCCTGGTCAAGGGCGCGAGCCACGGCGAGGGACTGGGCAACAAGTTCCTCTCCCACATCCGCGAGTGCGAGGCGATCGTGCACGTGGTGCGCTGCTTTGAGGACCCGGACATCATTCGTCACGCGGACAGCCTGAACCCGCAGCACGATATCGAGACGATCAACCTCGAATTGATCGCCGCCGACCGCGACACCGTCGCCAAGCGCGCCGAGCGCGCGACCAAGATGGTCAAGACCGGCGAAAAGAAGTTCGCCGAGGAGGCCGAGCTGGGCAACAAGCTGCTTGCGCACCTGGATAACCTGCAGCCGGCGCGCACCTGCCCGATGACGGACAAGGAGCGCGAGATCGCCCGCGAGTGGTTCCTGCTGACCACCAAGCCGGTCATTTACGCCTGCAACATCAAGGAGGACGACCTGGGCAAGGACGAGGACACGATTCCGGGCGTGCAGGACGTGAAGGCGATTGCCAAGGAAGAAAACGCCAAGGTGCTGGTCATCTCCGCGAAGATCGAGGAGGACATCGCGCAGATGGATGAGGACGAGA
This sequence comes from Clostridiales bacterium, assembly GCA_004557905.1. Classification (GTDB taxonomy): domain Bacteria; phylum Bacillota; class Clostridia; order Christensenellales; family Aristaeellaceae; genus Ventricola. The sequence continues at coordinate 20,860 of SFFH01000054.1, read as the reverse complement.
AGGCCATGTTCCTGGAGGAGCTGGGCATCGGCAAGAGCGGTCTGGACCGCCTGATCGCCGAGTGCTACGATCTGCTGGGCCTCATCTCCTTCCTGACCGCCGGAGCGGACGAGTGCCGCGCCTGGACGATCAAGAAGGGCACCAAGGCGCCGCAGGCCGCGGGCAAGATTCATTCCGACTTCGAGCGCGGCTTCATCCGCGCGGAGATCGTCGCCTTTGAGGACCTGGAGAAAAACGGCTCCATGCTCGCCTGCAAGGAGAAGGGCCTGGTGCGCTCCGAGGGCAAGGACTATGTGATGAACGACGGCGATGTGACGCTGTTCCGCTTTAACGTCTGATGCAATAAAATAGGATGAAAGGATGACCGTGTGCCCGCGCGGCCATCCTTTTTGCTGGCTAACCTTATCGAATTAGGGAGCTTAAGGGGTTTACTGCGCAGCCGCTTAACAGCCTTGCCTTCCCCTATGGGGAAGGTGGCCGAGCGGAGCGAGGTCGGATGAGGTCTTCATTCGCATTCTCTCCCTAAACCTCCCTACGTCAGAAACCGTGCCAGAAACGCCGCCGTCTGCGCCTGAATAGCTTCCTCGAGGGCATCCGGCCCCTTCTGCTGTGCGCGCGAAAGCGCCAGCAGCTCGAGCAGGGCTTCTTCACCGGGCATGACGGGATGCGCGCCGCACATGTGCCTTGCACGCGAGCCGTCCAGCAGCGGCAGCAGGACCGGGTGCGGCGGCTCCGTCTCTTCAAGCGCACGCGCATGCCCGCAGCGGGTGCACAGGCGCAGCGCGGCGGTGCGGCCCGGTATGAGGTTCCTCGCACCGGCGTCCAGATTGAACATGCCCGTGCAGGCCGTGTCGCCCAGCAGAAAGCGCGCGCCCAGCAGCAGGCTGCCCATGCACACGTCCAGCGGGTGCAGGAACACGCCCTGCGCGCCGGGATGCGGCACGGTGAGTGGCTCGCCTGCGTCCAGGGCGCGGCACCAGCCGTCATAGGGCGCGACGGCGGGGTGGCCGCAGCCCAGGCACGGCAGGTGGCGGATACACAGCACATGCACGGGATCGCCCAGCAGGCCGCGGCTCACGCCGTCGGCAAAGATCTGAAGGATCGCGTGAAAGAGGCCCTCACGCGTCTCGCCGCCGACGGGATCCTCCTCGCGCACGGTCCACGGGTGCTGTGCGGCGCGGTAGGCGTTTTCGTCGGAGAGGAGCATCACCAGCGGCACGCCGGCCTCGCGCGCCTCAACCAGCAGCGTGTCCAGCGCGTGCAGCTGTTCATCCAGGATGCCGCGCAGATCGCGCAGGCATGGGACGATCATGCAGCAGACGCGGCCGCCGGTGAGCGTGCGCGAGAGCGCTTCGCTCCCCGAGTCCAGGGGAAGGCAGGCAGGCCTCGCGCCCAGCTCGCCAAGCAGCGCGCGCATGAAGCGGGTCATCCGGTCCTCGCCGCCCAGGAGAAGCACGCGCCGCGCGCCCCAGGCGGCATGCAGGGATTGAAGCATCGACTCGGCCTCCTTCGCCCATGATCGTCTAAGCGTATGGCGCAAGGGTTTCAAATAGTCTGCCCTGACCTGGCGGCAATCACTCTTTTTTCCTGCGCGGGATTATGATATAATCAGGTCAATGATTTGTGTACGGAGGCCGACATGATGATGAAAAAAACTGCGGCGCTGCTGCTGACGATGATCCTGTGCCTTGGCGCCTGCTGTGCGCAGGCCCTGACGATGACGGGCCTGGAGACGGAATACGTGGAGCGCAGCTGGTCGGAGAGCAAATTCTTTGCCCGCATGGAAGCGCTGACCGGCGTGAGCGTGCAGGCGCAGGGCGTGTCCGACGAGAAGGAATACGCCAGGCTGCTTGCCGCGATGGAGAAGGGCGACGTGCAAACGGATGCGCTCTTCAAGGCGAATCTGTCCCGCGCTCAGGAGATCGCGTTGCTTGACAGCGGGGCGATCATCGACCTCGCGCCGATGATGGAGGAGAACATGCCCAACCTGAGCGCGCTGCTCGAGCGCCATCCCGAGTGGCGCGAGGTGATCACGCTGGAGGACGGGCGCATCGCGTCGCTGCCGCTGCTCAACGAGCATGAGCGCCAGGTGATGCTGTGGATCAACCGCGCATGGCTGGACAAGCTGGGCATCGCCATGCCCACGACGATTGCGGAGCTGACCGACGCGCTGCTGGCGATCCGGGATGACGATCCCAACGGCAACGGCAGGGCGGACGAGGTCGGCGCGGACCTGATCGGCGTGTATGAGATGCGCTGGCTGCTGCCGTACTTCGGCATCGTGGCGGACGACTACAACCTGGCGCGCAATGAGGCGGGCGAGATCGTCTTTGCGCCGGAGCTGCCGGCGTACCGGGAATTCATCGCGCTGCTCAGGGATTGGGTGGACCGCGGCGCGCTGCGCGAGGATGCGTTTACAGCGATGCACAGCACGGAGGCGCTCAACGAGCGTGACGAGAACGCGCCGGTCACCAGCGGCCTGCTGCTGTCCATGACCCCGTACACGCACATCGACGCGGGCGCCGTGATGGACTATGAGCCGGTGCTGCTGGCCGGGCCGGACGGTACGACGCGCTGGCGCGATCTGCTGGGCGGCGTGTGGACCGGCTGCTTTGCGGTGACGAGCGCCTGTCAGGACCCGGCGCAGGCGCTGCGGTGGGTCGATGCGCTCTACGCCGAGGAGGGCGCGCTGCTGGGCTACGCGGGCGTCGAGGGCGAGGATTACACGGTCAATAGCGAGGGCTTCTGGTCGTTTGCCCTCAGCGGCAACCGCGACGTGAGCCGCATCCGCTCCGAGGTGCTCATGTACACCGGCACGGCCATGCCGGGCCTGTATCCGGCGGACTTCATCAGCCGCGTGGACAGCGACATCGACCGGCATGTGTTCGCGGCGAGCGAGAAGGCGCAGGACGTCAGCGAGCGCGTGACGCAGGCGTACTGCCTGAGCACGGCGGACCAGGCCCGGGCGGATGCGCTGAGCGCCGCGGTGGGTACGCTGGTGGATACCGGCATCGCGCGGTTTGCCACGGGCGAGGTGGAGCTGACGGACGAAAACTACGACGCCTGGCTGGCGGAGCTGAAGGCCGCGGGCAGCGATGAGCTGACCGCGCTGTTCCGGAACGCGGAGTAATTCTGTCTTGTGCCTGAGCTGCTTCGATATGCGCGAAGCGAAGAAGGGAGTCTGAGGGATGTTATCCCTCAGGCGGGTTTCAGGGCGGCAGCCCTGACGTTTCCCAATCCGGAAAAGGAATGCAGTCTCAGAGCAGGATGCACAGCATCCTACGATTGAGACGGGTTGGATTTGCAAAGCGGGTACTCAGAGACAATCTCATCCATGCGGGCGGCGACAGAGCCGCCCGCTTTTCTTTCCATATAGGAAATCGCGTGAAGTGTCGTGCAGCGAGCACCGAGTAGCTTGCTTTGCAAAGTGGTTCGGAAGTGGGAGCGGGCACGGCCCGCTTTTGTCAAGTTGCGTCCGCCTTGCGCATAGGATACCCCGGAGGCGATGAGGACATGGAGCAGGGAATGAACGCCGGCGCACGGCCGCATATGCTGACGCTCGAGGGCCGCACGCACGCCCGGCTGTCCGGCGTGATGGCGGTGTGCTGCTTTAACGATCAGGAGATCGTGCTGGAGACCTCGGAGGGGGAGATCGCGCTGCTGGGCGAGCAGCTGCACATCGAGCAGCTCAACCTCGAGGACGGTCAGCTCGACGTGACGGGCGAGATCTCGGGCATCGAGTACAACGGGCCTGTCAAAGAGAAGGAAAAGCGCGGCCTGTTTTCGCGCAGGCGCAAATGACGGTCACGGATCAGGCGCGCGCCTTTCTGGCCATGGCCCTGTGCGGCGCGCTGCTCGGCGCCGTCTATGACGCGCTGGGCGCGCTGCGGCGCGGCAGGCTCCTGACGGCGGCGGCCGATCTGCTGTTCGGCGTGCTGGCGGCCGCGGCGGTGATCGCAGCGGCGCTGGTGCTCCGCTGCGACGCGTACCGGCTCTACACGCTGCTGGGCGTCGGCGCAGGCTTTGCGCTCTATCAGTGCTCGATAGGAACGACAGTTCGCTTTTTGAAGGGGAGATTCAGAAAGTTGTCAGAAAAAGCAAAAAATTAGACAGAAATATCCGCAGGGATGCAGGAAAATGGCGGATCGGGACGAATATTTATCGCACTATTCGTTTGAAAATCGAGGGAGCGGGGGAACGGACATGAAGAAGAACAGGGTGCGAATCCGGCCTTTCAGGATTCTGTCCGTGGTGCTGGGCGTGATTGCGCTGGTCATCCTGTCCCGCTTCCCGGCGAAGGCCGTGAGCCTGGAGCGTCAGCAGCAGCAGCTGGAGGCCGCGGCGCAGGCGTACTACGACGCGCAGAGCAGGAACAACCAGCTGACGACCGAGCTTTCGGAGATCAATACCGCGGACTTTGTGGAGCGCACAGCTCGCCGCGACTACGGCTACTGCTGGTACGGCGAGACCATCTACGAGGTCGGTAACCTGCACGAGATCGCGCAGGAGCCGGAGTTTGACGTCTACGGCGAAGATTGAGCTGACAATTCAAGATCGAATCACGGAGGGAACGCCATGCGCCTTGCCTGTATCGGGATTGGTTCCAATGCCATTCGCCTGCTGATTGCGCAGTGGACGCAGGGAAGGCTGTGCGCGCTGCGCCGTGAACGCCGGGGGACGCGTCTGTTCGCAGGGCTGGTGAACGGCGCGCTGACCGAGCAGAGCATCAGGTCTTCTGTGGAGGCCGTCGCGGAGCTGGCTATGCTTGCCCGCCGGGACGGCGCACAGGAGATTTTTGTTTTTGCCACGAGCGCCGTGCGCGACGCGTCCAATGGAGAGGACTTCACCCGCCGCGCGGAGGCGGCCAGCGGCACGCGGATTGAGATCATCTCCGGCGAGCAGGAGGCGGTGCTCTCCTACATCGGTGCGAGTGAGGGCGGACGCTGCGGCGTCATCGACATCGGCGGCGGGTCCACGGAATTCACCATCGGCGAGGACGAGCATACGCTGGGCGCGGTGAGCCTGCAGATGGGCGCAGTGCGCATGAACGCACAGACGCCGGTCCTGCGCTGCGAGGACTACGAGGCGACGGTGGAGCGCTGCATGAACATGATCCGAAGGGATGCGCAGGCGCTGCTGTCCTGCCCGGGGACGGAACGCTGGGTGGGCGTCGGCGGCACGATGACGACGCTGGGCGCGATGCAGAGGGGTGTGCCGCTGTTTGACGCGCGGCTGTGCGAGGGCATGCGTGTGCCACGCGCAGACGTGTGCGCGTGGGGGCGGCGGCTGTCCCGCCTGCCGATTGCTGAGCGCCGGCAGATTGTAGGTCTGATGCCGCACCGCGCGGACATCATCCCCAGCGGCATCGCGATCCTGGAGGCGGCGATGCGGATGTTCGGCATGGAGGAACTGACGCTCTCCGCGCACGGCAACATGGACGGCTACCTGAAGAAAAAATTTAGAGAAATGTATTGACAGATGATGGAGACTGCGATATAATGATTAGCGTCGTCAGAACGACGCGCCTGATATCGCGGGATGGAGCAGTCTGGCAGCTCGTCGGGCTCATAACCCGAAGGTCGAAGGTTCAAATCCTTCTCCCGCAACCACTTTGGCTCAATAGCTCAGCTGGCTAGAGCGTCCGGTTCATACCCGGCAGGTCGATGGTTCGAATCCGTCTTGAGCCACCACAACTCACCAAGATTTGATGCTTGGTGAGTTTTTTGTTGTGTAGGAAATTGCGTGAAAACGTGCAGCGGGCACCGAGCGGCTTGATCTTGCAAAGCAGTTCGGAAGTGGGAGCGGGCATGGCCCGCTTTTGCTGTATAGGGAATTGCGAGAAAAAACGTGCAGCGAGCACCGAGCGGCTTGATCTTGCAAAGCGGTTCGGAAGTGGGAGCGGGCATGGCCCGCTTTTGCTGTAGTTCGGCCTGACCGGTGACCGGCTGCCTGCGCGGGCCTGTATTCGCCTAATGGGATGTTTTGATTGAAATTGGAGAAGAATTTCCGACAAATGCGACAAAAAACTGCCGGAGACACGCCCCTGCGCGATTGCGCTTTGCGGGGCCCTGCGGTATAATGAATCCATCATATGGAGCAAAACGGAATCCCCCAAATACAAGCGGAAGGAAGGTCATCACCATGTTGACAAACCTCAATGCCCTCATGCAATATGCGCAGGAGCACAAAATGGCCATCGGCAGCTTCAACGGGCCGACGCTGGAGTCCGCCCGCGCCGCGGTGGAGGCTGCGCAGGAGCTGGGCGTTCCCCTGATCCTGCAGCACGCGCCGGCGCACGACCCCTATATTTCGCTGGAGCTGGCGGGAAAGATCATGCTGGCCCTGGCCGAGCAGGCGACGGTGCCCGTCTGCGTGCACCTGGACCATGGCGACAGCCTGGAGACGGTGATGCGCGCCATCCGCACGGGCTATACCTCCGTGATGTACGACGCCTCCGGCAAGCCCTTTGAGCAGAACCTTCAGGAGACGCGGAAAATCGTCCGCATGGCGCACGCGGTGAATGTGTCCGTGGAGGCGGAGCTGGGCAACCTGCCCCACAACTTCCATGGCGAGATGACGGACGAGAATCCCGAGGCCTTCTACACCAACCCGGAGGACGCCAGACGCTTTGTGAAGGAGACTGGCGTGGACGCGCTGGCCATCGCCTTTGGCACGGTGCACGGCGTATACAAGGCCAAGCCGAAGCTGAGCTTTGACGTCATCCGCCGGGTGCGGGAGGCGACCGGCGGTCTGCCGCTGGTGATGCACGGCGGCAGCGGCCTGTCCGACGAGGACTACCGCACGGCCATCGCCTGCGGCATCCGCAAGATCAACTACTACACCTATGAGGCGCTGGCTGGCGGCAGGGGCATCTATCAGGCGGTGGCGGATCATCCGCAGGGCCTGTACTTCCACGACGCGGCCATGGCGGCGACCGCAGCCATGCGCGAGGACGTGCTGCGCATCCTGCGCATCTTCTCGGGAGGCGGACAGTGATGCGCGAGGGAATCGCCTATGCCGGCAATCTAATCGTGGACCGCATCCGCAGGATTGACCGCCTGCCCCGGCGCAGCGAGCTGGCGGCGATTCACGGCACAAGCCGCTCCGCAGGCGGCGCGTGCAACGGCGCGGTCATCCTCAAGCGGCTCGCGCCGCAGATGCCCGTCTCCGTCTGCGGGGCCGTCGGCGAGGACGGCGAGGGCGATTTCATTCTCGGTCATCTGGCGCAGAACGGCATCGACACGCGCGGCGTGCTGCGCCGGGGCGAAACGTCGTTCACGGACGTGTACGAGGAGTCGAGCACGAACTGCCGCACCTTCTTTTACTTTGGCGGCGCGAACGACAGCTTCGACGCAGAGGACATCGACTGCGCTGCGCTGACCTGCCGGATGCTACAAATTTGCTATCCGCTGCTGCTGCCCGCGCTGGATGCGCCGCACGCGCAGTACGGCACGCGCATGGGCCTGCTGCTGCACAGGGCGCGGGAGGCGGGCTGCCTGACCGCGCTGGACGTGGTCAGCGAGGAGTCGAGCCGGTACGAGACGCTGGTGCGCCCGCTGCTTGAGGAGACCGATTACCTTACGGTGAACGAGCTGGAGGCCGAGCGCATCACAGGCGTGCGCCTCACCGATGCGGACGGCGCGCTGATGGAGGAGAACATGCGGCCCGCGCTGGAGACGATGCTCGCGCTGGGTGTCTCCCGCCGCGCCATCATCCACGCGCCTTCAGCGGCGTTCGGCATGGACGCGGACGGGACGTTTGCCCATGAGCCGGGCAAGCGGCTGCCGGACGGCTTTATCCGCGGCACGGTTGGCGCGGGCGATGCGTTCTGTGCGGGCGCGCTGCTGGCGGCGTACCGCGGTCTGCCGGTCGCGCAGGCGCTGCGCTTTGGCAACGCGGCGGCGGTGCAGTCGCTCCGGGCGGACACGTCCTGCGGCGCGGTAGTGTCCATGGAGGAATGCCTTGTCCATTACGATGCGCTGCCATACAGGCGGTCGGGCACGCAGAAGGAATGACGCGCACGCGGCGCGCCGGCCGACCCGGCATCTGAGGAGGTCATCTCATGAAGCACTATCTGTTTGTTCATTTCCGCGAGACCACCTCCCCGGAGGGCGAGCAGGTGCACTTTGCCCTCAGCCGGGACGGCTTTGCCTGGGAGGCGCTGAACGGCGGCAGGCCCATCCTCTGGGCGTATGCCGGCGACCACGGCGTGCGCGATATGACCATCGTCCGCGACGGGCCTACCATCCATATCCTTGCCACGGATCTGTCCCTCGCCTACGGCATGCGCGGCCGGTACGCGCATTCGTGGGAGAACATCCGCCGGCACGGCAGCCGGGCGCTGGCGCACTGGCAGTCGGAGGATCTGGTGCACTGGACGGAGGAGGAGCTGATCCCGCTGGGCGACGAGAGCTTCGGCTGCCTCTGGGCGCCGGACGTGATCGACGATCCGGAGCAGGGGGACTATGTGCTGCACTGGTCCTCCGCCCATGCGTCCGACGGCTTTCAGACCATGGACATCTGGTACAGCCGCACGAAGGACTTTGTGCGCTTCACCGCGCCTGCGCTGCTTTACCGCAAGGAAAGCGGCACATGCATCGATTCGGCCATGTACAGGGAAAACGGCCGGTACTACATGTTCCTCAAGAGCGAGCGCAATCCGCAGAGCATCATCCTGGTTGCGGGCGATCGTCCGACCGGCCCGTTTGAGCGGGTTAATCGGTTTGACGAGGCGATGCGTTCCGTGGCGAATGGGCTGTATGAAGCGCCCACCGCCGTGCAGCTGGACGATGGGCGCTGGTGCCTGTTCCTGGATTATTACGGCGTGAAGGGCGCCGGGCAGGGCTATGTGCCCTTTGTGGCAAGCAGCCTTGCCGACGCGGATTTTGTCCGCAGCGACGGGGAATTCAGCTTCCCCTACGGCTTCAAGCACGGCACGATTCTGCCGATCACGCCGGAGGAATACGAACGCATGAAGGCGCACGATTGGAGCGACGTGCCGGACAACCGCTGACGCGGAAGGCGCGGCGAACGCTGGGCGGCTTGCTGTGCTTGCGGCACCATCAAACCAATAAGAAAGCGGGAAACGAGGACCGTCCGGTCCTCGCTTCCCGCTTTTTACAGGGTTTCATGAACGCAATAGGGACAAGGGAAAGGCGGCTCACTCCTCGCAGGAGAGCATGACGCGTTCCACCTCGAATTCGCGGTGCGTGAGCGCGCGGTCGTCATACTCGACCTCGCCGACCTGGTTGTCGTACGGATCGGAGCGCATGAATTCCATCGGGGGAGTCCGCATAGAGCCAGCCGTAGGGCGCGACGTAGAAGCGCGCCCAATCGTGGTTGCCCACGCAGTCCGGGCGGGCATAGAGGCCGGCCTGCCACTGGGCTGGAATGCCCACACAGCGGCACAGCGTGATGAACAGCAGCGCGTGCATGCCGCAGTCGCCGCGCAGGCCCGCGCCGAAGTATTCCGGAATGCAGGTCAGGGTGAAATACGGCGGGACATAGCGGTAGCAGGTGTTCGTGGTCACGTAGTCGTAGAAGCGCCTGGCGATGATCAGGGGGTTGGTTTCATCGCCCTTGAGCTCGGCGGCCAGTGCGCGGATAAACGGCGTGAAGCGAACCTGCGGGAGGATTTCCTCCGTGTCAAAATGCGGCTGCTCCGGCAGAACATCCTCCGGCCTGGGATCGACGTAGGGGGCGTCGATGTCGTAGACAAACTCGGAGGTGAAGGTCATTCCGGGCTGATAGATCTCCTCAAAGTAGGCGGTGCGCTGCGGGTGCGTCGGCGCGGCGATATGTTTGGCCTGCGGCACGGTGACGATTTCGCCCGGCATGCACTGGGCGCTTTCGACCGGCAGCGTCATGTGCACGCGGATGCGCTCGCCCGGCCGCTGGGCCTCCGGCTTGATGGAAAGCGTCGTGCGCATGCGGCAGCGCAGGTGCGCATGGCCGTTGGCCTTCATCTTCGCGATGACCTCGTCGAGCCTGGCGAAATTCTGGTATTTGGCCTCAAGCGCCGCCTTGTCGAGAATCCGCAGGTTCATGTGCACCTGGGTCTTGATCAGGCTTTCCAGACAGTCGTCCTTGAAATACGGCTGGCCGTCGATGTAGATCCAGTCCAGGGTGCCGTCGTCGCGCAGGGACTCCATCTCCTCGCGCGTGAAGCCCTCAATGGCGCCGGAGAGGCGGGCAAAGGCTTCCTCCTGGGAATACGGGTAGCTGTGGGGCAGCTCGCGGATGACGCTCAGCTCGAAGGACAGCCTGTCCTTGAGCACCTTGGGCACCTTCGGGTCGGCGAGGCGGCGCGCGATGACCGAGCGGGCACGGTCAAAGTCGCCATGATCGATCAGGCGCTGGATGTCGAGCGGAAGGGGAGCGGACAGATACGAAAGATCCTTATACATGATGCTTCTCCTGCTTTCCTGGATAGTGGTTTATTTGGCGTATTGTTCAGCAAAGTGACAGGCGGAAAAATGCCCCGGCGCAATCTCGCGCATCTGCGGAACCTCCTGACGGCAGCGCTCGCAGGCATGGGGGCAGCGGGTGTGGAACACGCAGCCGGACGGGGGATCCACCGGGCTGGGCAGATCGCCCTGGATGCTGGAATGTAGGGTGTCGGCCGCGTCGAAGCTGACCTTGGGAATGGCGTCCAGCAGCGCCATGGTATACGGGTGGGCCGAGTGGCGGTAGATTTCCTCCCTGTCAGCCAGCTCCACCAGGTTGCCCAGGTACATCACGGCAATCCGTTTGGACATGTGATAGACGACGTTCAGGTTGTGGGAGATGAAGGCATAGGCGACGCCCGTCTTCTCCTGCAGGTCCATCAGCAGGTTGATCACCTGCGACTGGACGGAAACGTCCAGCGCGGACACCGGCTCGTCACAGAGGATGAACTTCGGGTTCAGCGCGAGCGCCCGGGCGATGCCGATGCGCTGGCGCTGGCCGCCGGAAAACTCGTGCGGATAGCGGCGGATGTAAACGGGGTCCAGACCGCAGAGCACCATGAGCTCCTTGACGCGCTCGATGCGCTCGGCAGGGGTATACAGCTTCTGGAAGCGGAAGGGCTCGCTGACGATGTCGCCCACGGTCATGCGCGGATTCAGGCTGCTGTACGGGTCCTGAAAGATGATCTGCATGTCCTTGCGCAGGGGGCGAAGCTGTTTTTCCGACATGTGGGTAATGTCCTGGCCATTGAAGATGATCTGCCCGTCCGTCACCTCGTTCAGACGGATCATGGCGCGGCCCAGCGTCGTCTTGCCGCAGCCGGACTCGCCGACGATGCCCAGCGTTTCGCCGGAATAGATATCCAGGGAGACGTCGTTGACCGCCTTGACATAGCCGGCAGGCCGTCCCATGGAGCGGACGGCAAACCACTTTTTCACATGCCTGACGGAGAGAAGCGGCTCGTTCATTGCTCGGCCTCCTTCCATGCTTCGGTGTATTTGTGGCAGCGCACCTGTCTGCCGCCTTCCAGCTGCACCAGCTCCGGCCGCTCACGGCGGCAGATGCCGCGGCACTCGGGGCAGCGCGGGTGGAACAGACAGCCGTCCGGACGATGGGCCAAGCTCGGCACCATGCCCTCGATGACGTGCAGGCGGCGGGCATCCTCTTCGGCGTTGGGAATGGAGGCGAGCAGGGCTTTGGTGTACGGGTGGAGCGGATCGGTGAAGACCTGCTGCACGGTGCCGTATTCCATGGCCTTTCCCGCGTACATGATCATCACGTTTTTGGACACCTGCGCCACCACGCCCAGGTCGTGCGTGATCATGATGACGGAGGTGCCGGTGCGCCTGCGCAGGTCGTTGATCAATTCCAGAATCTGCGCCTGGATGGTCACGTCCAGCGCGGTCGTCGGCTCGTCGCAGATCAGCAGCTGCGGATTGCAGCACAGGGCGATGGCGATCATTACGCGCTGGCGCATGCCGCCGGAAAGCTGGTGCGGGTATTCGCGCATGTGCTTTTCGGGCAGCGGGATGCCGACCATGCGCAGCATCTCCACGGCACGGGCCCTGGCGGTCTTTCTGTCCGTCTTCTGATGGATGAGGATGCTCTCGGTGATCTGGTGGCCGATGGTCAGCACGGGGTTGAGGCTGGTCATGGGCTCCTGGAAGATCATGGCGACCTTCTCGCCGCGGATCTTCTTCATCTCCCGCTTGCTCAGCTTGAGAATGTCCACGCCGTCAAGCTCGATGCTTCCTGCGACCGTCTTGCCGGGGGGAGACTGCACGAGGCGCATGATCGAGAGCGCCATCTGCGATTTGCCGCAGCCGGACTCGCCGACGATGCCCAGTGTCTCGCCCTTTTTGAGCGTGAAGGAGACGTCGTCCAGGGCGTACACGGTGCCCTCATCCGTGAAAAAGTAGGTGCAGAGGTTGGAGACCTTCAGCAGCGTGTTTTCCTCACTCATGGCGGTCCCTCCTTACAGGTTTTTGAGCTTGGGGTCCAGCGCGTCGCGCAGCGCATCGCCCACCAGATTGAACGCGAGCACCGTCAGCACCAGGGCGATGCCGGGGAAGATGCTGTACGTCGGGTTGGTGCGCAGATAGGAGCGGGCGGTGGAAATCATCTCACCCCAGGAAGCCTCCGGCGGCTGAACGCCGAGGCCCAGGAAGGAGAGGCTGGCCTCATACATGATGTCGGAGGGGATCTCCATGGTGATGATGACGATGATCGTCGAGAGGCAGTTGGGGATCAGATGGCGGAAGATGATGGCCAGGTCCGTGCCGCCCTCGGCACGCGCTGCCTCGACATATTCCTTCTCCTTGAGCTGGAGCACCTGCGCGCGGATCATGCGCGCGACGCCTGTCCAGCCGACAAAGCCGATGGCGATGAAGACATTCATGACGCCGGTTCCCAGCACAAACATGATGACGATAGCGAAGAGGATGTGCGGGAAGGAGGCGAAGATTTCGATGATTCGGGAGATGACGGTATCCACGATGCCGCCATAGTAGCCGGCGGCGGCGCCCGCGATGACGCCGATGGTCACCGCAATGGCCTCTGCGACGAGGCCGACCGACAGGGAGATGCGGGAGCCGTAGATGATGCGGGAGAGGATGTCGCGCCCGAACTCATCCGTGCCGAGCCAGTGCTCCGCCGAGGGGCCGCTGAGCACGTGCGCCGTGTCCTGATAGGACTGATCGTAGGGCGCGATGAAGGACGCAAAGATGGCGACGAAGGCCAGAAGGAGGATGAAGACGATGCAGACCATGGCGACCTTGTCCTTCTTCAGACGGACAAAGGCGTCGTGGTAAAAGCTGGTGTATTCCACCTGCTCCGGGGACTTTTTGTGCTTTGCCATCCGAAAATCACTCCTTCCTGGCATTTGCGACGCGGATGCGCGGATCGATGAGGCCGTATACCAGGTCGATCAACAGATTGCAGAGGACGAAAATGGAGGCAATGTAGACGGTGCAGCCCTGGATGATCGGGATATCGCGCTTCATGATCGCTTCGACCAGGAGCTTGCCCAGGCCGTTGATGGAGAAGATCGTCTCCACCAGCACGGAGCCGCCCAGCACGGACTTGATCAGCGTGCCCAGATAGGTCAGAATCGGGATGGCGGCGTTCTTGAACGCGTGCTTCATGACGACGGAGAATTCGCCGACGCCCTTGGCGCGGGCGGTGCGGATGTAGTCCTGGTTCATGGCGTCCAGGATATTGGTGCGCGTCAGGCGTGCGATGGAGGCGGCATAAATCAGACCGAGGGACACGGAGGGCATGATATAGGCTGTGGGCTGGCGAAGGCCGGAAATGGGCAGCCATTTCAGCGTCAGGCCGAAGATGAGCTGGAGGACGATCGCGATCCAGAAGCTGGGCGCGGCCATGCCGAGCGTGGAGACCAGCATGATGAGACGGTCTGCGAGCTTGCCGTGGCAGACCGCCGCGAGGGTGCCCATCATGACCCCCAGCAGCACAGAAAAGAGCAGCACCCAGACCGCAAGCGAGCCGGTGATGGAGAACGCCTTTGCAATCAGCGTGATGACGGGCTTTTTCTGGAAGTAGGAGTTGCCGAAATCCCCTGTCACGGCGTTTTTGACAAAGCGGAGGTACTGGGCGGGCAGCGGATCGTTCAGGCCCATCTGGTCGCGGATGCGCTCGATAGTTGCCTCGTCCGCCTTCTTCTGCAGCATGACGGCTGCGGGATCGCCGGGGACGACATTGACCATGATAAAGGTGACCAGCGTGACGCCGAAGAGCACGATAACGGTCTGAAACAGCCTTTTCAGTGTGTATCTTAACATGATGTGTATCCTCTCGTTTCAGCCTCTTCATGATGCGAAAGGACGGACGCCGCATGACAGCGTCCGTCTCCTGCATGGGATCAGCCGGAAATCAGTTCTTCACCGCGTCGTCCATGTGGAACATGGAGTTGTCGAAGAAGATGCCGTCCACAGCGGTGGACTTGAGGTAGAAGGTCACCGGGTTGTACAGCGGAACGACGATGCTCTCCTCTTCAACCAAATAAGCACGATAGTTTTGATACGAAGGTATCTGAAACTATCGTGCTTTTCTTTTTACCAAAACGCCTGTCACACAAGGCTTTTAGCACATCTACCCTTTGGTGCAGTTTCATTGTAGGCATCAAGGGGTAAATTTTCACTACATCAGGAAGATGTTTAGCAGCTCGTTTCCAATCACACAGAAACTTATCATCGAGGATAGTTTCAGTGTGAGAGGAAAAGTGTCACTGTCAGAGGGAAAGTTCATCATGCCTATATGACTAGACGGTACGAATGTGTAAGCCTTACTGTTGCACAGGATGCCCTTCACCGTATAGACGAATAAACTCATCCGCAAATTTCTTTACAAAATCACGATCCAGTGCTGTGGCCAGAGTTTCGTCATTAAAGTTTGCAGTTTTTGTCCAGTTATAGGAGCCATGCATTACATACTCAAAATCGATAATACAGAACTTATCGTGCATCCGATTCCAATCATTCCACCCGTGGTGCGGTATCAGTCTGAGATCAAAGTTTTCTGACAGCTGACGATAAACTGTACGCGGCATACTCCCGGCTTGGGAGAATCGAGTATTCACCGAAGATTCTGCTGAAAATCATGGTGCATGGGTATATGCGCAAACAGATATCCAGACGCCCACTGGAAGCATGCTGCCGTAAAAACCTGCACTTCATCTATTTACTTGAGGGTCAGCGTGCGCCAGATTACAACACCATTAATCGATTCAGGGAAAATATCCTGCCACAGGAGGCTGTGCAGGATATTCTGCGCCAGCTTGTTGTGCTCGGAATTCATGAAAAACAATACCTTGAGTGCTGTTTTTTTCATGCACTCTATTTGGTTTACCAAAAAGGCCTGAAAAAAGGCGCTGCCTCTCATGGCTTGATTTAGCCATTTTGAGACAGCACCTTCGCTTCGCAGCATAAACGACCGGTCCGTCCATCGCAGGGACGGTGTCGGGCTGTTGGGGCGATCTCTTCATATTGCTCAATGAGACCATCTATTCTGTTTATCACACCACAACACTCGAGAGAAAAAGAAGAAATCCGAACCCATCCCCAATCGGGATTAAGTTCGGATTTCTCAATTGTGGCTTCCTACGCTTGTTTTGATACAAAGCGCAAGATAAAACGGCATCCGGAAAATGGGTGCATTTTTCATTTGAGTGGGTGCAAAACGTGCAAAGTAAAACGGGAGGATGAAGCATACGAAGTGTAAGCGTCGAATTTTCGGGAGGCGTTCCCGCCATTGCTTTTATGCGAAGCATCCTTCTCTTTATCGATGCACATTGGACATATGAGGAATACGAAGCATATGAAGCATACGAGGAATAGAAGCTGATTTTTCGGAAAGACGGCGGAGGATCCCATGATTATGGATATTCCGCGCGTTGGGCATGGACAAATCCCGTCTTTACAAAAACTTCCAATGGCAGAAATGCCATTGGAAGCGTATAAAGGGGGGCTATTATCGTTTACTTTACTTTACTTTGTAAACACGACCTCATCGCAGACCAGAGGACCGGAGTTGACGTTTACGGAACGAACCATGCCGATCTGACTGCCGTCGTCCGAGAAGGTCAACGTCAAGGTATCGACAAAGGCCAGTTCGGGGAAACGCCATGTCAGCTGCAGCGTATTCGCATCCTTCCATTCGGCATAAGCGTATACCGGCTCGGTGGGGTATTGATACTGATGATGCGTGTAGTTGCTGGTCATGCTGGTTTCGCTCTTGAGCCACTGCCAGATGCCGTTGCGAATGGTGTGTGTGCCGCGCGCATCGGTCATCGTGTAATCAATATAATCGTCGTGAACGTCCAGCGAAAGCGTCGTAATTCCATACTGATTTTCCGCCGCAGTGAAGGTTACGTCGTCAACGAGTTCTCCGATCGGCGAAGCGGTGAAATCCGTTGTGAACATCAGATTCAGGTTTTCAGCGCGTTTTGCAAGGGCAGCGCTGAGCGCGTCGTCGGGTTCCGGAACGGTTCCCGCATCCAAAGCGTCGCCGTAGGGCTTAAAGATGTTTTGGTACAGCAGCTCTCCGATGTTCTGCTTTGTGCCCGCCTGAATCGCAATGACCATGTTCAGCTTCGGGCAGATGGCAAGCGTCTGGCCGTAGGAACCGGTGGCGGTGTAATACAGGCCGTCTTCGTAGGCAGTCCAGTGATAAGCGTAGGTGCCCTGATTTTCCACCGTTTTTTCATAGCCGATGGCCAGATCGCACCATTCCTTCGAAAGAATCTGCTTTCCGTTCCACACGCCGCCATTCATGTAAAGCTGGCCGACCTTTGCCAGGTCTTCAGCGGTGATCTTAATGCCGCCGTGACCGGCGTTGAATCCGTCAGGGCTCATGTCCCAGGTGAAATTCTTAATGCCGAGTTCCTCGCAGAAGCCGGTTGTATTCAGCAGTTCAAGGCAGGTTTTGCCGGTGGCAACGGTAACCATAGCGGAAGAGAGCATGGTGTTGCCGGAGGAATACAGGTAGTAGGTGCCGGGCTCATGCACAATGGGTTCCGTCAGAATGTGCTCGATCCAGCTGGTGGTTAGCGGGCGCAGTTCGCTGCCGCTCATAAAGCGATCCACGCCGCTGGTCATGGTGAGCAGGTGTTTCAGTTGCACTTTGGATTGCAGCTCGGATACGTCCTGCGTCACGTAATCCTTCAACACATCGTACACATAGTCGTCCAGATGCAGATATCCTTCGGTGACGGCAACGCCGACAGCGGCATTGGTGAAGATCTTGGTGCCGGAGAACATGATGTGCGGGTCCAGCGCGGTATACGGCGCATAATGGCCTTCAAAGACAACCTCGCCGTCGATCGCCATCAGGATGTTATGCACTTCGGCGTCCGCATAATCGAATGCATCCAGCAAGTCCAATATGTACTGAGAGGACATACCGTGGGTTTCAGGCGTGGAACGGGGCATCATCGTGCTTTTTTCAGGCTCACTGTACGTGTAGTGATCGGCCAGCGCTGGGAGAGTCAGGAAAAATGTCATTGTGGCCGCCAGGAGCAGAAAAAACAACTTTTTCATTACATGATCCTCCTTTGTTTCGTGTCATTTTGCCCTCGATCATGTCCGGATCACGACCTCGGTGTGTTATTCGATGACGACATTCAACGAATCGTCATCCCTTGCCTTATTTATATCATTATTTCTGTTTGCCCGTCAAATATTTATTCTATTATGTAATTCATAAACAAAATTATATGTAAACCCGCATCCAAGCGAATTATATGTATTTATTGCACGTGCCTTTGTTTATCAGGTTACAAGCCGTATATCATTAAGAAAACAAAGTTCGAATCTTATTGTCAGATAATTGGTTCCGTACAAAACGAATAATTTCATGCAAGGAAAATGGAATGAACTTGTTTCAACCCCTGCCGGGGATTGAGAGGGTTTCGCCGGTCAAGGCCTGCGGCCTTGCCGTCGAATCAACCTAAGGGCTTTCCGGTCGCCCCTAAGCCCTTTCGCGCGCCCTCTCGAAGCCATTTATACAACCCCGGGTGCAGGGTCGCAACCCTACTCGTTTTAATGGGGGTTATGGGGTTCCTAGTGGATTTAAGGGGGAGAAATCGAAATCTCCCCCTAATCCCCTAGGCCTAGCGGAGCGCGTTCACCGCCCGCAGGCGGTGGAAGGAGTAAGCGGGCGGTGGAAGGCGTAAAAAACCCCGCCGGGAGGGACAATCAGCAGCCGTTTTATCATGCACCCAACCGGAAGAACGGAATAGGGGGAAACCAACATAAGACGCTTTTTGCGCCCAAAGAATAGGGGGAAAGCTCGTTCCATGCACCCAGCAAAATGAAAAAAGCCCTGCGGCGCAAGGCTTTTCGGGCAAAGAAAAAACGCTAACCTTTGTATCAAGATTAGCGTCCTTTTATGGCATCGTACTCAAATTTTGATACAAAGTGCAAAAGTAAACGGCAATCGGAAAACTGGGTGCAAGTGGGTGCATAATAAAACGGTAGCGACCTTTGCTGGGTGCAAACGAGCATCCAGAACAGAGGTCGCGTTTTATTTTGCACCCAGTCATGCACCCGGTAGTGGGTTAGTTTACAGGGGAATCAGTGTGCTGCTGTTCTTCTCGCTCGAACATTTGAGCAAGATTAATCGTGGGAACAATGACCGGTGGAACTGCGGCCAGCGTTGTCATCAGAGAAAGAGTTGACCTGACATAAGGATACAAGATAGCCACTGCGTTGATTTTGAGCATCTTCTGCACATCCATGTTTCCTTCATACTTGAATCGTCCGGTCAATGACAGTTCTGCATCAAAAGGAAGAGTGGATTGCTTCAATTCAACACCAATGGTCACGTTATACTCATTGTCATTCACTTGCTGAATTGTCCGATTGAAAGTGGGCTTTAACTCAATCGGCTCCGAGGACGGAGTGTAATCCGGCTTTGACTTGAATTGCATTGTGTCAACACGATAACCGAGAAATTGTAATACTGCATTTTCAGTAATCATAGTGCCCTCCTTTTTAGATAGAAAGCGTTATCATGCATACATGAGGTACTCAGTTTCTTTTCCGAAATTGTACGTGTAATCACTTTGCGTATTGCTCCAGACAGCGAAGACTTTGACACGTCCCAAAGTTTCTCTGAGTCGCTTTACTTCGTCATGAGCAATTAGATGCTCGTTCTTGTCGAGAAGAAGAGAAAAGTTCTTTGGGTCTTGAGCGAGCATGATCAAATTGTTGATAGCCTCATCTTGCAGACTGCCATTTTCGTATCGGGCGATGGTCTTATCGCCGACACCAATGATCCGGGCAAACGTAACTTGAGAAACACCATACTGCTCACGAATGGTTTTAATCTCGTCAGGCTGCAACAACCCGTGGGTAGAACGATACTTCGCATATGCCTTACGAAGATTATCGTCATCGTAGTCGAAAGTCATAATTTCCTCACCACATGTGGCGCAGACGCAGACCGTTGCAGTAATGGTGATGGCCTCTCCTTTTACAGGATAAGTTTCTTCCTTCTGGATAAGGAGAACCTCCTGTTCACATCCACAAACAGGGCAATACTGTTTCATGGGTTTTCCTCCTTCATAATGCTTCACAGCATTCCTTTTTATGCTTAGGCTGTTTCATCAATGTGAAAGCTGACAACTCTCACTTTACCATCAGTTTGGTACTCGACCTTAAACTTTATGTAGATGACTTGGCCGCTAATACTTTTTTTAAATACCCACAATCGATCAGAAGTCGGAAAGCCATAATCGATTTCTGGACCGTTTATATAATCCGAGAATGACAGATTGAGCAATTCATCTCGGACATCAGACATTAATAATCCCAGAGCAGAAAGCGTAGCCATGTTTTTAGAACGCTGAGCAAAGAAAAACTTTCCTTGTTGCAATGCATTTCGCATATCACTCAGTATTTTTTCGACATCGACTTGTGAAGAGTGTACTGCCATATCTCGACCCCCTTTGTACAGTATCATATGATACCACTTGAACCCAAGATTGTCAAGTTGAAGACACAGCAATTGCCTAAAATGACAAAGTGTTTACATCTGACTTTTCAACCTTTGCAGTGGTGTCCACACCGTAATCCATGTACATTATTCTTGAAGCGAGGCAAAAGAAAACCGCCACCGGGAGTGACGTTCAGCAAGGCGCCCATAGCTTCATATAAAAAATCCTGCTCTGCGTCATCACAAGTCTGCAGCAGAGCAGTGAACCTATCGGTGTTGTTGGAAACAGGGTACTCAAGAAAATCCCGCACCATATCGTTCACGGTGCAGCCCAGAATGTTGGCCATCTTCACAGCCCTTTCCAGCATGATCTGCTGCCGGCCGCTCTCGAACCTCCAAAGTGTCGTGACGGAAACGTGCATCCTCGCGGCGAGTTCCTCCTGGCTCAAGCACTTCTGCCGCCGCATCTCCGCGATCCTGTAGGCTACCATTTGTTCGTTATAAACCATAGCCAAACCTCCAAAATTTGCGTAGTACATAAACTATCGTTTATGTCATCTACTATCATACATTTTCTTTTGAAGGCCGGTGATATAGGATAGTTTATGGTTAATGCTATCGTATAAATCGGAGGTCAAAATGGAGAAGTTTTTGCAGGAGGTAGGAGCCCGTGTCAAAGAAGCACGGATGCGAAAGCATCTGTCGCAGGCGCAGCTTGCCGACCTGCTGGGCTTGACACCTCCGTATATCAGCAACATAGAGACCGGAAAGCAGAACATGAGCATCACCGCGCTTGCGAAGATCTCTGATGTGCTGGAGGTATCCGCCGACTGGCTTCTTCGGAACAACACGGCAGACGCTCTGGCTATCACAGCGGATGAGCTTCATGAACTGCTTGAGGACTGCACCCCCGCAGAGCGCATGGGCATCATGCGGGTGGCGCGTGAAACGAAGAAAGCGC
>SFFH01000007.1 GCA_004557905.1 Clostridiales bacterium | reverse complement strand
CCGTCCGCGTGGCCGCAAGCCGCGCCGCAAGGTTTGTGCGTTCTGTGTTGACAAGATCGAGTACATCGATTACAAGGAGTTCCGTGATGTGAACTCCCGTATGCGCCGCAACATCAACGAGCGCGGCAAGATCATGCCGCGCCGCATGAGCGGCAACTGCGCCAAGCATCAGCGTCAGCTGTCTGAGGCCATCAAGCGCGCCCGTGCCATCGCGCTGCTGCCGTACACCGCTGAATAAGCTGTTGGCGTGCATCACCTGCCAAACAGAAAGAAGCGTCTTCCGCTGGGAAGGCGCTTTTTTCTTCTTCCATTTTACCCTGTCTTCCTTACAGGACGCGCAGCGCCGGGTCACGCGTCCGCCCTGCTGTCCAGCATCGCCCAGGTCTTCGGCCCGACAATTCCATCCGCGGGAAGCGCAGTGTTCTGCTGAAACCGCCGCACCGCCTCGCGCGTCACCAGGCCGAAATGGCCGTCCGCGCCATAGGGCTCCAGCGGATACCCCAGCGCAATGAGCCGGTTCTGCAGCGCGCGCACGTCCTCGCCCGACATGCCGCGCTTCAGCGTCCGCCTGCTTTCCACCGGCTGCGTCGGGCGCTCCTCGCCCATCTCCTCATCGTAGTCCACGTTCAGGCGCGCCCAGTGCGTGAACGACGTCTGGTCAATCCGCCGCCTGACCACGCCATAAGCATGCCCGCGCGCGTCAATCTCCTCGCCGTTTCCGATGGACACGCCCGTGTGCGACATGCTGCTGCCCGTCATCGTGAACAGAAACAGCCCCGCCTCATCGGGCATCGTGTCAATCGTTCCCTTCTCCCTCCATACGCCGCTTGCCCGCCACTGGCTGTTTGAGCCGCTGGGCAGGGCGATGCCCGCCTCTCTGGCCACCGTGCGCGTGAGCTGCGCGCAGTCAAAGCAGGGCTTGCCCAGCCATCTGGGGCCGTAGCGGTCGATGAGGCTGGCGTACTCGGGGTACTGCTTCTTCTGCTGCTCCATTCTGGCGCGCGTGCAGATCCAGCCGGTCGCGCCGTAGATATAGCCGCTGCCCAGCAGCGAAATCGCCCTGGCGGTCATCGCTTCGCGATTTGTCGGCATCGGAAAAACGCCTCCCTTCGCTTCATCGTATGAAGCAGAGGGAGGCGCCGTTATTTCCTGTTTTCCTTCACCCAGGCCCGCAGGGACGCAAACATCGCGTCCTCGCCCTCGTCGCGAAGCTGCGTGAGAAAGCGCGTCAGCAGCGCAAGCGTCTCCGGGTGCATCTTGTCGCGCATTTTGCCGCGCATGAGGTATTCCAGCGGCGCGCCGTCCGTGTAGGCCGCGCCCTTGTAGATCTTGCTGGCGGCCATGCGGTCGCACAGCATTTCGGCCAGGTATCTGCGCGGCATCGGCACGGCGGCATAGCCGCCCTTTTCCACGCTGAAGTCCGTCCAGTATTCCCAGTGGTGCCGGTTGCGCCCCTTGTGGTGCATCCAGGCCTGCGAGCAGCCGTTTGTGCGGCGCTCATCCTCCGTGGGCGAGTGCGTGCCGTCGTAAAAGCCCACGCCCGGGATGAACTCCGTCGGGCTGTATTTGGACAGGTCGTGCCGAAGGCCCTGAAGGAGAATGCCCGCCCTTGCACAGTGGGCGATCACCTTGTGCCGGTGGCGCGTAACGGTGGACAGATGCCCCCAAAATCTTTGCCATCCGTTCATTTATCCCACCTGCCCCGCGTCGAGCACCGTCTCGCACACCGCGCCGCCCAGGCACACGTCGCCCTGATAGAGCACCATGCTCTGCCCCGGCGTGACCGCGCGCTGTCTGTCTCTGGCTGTCACATGCAGCTTACCGCCTTCGAGCACCTTAACGTGCACCGGCTGGTCCGGCTGGCGGTAGCGGTACTTGCAGGTGCAGTCAAATTCCATTGCCGGCGGCTCGCCCGCAATCCACGTCGCGTCCTCGCCCAGCGCGTTTTTGCTGTAGAGCAGCGGATGGTCCGCGCCGCGGGTGACGATGAGCTGGTTCTTCTCCATGTCCTTGGCCAGCACAAACCAGCGGCCGCCGTCCGTTTCGCCGTCCACGCCGCCGATGCCCAGCCCGCGGCGCTGGCCGAGCGTGTAGTACATCAGCCCGTCGTGCCGGCCGACCACGCGGCCCTCCGGCGTCACCATGTCGCCCGGCTGCGCCGGCAAAAACTGCTTGAGAAAGGGCTTAAAGCGCCGCTCGCCGATGAAACACACGCCGGTCGAATCCTTCTTGAGCGACGTGACCAGCCCGGCGTCCTTCGCAATCCCGCGCACCTGTGCCTTGGTCAGCCCGCCAACCGGGAACATCGCTTTCTCCAGCGCCTTCTGCCCCAGCATGTAGAGGAAGTAGCTCTGGTCCTTGTTGGCGTCCAGGCCGCGCAGCAGCTGCACGCGTCCGTCCGCCGCCGTGCCCAAATTGCAGAAGTGGCCGGTCGCCAGCCTGTCCGCGCCCAGCTCCATTGCAAAGTCCAGGAACGCCTTGAACTTGATCTCCCGGTTGCACAGCACGTCAGGGTTGGGCGTGCGCCCGCGGCGGTACTCGTCCAGGAAGTAGGAGAACACGCGGTCATAGTATTCCTTAACGAAGTTGACCGAGTAGTACGGGATGTCGATCCGCTCGCACACCTCGCGCACGTCGGCCCAGTCCGCCTCGCTGGTGCACACGCCGTTCTCGTCCTTCTCCTCCCAGTTCTTCATGAACACGCCGATGACCTCGTAACCCTGCCGCTTGAGCAGCAGCGCCGCCACCGACGAGTCCACGCCGCCGGACATGCCGACTACGATTCTTGCCATGTTTCCTCCGTCACACCGATGCTGTGTTCAGCCGCTCATCGACGGCCGCCAGCATGTCGCGCGTCACGTCTTCGATGGGCTGCGAGGCGTCCACTGCGGCCACGCGCGCCATGTCCTCTCCGCCAAACAGCGCCTCGTACGTCCGATAGGTGCGCTCAAAGAAGTCGATCTTTTCGCGCTCCAGCCTGTCCGGCTCGGAGGCACTCAGCCTGCGGGACAGCGCTTTCTCCGGCGGCATGCGCAGGTAAACCGTCACGTCCGGCAGCGTATCACCCACGGCCAGACGGTTGAGGGCCGCGATCCCTTCGCTGCCCAGCTGCCTGCCGCCGCCCTGATAGGCGATGGACGAATCCACAAACCGGTCGCAGACGACGGCCTTGCCCGCGGCAAGCGCCGGACGGATCAGCGCGCGCACATTCTGCGCGCGGGCCGCGGCGTAGAGATACGCCTCCGTCTCGTCAAACATCTCCTTGTTGGCCGGGTCCAGCACCAGCTCGCGGATCTTCTCCGCAATCGCGTCGCCGCCCGGCTCGCGCGTGAGCTGCACGTCCCAGCCCAGCTGATTAAGATGCGCAACCAGCGCGTTTCGCTGCGTCGTCTTGCCGCAGCCGTCCATGCCCTCCATCGAGAGGAACACGCCCCGTGCACGCGGCGCGCCGCCGAGCAGCAGGTCCGTCAGCTCCTCCACCGTCTGCACGATGTACGTCGCCCCGGCCGCTTCAAGCTCCTCGCGCGTGCCGTAGCCGTAGCACACGCCGATGGTGTCGATGCCGTTCGCCCTGCCGCCGTCGATATCGTAGCAGCGGTCGCCGACCATCACCGGCACGCCGCCCAGCAGCTCAGCGGCCTTTTTGACGATGTCCGCCTTGCTCTCGTGCTTGACGGCGAAGTCCGGGCCGACCAGCGCGTCCAGATACGGCGCAAAGCCGAATTTCTTCGCGATCCGCTCGGCAAAGACCTGCGGCTTTGCGGTCGCCATGGCGATCTTCGCGCCGCTTCGCTTCAGGCTGCGCAGCAGCGTCGGGATACCGGTATAGACCTCGTTCTCCGCCCAGCCGATGGTGGAGAAGCGCTCGCGGTAAAACGTCACCGCCTGATCCGCCTGCTCGTCCGTCATGCCGCAGACGTTTTTGAACGAGGCAAACAGCGGCGGACCGATGAACGCCTTGAACTGCTCCAGCGTATAGCCGGTAAAGCCCATCTTTTCCGCAGCGTACTGTGCCGAACGCGTGATGCCCTGCTCGCTGCGCGTCAGCGTGCCGTCCAGATCAAACAGAACCGTCGTATACTTCATGGATTCATCCCTGCTTTCTGCGGCGGCGCGGCGCGTCCTGTGCGCTTTCGGCCGCAGCCTTGTCTGTTTTCTTCCCGGCCGGGTTCTTTTTCTCCCGGTTTTCCGCCTTCTGCCTGGCGATTTCCTCGCGCGCCCAGGCGACGTCCTCCGGCTTCACCAGCGGATCGACGTACGGGTACAGCGCCGGGAACGCGCGCTCCAGCGCCCGGGCATAGAGCGTGTGCACGCGGCTGCGCGTCATCCGCTCGTCAAAGCCATAGCGCTCGCCGAGGCGCTGCGCCAGCGCGCCCAGCATCTCCTGATTGGACCGGAAGGTGCACGCGCAGCGGAGGTTGCCCTCGTCGTAGACCAACACATGGCCAATCACGTCCTGCGCGCCCTTGCCCGCCAGCAGCCGCGCCAGACGGCTGGAAAACAGGCTGACCCCAAACGCCGCGCGCACGCGCAGCGGCGGCTTGGTGTCCGGATCGATGTGGGTCACCTGGCGGTAGGTCGTCTTGAGGTTCTCCGCCACGCGCACCTCGCGCAGGCTAACCACATGGTCCAGCGGAATCTGCACCAGCGTGATTGTGCTGTCGCCCAGACGGCGCTCGAGCACCAGCTCGTCCTCCTTGAGCGTGTAGACGTAGCCGGCCACGGTGGCGCGCATGAAGCCCACCAGCAGAAGAATCGCGTAGACATAGAACGCGATGTTGAGCAGGCCCGCGCCCGTCGCCGCGATCAGCAGATTCACGGCGATCTGCGCGATGGCCAACCGCAGAAGGATGCCCGCGATGCTCAGCAGAAAGGATTTGCCCGTCAGGGGTTTGGCAGCATTGCGCTGCTGCAAAATGATGTCCTGCATATGCTTCTCTACCTCAGCCCGCCAGGCCGCTTTTCTCAAGGAAGTCCGCCTGCGCGTTCATGTAGCTGTCAAGCCGCTGCGCCAGACGGTTCAGTTCGTCCTCGTCCGTGACGCCCTCGCCGAGCGTATTAAGCAGCGCTTCAAACGCGTCGTCCTCGTCGTACTCGCCCTCGCCCATCAGGCCGTCCTCGTCGATCACGTCGGTTTCGCGCATATAGGCCATGTCGGCCTCAATCGCGCGGCGGATGAAGCGCTCCAGCTCCTCCTGCGGCTCCCTGTGGCCGGCCTTGCGCATCGCTTTGGCGATGAACGGCACCGCTGCGGCCGCGTCGTATCCCTGCATCATCATGCGTCTTCCTCCGCGCTGAGCAGGCTGCGGTATTCCATCACCAGCTCGGCAAAGTAGTCGAGCGCCTCGCACACCGGCTGCGGCGTGGACATGTCCACGCCTGCGACCTTCAGCTCCTCGATAGGCGGCATGCTCCCGCCCAGCGTGAGGAATTTGCGGTACGCTGCCACCTTCTCCGCGTCGCCGCTGAGCACATTCCGCGCCAGCGCCACCGCTGCGCAGAAGCCCGTCGCATACTTGTAGACGTAGAACGGGCTGTAGAAGTGCGGAATGCGCATCCACTCCTGCGCGACCTCGCGGTCCACCTTGACTGCCTTGCCGTAGTACAGCCTGTTGAGGTCATAGTACATGGCGCAGAGATTCTCCTTCGTCAGGCTCTGCCCCTCCTCGGCCATGCGGTGCGCCTTGTGCTCAAACTCGGCGAACATCGTCTGGCGGAACACCGTCGTGCGGAAGTGCTCGAGCATCGAGCCGATCAGCGCGATCTGCGCCTTGCGGTCGCCCGCGTGCTTGTTCATCAGGTGCTCGTAGAGCAGGATCTCGTTGCAGGTCGAGGCGACCTCCGCCACGAAGATCGTGTAATCCGCCTTGGCAAACGGCTGCGTTTTGTTTGAGTAGTAGCTGTGCATCGCGTGGCCCATCTCGTGGCACAGCGTGGAGAGGCCGTCGTACGTCTTCGTGTGGTTGAGCAGCACATACGGCGTGGTCTTGTACACGGCGTTGCTGTATGCGCCGCCGCGCTTGTTCTTCGTCTCGTACACGTCAATCCAGCGGTCGGAAAGCGCGTGGGACGCATCGGCGACGTAGTCTTCGCCCAGCGGCTTCACCGCCTCCAGGAACGTCTCAAACGCCTCGTCGATATCCATCTTCACGTCAAAGCCGTCGCCCGTCTTCGCGTACAGGTCGTACATGTGCAGCTGCGCAACACCCAGCTGCTCCTTTCGGATGCTCAGGTATTCGCAGAGTGTGGGCAGGCCGCCGTGCACCGCGTCGATCAGGCTGTCGTAGACGCTCTCGTCGATCTCGTCGGGATACAGCGCCGCCTCGCGCGCGTTCCTGTAGCCGCGCGCGGTGCTGGCGAAGATGTCCGCCTTCACCTGGCCAGCGTAAAGGCTGGCGATGGTGTTGCCCATCCTGCCGTAGCCGTTCATCACCTTGCCGTAGGCGGCCTTGCGCACAGCGCGGTCCGGGCTCTCCAGGAAGGAGACCAGGCGAGCGTCGGTCAGCAGGGTCTTTTGGCCGTCCTCACCGCGCGTGGTGCCCAGGTCGAGGTCCGCGTCCGTCAGCATATCGTACGCGTTCTCCGGCACGCCGGCCATCTCGGCGGCCATCGCCAGCAGCTGCTCCTCGCGCGGGGTGAGCGTGTGCGGCTTCATGCGCAGTACGCCCTTGAGGAACACGTCGTACGCCGCAAACGCCGGATCGGCGATCATGCCCGCCAGCTCGCTTTCCTCGAGCATCAGCAGCTCCGGGGTGAGGAACGCGGTCTTTGCGCCCACCTCGCTGTAGAGCGTCTGCGCGCGGCTGTTCATCGCCTGGTAGACGCCCACGGTCGTGTCCTCGTGCTGCTTCATCATCGCGTAGCAGTAGACGTCGCCCATCTTTTCCATCAGCGCCATGTAGCGCTCGAGCGCCTGTTTCACCGTTTCACGGCCCTCTTGCAGCGTGCCGGCGCAGGCGGCAAATGCGTCCGCTTCCGCCTTCATGGCTTCAAACGCCTGCTCCCAGGCCTCGTCGCTTTCGTAAATGCGCGTCAGGTCCCAGGTGTAGCGGGGATCGACCGTCGCGCGGGTGAGCTGGTTGTCCATGAATATCCTTCTTTCAGAGTCGAGATCGGCTTTCTTCGGAAACCTCATCCGTCATGCCTGCGGCATGCCACCTTCCCCATAGGGGAAGGCATGTTTTTGGCCTTCTCCACGATCCTTGCCTTCCCCTTTGGGGAAGGTGCCGGGCGCAGCGAGGCGGATGAGGTCTTCAGTTCTTCAGGCTCTGCAGCGGCGCGGGGATGCGGCCGCCGCGGGCGATGAACTGCTCAGCGGAGTACGGGCTCACGCGCATGATCGGCGCGCGGCCAAACAGTCCGCCAAACTCGACCTCGTCGCCCACATTCTTGCCCGGGGCCGGGATGATGCGCACGGCGGTCGTCTTGTGATTGACCATGCCGATGGCCGCCTCGTCCGCGATGATGGCCGCGATGGTGCTGGCCGGGGTGCTGCCCGGCACGGCGATCATGTCCAGGCCCACGGAGCACACGCAGGTCATCGCCTCGAGCTTTTCCAGGCTCAGCGCGCCGCGCGCCGCCGCGTTGATCATGCCGATGTCCTCGGAGACCGGGATGAACGCGCCGGACAGACCGCCGACGTGGCTGGACGCCATGACGCCGCCCTTCTTCACCGCGTCGTTGAGCAGCGCGAGCGCCGCCGTGGTGCCGTGGCAGCCGCAGACCTCCAGGCCCATCTCCTCCAGGATGTGCGCCACGGAGTCGCCCATCGCCGGGGTCGGCGCCAGGGACAGATCGACGATGCCGAACGGCACGCCCAGCCGGGCGGACGCCTCGCGCGCGATCAGCTGGCCCACGCGCGTGATCTTGAACGCCGTCTTCTTGATGGTCTCGGCCACCACGTCAAACGGCTGGTCCTTCGCTTCCTTCTCGAGCGCGTGCTTCACCACGCCCGGGCCGGAGATGCCCACGTTGATGCAGCAGTCGCCCTCGCCCGGACCGTGGAACGCACCGGCCATGAAGGGGTTGTCCTCCACAGCATTGGCAAAGACGACCAGCTTCATGCAGCCGGAGGCGTCGGTGTCCTTCGTCGCCTCGGCGATGTCCTTGATCGCCTGGCCGCACAGGCGCACCGCGTCCATGTCGATGCCCGCGCGGGTGGAGGCCACGTTCACGGAGGAGCACACGCGCTCGGTGGTGGAGAGCGCCTCCGGCAGCGACGCGATCAGCGCGCGGTCGGATTTGGTCATGCCCTTCTGCACCAGCGCGGTGTAGCCGCCGATGTAGTTGACGCCGGTCTCCTTGGCCGCCGCGTCCATGGCGCGCGCCACGACGACGGGATCGCCGCAGCTGGCGGCCACCAGGCTCGCCGGGGTCACGGAGATGCGCTTGTTGACGATCGGGATGCCGAATTCGCGCTCCAGCTCCTCGCCGGTCCTGACCAGGTGCTCCGCCTGCTTCGTGATGCGGTCATAGACGTTCCGGTACAGCGTGTCCTTGTCCGGATGGCAGCACTCGTAGAGCGAAATGCCCATCGTGATCGTGCGGATGTCGAGCTTTTCCTCGGTAATCATCCGGACGGTCTGAAGAATCTCTGAAGTGTTGATCATCGTGCCCCTCCGAATCAGATTCTGTGCATCGCGTCAAAGATTTCACTGCGCTGGATGCGGATCTGCAGGCCCAGCTCGCTGCCCAGCGCGTCCAGCTCATCGGAGAGCTGCGCGAAGCGGGAGAGCGAAATGTCCACGATCATGATCATGTTGAACATGCCGGAGAGAACGGTCTGGGAGATGTCCAGGATGTTCGCCTCGTGATGGGCCAGCGCCGCGCTCACGCGGGCAATGATGCCGATGGTGTCGTTGCCCACGACGGTGACAACAGCGGTATTCTTCTTTTCCATATTATCCTCCATAGGTTATTCTTCAGATTTCTTCGATCACGCGCAGGCAGGCCTGCGTCACCTGCCGTGCCCATACCGAACGTCACGCCCACGGCATAGGCGCCTGCCGCGCGGGCGTTGTCAATGTCCGTACGCCGGTCACCCACGACAATCACGCGCCGTGCGCCGAGCGCACGCGCCCACATGCCGATGCGCGCCGCCTTGGTCACGCCCGCGGCATAGCCCGCACTCAGTTCAATATGCGGCGCAAAGCCATAATGCGCCACGCACGCCTCACAGTACGCCGGCGAGCCGTTGGTGAGAATCGCCAGGTGCGCGCGCTGCGCGAGATCAGCGAGCATCTCGTGCACGCCGGGATACACCTTGCCGATGGTGTGCACCAGCTCCACCTCGATCTCGTCGATCAGATGATCGTACTCCGCGCGCCTTTCAGGCCCGATACCCATGATCCGGCAGACCTCGTCCGCGGTGGGGCCGTTGAAGGAGTCCGCCAGCGCGTCGCTGATCTCACCGAAGCCCATCCTGCTGAAGACGCGCTTGAAGAGGATGCGGCCCAGATGGGCGCTGTCCGTCAGCGTGCCGTCCAGATCAAACACGATCAGCACCGGCTGTTTTGCCGCCAGCACGCCGGCCCCGCAAGCCTCGCAGGCGTCCGAAATGGGCGCGCCAAAGAGCGTCGTATTCATCAAAGCCTCCAATTAGTTCTCGTTTCTGACTTCCTTGATCACGCCGCTGCGGTACGCGGAGATCAGCAGCATCAGGTCTGCGATGCGGCCCCGCAGCGTCTCGCCCTCGTCCGTATCGTCGATGAGCAGGCGGTGCGGCATGTTCTTGACGATGCTGTGCACGCTGTGGATGTCCTGCTCGGCGGAGATCGCGCTCGCCCTGGATTCAAACGGCTGATGCGCGACGAGGCTCAGCTCGTGCGAGGAGAAGATCAGTGTATAGCCCGCGATGCCGGTCACCGGCTGATACGCGCGGGAAAGGCCGCCGTCGATCACCAGCAGCTTGCCGCCGGCCTTGATCGGGCTCTCGCCCTGGCCCAGCTTCACCGGCACATGGCCGTTGATGATGAAGCCCTCGTCCGTCAGGTCAAACTCATGCAGGATGCGCAGCGCCGTCGCTTCGTCGTCCTGGAGGCTGTAATAGGCGTTCTTGACCTCCACGTGCGGCTTCTTGTCCTTGATGAAGTAGCGCTCGAACGTCGCCATCTTGCTCTTGCCAAACAGCGGGGAGTACGGGCCGCAGCCCAGGTACCACAGGAAGTCCTGTCCGTCCGTGCGGGATTTGGTGCCCAGGTTGGCAAAGTAGCCCTGGCGCGCCATCAGGTCCGCCGCGTCGATGCCCGCGCGGCCGCAGAGCGTTTCGCCTGAGGAGACCGGGATCGGCGCAAAGCTGCCGTCCTCCCGCATAGGGATGCAGCCGTGATAGAGCAGGTTGCCGTTGCAGCGCAGGTACATGCCGCCCGTGCTGTAGAGGAACTGGACGTGACGCTGCAGCTTTTCCGAGTGCGCGAACTCGAGCACCAGGCGATCCATCACCTCGCGCTCCAGCGGCGTGAGCGCATAGGGATCGGCCGGGTCAATCGTCGGGAAATGGCAGCTGCGCAGCGGATACGTCTCGCCCTCGACGTTCACCGTGCCGGCCTCGAAGTCGATGCGGTGCAGCAGGCGCCTTCCCTCCATGCTGTACTCGGGGTGGCGCGCGAGCAGCTGGCCCTCGAGCTTGAACTGCAGAATCGCCGCCGCCTTGTGCATGCGCGCCAGCTCCATCTCGTCCTCGTGCACGTCCTCGCCGTTGTCCTTCGGGCGGAACTCGGCGCACGGATCGTCGGCATAGCAGCTCATGGCCAGCGTAGCGAGCGGGCGCAGCGAGATGCCGTAGCCAACCTCGAGCGTCTCCAGATTGCCGTACTTGACGGAGGTCACGATCACCTGCGCGATGCAGGCCTCGGAGAGCGCTGCCGCGCCCATCCAGGCGATGTCGTGGTTGCCCCACTGCACATCGACCTGATGATAGGTTTCCAGCGCGTCCATGATGAGGTCGGCGCGCGGGCCGCGGTCGAAGATATCGCCGATGATGTGCAGGCGGTCGATGGCCAGCGCCTGAATGACGCGGCTGAGCGCGATGATCATCGCGTCGGCCTGGTCGGTCTCCAGGATCGACTGCATGACCTCCTTGTAGTAGCCTTCCTTGTCGGGCGTATTGTCGCTGAGCATGAGCTCCTCGATCAGCGCACCCATCTCCCGCGGCATCGCGTCGCGCACGCGCTTGCGGGTGTATTTCACCGAGCACCTGCGGCAGACCTCGACCAGCCGGTAGATCGTCAGCCGGTACCACTCGGGCGAGACGACGCCCTGCTTCTTGAGCAGCGCCAGCTTTTCATCCGGATAGTAGATCAGGGTGGAGAGCATGTCGCGCTCGTGCGTGGAGAGGATATTGCCATACAGGTCGTTGATCTTCTGCTTGATGACGCCGCTGGCGTTGTGCAGGATGTGCAGGAACGCCTGATGCTCGCCGTGCAGATCCGAGAGGAAATGCTCCGTGCCCTTGGGCAGGCGAAGCACCGCGCGCAGATGCGCGACCTCCGCGGAGGCCTCCTGAATCGTGCGGTACTGCTTGCGCAGCAGCTTGAGATAGCGGATATCCTGAGGGGTAAAGCTTTCCATGTTCTTTCCTTTCCTGGGCTGCCGCAAGGAACCTACAGAGGTATTGTCCCTGCGCCATATTCGCTTCACGGCGGCCTAAAGTAGGTTTACCTGCTGCAGCGCGCGATGCACTCGACCTCGATGGCCAGGCTCATCGGCAGGCGGGAGACCTCCACGCAGGAGCGGGCGGGATAGTTCGGGCCGAAGTACTCGGCGTAGAGCTTGTTCACCTCGGCAAAGTCGCCCAGGTTCGTCAGGAACACCGTGGTCTTGAGCACGTCGTCCATGGTCAGGCCCAGCTCACCCAGCACCGTGCGGATGTTCTCAAACACCTGCCTGGCCTGCGCCAGCGTGCCGCCCTCCACCGGCTTGCCCACAGCCGGGTCCACGCCGATCATGCCGGACATGTAGACGGTATCGCCATAGACGGTTGCGGTGCAGTACGGGCCGATCGCGGCCGGGCCCTTCTGGGTCTTGAAGCAAATCTTTTCCATATCGTACTTCCTCTCTTTCCTGTTCTGTTCTTTAGTCAGTGTGCAATCACTTTTCATCCCTTTGCTGCACGCCCACATAGATCGTGGGCGGCACAGCCTCGTACACGCTGTCGCTGACGATCTCGGCGGCGATTTCCAGCCCGTTTTCGTCAAGCGTCACGCGCTCCACGCTCACTGCATACCCGGCAAGCGCCGCTCCGACCGGCACGCGCTCGTCGGTGTACGTCGCGTATTGCCCTTCCCGGTCGCGCACGTACACCGGCTCCTCAATCGTGCCCGTTTCGTCAATCAGCGAGTTCAGCCTCAGGCGCCTGCCCAGCTCCTCGCCGATGAGCATTATTTCCAGATACGTCGCGTCCTTGTCCTCATACACACGCGCGCTGACAAACAGCGGCGCATCCGTCTGGTTGTAAAGCGTCAGGTCAAGGCCCTGATCCGACACCGCCGCCTCCTGGCCCATGTCGCAGTAGGTCACCGGGCGCGCCGCGGCGCTGCGCTCGCGCACATCAATGCAGCCCAGCAGCGCCGCACGGTACAGCGCCGTAGACACCTGGCACACGCCGCCGCCCACGCCGGACACGTTCTCGCCATACGCCGGCTCCGGCGCGGCAAGATAGCTGTTTTCCTGCGTGCGCGTGCCGACGGCTTCGTTAAACGAGAGCGTCTTCCCACTGTCCACGCGTACGCCGTTCAGGGCCTGCGCCGCCAGCTGCACGTTGTGCACCGCTGCCTCGCCGCCCGTCACCTGCGCCACCACGCGGGCGCGCAGAGAGATCGAGTTCTCCAGCACCGCCCGGTAGACCTGCGGCTCGATCACCGTGACCTCCAGCGTCATGCTGCCCGGCGTGAGCTTCATCAGGCTCTGCTCGACGGCAGAGCGGACGTCCTCCGGATCAACCTCAAGCGCGCAGCCCGTCTGCTCGTCCGTGAACGCAAACGGCGCCGCGCTGCCCGGCGTGTAGGCGACCGTCGCATCGACTGCCCCGCACTCCACGTCCGCACGGATGCGCGCGAGCAGCGCGTCCACGGCGTTCAGGTCGTAGATCAGCGCCGGATAGGGCAGCACCAGGCCGTCCCTCGCCAGCCGCCGCATCTCCAAATACCGCGTGAGCATGCCGCCCTCGTGGCCTGCGGGCCACAGCAGCGCGATGGTCTTCTCCTTGTCGATGGCAAGGCCCAACTCCTGCGCCGTCAGCGTGTACGTCTTTCCCACGCAGATGAGGTCATACTGCCAGGTGTCCGCATGCTCCGCGCCGAGGGTGTCCAGCAGCCGTTCGGCATCCTCGCGCGTCGCGCCGGCGAGCGGATAGCCCATGAGGATCGTTCCCGGCACAAACGCCTGCTGGTACGGCTGCGTCTGCGCGTAGACATAGATCGTGCCCGCGCCAATCGCCGCCGCCAGCAGAAAGATGGCCAGCGACGCGATCGCCGCGCCGCTCAGGCCCCGCTTTTTTCTGCCTTTTTTCTTTTTCTTTCTGGGCGGCTCCGGCTTGGGCGCCCTTGGGGGCTCCTGCTTCGGGGGCGTATAGCCCGCCCGCGTCATGGTCGGCATATCTTCACCTCGTCTGTCCGGCTGATCGGATGCTCGCCATCAGCGCCTGCACGTCGTCTTCCATCGTCGTCCAGCGGTCCAGTCCCTCGCCGATTTCGGTCTTTCGGACCGCCTCGCCGTGGAAATCGCTGCCGCCGGTCACCAGCAGCCCTTCGCGCCGGGCCATGCGCATGAGGAAGGCGGCGTGGTTGTTCTGCGCGCTGGGGTGAAACGCCTCCACGCCCGCAAGCCCCTGCGCCTTCCATTCGCCGATCAGCGACTGCAGCTGCGTCTCGCCCAGCTTCAGCTCCATCGGATGCGCCAGCACGGCGACGCCGCCCGCCTGCGCGATCAGGCGCACCGCCTCGGCAACCTTCACGTCCTCCTTGGGCACATAGGCGGGCTTTCCGGGCTTCAGAAACCGGTCGAACGCGTCGGACACCGACGTGACATGGCCCGCCTCCAGCAGCGCCCGCGCAATATGCGGCCTGGCAATCGCGCCCCGGGCCAGCTCGCGCACGCGCCGCATATCGATCGGCTTGCCCAGCGCGCAGAGCCTTTGCACCATCGCCTCGGCCCGCTCCTCGCGCTGCGCCACGCGCCTTTCGCAGAACGTGCGCAGCGCCGTGTCCTCCGGATCGCAGCCGTAGCCCAGTATGTGGATCTCCTTCTGTCCGCCGCAGCTGAGCTCCACGCCGGGAATCAGCTGCATGCCGAGCCGCTTCGCCGCCTCGCGTGCAGCCGGAATCCCCGCCATGCTGTCGTGATCGGTCAGCGCCACATGGGTAAAGCCCTGGCCGGCGGCCAGCGCCATCAGCGCATCCGGCGCGTATACGCCGTCCGACGCGGTGGAGTGCATGTGCAGATCAGCTTTCATAAGACCTCCGATCGGGCTGCTGCCCGGAAACCGCCTGAAGGATTTGCTTCCCGGGTCTGCAGATCAAGGCCCGGAAGATGCCCCATGGTGTGCGCAGTGGAGCGTCAATCGATGCCAAATTCTGTATCATAGTCATCAATTGCTTCGACATGAATGACCTCGATGTGATCGATCATGTCGTGGCTTTTCAGCGCCGTCACCATTCTGCCGCCCATATGGAAAGCATACGGCCAGTTATCTTCCGTGTCGCACCGGGGAACCCGGAGGGTCATCTCCGTCAGTCCAGCCTGATCCGCTTCAAGGATCTGCTGCACAAACGACCGATTGGTCTTAAGGCATACGTCCGCCGACGTGCCCAGCACATTGCTCTGTGCAAACGTGTCTATGCCCAGCAGCACGTCAAACGCCATGATGAACGTCACCAGCGGCATCGCAAGCACGGCATTTCTCCATTTGCCGATGATATACGAAAGCGAATAGAACACCGCAATCAGCACATGGAATACAGCGCAGATGAGCACGTCCATACGCGTGATGTATTCGCACGCCGTCGATGCGCTGAGCACAATCAGATACAGCAGCGTGACGCCGGCACAGAACAGGTGCCCCAGCACCGCCAGGGCGTACGTCCTGTCCTCCGGCTTTTTCCATCGGGAAATCAGCATGAGCACAAGCCCTGCCACAAGAATCGCGGCGCTCAGATAGAATACCGTATCCTCCATCCGCTCAATCACATCCAGCAGAAGATGAATCACCCTCTTGATCCGGTCCATCAGCGGTTCTTCGCTGGACAGGTTCCTAGCCCGGCCGCCGGAAAGCTCAAAGATCACCGAGACCGCCCAAGCAGCCAATATGCCGAGAAACAGTCCGCTCTTTTTCAAGAAGTGCTTCAGCGGCATTCGGCTGCGGATCGCTTCCGCCATGCAGCACAGCAGACGGTACCCCGCGTACACCGCGAGGATGCAGCTGCTGAACAGGTTGGAAAACACCGCCAGATACAGCAGGATGATCAGCAGGCCTTTTTGAATGACATGCTCGCCATCGGCCATACTTCCCTGGTCCTTCTTGATTTCCATCAGCAGAACCAGCTGAATATTCAGCAGCGCAGGGATCAGGTAAAAAAAGCACGTCGTGATGCACCCGGTATAAAACATGTGCTGGCTGGCAATCCACGGAGACATCCAGCTTCTGAAGTGGAACACCAGAAAGAGCGCGGAAACCAGCACGGTGACCGGCGCGCCCAGCTGCATGCGGTCTGCAAGCAGCCTGGCAAACAGCCCGATATACAGCGTGATCATCAGGCTGAGGAAAACGCCTGCTACAATGGAGATGGACCAGACGTAATCGCCCGCAAAGGGCATGACAAACCAGACGGCCGCCTGCGCGCAGGCCGGCATCAGGATCTCGGGCAATACCCTGGATGGGTTCCAATACTTCCAGATCGGCACTGCGGCGCGCGAAAAAGAAATATAGGTCCAATCGTCCATATTGTCGACGATCAGCGGACGGTAATGAAGGAAGAACACCAGCAAAAAGGCCAATACACCCAGCAGGAATCCGCCATAAACCAGGCGTTCTCCGGCGCGCTTTTCCGTTTTCATCCTGTTTTCTTCCTCTCCGCAAAAATACAGGAACCGCCGCGTCAAGAGCACTGACGCGGCGTTCTGTTTCTATCGCTTGGTCAGGCGTCTGCGCCGTCCTGCGCGGCCGCGTCGGTGTCCTCCGCCGCGTCCTGCTCAGGCAGCGCCTCGCCCTTCATGAACGCCTCGAACTCCCTGCGGTCGATGGTCTCGCGCTCCATGAGCAGCGCCGTCAGGCCGTCCAGCTTGCCGCGGTTTTCGGCCAGAAGCTGCGTAGCGCGCTCAAACGCGCCGGTCATCTTCTTCTGCACCTCGCCGTCGATGCGCGCCGCCACGTTCTCGGAGAACATGCGGCTCTGCTGGCCGTAATCGCGCGCGAGGAACACCTCGTCGTGATCGCCGCCTAGATAGATCGGGCCCATCTCGTCGCTCATGCCGTACTGCATCACCATGCGGCGGCAGATGTCGGTAGCGCGCTGCAGGTCGCTGCTCGCGCCGGTGCTCATCTCGCCCATCACGAGGGTCTCGGCCGCATAGCCGCCCAGCGCCATCGCCACAAAGTCCATCAGCTGCGTGCGGGTGGTGAAGTCGCTCTCCTTTTCCGGCAGCAGCAGCGTATGGCCGCCGCTGGAGCCGCGCGGCATGATCGTCACCAGATGCACGTTGTCGCAGCCCTCCAGCAGCTCGCCCACGATCGCGTGGCCGGCCTCGTGCACGGCGACGAGCTTCTTGTCCTCGGGGGAGACGATATGGCTCTTCTTCTCCGGGCCCATCTGCACGCGCTCGATCGCGTCGCTCAGGTGGCGCGCGGTGATCTGCTCCTTGCCCTCACGCGCGCAGAGGATCGCCGCCTCGTTCATCACGTTTTCCAGATCCGCGCCCGCGAAGTACGGCGTGCGCTTGGCGATGTTCGCCAGATCCACATCCTCGGCGAGCGGCTTGTCCTTGGCGTGCACCTTGAGGATCGCCTCGCGGCCGCGCACGTCCGGATAGCCCACAGAAATCTGCCGGTCAAAGCGGCCCGGGCGCAGCAGCGCCGGGTCCAGGATGTCCTTGCGGTTGGTCGCCGCCAGCACGATGACGCCCTCGTTGACCGAAAAACCGTCCATTTCGACCAGCAGCTGGTTGAGCGTCTGCTCGCGCTCGTCGTGGCCGCCGCCCATGCCCGCGCCGCGGCGCCTGCCGACGGCGTCGATCTCGTCGATGAAGACGATGCACGGCGCGTGCTTCTTGGCCTGCTCAAACGTATCGCGCACGCGGCTGGCGCCCACGCCCACGAACATCTCCACGAAATCGGAACCGGAGATGGACATGAAGGGCACGCCCGCCTCGCCCGCGACGGCCTTGGCCAGCAGCGTCTTGCCGGTGCCGGGCGGGCCCACGAGCAGCACGCCCTTGGGGATGCGCGCGCCGACCTTGGTGAAGCGGCGCGGGTTCTTGAGGAACTCGACCAGCTCCTGCATCTCTTCCTTTTCCTCGACCGCGCCGGCCACGTCCGCAAACGTGATCTTGTTGCCGTCCGGCTCGAAGACGCGGGCTGTGCTGTGCCCGAAGTTCATCATCTTTCCGCCGCCGCCGTTCTGCTGGCGCATCATGAACATCCAGAAGAGCATGAGGCCCAGCGTCATGATGATGTAGGGCATCATCTCCAGATACCACGGCGTGTGCGGCTGCGGCAGATAGGTGAGCTC
The DNA here is from genome assembly GCA_004557905.1 of Clostridiales bacterium. GTDB lineage: Bacteria > Bacillota > Clostridia > Christensenellales > Aristaeellaceae > Ventricola. The sequence goes on along the minus strand of SFFH01000007.1, from coordinate 37,021 downwards.
AAAGCCCAGATCCAGCTCGGTGATGTTCTCCACCGGCTCGCCGGTGCGGCGCGACGCCAGCTGGCGGCAGGTATCCACAAACGTATCGCTGCTCACGCTGGCGACAAAGTCGTACGCCGTGGCGGAAAACTGCGCCTTGGGGATGCTGCTGCCGCGCATGCGCGCATAGACGGTGTCCTCCTGGATCGCCGCCTGCTCGATCACGCCCTGCTCGATGTACCCCAGCAGCTCGCTGTATTCAATCCGGGTGCCGGTCTGTCTGGTCATGGACGTGGTGAACATCTGCGCGACGGCAAACACCACCAGGATGATCAGCAGATAGGCCGGAAAGCCCTTATATGACTTCTTCAACGGAAACCTCCAACTGCGGCCTAGGCCGCGTGTGATGACATGATTACTTCTCGTAGACCTCGGGCTTGAGCACGCCGATGTCCGGCAGATTTCGGTACTTCTCGTCGTAGTCAAGGCCGTAGCCAACGACGAACTCGTCCGGAATCGTGAAGCCGAAGTAGTCCACGTGCAGCGGCACGCGGCGGCGCTCCGGCTTGTCCAGCAGCGTCGCGATCTTCAGGCTCGCGGCGCCGCGGCTGAGCAGGTTCTCGCGCAGGAAGGAGAGCGTCATGCCGGAGTCCACGATGTCCTCGATGACCAGCACGTCCTTGCCGTTGACCGGCTTGTCCAGATCCTTCATGATGCGCACGACGCCGGAGGACTTGGTCGCGCTGCCGTAGCTGGAAATCGCCATGAAGTCCATGCTCATCGGCAGGTCGATCTCGCGCACCAGGTCGACAAAGAAGACCACCGCGCCCTTGAGGATGCAGATGACGGTCAGGTCCTTGCCCTTGAAGTCCTCGGTGATTTGCTTGCCCATCTCCTTGACGCGCGCGGCAATCTGCTCGCGCGTGAGCAGCAGCTCGTCCTTGAGATCCGAATACATTGCTCTGTTTTCCATGATGACCTCGTCCTCCTGTTTCATGCTTTCCCGTCCGCGTTTTCGTCGGGCCAGAGGCCCAGAAAGCGGACGAGCATCCTTTCTTCATCTTCATTATTGCCCCGGCAGCCCTCGGCGCTGCGCAAGCCAACCACGAGGAGCGCTTCCCCATCACCGCGCACCACCGGCACGCTGCGGCGCATCGCGCGCTCCACGCCCGCGTCGATCATCAGCTTTTTCAGCTTCACCGGCGTTTTCCTGCCAAAGGGAACCATCGTCTCGCCCTCCCGGCGGCTGCCCACGCTGGCGTGAAGAAGCAGTCGTTTCGGGATGCTCTGCGCGGTCCTTCCGTCGCCCCGTTCTCCGGGCTGCGCGGGCCGCACCTCAAAGCGGCCAAAGGGCGTATCCGTCACGCCCGGCACGCGAAGCGGCGTCTCCGGGCACGGTGCGTCCGCGCGGATCAGGCACAGATACCGCCGCCCGATCACCGCATGCGCGCCGCCCATCAGGTTGACTGCCGCATCCTCCCGCGCAAGCGCGTCCATGATCCGGCCGACCGTCTCCGCAAACTGCGGCGCAAGCCCCGCGTGCCGGATCAGCCGCACGAGTACGCGCGAAAGGAGCGCCGGGTGCAGCCCGGTCAGCGCGCGCTTTTCCACCGCCGCGCCGTCCACAAGCGGAAGCGTCCGCAGGTGCAGCGCGTCGATCTGTCCGTCAAAGTAGTCCTCGTCCCGCTGCGCCGCGCGGGCCAGCCGGCAAAGCGCAGCGCCCGCGCCTGGCACGGCCTGCTCCATCTGCGGCAGCACGTCGTGGCGCACGCGGTTTCTCGCGTATGTCCGGTCATCGTTGGTCGCGTCCTCGCAAAACGGCTGGCCGATGGCGGCCAGGCAGGCGCGCAGCGCCTCGGGCCGGCAGTCAAGCAGCGGCCGGATCAGCCGTCCGCTTCGCATACGCATGGCGCACAGCCCGCGGATATCGCTGCCGCGCATCGCGTGCAGCAGCACCGTCTCCGCCTGATCCCCCGCGTGATGCGCCAGCGCAATCGCGTCCGCGCCGATCTCGTCCGCCGTGCGGTTCAGGAAGGCGTAGCGCAGCGTCCGCGCGGCGTCCTCCAGCCCGCAGCCGTGCTCGCGGGCATACGCCGGCGCGTCGACATGGGCCGTATAGAGCGGGACACGCTTCTCTTCGCACAGCGTCCGGACAAACGCCAGATCCGAAAGCGACGCCTCGCCGCGGATGCCGTGCTCCACATGGGCGCAGGAGAGGACGAGCGGCATGCTTTCGCGCGCCTCAAGCAGCAGGCAGAAAAGCGCCACCGAGTCCGCACCGCCGCTGAGGGCAAGCAGCACATGACTGCCGGGGGCAACGCCGCAGTCCTTCGATAAGCGCAGGCAAAATTCATCCGCCGTCATGATCCGTCTACTCCTGTCCATACAGAATCTATTGTACCCTGTCAGCACCAAAATGGCAAGGTTTCCGCACAAAAAAAGCGCCGGAAGTTCCTGGCTTCCGGCGCACGATCTGCGCATTATTCCAAAATGGACCGGCTCACACGCGCGCAGAGCACCGCCATGTCGTCTTTCGCCTCGCCCGATTGCAGGCACTGCCCGATCAGACGCTCGCCCACGGCCTGCGGATGCAGCCAGCAGAACTTGGCAATCGCCGCGCGCAGTGCCTCCTCGCCGCCGGGATACGCCCCCGCCACGCCGTCGGTCAGCAGGATCACCACGTCGCCCGGGCGCAGCGTCATGCGCAGCGATTTGGATTCCACATCCGGAAGGACGCCCACCGGCAGCGTGTCCGCGCCGATGGCGCGCACCTCGCCGTCGCGCACGACGTACGACGCGCACGCGCCCAGCTTTTCAAACGCAGTCTCGCCCGTGTGCAGGTCGCACACGCACAGGTCCATCGTCGCGTACATCTCCCGGCCCGTGCACATGAGCATCAGCGCGTTCACCACGTCCAGCGCCTGCGCCCTCGTGTAGCCCGCGCGCAGGCTCTCCACCATCAGCCGCAGCGCCGCGTGGCTCTCCTGCATCGCATTGACGCCGCTGCCCATGCCGTCCGACAGCGCCAGCACATGGCGTCCGCCCGGCAGCGTCCGGGAGACGTAGCTGTCGCCCGCCACCTCCTCGCCGGACCGGCTGCGCGTCGCCGCGCCGATCTCCAGCGACAGCGCGGGCGCCTGCTCAAACACCGCCTGCGTGCACAGCATGCCCTCCCGGGCGCACGCGCGCATCGGCACGCCGCACGCGGAGGACACCAGCTTTTCCAGCGTCACCGGCGCGACGTGCTCGGGCTTGAGGAGCATCGTCTCCATCCGCCCGCCGATGCGCAGCGCATAGGCCACGCGCACCTGCTCCATGCCCGCGCGCACGAGCGCGTAGCGGATGCGCCGGTACGCCTCGTCGTCCGGGCGGATCTCGCTGAGCGTACGCTCGCAGACCTGGTGCGCCGCCGTGCTCGTCTTGGCCAGCAGCTCCACGCACTGGCGCAGCAGCGGGTTTTCCTCCGCCGTCGCGCTCAATCCCTGCATCATCTGCGCCGTGTCCTCATACAGATGCGCCCAGGCGTGAATCATCGACGCGCAGCGCACCGCAATCGCCTCGGACTGCGTCATTTCATCCGGTGCCGTGCGCTCAACCAGCCCCGTCACCGCCGCGCGCCGCACGCTGGAGAGCACGAGAAACGGCAGCGCGCCCGGCAGGCAGATGACCAGCAGACGGATCGCCGCCAGGTCGCCGCGCAGCAGCGCGCAGGCAGCCGCCATGCCGCTGAGCATCAGCAGCAGGCACAGGCTCCGGTAGCGCGTCTTGATCTCGCCCGCCAGAAAGCCGCCGCAAAGCAGCATCGCGCAGATGTTGACGCTGCCCATGCCCAGCGAGACCGTGCCGCCCAGCACGCCCGCGCACAAAAGCGCTTGCGACGCGCCGCCGACATACGCGTGCTCGAGCGTCAGGTACAGCGCCATGCTGGCGGCGAGAATATCGCCCTGCGGCAGATGCAGGATACCCGCCGCCAGCGACGCGCAGACCGCCATCACGCACAGCGGCCGCGTCTCGCCGTCCAGCTCGTCCCGATGGCAGACGGCCAGCGCCGCGCCGTCATACAACGCGCTCAAGCCCGCGCCGGCCAGCGCCGTGAGCGCAAGCGTCAGTCCATCCAGCCAGGATGCCACGCCCGTGATCGCCCCGGCCGTCAGCTGCGCAAGCAGCACCGCCGCTGCCATGGTCATCCGGGTGTTCGGGCGCACCCACAACCCGCAGGTGAGCCACAGCAGCGCACAGACCGCCATCTGCCAGCAGCCCATCAGATTCCCTGAGACGAAATGCGACGCAAAGCCAACCGCCACGCCGGCGAACGCAAACGGCACGCAAAAGCCCTGGCGCAGCAGCACGGCGAACATCGCGGCCTGACAGGCATAGCCGCCGCCCGGCAGGTTCGCCGGGGCGAGCAGCGCCATCAAAAGCAGGCACAGCACGCGCTGCGCCGCCGTGCCGCGGTTCCTCAGCGTTTGCTCAATGCCCGCCAGCAAGCCCGTCCGCTCCCTGTCCTCTTCCCGAATCGCTTCATACCCTGTCGCCGCGCTCTGTGCCATACCCTTCCCGCCTTTACGCTCAGAATATGGGATCATTGTATAGGAGATTGCAATCTGCCGCTGTCGGTGCCGGGTGCAAAAAAAGAAAAGCGCTCGACACGCTTTTCCGTATGGTCCATCCATGTCCGGCCGTCAATCCCAGCCGTCGTCATCATCGTCAAAGGGATGCTCCGTCTCCACGGCGTCCTCGCCGAGCAGCGCCCTGGTCTGATCGTCCGGCAGCTCGCCCACGTCGGACAGCCTGCGCGCGATGCTCTCGCTGTGGCGCTGCGCCGTCTCGATCGTCTCGCTCGCCTGGCGCAGGCGCTTCTGCGTGCGGCTGAGCAGGCCCGCAAAGCCGCTGAAATCCGTGCGCACAGCGCCCAGCAGCGCCATGATCTCCTCCGTCCGCTGCTCGATGGCCAGCGAACGGAAGCCCATCTGCAGGCTCTGCAGAAGCGCGGCAAACGTCGTCGGCCCGGCGATCACCATGCGGCTCTCGCTCTGGATGCGCTCGGCCAGGCCGCTGATGCGCAGCACCTCCGCATACAGCCCCTCGCTGCTCAAAAACAGCACGCCGTAATCCGTCGTGTACGGCGGAGCGATCAGCTTTTCGCTCATGCGGCGCGCATGCATGCGCACGGCGGACTCCAGCAGCCCGCGCGCGCTCTCCACGTCCTCGCGCGAGCCGTGCTCCAGCGCCGCGCGCAGCTCCGTGTACTCGCGCATCGGCAGGCTTGCGTCGATCGGCAGATACACCGTATGCCCGTGGCCCTGACCCGGCATCACCACGACGTAGTCCGCCGCCGGTTCGCCGCCCGGGCGCACCGGCGCATGCTGCGCGTACTGATCCGGCGCAAGCATCTGCGCCAGCAGCGTGCCCAGTTGCACCTCGCCCCACACGCCCAGCGGCTGCGCGCTGCCCAGCGTGCGGCTGAGCTCATCCACGCTGCCCGCCAGGGACTGCATGGCATTCAGGCTGCTGGTCACCTGCTCGAGCCGGCGCGTCACCTGCGCAAACGACGCCTCCAGCCGCTGATCGACCGTCGCGCTGAGCTTTTCGTCGACCGTCAGGCGCATCTGCTCGAGCTCGCGGCGGTTGTCCTCGCTGATGCGTATCAGCCCGCCCTCGAGCGTCTCACGCATGCGCTCCATGCGCTCCTCGTTGCCGGAGAGCTTGTCGTCGAGCGTCTTGCTCACGCTGCTCAGGCGTTCCTCGTAGCTGCTCAGCCGGCGGTCCATCGTCTGGCGGATGCGCTCCATGCGCTCCTCCTCCTGGCGGCCTGCCGCGCGCATCTGCCCACCGAGGGAATCCATCTGGCCCTGCTGCGTGCGCGTCATCTCGCCCATCATCCGCACGACGCTGTCGTTCACCGCCTGCATCGCCTCGCTGTATTCGCGCTGCGTCTGCTGGCTCGCCTCGCGCGTCCTCGCGTCCGCCTGCGCCAGCTGCTGCGCGATCTCCCGGCTCATTTCGCGCACGCTTTCCTCCGCCTGCTTCGTGCGGCGGTGCAAAAGCACCAGCGCGATCAGCATCAGCAGCACCAGCAGAAGGCACAGCAAGAGCATCGTCTGCTGCGTGCCCATGCCCGCAACCGCTTCGCCGGCCCTCGTCAGCATTTCCATAAATTCACGCTCCGTATCCTCCCGGCAGTAGCGCACGGGATGCAAAGTATGCTATAATGTTCTGGCTCGATGAGCAAAGGAGGTATCCCGATGGCCCAAAGACGCAGAAAAGAACAACAGATGAAGAAACAGCAGCGCGTCATCACCGCGCTTTGCATCGCAGGCGGCGTCGGCGCCGTGCTGCTCAGCCTTGTGATCTGTATCCTGGTCTTCCGCCCGTTCGCCGCCAGTGCGCCCGTCTCCGCGCCGGTCGCCACCGCGCTGCCGTTCAGCGCGTCCCAGCCGTTCTCGCTGTCCGATCTCACCGCCGCGCAGATCAGCCAGATCCGCAAGAGCGGCCGCATGACCGTCAGCGACGGCCCCCGCGGCGTGAGTGTCGGCGACACGCTGGAAAAGCTGATCCAGTGCCTGCCCACCGACGTGGGAACCTCGTCAAAAACCACGCAAACGACGACCATGCAGTCCGACGAGGAGATCGCGCTCTACTGCGCCGAATACCTTCAAAAACAGAACGCCGGCGCGCAGACCGGGCTTCAGTCCGACGAGGAGATGATCCTCTACTGCGCGGAGTACTTTGAAAACCAGAACGGCGTGATGACTGCCCTGCCCCCACGCGGCCTGATCAACGTGAACAACGGCCAGATTGTAGTCACCCTGCTCGCGCCCACGAGCGCTTATCCCGCCGGCACGCGGGACAGCTACGGCGCCTACGAGCACGTCTACTGCGTGTACACCATCGAGCCGGAGACCATGACGATCTCCTCGATCGTGCTGGGCATCGACCAGTAACGTGCACGGACAATTCATCATTCTCATTATATAGATGCGCCCCCCGGTTGTCAACGCAAATTGTTACAAACTTCATGATTTTGTAATATTCTTTCCGCTGTTGCACCTGAAAAAGCCCTTGACAAATCCTCCCGTTGTGCTATAATGTTCTTTGCTTGACAGCATTGGCCTGTCATCCGGGGTGTAGCGCAGTTTGGTAGCGTGCTTGAATGGGGTTCAAGAGGCCGCGAGTTCGAATCTCGCCACTCCGACCAGAAACAAGCTCTGATTTTTTCCAGCGATAGCTGAAAAGTCAGGGCTTTTTCTTTTTGCACCTCAGGCTTTTACCACAGCTTTGTTCAGCCAGAATTAAGCATGAACCCCGGAAGACTAATCAGTCAAGGATGAATCTGACGTTCAGCTTCCCCTCCGGACAGATAGTCCGCCGCATAATCCGCCCGCATCCGCGCATCCTAGAGCCGAGGTGATCGCATGGACGATGAAAAAAAGAAGCACCGCAGGCGGCGCGCCCATCCCGAAAGGACAGAACGGCCGGTGCCGTCAGAAATCTATCCGGTGATTGACAACGATCTGGCGCGGGACAACATCGAAAACGATCTGCCCGCGGCAGACCTGAACGAGCTGTGACGCAGCGAAAGCAGACGAGGTGAACGCATGGCCAAACAGGGCATGAAACGGCCTGAGCGCACACATGTCAAGCCGAGAAATGACATGCCGCCCGTGCCGGAGATTCAGGGAAAGGCCAAGACCGGCCATCAGCGCGCCAAACCGATCATCCCCGGCACCGCGCCGGGCGACGTCAAGGTCTTTCACGCGCTCAAGGGCGACGGCTCCGCCGCCGGGACGACATGACAAACGGGGAAGCCGCGTGCATGCAGGCTTCCCCGTTTGCTGTTTACTTTTGTCAGACCAGGCCCAGCTGCTTGAGCGCAAAGATGAACAGGAACATCGTCAGAATGGAAAACGCCGTGGTGAGCACCACCAGCGACGCGGCCAGCGTGCCGTCGCCGTCCATCTGCTCCGCCATGGTATAGGAGGAGACGGCAATCGGCGCGCCGAAGATGGCGAGAATCGGCACCAGCGTATCCCCGCGATAGCCCAGCAGTGTGCCCAGCGTGAGCATCACCAGCGGCACAACCACTAGCTTGAGCGGAATGCAAAGCGCAAGCTGCCGCGTGCTGCCGCGGATCGAACCGAACTGGAAGCCTGCGCCCAGCACCACCAGCGACAGCGGCGTCGCCACACGGCCCAGATCCGTCACGCTCTTCTTCACGCCCGCCGGCAGCGGGACGCCCAGCAGGTTCATCGCGATGCCCAGTACGGAGGCAATGATCAGCGGATTGGATGCGATGCCGCGCAGCATCTTGCGCACATCCGGCTTGCCGCCGCGGAAGTACTCCAGACAGACGACCGCCAGAACATTGAACACCGGCACGACAAAGCCGATGAGCAGCGAGGTCGGCCCGATGTGGTCCTCGCCGCACAGCGACGTGACCACCGGCAGGCCGAAGAGCACAAAGTTGCTGCGGAAGACCGCCTGAACCATCACGCCGCGTTTGGCATTGTCCGCTTCGATCCGCGGGATCAGCAGCATCATGATCAGGAACACGGCGACCACGCCGCCGACGGCGAATGCGATCAGCCCGGGATCAAATACGGCCGTGAGGTTGGTACTGTAGACGCTTGAGAACAGGTAGATGGGCAGGAAGACCCGAAAGCACAGCCTGTTCATGCTCTTCTGCGTCGCCTCTTCAATCAGGCCGATGCAGCGCAGAAAATAGCCCAGCGCGATATTCAGGAACAGCGGCAGCACGACCTGAAACGACAAAACCAGATTCTCCATAGCTCCTCCAGAATCACATCTCTGCTTTTTCCACCCATTGTATCACAAAACGCGTCCTTCCGGTACTCCCTTTTGGCCGAATCCGCGTCCGGTGATCTGCCGTTCTTTTCCTTCTGGCGGGCATCATGTTTGGCGCTGAACTGTGCATCCTGTATCCGGGTGATGCTTCATGGATTCTCTTTGGCTGACGACGGCAAAGCTGCCGTCCTTTCCCGCGCTGAGCAGCGATCTGAAGACCGACGTGCTGGTCATCGGCGGCGGACTGTGCGGCCTTCTGTGCGCGCACGCGCTCACGGAGGCCGGCGTGTCCTGCGCGCTCATCGAGGCGGACCGGATCATGCGCGGCGTCTCCGCGCGCACGACGGCCAAGATCACCAGCCAGCACCGGCTGATCTACGACAGGCTGATCCGCTCGCGCGGCGTGGAGGCCGCGCAGCTCTATCGCGAGGCCAACGAGGCCGCGCTCGGGCGGTACCGCAGGCTGTGCGGGGAGATCGACTGCGGGTTCGAGGAAAAGGACGCCTATATCTTCGACAGGACCGGCACCGCCGCGCTCGAGCGGGAATGGACCGCCATGGCGCGCGCCGGGCTGCATGCGACCTTCGATGACGCGCTGCCGCTGCCCTTTCCCGTCGCCGGCGCGCTGCGTCTGCCTCATCAGGCGCAGTTCCATCCGCTCAGATTCGCCGCGGCGATTTCCGAGGGTCTGAACATCTTTGAGCAAACCGCCGCGCTCGCGTGGGACGGCCGCGCCGTGGTGACCAACCGTGGCCGCATCGCAGCGGACAAGGTCATCGTCGCCACGCACTTTCCGCTCTTCAACAAGCACGGCGCGTACTTCCTCAAGCTCTACCAGCACCGCTCCTATGTGCTGGCGCTGCGCGGCGCGCCGGATGTGGACGGCATGTACCTGGATGCGCAGGAAACCGGTCTGTCCTTTCGCAACAGCGGCGAATTTCTGCTGCTGGGCGGCGGGTCGCACCGCACCGGTAAATCCGGCGGCGGCTACGATGCGCTCCGGGCGGATGCGAAAGCGTATTATCCGGACGCGGAGATCGCCTTTCGCTGGGCCACGCAGGACTGCATGACCCTCGACGGCCTGCCCTATATCGGGCAGTACGCCCGATCCACGCCCGATCTCTACGTCGCCACGGGCTTTGGCAAGTGGGGCATGACCCTCTCCATGGCCGCGGCCACCATCCTGCGCGACCTCGTGCTGGGCAGGAGCAATCCCTGCGCGCTGCTCTTCTCCCCCTCGCGCAGCATGATGAAGCCGCAGCTGCTCGTCAACGGCTTCGAGGCGGCGGTCAGCCTGCTCACACCCACGCGTCCGCGCTGCCCGCACATGGGCTGCGCGCTCAAATGGAATCTGCAGGAACACACCTGGGACTGCGCCTGCCACGGCTCGCGCTTCACGCGGGAGGGAAAGCTCATCAGCGGCCCCGCTGCGGGCGATCTGCCGTCCGTTCCGCCGCAGAAAAGCAAGTAAAAACGGGCCGCAGGCAAAAGCCCGCAGCCCCTCATATGGTGTTTACAGCCTGACGATCCCCAGCGACTGCAGCAGCAGGAACAAAAGCAGCACCGGCGCGACCACCTTGATCATCGCGACATAGAGTTTCTCGCGGCCAAAGCGCTCGCCGTTGCGCGTGACCTCCTCGATGGTGCTCCTGGGGCCCAGCACCCAGCCGACCATCACGCAGGTCGCCACGGAGACGACCGGCATCAGCACAAAGTTGCTGATGTAGTCCAGCACGTCGAGCACCTGGCCCACGCTGTCGTTGGGCAGGCGCAGCTCAAAGTACAGCGCGTTGTAGCCCAGGCACACGACCAGTCCGATGACCAGCGCCATGGCGCCCACGCCCAGCGTCGCCTTCGTGCGGTCTGCATGCAGCCTGTCCTGCACGCAGGAGACGACTGCCTCCATGATGGACACCGACGAGGTCAGCGCCGCAAAGGCGACCATCACGAAAAACACCGTGCCGACCACCGCGCCCACGCCGCCCATCGCCTCGAAGATCTTGGGCAGGGAGATGAACATCAGGCTCGGGCCGGCGCTCATGCCCTCCGTGCCCATGAACGTGTACACCGCGGGCACGATCATCAGGCCCGCCAGGAACGCGACCAGCGTATCGAAGACCTCGATCTGGTTGACCGCCTTCACGATGTTGGTCTCCTTCTTCACATAGGAGCCGTAGGTGATCATGATGCCCATCGCCACGCTGACGGAATAGAACAGCTGGCCCAGCGCATCCATCAGCACGACCAGGAAGCGTCCCAGCGTCATGCCGGAGAAATCGGGAATCACATACACCCGCATGCCCTCAAGGCCCGTGCGCGTCACGCCCGCCGCGTCCGTGTGCGCAAGCGTCAGCGAGAAGCAGGAGATGCCGATGATCAGCAGCAGCAGAACCGGCATGAGGATGCGCGAGAGCTTCTCAATGCCCTTGTCCACGCCCTTGTACACGACCAGCACCGTCGCCGTCAGAAACACAAGGAACCAGAGGATCGGGCTGCCGATCCCGGTGATGAAGCCGGTAAAGTACCCGTCCGCCGCAGCCGCGGCGCCTGCGCCCGTCAGAAAGTCCGCCAGGTACTTGAGCACCCAGCCGCCGATCACGCAGTAGTACGGCAGAATCAGCGTGGGCACCAGGCAGGCCAGCACGCCCACCCAGCCGAATTTTGCATGCATCGCACCGTAGGCCGTCAGCGGGCTTTTGCCGGTCTTGCGTCCAATGGCAATCTCCGTCGTCAGCAGCGCAAAGCCAAAGGTGAGCGCCAGCACCAGATAGCACAGCAGGAAGACGCCTCCGCCGTCCTTGGCTGCCAGATACGGGAAGCGCCAGATGTTCCCCAGGCCCACCGCGCTGCCCGCCGCCGCGAGCACGAAGCCGATGGAGCCGGAAAAGGCGCCTCTCTTTTCCTTGTTTTCCATGTCGTTCCTCCGATTGTGTCTTTTTTGTCGCATCACGTCTTACTATACTATCCAATTCCGTTTTGCGCAACCCCTTTCATGAAAATCATTCTCCGCCTCCTCAAATACAGCTCACCTGCGCTCATGCTCTTTAGGAATTAGCGCCGTATTGCTTGACTTGCCTGTTTCCCTGTGCTATACTTTGAATGATTATCGGGCCGTGTCGGCGCTGCGCGCGGAGGCGGCAATCAATCAAATCTATTTGAGAAGTGGAGATAGCGGTTATGGAGAGAATCAAGACGCTTGAGACCCGCGACATGTGCGAGAGCGCGAAGAACGGCGGCTGCGGCGAGTGCCAGACCTCTTGCCAGTCCGCCTGCAAGACCAGCTGCGGCGTGGCCAATCAGCAGTGCGAGAACAAGTAACTCAAAAAGCTTGCCGCCTTCGGGCGGCACTTTTTATGTTCATCTCCCGGCATGCATCGGTTGATTCACTTCATGACCTTTGGAGGAAAGTATGCTTCATCAGTACAAGCTCAACGGCTACAACATCGTGCTGGACACCTGCTCCGGCTCCGTGCATTCCGTCGACGACGTGGCCTACGACATCATCGCGATGTTTGAACATGCGTCGGAGGACGAGATCGTCGCGGCCATGATGGACAAATACGGCGACCGCGAGGACGTGACCGAGGAGGAGCTCCGCCTGTGCATCGGCGACGTCGCCGCGCTCAAGGCGCGGGGCAAGCTCTTCACCCCGGACACCTTCGCGCCGATGGCCGGCACCCTCAAGGAGCGCTCCGGCGACGTGGTCAAGGCGCTGTGCCTGCACGTCGCCCACACCTGCAACCTCAACTGCTCCTATTGCTTCGCCAGCCAGGGCAAGTACCACGGCGACCGCGCGCTGATGAGCTTTGAGGTCGGCAAGCGCGCGCTTGACTTCCTCATCGAGCACTCCGGCACGCGCCGCAACCTGGAGGTCGACTTCTTCGGCGGCGAGCCGCTGATGAACTGGGACGTGGTCAAGCAGCTGGTGGAGTATGCGCGCAGCGTGGAAAAGCAGCACGGCAAGCACTTCCGCTTCACCCTGACCACCAACGGCATGCTGATTGACGACGACGTGATCGACTTCTCCAACCGGGAGATGAGCAACGTCGTTCTGAGCCTCGACGGCCGCAAGGAGATTCACGACCGCCTGCGCGTCGATTACGCGGGCAACGGCAGCTACGACCGCATCGTGCCGAAGTTCAAGAAGCTGGTGAAGGCGCGCGGAAACAAAAATTACTACATGCGCGGCACGTTCACGCACGCCAACCCGGACTTTACCAAGGACGTCTTCCACATGGCGGACATGGGCTTCACCGAGCTGAGTATGGAACCGGTGGTCTGCGCCGAGGGCGACCCGGCCGCCCTGACGAGCGAGGACATCGAGACCGTCAAGGAGCAGTACGAGATCCTGGCGACCGAAATGCTAAAGCGCCAAAAGGAGGGCCGTCCGTTCACCTTCTATCACTACATGCTCGACCTCACTGGGGGCCCGTGCATCTACAAGCGTATCTCCGGCTGCGGCTCCGGCACGGAGTACATGGCCGTCACCCCGTGGGGCGACCTGTACCCCTGCCATCAGTTCGTCGGCGAGGAGCGCTACAAGCTGGGCGATATCTGGGACGGCGTGACCAACACGGCGCTGCGCGAGGAATTCCGCGCCTGCAACGCCTATGCCCGCCCGGAGTGCGCGGACTGCTGGGCCAAGCTCTACTGCTCCGGCGGCTGCGCGGCCAACGCCTATCACGCCACCGGCAGCATCCGCGGCGTGTACAAGCCGGGCTGCGAGCTGTTCAAGAAGCGCATCGAGTGCGCGATCATGATGCGCGTGGCCGAAGACGCGGAGAGGAATAAGTAAATGAACACGCCCATCGCGGATTTTGTGCGGCGCTACGCCGCTTCCGGCACGGCGCGTCTTCACATGCCCGGCCACAAAGGCCGGGCATTTCTCGGCTGTGAGGCGCTGGATATCACAGAGATCGCTGGGGCCGACAGCCTGTACGAGGCGCACGGCATCATCCGGGAGAGCGAGGAGAACGCCTCCGCCCTCTTCGGCTCCGCGCGCACGCTTTATTCCACCGAGGGCTCCAGCCAGTGCATCCGGGCCATGCTGTTCCTCTGCCTGACCTGCCGTGCGTCCGGTGCAAAGCCGGTCGTCGTTGCCGCGCGCAACGTGCACAAGGCGTTCGTCTTCGCCGCGGCGCTGCTTGACATCGAGATCGTCTGGCTCTGGCCGGAAAGCATGACCTCGCTGTGCGCGTGCGAGGTGACGCCCCAGCGCTTGGAGCGCACGCTTTCCGCCATGGACGCGCCGCCCGCGGCGGTGTACATCACCAGCCCTGACTATCTCGGCGGTCAGGCGGACGTCGCCGCGCTGGCCAGGGTCTGCCACGCGCACGGCACGGTGCTGGCTGTGGACAACGCGCACGGCGCGTACCTGCGCTTTCTCTCCCCCATCCGGCACCCGCTCGACCTCGGCGCGGACATCTGCTGCGATTCCGCGCACAAGACGCTGCCCGTGCTCACCGGCGGTGCCTATCTGCACATCGCAAAATCCGCGCCCCAAGCGTTCGCGCGGCAGGCGAAACAGGCCATGGCGCTCTTCGGCTCCACCAGCCCGTCGTATCTGACGCTGACGTCGCTGGACCTGTGCAATGCCTACCTGGCGGGCGGGTATGCGCAGACGCTTTTGGAGACCGTTCAGCGCATCGCCGCGCTGCGTAAGCGTCTCGCCAGCAACGGCTGGCATGCGCTCCCGTCCGATCCGCTGAAGCTGACGCTGGACGCCTGCGCGGCGGGCACGACCGGTACGGCGCTGGCCCAGCGCCTGCGCGAGCGCGGCGTGGAGTGCGAGTTTGCCGACCCGGAGACGGTCGTCTTCATGCTCACGCCCGAAACCCCGCAGGCGGATATGGACCGTCTGATCGATGCGCTGGGCGTCTGCCGGGAAAGCGCGCGTCCGCGGCCCGTTCTGCCCATGGTCAAGGGCGAGCGCTTCTGCTCCATCCGCGAGGCGGTGTTTGCCCCGCACGAGACGATACCCGCCGCAGACGCGCTGGGCCGCGTCTGCGGCGCGCCGACCGTCGCCTGCCCGCCTGCGATTCCCATCGCGGTGTCCGGCGAGGTGATCACGCGGGAGGCGCTGGCGCTCTTCGCACATTATGGGATTGATGAGGTGGATGTGATCAGGGCGTAATATAGCCAAAGCAGCATGGATATGCGCGAAGCGAAGAAGGGAGTCTGAGGGACTTTGTCCCTCAGGCAGGTTTGGGCGGCAGCCCAACGTATCCAATAAGATCAAGAAAAACACAGTCTCAGAGCAGGCTGCGCAGTAGCCTACGATTGAGACGGGGCTGATTCTCAAAACCAGAATTCAAATGCAAAACACAGGGAGCCTTCCAGCACACCAGCCGGAAAGCTCCCTGTTTATACATTTCTTTCTTCAAGCCTGTTTGAAGCCGTGCTGCCGGAATCGCAATAGTCGCCTTCGGCTCCGCTGCGATTCTTGCTTATTGAGCTTCGCCTATGGGGAACGATGGGGGCCTCGCCCCCCATACCCCCGCCTGAGGGATTTCATCCCTCAGACTCCCTTCTTCGCTTCGCGCGGCGCAAAGCCACGTTTTTATCTTCCGGTAATCCGATCCCACAGGTCGCCGAAGTCATCGGCCAGCTCGTCAAGGCCGGTCGCGTTCGCCAGGCGCTCGCCCAGGCCCTTGACCTGGCCATAGAGCGTATCGTCGTCGGTGATTTCAATGTCCGTGAGACCGTCGTCCACCTTCTGCACCGTCTGCACGATCATCTGCTTCATGCGGTCATCGAGGCCCGCCTGATACTGGTCCTCAAACTCGACCGCCACCAGCACGCGGCGGTCGCTGTCGATGACCACCTCCGCGTCGTCGATCTCGCTGATGCGCTCCACCGCATCGGAAATCTTCTCTGCCAGCCGGTCAGCCTGCGCCGGGGTCATCGCCGTATTGCCGGCCATATTCGTGCCGTTGTTCATCGTCCCTGCCGTCGTGCCGGTCTGCGCGCCCATCGCCGCGCCGTTGTTCATGTCCGGGGACATCTCCGGCGAGACCGTCGCGCCATTCGCCGGCGCGTTCGTCGTCGCCATCGGGCTGTTGGTCATGACCGGAGCTGCCGTCGCGGTCGTGCCGCTGGCCGTGCGCGCCGCGCAGCCGCTGAGAACCATGCCTGCCATGACGATGCACAGCAGCGCCAAAATACCTTTTTTCACTGGATTCGCCTCCTCGCCGCTATTGTGCGCCGGGGAGGGAAAAAGTATCAGCGTTTTATGAGGAAAAATTTGCTGCAGCGCGCGTCATTCGCCGTAGAACGTGCAGCCGCCGATGAACTCGCGCAGGATCGACGTGGGCGGAATCTCGCTCTCCTCGTCCATATCCTTGAAGTAGTGGAGGAACTTGCACAGCCGCCGCGCGCGGGTATAGTACAGGCTGTCCTCGCCGATCTCGCGCAGCAGCGGATACGCGTATTTTTTGAGCACGGCAATCTCGTAGAGCAGCGACGTGTTGAACATCACGTCCGCCTTCTCCTGGAACGGGAAGATGTACTTTTCCTCGCCCGCGCGCACCTTGTCCCACATCTGCATCGTCTCCAGCGCGTTCGTCGCGCGGGTGCGGTGGTCGCGCACCATGCGGCGCATCAGCCGCACGTCGGTCGTGCGGATGCGGTTATGGCAGTCGAGGTTGAGCTGCGTGAGCGCGCTGACGTACACGCGGAACTTGAGCTCGCTGGGGATATCGCTGCTCAGCGCGTCGTTGAGGCCGTGGATGCCCTCGATGATGAGGATATCGTCCCCGGAAATCGAGAGCTTCACGCCCTTTTCCTCGCGCCGCTTGGTGTAGAACGAATAGCGCGGCAGCTCCACCTCGCGCCCGGCCAGCAGATCGATGAGCTGCTCATTGAACAGCGGCACGTCAATGGCCTCCAGACACTCCAGATCCGGCGTGCCGTCCGGGCCCAGCGGCACCTGCTCGCGGTTCAGGTAGTAATCATCCAGCGAGATGGCCACCGGGCGCTTGCCGCTCACGCGCAGCTGGACGGACAGCCGGTTGGCAAACGTCGTCTTGCCGCTCGAGGACGGCCCGGCGATGAACACCACTCGCGCGCCGCGCGCCACGATGCGCTCGGCAATGCCCGCGATGACGCGCTCCTGCAGGGCCTCGCTCACGCGAATGAACGTGCGGCCCTCGCCGCGGGCGATGAGGTCGTTGAGGTCCGCCGCCGTCTCGCAGTGCAGGATGCGGGAGTGCTCGTTGGCCTCCGCATAGGTGCGCATGAGCTGCGGGCGCTCCACAAACGGCGCGGGCGGGCCGGACAGGTCGTCGCCCGGCAGCAGCAGCACCATGCCCGGATAGTAAAACCGCAGCGCAAACCGGTCGATCTCGCCGGTCGTCTTCGCCATATCGCCGTAGAAATACTCGCTCAGGCCGTCGCAGGTGTAGACGTTGAAGAAGTCAAACGGCCGGTAGCGAAGCAGGCGCACGGTGTCCGTCTGTCCCTGCGCGTCAAAATACGCGATTGCCTGCTCGCGCGTCCAGCGGGATTTGACAATCGGCAGATTGCGCGCGGAAATCTCGTGCATCTTTGCCTCGATCCTGCGCACCAGCGCCGCCGTCAGGCTCACGCCGGACACGTTCATGTACACGCCCTGGCCAATGCTGTGCTCCATGCGCAGCGTCGCGCCCGGGCACACGTCGCGCAGGGCCAGCAGCAGAATCAGCCGCGCGCTGCGCTCATAAATGCGCCTGTTTTCCTCGTATTGCAGCATGCTGTTTCCTCCTTTGGGGCTCCGCCCCAAACCCCGCAAGGGACATTGTCCCTTGACCCTTCCTCGCTTCGCGCTGTTTTCAACTTGTTCGTCATCCAGAAGGCTTGATAAAGCGCGAAGCGTGGAAGGGGTCTGGGGATGAAATCCCCAGGCAGGTTTGGGCGGCAGCCCAACGTTTCCTATTCACGCAGAAAAGCGCAAAGCCCTCCCAACTCGCAGGGAGGACTTCGCATCAATCTTCTGTAACGTAAGCCGCCGCGCTCCTGCCCGCCAGCGCGCCCGTGGAAAAGGCGATCTGCAGGTTGAAGCCGCCGGTGTGCGCGTCCACATCCAGCACCTCGCCGGCAAAGAACAGGCCCGGCGCCAGCTTGCTCATCATCGTGCCCGGGTTGACCTCCCGGACCTCCACGCCGCCGCGGGTGACAATCGCCTCCTCGATGGGCCGCGTGCCGGTCACGGAAAGCGGCAGCGCCTTGAGGTTTTTCGCAATCGCCGCGCGCTGCTCGCGCGTGATCTGGTTGATCGGCTGCTCGGGCGACAGGCCGCACAGCTGCGCGAACACCGGCCCCATGCGCGCGGGCATCAGCGTCACCAGCACGGAGGACAGCTGCTTGCGCACATTCTCCGCGAATTCGCGCTGAAGCCGCAGGTCCACCTGCTCAGGCGTGAGCCCCGGCTTCATGTCCAGCGTCACCTGAACGGCCGACATGTCCTCCGGCAGATGGCTGCTCAGCTCGATGATCAGCGGGCCGCTCACGCCAAAGTGCGTAAAGAGCATCTCGCCCAGCTCGTCATAGATCTTCCTTTTGCCCAGCTGCGCGCTGACGCGCACGTTCTTGAGCGACAGCCCCATCAGCAGGCTGGGCCACTTTTCCGCCATCGTCAGCCCCACCAGCGAGCCGGACAGCGGCGTCACGGTATGACCGTTATCCCTGGCAAACGCGTAGCCGTCGCCGGTGGAGCCGGTGGACGGATAGGACAGACCGCCGGTGGCGATCACGACCGCCTTCGCGTGCAGCGCGCCGCCGCCGGAGAGCGCCACGGCAAAGCCGCCGTCCTCCCGGCGCACATGCGACACTGCCGTATTCAGCGCCACCTGCACGCCCGCGTCCTTCATGCCCCGGGCGAAGGCGCGCGTCACGTCGCTCGCCTTGTCGCTCACGGGGAAGACGCGGTTGCCGCGCTCCACCTTCGTCTCGGTGCCCAGCATGGCCAGCAGCGCGGTGACATCCTCATGGCCGAACTGCCGCACAGCCGCGTTGAGGAACTTGCCGTTGCGCGGCACCTGCCTGAAGAAATCCTCGGCGTCGCAGGCGTTCGTCACGTTGCAGCGGCCCTTGCCGGTGATGTAGATCTTCTTGCCCAGCTTTTCGTTCTTTTCCAGCAGCGTCACCTGCGCGCCCGCCCAGGCGGCCTGCAGCGCGGCCATCATGCCCGCCGCGCCGCCGCCGATGACAATGACGTCAAGCCTTGTCTTTTCCAACATAGACCCTGTACTCATCCCAGATTCCTTCCATCAGGCGGAAATGCTCGCTCAGCTCCTCCTTGCGGCGCAGGCCCAGCGCGACAATCAGCGCGTTGATGACCGACAGCGGCGCCGCCATGGAGTCCACGAACGAGGCCATGTCCGTGCGGGCGGTGAGGCACACGGTGCTCGCCGCGCAGATGGGGGACATCGGGCCGTCGGTCAGGCCGACGACCTGCGCGCCGCGCGCCTTGGCGAAGCTCATCGCCTCCAGGGTGCGCGTCGAGTAGCGCGGGAAGCTGATGCCAAAGAGCAGGTCGGTCTCGTTGATGCGGCTGATCTGCTCGAACACGTCGCCGCTCGCCTCGGAGACGATGCGGACGTTGTCGAAGATGAAGTTGAGGTAATAGGCCAGGAACTGCGCAATCGGTGCCGCAGAGCGAAGGCCCATCACATAGATATGGCGCGCGCCGATGATCTTGTCGACCACCTCGTCAAACGCCTGCTCGTCGATCTCCTCGGTGGTGGTGCGAATATTCTGCATATCGGCGTGCAGCACGGTGCGCAGCACCTCGCTCTGGTCGATGTCGGTGGCCATCTCGAAGCGCTGCACAGCGGTCAGCCAGTGGCGAACGAGCTCCTGCAGCGCGCGCTGGAGCTGCGGATAGCCCTCGTAGCCCATCGCCGAGGCGAAGCGCACGACGGTGCTCTCGCTCACGCCCACCTTCTCGCCCAGCTTGGATGCGGTCATAAAAACCGCCTTGTCGTAATGCTCCACGATGTATTCGGCAATCTTTCGGTGGCCCTTGCTCAGGCGCTTACCGGACTGATTGAGCCTGCGCATCATGTCCTGCATATCCTGCATATTGGTTTCGACCTCCTGAAGAAGACAGTCTGCATAGTTTTGTCCTCATTTTATCAAAACTACGTAAAAAATGCAAGAAGTTTTCATCTTCTTGCATCGTTTTCTTGAATTCCTGATCAAATCAGCGCTTCCCAGGCCTCGGTTGCAGCATGGTCCGTCATATCGGCGCGCACAACCGTCACAGTCGCGTAGCCCTGCATCAGCCGGGTGTAGTCCTCGCTCTGCAGCCTGCCCTGATCCACCTCGCCGCTGAGCACGTAGGTCATGCTCCCCGGCGCTTCGGGCACATAGGACTCCGTGTAGTGCAGCTGCCCGAGCCTCGCCGCTACGACGCCCCGAATCTCCTCCTGTTCGGGGCAGTTGAGGTTGAGCACGCTGAGCGGCGGAATCGGGTGCGCCGTCATCGTCTCAAACAGCTGCACCGCCAGCGCGGCAGCCGTGTCATAGCCCACGCGCCGGTCCGTCTGAGAGACGGCCATCGCGGGCCTGCCGCAGATGGCGCCCTCCATCGCCGCGGCCACCGTGCCGGAATACAGCACGTCCGTTCCGACGTTCAGGCCATGGTTGACGCCGGAGACGACCGCCTCCGCCCCGGGGCACAGCACCGTCAGGCCCAGCTTGACGCAGTCCGCCGGCGTGCCGCTGATGGCGTACGCCCTGGCCGCGCCGTCCATGGTGATCTCCCTGGCCGTGAGCTTGCGCCCGATGGTCAGGCTGTGACTGGCCGCGGATCGCTGGCTGTCCGGCGCGCAGACGAACACCTCATGGCCGGCTCCTGCAAACGCCTTCACCAGCGCGGCGATGCCCGGCGCAAGGATGCCGTCGTCGTTGGAAATCAGAATCTTCATCCGTTATTCTTCCTCATTCGTCCTCATAGTCGCGGAACAGGAACGCCGTCATCACGCCGTCCAGGCTCTCAAACTCGATGCGCAGCGTATACGGCAGCACGTTGCGCACGATCAGGTCGCTGTTGGTGCCCACGGTCGCGTCAAAGCCCGAGGGCAGGTAGCTCACGCCGCCCTGCGAATGCCAGTTCATCTCCTCGATGACCATCGGCACGCGCAGCACGATGTTGTAGAATGTGGAGCACACCTGGCACACACCGCCGCCGTAGCCCATCTCGCTCTCGCCCGAGAGAATCGGCGCGGAGCGATAGCCGTTCTCCCGGGTGTACGGCCCGCATACGGCGTTGAAGGAGAACGTCTCGCCCGGCTCCACGCGGATGCCCGTCAGGCGCTGCGACGCCAGGGCGATGTTGTACAGCCGGCCGGCGTTGCCGTCCTTGTTCATGCTCGTCGTGTAGAACGTCGTAAAGGCGTAGAGCAGATCGCCCGGCTGCGCCTCGTCCCACGGCACAAAATCGTAAATTCTCAGATTCTCGGTCCTGACGCTCACGTTGTCCGGCTCGCGCCTGTACGGGAAGTACGCCCGGCCGTTCTTGATCTTCTCGATGGAGAGCCAGGAGCCCTCGCTCACCTCGATGGGATACTTATACCCCTCCGGCTTGAACGAGATATCCCGCAGCACATAGCCGACCGCCACATGCTCGCTCGTGCCCGGCATCGGCCCGGCAAACGGGTCCTTGCGCTGCACCAACTCGATGAACTTGGTGAGCACATAGCCCTGCCGGCCGTCAAAGTCGATGCGCGTCCAGGTGCGGCCCTTCGCATAGACGTCCACCACACGGCCGGCTTCGATCGTGCCCAGCACGGCCGACTTCTCGTCGCCCCAGCGGTACACGGTCATTTTTTTGCCGATGGTGCCGTAGAAGAGTGCCTCTTCCTTTTCCTCCTCGGCCAGCCCAGCCGCCGCAGCCACGACCAGCACCAGAATCATCATCAGCAGCGCGGCGGCCGCGTGCATGCCCCGGCGCATCAGCTTGCCCTGTACACGAGCACGGTCAGCACGCCGTCCACCGCCTGCAGCACAAAGCGCACGTCGTAGGGCAGCGTATTGCGCAGGCGCAGGTCGATGTTGCCGTTGCCGACCGCCGCGTCAAAGTCGAGCGGCGCGTACTCGATGCCGTAGGAGGAGTGCACCTGCTGCTTGATGACCTCGATGGGGATCTGCAGAATGGCGTTGTACAGCGTAGTGGACACCTGGCAGATGCCGCCGCCGTATCCCAGCTTGTCGCTGGAGACATAGTTGATGATCGGGCCCTCCATATAGCCGTTGGATGCCGTGTACGGCGCGCAGTAATCGTTGAAGTAGAACTTTTCGCCCGCCGGCACGATCACGTCGTTCAGGCGCTGCACGCCCTGCATGATGTTGTGCAGGCGGCCGATCTGCTCCTGCGTCGTCTGCGCCGGGTCATAGTAGGTGGAGAACACCGCGATCAGGTCGCCGTTTTCCGCCTCCGGCCAGAGCACCACAGGCTCAAGCTCCAGATTGCCCGTGGCCTGGATGCGGCCCGTAATCCGGTCGTACGGCAGCGTCACGGCCATGGCTTCATTGAGCGCGCTCACCGCCATGATGGAGCCCTTGGTCACGGTGCGCAGCTCCCCGCCCGTCGCGTCATCGAGGATGACCGTATCCTGCAGCACATGCGCCGCGTACGGATACCAGACCGCGCCCGGGATCAGGGGACCGTACGGATCGTAGCGCTTGAAATAGCGCAGGTGATCCGCGCGGACATAGCCCTCCGCGTCGTCCTTGCGCACATGCGCCCACTGGCCGTCCGTGCTCATCACGTCGACGTATTCGTTCTTGTACACCGTGCCCATCAGGCGGGAATTCTCGTCCTTGTCGCGGCGGATGGAGAGGTTCACATCCGCCATTGCGGAGTACACGGCCTCAAACGCCGGCGCGGAGATGAACTGATCGGGCACCTCGATGCCCTCGTGCGCGCCCTCCAGACCGGTGATCGGATCGGCGAGCACATAGCCCTGCACGCCGTTCTTGACCACCTTGTGCCATTCCTTGCCCAGCTCCAGGATGTAGACCGTCTCGCCCTCGGAAAGCGTCTGCATCTTCAGGGCAGACTTGCTCTGCTTCTCGCGGATGGTCAGCTCCTTCGTCGCCACGCCCAGGTACTGCGCGTCCGCCGCATCGTTGTAGCCCTCCGCCAGCGCCAGGTCGACCACGTTCTTGGTGAGCACATAGCCCGCCTTTCCGTCCTTCTCGATCTTGGTCCACTTCTCGCCGTAATCGATGATGCTGATGAATTCGCCTTCCTCCACGCTGCCCAGCTTTTTGGCCGACGTGGATTTCTTCTCTCGTATGGTCATCGCCCTGGTGACCATGCCGGTGTACAGGACATCCTCCGCCAGCGCCGGCAGACTGAGTGCCAGCGCAAGCGCAAGCATCAGAAAAGAAAGAATCTTCTTCATGGCTGTGTCATCCTCGATTGCTATTCATAAAAAGGGGGCTGTGCGGAAGATGCGCGCATCCGCGCGTCGTCCACATCAGTCCCCCTCATGACTTGTGCTTCACGCCGGCGATTACTCGTCGTCGTCCCCGTCATTTTCGTCCTCTTCAAACACCTTGCGGTTGCAGTTCGGGCACAGATGCTCCTGCTCCATGTCAAAGGCTTCCTCGTCAAAGAAGATCACCGTACCGCAGTGCGGGCACTCGTACTCGATGAGGCCTTCTTCCTCCTCATCGTCGTCCTCGTCCTCTTCCTCGTCGTCGTCCTCATCCTCAGCCTCGCTGAGCAGCGCCTCCTCGAGATCGCCGACGTCGCTGTCGAGCTCGTCGACGACTTCCTGAAGCTCATGAAGCGCCTCTTCGGTCTCCTCGGCTTGCTCGGCAAAAGCCTCCAGCGTATCGATCATGGCCAGCATCAGTTTTCCCTTTTCGGTCTCGGCCGTCACGCCGAGGCCCTCCGCCAGGCCCTTGAGGTATGCCACTTTCTCGCCCATCTTGCTCATGGTCAGGCCGCCTTTCTGATGAATGCCCGATTACGCGCGGGCCATGTAGGAGCCGTCGCGGGTATCCACGCGGATCTTGTCGCCGATGTTGATGAACAGCGGGACAGCGATCTTGTAGCCGGTCTCCAGGGTCGCCGGCTTGGTGGTGTTGCTGGTGGTGTCGCCCTTGAAGCCCGGCTCGGTGTCGGTGACCTCGAGCACGACGAAGTTCGGGGCTTCCACGGAGAACGCCTTGCCCTTGAAGAAGCGGATGGTCGCCATGGTCTCTTCCTTCATGAACTGGATCGCATCCTCGACCTGATCCTGGGTCAGCGGGATCTGCTCGAAGCTCTCCGGATCCATGAAGTAGTAGAACTCACCGTCGGTATAGACGTACTGCATCTCCTTGGTCTCGATGGTCGCGCGCGGCTGCTTGTCGGTCGGGTTGAAGGAGCGCTCGACAACGGCGCCGGTCATGACGTTCTTGAGCTTGGTGCGCACAAACGCGGCGCCCTTGCCCGGCTTCACGTGCTGGAAATCAACGATGGTCCAGACGCCGCCTTCCCATTCGATGGTCACGCCCTTACGGAAATCGCCTGCAGTAATCATGTGGAATCCCTCCATAAACAAAAACTTGGTTATTCATGCATGCCAGGCACCATCTGAATGCTTAAAGCGGTGATCCGGCAAATTACACTCGTGCTTTAGATTGTAACACGTCTTGCTCAAAAGATCAAGCATTTTCGTCCGTTTGCCGCGCAATCCGCGCGAAACATGCGGAATTTCCGTGCAGAAGCTCAACCAGTACCCTTTTCAAACGCCTCCTTGAGCCGCAGCATTGCCTTTTTCTCGATGCGCGATACATACGACCGGGAAATGCCCAGCCGCGCGGCCACCTCCTGCTGCGCATAGGCTCTGCCATCCAGCAGGCCATAGCGCATCTCAATCACCGTGCGTTCCCGCCCCCGCAGGCAGGAAGTGACCAGACGGCGCACCGTTTGCAGGCTGACCCGCCGCTCGACCTGGCCGTGCACCTCGTCCTCATCCGTCCCCAGAACATCAATCAGCGTGATCTCGTTTCCTTCACTGTCCGTGCCAATCGGATCCTGCAGGGACATTTCCCCCTTGCGCTTCTGGCTCGCGCGCAGGCACATGAGGATTTCGTTCTCGATGCACCGTGCACAATAGGTGCTCAGCTGCGTGCCGCTGCCGGGCCTGAACGTATTGACTCCCTTGATCAGCCCCACCGTCCCAATGGAGATCAGATCGTCCTGGTCGCAGCCCGGCACGGTGTATTTGCGCGCGATATGTGCGCAAAGCCGCAGATTATGCGCAATGAGCGTCTCCCGTGCTTCGCTGTCCCCCTGCGCCATTCGTTTGATCATCCGCGCCTCCTCCTCACGGGAGAGCGGTTTTGGAAACGCGCTCCCCCGCGAGAGAACCCCCAGCAGGAACAGCGCATCCTGAAGGAAAAACAGAATCAGCTGCTCGATCATCAACATCACCCCGGCCAGTTTATGCCAGGACATTCTGCAGCAGTATGCCGCCTCTCACCTTCCGCCCATCTTGCCGTCACGCGCTTTTTCTGCTACAATACAGACAATCATCTGCAGAAGAAGGACGCGCCATGTACCGCAGAAAACCCGATCTGTCCATGTTCCCCGTCATCCTGACGCTGGCCTGGCCCACCATGCTCGAGCAGCTCATGCAGACGGCCGTGCAGTATATCGACACGGCCATGGTCGGCTCGCTGGGCACCAGCGCCACCGCCGCCGTCGGCGCAACGAGCACCGTCAACTGGCTGGTCAACAGCACTTTGTCCGCGCTGAGCGTAGGCTTTCTGGCGTTCATCTCCCGGGCGCTGGGCGCAGGCGAAACGCAGAAGGCCCGACGCGCTGCCATGCAGGCCGTCCTCGTCGTGCTGAGCACCGGCACGCTCTTCACCGCGCTCACGCTGTCGCTCAGCGGCGTCATCCCTGCGCTCATGCAGGTTGAGCCCACGATCCGCCCGCTGGCCTCCGCCTATTTCTTCATCCTCTATGTGCCCATGCTTCCGCGCGCGGCAAGCATCATCTTCGGCACGGTGCTGCGCGCGGCGGGCGACACCCGTACCCCCATGAAGATCGGCGTTGCGGTCAATCTCATCAATGTCGTACTCAACTTTCTGCTCATCTTTCCCGAGCGTGATGCTTCGTTCTTCGGCCTGCGCGTGCATATCCCCGGTGCAGGCTGGGGTGTCCTCGGCGCAGCAGCAGCCAGTGCCGTCGCATATGCCGCGGGCGGCGTCATCATCACCGCAGCGCTGTGGCAGCACGCGCGCGTCTCTCCGCGCAGCGAGCGTCCGCGCCCGGATGCAGCCATCCTGCGTCCCTGCCTGCGCGTCGCCGTCCCCAACATGCTCCAGCGCTTTGCCACATCGCTGGGCTATGTCGCCTTCGCCTCGATGATCAACTCGCTGGGCGAGGCGGCTACCGCCGCACACACCATCGCCAACACAGTGGAATCCGCGTTCTACATTCCCGGCTACGGCATGCAGACCGCCGCAGCAACGCTCACCGGCAATGCCTACGGCGCACACGATGAAAAGCGGATGAAATCGCTCTCCTCCATGCTCATCCCCATCGAGATTGGGCTGATGATCGTCTCCGGCGGCCTGCTCTTCTGCTTTGCGCCCGCGCTCATGCGCATCTTCTCCCGCAGCGAAGAGGTGATCGTTCTCGGCGCAGCCGTTTTGCAGATGGTCGCCGTCTCCGAGCCATTCTACGGTTTCTCCATCATCGTGGAAGGCATGATGCAGGGCGTAGGCCGCACGCGCGAACCGTTTCTGTTCAACATCACCGGCATGTGGCTGGTCCGCATCGCAGGCACATTCCTGTGCACACAGCTGCTGGGGCTCGGTCTGGTCAGTGCTTGGGGCTGTATGATCGCGCACAATCTGCTGCTCTTTGTCCTGTACCTGATCGTTTACATGCGCGGGACGTGGAATCCGCTGCGCATCCCTGAGCACGGCGCGACAGAGCCGCATCGCTGATCCTTCATCATAACACCACCCTTCTGCTGCGGCGCTGATCGCGTCCATACCGCTGCAGAAGGGTGTTTGCTTTCATTTTTCTCCCGCCAGATAGGCGAGAATCTCCGCCGCGTTGGTATCCGGCTTCACCTTGGGCATCACCTTTTCAATCATGCCCTGCTCGTCAATCACGTACGTCGTGCGCACGACGCCCATGCTGACCTTGCCGTAGAGCTTCTTCTCCTGCCAGACGTCGTACGCCTTGATCGCCTGCAGCTCCGGATCGGACAGCAGGATGAACGGCAGGCCATACTTCTGCGCGAACTTTGCATGCGAGGCTGCGGAGTCCTTGCTTACGCCGATGACGACGACGTCCCGGGCCTTGAATGCCTCATAGCTGCCCGCGAATGCGCACGCCTGGCGCGTGCAGCCGGGCGTATTGTCCTTGGGATAAAAGTACAGAACCACCTTTTTCCCGAGAAAACCGGACAGGGATACGGGTTCTCCCTCCTGATTGATCAATGTAAAATCGGGTGCCTTGACGCCTTTTTCGAGCATAAATACTTCTCCTTTCAGGATCGTTTTACAGATGAATTCTGTCTGGGCCTGTGCGTTTCCTCCATGATCCGGCATGTTTCTCCCTATTTTGTTCCAACACAAAACCAGCCGGACGCGTCTTCCGCGTCCGGCTGAGATTCTATGCGCGCGCTGCATGATCAGCCGCTTTTTCTCTTTAAGTCCTTCTGCAAAGTTTCGGTCTCGATTGCAAAGCAACGGGACTTGCATGACCTGGTCGGTCATGCAACCGGCATCATGCCGGTTCGCTTACTCCTCGTCCTGCAGGGCGTCGAAGCCGCGCTCGCCGGTGCGGACCTTGACGACGTCCGCCACGTCGTAGACGAAGATCTTGCCGTCGCCGATATGGCCGGTATAGAGCGCCTTGCGGGCGGTTTCCACAACCTTCTCCACCGGAATGGCGGAGACGACGAGCTCCAGCTTGATCTTCGGCAGCAGCATCACGTCAACCGGCACGCCGCGGTAGTACTCCGCCGCGCCCTTCTGCTGGCCGCAGCCCGCGACGTTAGTGAGCGTCATGCCGGTCACGCCGATGGAGGTCATGGCGTTCTTGAGGGCCTCGAAGCGGGACTGACGGGTGATGATGACAACCTTGTGCATGGTTGCCGGGGCGTCCTCGGAAACCACCTTGGTCACCGGCACCGCAGCGGTGACCGGAGCCGGCGCGGCAGGCGCTTCCACCGGCACATCCACGGTATCCGTCGCCGGGACGAAGTCCGCATACGCGCTGACCAGGCCGTGCTCCGGCTTGTCCAGGCCCATGATTTCCTCCGCAGCGGAGACGCGCAGGCCGATGGTCTTGTCAATAATCTTGAAGACGATGGTCATGGTCACGACCACCCAGGCAATGACAGCAAGCACGCCCAGGATCTGGATGCCCAGGAAGGAGAAGCCGCCGCCATAGATGAGGCCTTCCTTCGCCACCTCGTTGCCGTTATAGTACGCGAAGATGCCGGTGAGGATGGTGCCGGTCGCGCCGCACAGGCCATGTACGCCGACCGCGCCGACCGGGTCGTCCACCTTCACAACCTTGTCGATGAACTCGATGCCGAACACCACCACGAAGCCAGCAATGATGCCGATCGCCGCAGCGCCCGCCGGGGTCACCATGTCGCAGCCGGCGGTGATGGCCACCAGGCCGGCCAGGGAGCCGTTCAGGGTCATGGAGACGTCCGGCTTGCCGTAGCGCACCCAGGTGATGCACATGACCGCAACGGTCGCCACGGCCGCCGCCAAGTTCGTGGTCACGAAGACGCGGGCCGCGGTTTCGTCCGCGCCGCCGGTCAGGGCGACGGTCGAGCAGCCGTTGAAGCCGAACCAGCAGAACCAGAGGATGAACACGCCCAGCGCGCCAAGGGTCAGGGAGTGGCCCGGAATCGCGCGCGGCTTGCCGTCCTTGCCGTACTTGCCGATGCGCGGGCCGAGGATCGCCGCGCCGATGAACGCCGCAACGCCGCCGACCATGTGCACGGCGGTGGAGCCGGCAAAGTCATGGAAGCCCATCTGCGCCAGCCAGCCGCCGCCCCAGATCCAGTGGCCGGAGATCGGATAGATGACCGCGGAGATCACCATGGAGTAGATGCAGTACGCGGAGAACTTGGTGCGCTCCGCCATCGCGCCGGAGACGATGGTCGCCGCCGTCGCGCAGAAGACGGTCTGGAAGATCAGCGTCGCCCAGTCGCCGCCCGCGTTCGTGAACAGATCCAGGCCGCCGATGAGCTTGCCGCTGCCGCCAAACATGATGCCAAAGCCGATCAGCCAGAAGATCGGGGTGCCCAGGCTGAAGTCCATCAGGTTTTTCATGATGATGTTGCCGGCGTTCTTGGCGCGGGTGAAGCCCGTCTCCACCATCGCAAAACCGGCCTGCATAAAGAACACCAGCGCTGCGCCCAGCAGGATCCAGCCCGTGTTCAAAGCGGTTTCCAGAACAGTCAAATCCATATTCCTTACCTCCTCATGTTGCACATGAATATACAAAAGGACGTGCATGCGGGTGATCCTGCATGCACGCCCTTGTGCAATCCTTCGTTATTCAGCTGTCCGTCGCATCAGACGTAGAAGAGCATGTCCGCGTAGGTTGGCATCGGCCAGGCCTTCTTGGCCACCTTCATTTCCAGCGCGTCGGCTACCTTGCGCGCTGCCTCCATCGCCGGGATCACGGTCTCGTGCGCATACATCGCGCGCGCCGTCAGCTCCTCCGGCTCGCCGGCCACCGCCGCCTCCAGCTTGGCGGTCAGATCCATCAGCTCCGCCGTCATGTCGGTCAGCTCCTGCACCTTCGCCGTCTCGGCCGGAGCCTCCACGCCGATGCTCTTCTTGACCGCAATGCCGTCCGCCATCTCCTTGGACCAGTCGATCGCCGCCGGGATGATCTGCTTCTTGAGCATGCTCAGGCTGGTCAGCGCCTCGATGTGGATGACCTTGCCGTACTCCTCCAGGCCGATCTCCTCGCGGGACTTCATCTCCAGCTCGGTGTACACGCCATGGCGGGCAAAGAGCGCCACGTTCTTGGCATCCGTGTAGTGCACGAGCGCCTCCGGGGTGGAGCGCAGGTTGAGCAGGCCGCGCTTTTCGGCCTCGATGGGCCACTCGGCGCTGTAGCCGTTGCCGTTGAAGAGGATGCGCTGATGCGCCGCCAGCTCGCGCTTGATGAGCGTGGCGAGCGCCTCGTCAAAGTCCTCCGCCTTCTCCAGCTCCTCAGCGAAGGTCATGAGCGAATCCGCCACAGCGGTGTTGAGCATGACGTTCGTGCAGGCGATGTTGAAAGAAGAGCCCGGCATACGGAACTCGAACTTGTTACCGGTGAAGGCGAACGGAGAGGTACGGTTGCGGTCGGAATTGTCCTGCGGAATCGCCGGCAGCGCGGAGACGCCGATGTCCATCAGCTTCTTGCCGCAGGCCTTGTAGTCCGCGCCGGAGACCAGCGCGTCGATCACGCCGGCCAGCTCGTCGCCCACGTACATGGAGACGATGGCGGGCGGCGCCTCGTTCGCGCCCAGGCGGTGATCGTTGCCCGCGCTGGCGACGGAGATGCGCAGCAGATCCTGATAGTCGTCTACGGCCTTGATGACCGCCGTAAGGAAGAGCAGGAACTGCGCGTTGTCCGCCGGGGTCGTGCCCGGATCGAGCAGGTTCTCGCCCTTGTCGGTGGAGATGGACCAGTTGTTGTGCTTGCCGCTGCCGTTCACGCCGTCAAACGGCTTCTCGTGGAGCAGGCACACGAAGCCGTGGCGCTCGGCCACCTTCTTCATGATCTCCATGGTCAGCTGGTTGTGATCGGTGGCGATGTTCGCGGTGGCGAAGATCGGCGCGAGCTCATGCTGGCACGGCGCGACCTCGTTGTGCTCGGTCTTCGCGCTGATGCCCAGCTTCCAGAGCTCGTCGTTCAGGTCCTTCATGAACGCCTTGACGCGCGGGCGGATCGTGCCGAAGTAGTGATCCTCCAGCTCCTGGCCCTTGGGCGGCATCGCGCCGAAGAGCGTGCGGCCGGTCAGGATCAAGTCCGGGCGCTTCTTGTAGTCCTCCTTATCGATGAGGAAGTACTCCTGTTCCGGGCCGACGGTGGTGGTCACGCGGGTGACCTCCTTGCCAAAGAGCTTCAGCACGCGGCAGGCTTCCTTGCTGATGGCCTCCATGGAGCGCAGCAGCGGGGTCTTCTTGTCCAGGATCTCGCCGGTGTAGGAGCAGAACGCCGTGGGGATGCACAGCGTATCATCCTTGATGAAGGCGTAGCTGGTCGGGTCCCAGGCGGTATAGCCTCTGGCCTCAAACGTGGCGCGCAGGCCGCCGGACGGGAAGGAGGAGGCGTCCGGCTCGCCCTTGATGAGCTCCTTGCCGGAGAACTCCATGATGACCGTACCGTCGGAGCAGGGCGAGATGAACGCGTCGTGCTTCTCGGCGGTGATGCCGGTCATCGGCTGGAACCAATGGGTGAAGTGGGTCGCGCCCTTTTCAATCGCCCAGTCCTTCATCGCGTTGGCGACCACGCCGGCAATCTGCGGATCCAGCGCCGTGCCCTGGCGAATGGTGCACTTGAGCGCCTTGTATACGTCCTTGGGCAGCCTCTCCTTCATCACCGCTTCGTTGAAAACCATGCTGCCGAACAACTCAGGAACCTTATTCATGCTTTTCTCTCCCATCTTTCAGCGCGGTCGCGCCGCAAATGTCAGCCGCGCCGCCGCACCGCATCGTGTTTCGGCCTCGCCGCTGTTCTTGACGTGGGCCAGTATACGGCATCCCCGGGCTTCTTGTCAAGCATTTTTACAAGTCTTATTTTCACTTCTTGCAATTTTTATTAGTTTTACACCTGTTTCTGACTTAAATTAAATGAATTTGTCTTTCAACTTCATTTTCTTGCTCAAAACCCATTTACAACGGGCGCTTGTGACGCTATAATGTGCATATCAAAAATCCGGAGGGATTTTCCCTCTTTTTACAGGAGGCAGGACATGACGAAAGACGCCTATCTGGAAGGCCGGGAGCACATTCCCTCCGGCTGCGCCATCTCTTCCATATTTTCAAGAAGCGGCAAGGCCGTCTGCGGCGAGAAGATCATCCGCTCCATCGAGCCCATGCACGACCGCTCCAACGGCCTGGGCGGCGGCTTCGCCGGCTACGGCATCTATCCCAGCCACAAGGACGACTACGCCTTTCATCTTTTCTATGATGACGCGGCCGCGCAGAAGGCCTGCGAGGCCTACCTGACCGGGCGCTTTGAGGTCGTCTGCTGCGAGAAGATCCCGACGCGCCGCATGGCCTGCATCACAAACGAGCCGATCATCCTGCGTTACTTCCTTAGACCCATCGCCAACGTGCTTCGCGACACGCAGCTGGATGAGCGCGAGTTCGTCGCCCGCGCCGCGCTGCACGTCAATGCGCAGATCGACGGCGCGTACGTCTTCTCCTCCGGCAAGAACATGGGCGTGTTCAAGGCCGTGGGCTTCCCAGAGGACGTGGGCCGCTACTACAGGCTGGACGAATACGCCGGCTACTGCTGGACGGCGCACGGCCGCTACCCGACCAACACGCCCGGCTGGTGGGGCGGCGCGCATCCGTTCTCGCTGCTGGACACCACCGTCGTGCACAACGGCGAAATCTCCAGCTACGACGCGAACCGGCGCTACATTGAAATGTTCGGCTACGCCTGCACGCTCAAGACGGACACGGAGGCCATCGCCTACATCATCGACTACCTGACCCGCAAGCGCGGGCTGACGCTGGAGGAAACCGCCGGCGTGATCGCCGCGCCGTTCTGGTCCACCATCGAGAGCATGCCCGAGCCGCAGCGCTCCCGCGCGGCATACCTGCGCCGCGCGTTCGGCCCGCTGCTCATCAACGGCCCGTTCTCCATCCTCGTCGGCTTCACCGGCGGGCTGATGGCGCTGGGCGACCGGCTGAAGCTGCGCTCCATGGTCGTGGGCGAGAAGGACGACATGGTCTACATCGCCTCCGAGGAGTGCGCCATCCGCGTCATCGAGCCGGAGCTCGACCGCATCTGGTCCCCGGGCGGTGGACAGCCCGTCATCGTCACGCTCAATGACACTGAAAAAGGAGGTCATGCGTAATGGCCATCGACTTTCTGTACCCGCCCTATGAGGTCATCCGCAATCCGCAGCGCTGCATCACCTGCCGCGCCTGCGAGCGCCAGTGCGCCAACGGCGTGCATCATTACGATACCGACTTCGGCATGATGATGAGCGACGAGAGCAAGTGCGTGAACTGCCACCGCTGCGTGTCGCTGTGCCCCACGCGCGCGCTGAAGATCGTCAAGACCGATCACACCTTCAAGGAGAACGCCAACTGGACCGGCAAGGCCATCTCCGAGGTCTACCGTCAGGCCGGCACCGGCGGCGTGCTGCTCTCCTCCATGGGCAATCCGGAGCCGTATCCTATCTACTGGGACAAGCTGCTCATCAATGCCTCGCAGGTCACCAACCCGTCCATCGACCCGCTGCGCGAGCCGATGGAGACGCGCACCACGCTGGGCGCCAAGCCGACAGCCATCCAGCGCGACGAAAACGGACAGCTCGTTGACAACATGCCGCCGCAGCTCAATCTGAACATCCCGGTCATGTTCTCCGCCATGAGCTACGGCTCCATCTCCTACAACGCGCACGCCTCCCTGGCCCGCGCGGCCACGGCGCTGGGCACCTACTACAACACCGGCGAGGGCGGACTGCACCAGGACTTCTACCAGTACGGCGCCAACACCATCGTGCAGGTGGCCTCCGGCCGCTTCGGCGTGCATCCGGATTACCTGAACGCCGGCGCGGCGATTGAAATCAAGATGGGCCAGGGCGCCAAGCCCGGCATCGGCGGCCACCTGCCGGGCATCAAGGTCGGGCCGGACATCTCCCGCACGCGCATGATTCCCGAGGGCACCGACGCCATCTCCCCCGCGCCTCACCACGACATCTACTCCATCGAGGACCTGCGCCAGCTCGTCTTCTCCATCAAGGAGGCGACGCAGTACAAAAGCGGACATCATCGCCATCGACGGCTTCCGCGGCGGCACGGGCGCGGCCCCCACGCGCATCCGCGACAACGTGGGCATCCCCATCGAGCTGGCGCTGGCCAGCGTCGATCAGCGGCTGCGCGACGAGGGCATCCGCGACCGGGTCTCCCTGGTCATCGGCGGCTCCATCCGTTCCTCGAGCGACCTGGTCAAGGCCATCGCCCTGGGCGCGGACGCGGTGTACATCGGCACCGCCGCCCTGCTGGCGCTCGGCTGCCACCTGTGCCGCACCTGCCAGATGGGCAAGTGCAACTGGGGTATCGCCACGCAGCGTCCGGAGCTGGTCAAGCGCCTGAATCCGGACATCGGCGAAAAGCGCCTCATCAACCTGCTCACCAGCTGGGATCACGAGCTCAAGGAGATGATGGGCGGCATGGGCATCAACTCCATCGAGGCGCTTCGCGGCAACCGCCTGATGCTGCGCGGCGTGGGCCTCAACGACAGGGAGCTCGCCATTCTGGGCGTCAAGCATGCGGGAGAGTGATATAAATGAAGAAAGTCTACGTCAACGAGCAGTGGTGTCTGGGCTGCCATCTGTGCGAATACTACTGCGCGTTCGCCAATTCCGGCAAATCGAGCATGATCAAGGCGCTCAAGGATCGCCACATCGCCCCGCGTATCCGCATCGAGGAGCGCAACAACATCTCCTTCGCCGTCTCCTGCCGCCACTACACCGACCCGCTGTGCGTAAAGAGCTGTATCTCCGGCGCGCTGAGCATCGTGGACGGCGCGGTCATGGTCGACAGCAGCAAGTGCGTGGGCTGCTTCTCGTGCATCATGTCCTGCCCCTACGGCGCGCTGAGCCGCAGCGAGGCCGGCGTGATCCAGAAGTGCGAGCTGTGCAAGAAGAACGAGTTCGGCATGCCGCTGTGCGTGCAGGGCTGTCCGAACAAGGCGATTGTCTACGAAGAACGATAAGAGGAGGCGACCCGTGTTGAAATACGTCATCATCGGCGGCGGCGCGGCCGCGCTCAGCTGCATCGAGGGCATCCGCAGCATCGACAAGACCGGCGAAATCACGCTGGTCTCCAAGGAAACCTATCCCTTTTACGGTCGTCCGCTGATCTCCTATCTGTTGGAGGGCAAGACGACGATGGAAAACGTGCTCGCCTACCGTCCGGCGGACTACGAGGGCACGCACGGCGTGCGCGCCCTCCGGGGCGAAACCGTCACCGCCATCGACGCCAGCGCGCACACCGTCTCGCTCGCATCCGGCGAAACCCTTCCCTATGACCGTCTGTGCATCGCCACCGGCTCCGTGCCGTTCGTCCCGCCGATGGACGGGCTGGAGCAGGTGAAGGACAAGACGACCTTCTGGACGCTCGACGACGCGCTGGGCCTCAAGGCCATGCTCGGCGAGGGCAGGGACAAGCGCGTGCTGATCATCGGCGCAGGTCTGATCGGCCTCAAGTGCGCGGAGGGCATCCTGCATCTGGCCGCCTCGGTGGATGTGGTGGACCTCGCGCCGCGCATCCTGCCCGCCGTACTGCCGGAGGAGCCGGCGGCCATCGTGCAGCGCCGGATCGAAAAGGCCGGCGTGCGCTTCACGCTGGGCGACAGCGTCGCGCGCTTCGAGCCGAATCTGGCGCACCTGAAGAGCGGCAAGGAGATCCCGTTCGATGTGCTCGTGCTGGCCGTTGGCGTGCGGCCCAACGCCGCGCTGGCCGCGGACGCGGGCTGTCTGGTCGAGCGCGGCATCGTGATTGACAGCGGCTGTGCCACCAGCGTCGCGGATATCTTCGCCGCGGGTGACTGCACCGCGCAGAACGACCCGGAGACCGGCAAGCCGCGCGTGCTGGCCATCTGGCCCAACGCCATGATGCAGGGCGAGACCGCGGGCCGACGCATGGCCGGCAGCGAGGCTTCCTTTGACAAGGGCGTGCCGATGAACGCCACCGGCTTTATGGGCCTGCATCTCATCAGCGCGGGCAGCTACGACGGCGAGCTGCTGCTCTCCCACACGCCGGACGCGTACAAGGCGCTCTATGTCCGCGATGACCGCCTGGTCGGCTTCATCATGCTGGGCGACGTCGAGCGCGCGGGCATCTACACCTCGCTGGTGCGCGAGCGCACGCCGCTGTCCACCATCGACTTTGAACTCATCCGCGAAACCCCGCAGCTGATGGCGTTCTCCGCCACAGAGCGCGCGAGAAAGCTTGGAGGTGCCCACCTATGAGAATCGACGCGAACGGCCAATATTATCAGCAGCTGAACGAGGCGGTGCGCGCCTGTGCGGACAGGGATGTGACGATTGACAACGTCTGCGGCCAGCGTTACATCGCCTGCGCCGAGAAGGACCGCCGCTTCACACTGCACGGCACGCCGGGCAACGGCCTGGCACAGTACATGGACGGCGCAACGGTCGAGGTCTTCGGCAACTGCCAGGAGTCCGTCGGCGACACGATGAACCAGGGCGAGGTCGTCATCCACGGCAGCTGCGGCGACGCGTGCGCCTACGGCATGCGCGGCGGCCGCATCCTGATCGAGGGCAACGTCGGCTACCGCGCGGGCATCCACATGAAAGCGTATATGGAGCATTATCCCGTGCTCATCGTCGGCGGTACGGCAGGGTCGTTCCTGGGCGAATACCTGGCCGGCGGCCTGATCGCCGTGCTGGGCATCGGTGCAAACGGCGCGTATCCCTGCCGC
This sequence comes from Clostridiales bacterium, assembly GCA_004557905.1. Lineage (GTDB taxonomy): Bacteria > Bacillota > Clostridia > Christensenellales > Aristaeellaceae > Ventricola. The sequence continues at coordinate 582 of SFFH01000007.1, read as the reverse complement.
TTCTTCTGCGGCACGGGCATGCACGGCGGCAAGATCATCCTGCGCTGCGACACGGCGCCCTCCGGACTGCCCAGGCAAGTGCTCGTGCGGGAAATGACCGAGGCGGACCGCGCGGAGCTGGCGCCGCATGTGCAGGCGTACTGTGCGCACTTCGGCGGCGACGCCGAGGCGCTGCTTGCGCAGGAGTACTTCGTGCTCACGCCGAACCCGGAGGCCGGATATAAGCAGCTGTATACCTTTGAATAATCGCAAGCTTTGAAGATACGCGCGAAGCGAAGAAGGGAGTCTGAGGGACAATGTCCCTCAGGCAGGTTTGGGCGGCAGCCCAACGTATCCCCCCATCCTCAAAGAAAAACGCAGTTTCAGAGCAGGCTGCGCAGCAGCCTACGATTGAAACGGCGAATCCCCGCAAAGCATATTCTAAGCACGATAAAAGGAGGCTCCTGGGCATGGAACCTCCTTTTGATATGCGTTTGTTTGAAGCTGCGATATCGGAATCGCAATAGTCGCCTTCGGCTCCGCTGCGATTCTTGCCTCTTTGCTTCGCCAATAGGGTTACGTTAGGGCTGCCGCCCTAAAACC
>SFFH01000053.1 GCA_004557905.1 Clostridiales bacterium | reverse complement strand
GCTCATCACGCGCGACAGGCTGTGGCCTGCGCTGGTCACATTGTAATAGTCAAGGCTCAGCTTCTGCAGGTTGACGAAGCACGCCTCCTTCAGGTCGCGTCCGGCGCACATTTCCACCTTCATGCAGCTTTTGAAGTACGCCACCAGCAGGACGATCTCCACCGTCATCAGCGCGACATATTGCCCGAGATAGCCGCCAAAGCCCTGCAGCGTGCCGGCCACAATGAAGCGATCCACCGCGCGGCTTTGCAGCAGCGGATACAACAGGTCGATGATCGCCAGCAGCATGTTGGTGACGATGATCACGACCAGCGGCCGCCTGTAGCGCAGCACAATGGGAAGCAGCTGCTTCCACGGGACCAGGGAGAAGCTCGCCTTCTTCTGCTCGCTCATGCCTGCGCCTCCTCTCCCATGGCCGCCTGCATCGCGGCCGCCCGCGCGAACACGCCGCCCTGCGCGAGCAGCTCGTCCGGCGTGCCGGATTCCACGATCCTGCCGTCCTCCAGCACAATGATGCGGTCCGCCTGCATCAGCGTCGCCACGCGGTGCGCGATCAGGATCAGCGTCGCGCCGCCCGCCGCTGCCCGCAGCCGGGTGCGGATCGCCTCGTCCGTCTTCGCGTCCACCGCGGAGAGCGCGTCGTCAAACACCATCACCGGCGCACCGGACAGGAGCGTGCGCGCAATCGCCGTGCGCTGCTTCTGTCCGCCGGAGAGCGTCACGCCGCGCTCGCCCACAACCGTCTCATAGCCGTTCACAAACTCGCCCACCGAGGCGTCCAGGCACGCGTCCTGCGCCGCACGCTCCACGTCCTCCCGGGTGGCGTCCTCCCGCGTGATGGCGATGTTCTCCGCCAGCGTGCGCGAGAACAGGAACGGCTCCTGCAGCACCACGCCCACGCCGCGCCGCAGCTCGCCCAGATCCATGTCCTTCGTGTCCACGCCGCCGATGGTGATTCTGCCCGTGTCCGGGTCGTATAGCCTGGCCAGCAGCAGCGCGATGGTGCTCTTGCCGCTGCCCGTCCCGCCGAACACACCCAGTGTCTTTCCGCCGGGGATGGAGAAGCTCACGTCGCGCAGCACCCGCTTCTCCTCATAGGCAAAGCTGACGTGCTCAAAGCGGATTTCGCCGTGCAGGTCGGCCTGCGCCGGGGTTTCGGTCGACCGCTCCTCCTCGGACTCGAGGATGTAGAGCAAGCGGTCGATCGACACATTGGCCTTGCTCATCTCGGAGATCGTACGGCCGAGCCTGCGCACCGGCAGTGTCAGCTCCCGCGTGTAGCTGACAAACGCCAGGTACACGCCCAGGGAGACCTCCCCGGCCACACACAGTTGCACACCCAGCACAACGATGGCGAACACCTGCAGGATGCTCATCATGTCGCCCAGCGTGTAGAACGCGGACATCCAGTCGCCCAGTCTGAGCCACAGATCGGTGTAGCGGTTGTTCTTCTCGCGGAACTTGTCCAGCTCCGTCTTCTCCCGGCCGAACGCACGCACCACGCGCACACCCGTCAGGTTCTCCTGCACGACGGCGGACAGCGCGCCCTCCGCCTCGTCCGCTTTTTCATACCTGCCGGACATATGGCGGAAAAACAGCACCGAATAACCGACGATCACCGGCACAAACGCCGTCGCCAGCAGCGCCATCTTCACGTTCATCGTGAACATGATGACCACGCAGGTCACGATCATGAACAGCGTGCCCAGCAGCTCCAGCAGCTGGTCCATCACGAACGCACGCACGATCTCTACGTCGGAGATGCAGCGCTGGATAATGTCGCCGGTGCTGTTTTGCACATGCCAGCTGTACGGCAGGCGCTGGATGCGGCTGTACAGCGCGTCGCGCAGCGACTTGACAAACCGCTCCGAGCCCATCGGCAGACGGCTGTCCTGAATGTAGCTCACGCCGAACTGCAGCAGCGCAATCGCCGCCGCCAGTGCGCACGCCGCGGCCAGCTGCGTCCCCGGCGAAAGCTGTGCCGCAAACGCCGGCAGGCCGCTCGCGTCGCCCAGCAGCACGCCGTCCACCGTGAAGCGGATCACCTGCGTGAACGCCATGCGAAGCAGCGTCAGCAGCAGCGACGCGCCCATGCCCAGCAAGAGAGCGGACGCCGCCGGGCGCAGATGCCGCGCAAGCAGCCGCGTCTTCTTCCAGTTTCTTCTTCTCATAATTCCCCGTTTATCTCGTCACGCCCTCGCGCGACACCGCCGCATGGATGAGCGGCGGCAGCTCAGGCTTCTCCTTGGCAATTGTAATCGCCCGCTGCATGCTTTCCACGGCCCCGTTCGCCAGCTCGCACCGGTTCAGGTAGAGCGTCGCCAGGCTGTCGCCCGCCTTCACCTCGTCGCCCAGGCGCACATCCATCACCAGGCCCACCGCCGGGTCAATCACGTCGGTCTTCTTCTGCCGGCCCGCGCCCAGCGCCTGCGCGCAGCGGCCGATGGCCGCGGTGTCCATCCTGGCCACATAGCCGGAGGCCGGCGCCGGCACGCTGATCTTGTATGCCGCGTGCGGCAGATAGTCCACGTCGTCGCAGACGCGCCCGTCGCCGCCCTGCGCGACGATCATCTCCTTCAGCTTGGCCAGGCCCGCGCCGCTTGTAAGCGCCTGCATCATCCTCGCCTTGCCGTCCTCCACATCCCTGGCGATGCCGCTGGCGATCAGCATCCGGCTGCCCAGCTCCAGGGATACCGTCAGCAGATCGCCTGCCGCCCTGCCGGCGAGGATGTCGATGGCCTCCTTGACCTCCAGCGCGTTGCCCACGTGCGTGCCCAGCGGCTGATCCATGCCCGTCACCAGCGCGAGGATGGGCTTGCCCGCCTGCGCGCCGATCTCCACCATCGCCTTTGCCAGCTCGATGGACTGCTCCACCGTCTGCATCAGCGCGCCGCTGCCGGTCTTCACGTCCAGCACGATGGCGCCCGCACCGCTGGCCAGCTTCTTGCTCACGATGCTTGAGGCGATCAGCGGAATGCAGTCCACCGTGCCCGTCACGTCGCGCAGCGCGTAGAGCGCCTTGTCCGCCGGGCACAGGTCCTGCGTCTGACCGATAACCGCGCAGCCGATCTTTTGCACCTGACGGATGAAGTCCTCGATGGACACATTCACCGAGCAGCCTGGGATGCTCTCCAGCTTGTCGAGCGTGCCGCCAGTATGGCCCAGGCCGCGGCCGGAGAGCTTGGCCACCTTCGCGCCGCACGCCGCCGCCAGCGGAACCAGCACTAGCGTCGTGGTATCGCCCACGCCGCCGGTGGAGTGCTTGTCCACGCACACGCCGTCAATCGCGGACAGATCGACCACGCTGCCCGAGTGCATCATCTCCATGGTCAGGCAGGCCGTCTCTTCCGGCGTCATACCGCGCCAGCAGATGGCCATCAGCAGCGCCGCAAGCTGATAATCCGGCACGCTGCCGTCCGCAGCGCCCCGCGCAAACGCGCGGATCTCCTCGGGTGAGAGCGTCCCGCCCGCCTTTTTCTTGAGAATCACATCGACCATGTTCATGCTTGTCCCTCCTTGCACAGCTCCTCAAACAATGTTTTCTTCCAAATATCCAGCTTTTTAGCATAAGGCATCGTGTACGCCGGGCTGGTGCTCGGCATGCGGATCACCCGCCGATCCCCCGCATAGCCGGATTTCATAAACAGCGCGTGCGCCGTGCCACCGTTGCACAGCACGGTATGAATGTGCGGGCAGCGCGCGTACAACGAAGCGAAGTCATTGTATGCGACGTCGCGCATGTTGCTGTCCAGGCTGCCCTCGCGCTCGCAGGACTGCGCCGCGTCCCACAGCGCCAGACCGTTGTCGCGGATCAGCGCCTTTTTGGCCTCGTAGTCGTCCGTCGGCGTCACGCCGAACACGTCAAAGAGAATCGGCCAAAACGCGTTGCGCGGGTGCGCGTAATACTGCGCATCCGCCAGGGATTTGACGCTTGGCATCGAGCCCACGATCATCACGTAGGCCTCCGGCGAGTACACCGGTTCAAAGCTCCTGCACATCATACGCGCTCGATGTCAAAGCCCGCCGCGCGGCCCATGCGGTTCATCACCGCCAGGCCGATACCGGTCGCCTCGACCGCCTCGCACAGCGCGACCGTCTCGCCGCGCTCATCCAGCTCGCGCAGCGCGCCGAACAGCCGGGCTGCCGCGTCCTGCGGACGCTTCACGCTGCCCAGGCTGATGCGCGTCCTACCGCCAAAGTCATGCTCGTCAAAGCCGAGAATCGCCGGGCGCTCGCCCGCCGCCTCCGCCTCGTCGTAGCGCGTGCAGATCGCCGCGATCACGCGCTCCGCCGCGCCGTCGAAGATCACGGTCTTCGCCTTCGGCGCGTAGTGCTTGTACTTCATGCCCGGGGAGCGGACGACGTCGCCCTCGGCAAGTGGACTCATGACGTGCTCGTCCACGCGCACGTCGCCCAGCACCCGCTCCACCATCTCCGGCGTGATGCCGCCCGGACGCAGGATCACCGGCACCTCGCCGGTCGCGTCGATGACGCTCGACTCCACGCCCACCTCGCTCGCGCCGCCGTCGAGGATCAGCGGGATGCGCCCGTCCATGTCCTCGAAGACGTGCTGCGCGGTCGTCGGGCTCGGCCTGCCGCTGCGGTTCGCGCTCGGCGCGGCGATGGGCCTGCCCGCCGCGCGAATCAGCGCGCGCGCAGCCTCACTTTGCGGCAGGCGGATGCCCACCGTATCCAGCCCCGCGCTCACCACGCTGGGAATCGCGTCGCTCTTGGGCAGAATCAGCGTCATCGGCCCCGGCCAGAACGCCTCCATCAGCCGCTTCGCGCTCTCCGGAATGTACTTCACCAGCGGCACAATCTCATCGAGGCACGATACGTGTACGATCAGCGGATTGTCCGCCGGGCGTCCCTTCGCTGCAAAAATCTTTCGCACGGCCGTCTCGTCGAGCGCATTCGCGCCCAGGCCGTACACCGTCTCCGTCGGCATGCCCACCAGCTCGCCGTCGCGGATGAGTTGCGCCGCCTCCTCGATCGATTCCGGGAAGACGGGCTTGACTTGCGTAAGCATATTGATACCTTCTTTCATCCGATTGGATGATGCTCTGTATAGGATTGGTTATACTTGAATTCTCGCTCTGTAAAGCAAATCCGTCTCAATCGCAGGAGGCTTCGCCTCCTGCTCTGAGACTACGTTTTTTTGGGGGGAGTTAGGATTAGGAAAACGTTAGGGCTGCCGCCCCAAACCCTGCCTGAGGGATTTCATCCCTCAGACTCCCTTCTTCGCTTCGCGCGTTCAAAAGCAACTATTTATCACTCCGCGAGGTTCATCCTTCGCAGCTGCTCCTGCTGGCTGCTGAGAATCAGCTCGTCGATGATCTCGTCCATATCGCCGTCGACAAACGCGTCGATGCTGTAAATCGTCTTGCCGATGCGGTGATCGGACACGCGCCCCTCGTTGAAATTGTAGGTGCGGATGCGCTCGCTGCGGTCGCCCGTGCCCACCTGCGCGCGGCGCTCGCCGGCGTAGGCCGCGTCCTTTTCGCTCTGCATCCTCTCGTAGAGCCGCGCGCGCAGCACGCGCATCGCCTTCTCCTTATTCTTGAGCTGGCTCTTTTCGTCCTGGCAGGTCACTACCGTGCCCGTCGGCAGGTGCGTGATGCGCACGGCGCTGTCCGTCTTGTTGATGTACTGGCCGCCGTGGCCGGACGCGCGGTACACGTCGATGCGCAGATCGCAGGGATCGATGCGCACGTCGACCTCCTCTGCCTCCGGCAGCACCGCCACCGTCGCCGTGGAGGTCTGGCGCTTGCCGTTGCTCTCCGTCACCGGGATGCGCTGTACGCGGTGCACGCCGCTCTCGTACTTGAGCCGCGAAAACGCACCCGCGCCGCTGATGGTGAAGATCGCTTCCTTCACGCCGCCCAGCTCCGTCATGTTCGCGTCCATCATCTCCACGCGCCAGCCATGGCGCTCGGCGTAGCGCGTGTACATGCGCATGAGCATCGCGCCAAAGAGCGCAGCCTCCTCGCCGCCCGCGCCGCCGCGAATCTCCATGACGACGTTTCGTTCGTCGTTGGGGTCCCTGGGCAGAAGCAGCAGCTGAATCTCCCGCTCGCACGCGGGAATCTCCTCCTCCAGATGCACAAGCTCCTCCCGGGCCATGGCCGCCATGTCCGCGTCAGCGAGCATGGTCTTCGCCTCCTCGCGCTCGGAAAGCAGCTGCGCATAGCGCTTCACCGCCGCGTCCAGCGGTTCAAGCTGGCTGTGCTCGCGCATCAGTGCGCGCCATTTTTCCTGATCCTGCACGACCGTCGGATCGGACAGCAGCGCGCCCAGCTCTTCATATCGCGGGTGCACCCAGTCGAGCTTGTCAAGCATCCCGTCTCTCCTTCACGGCGCCCACCACGCGCCAGTTGTCGCCATAGTCCCTGAGCGCAAACGGCTCGCCAATGTGCCGCGCCAGCAGCGCCGCCACCGCGTCCTTCTGCTTCCAGCCGATTTCAAACAGTAGCACGCCGCCGTCGCTGAGGTACGCGCCCGCCTCCCGGCTGATGCGCCGGTAAAAGTCCAGCCCGTCCTCGCCGCCGTAGAGCGCCAGCGCCGGCTCGCGCTTCACCTCCGGCATCAGCGTCTCCATCTCCTGCCGGTCGATGTAGGGCGGGTTGGAGACGATCAGGTCAAACCGCTCGCCGGCCAGCGCGCTGAAGCAGTCGCTTTTCACAAACCGGACGTCCGCGCCGTTTGATCGCGCGTTCTCCCCGGCGATGGCCAGCGCTGCATCGCTCACATCCACCGCGGTCACACAGCTCCCCGGCGCAAGCCGGGCGATGGACACGGCCAGCGCGCCGGAGCCCGTGCCGATGTCCAGCACGCGCATGCCCGGCTTCATACGGCGCAGCGCCTCCTCGCAGAGGATCTCCGTATCCGGCCGCGGGCAGAGCACGCCGGGCGTCACGCGGAAGGTCAGCCCCATGAAGCCCGCCTCGCCGAGGATGTACTGCATCGGCTCGCGCGCCTCGCGCCGCGCCAGCATCGCCTCATACGCCGCCAGCTTTTCCCCGTCGACCTCGCGGTGATTGTTCAGCCGCATCATCAGCGCGTCCTCGCCCAGCACATGCGCGAGCATCTGCGCCGCGTCATAGTCGGCGTTGGGCACGCCGGCGCGCTCAAGCCGCGCCGTGGCTTCCCTGAGGATTTCCCGGATGGTCACGCCTGCGCGCCGTCCTTTTCTTCTTTCTTTTCGTCCTCCTCGCCGGTGTAGAGGAAGACGTTCTCATCCAGCTCGTCCGCGTAGCGGTCCGGGCCGGCCTTTGCCGCCTTCATGGACGCGATGGCGACCTCCAGCATGCCGTCGTCCGGCTCGCGGGTCGTCAGGTGCTGGAGCATCAGGCCCGGCCAGCGCAGCGCGCGCACGATGATGTTGTCGCCCGCGTGCGCCAGGCCCTTGAGCACCTCGTAGGACACGCCGGTGACGACCGGCAGGATCAGCAGGCTGCGGCCAAAGCGCGCCAGGAAGCTCAGCTTTTCGATGCCGAAGAGCATGTAGATCAGTTCGTCGGCCACGGAGCCGATGAGGATGGAGATGATCATCACCAGGAACAGGAACGCCGTGCCGCAGCGCGGGTGCAGGCGGGAGAACTTGCGCGCGTTTTCCGGCGTCAGCTCCTCGCCCGCCTCGTTGCAGTAGACGGTCTTGTGCTCCGCACCGTGGTACATGAACACGCGCTTGATGTCCGGCATCAGCGCCACCGCCCAGATATAGGTCACCAGAATCGCGATGCGCGTCACGCCCGCCATCAGGTTGATGACCAGGCGGCTGTCCGTCAGATGGCCGATCAGCGTCGCCGCGCCGCTGGGCAGGAACACGAACAGGAACAGGCTCAGGATCACGGCCAGCACCATCGCCACCGCCATGACCACCTTGTCGATGTTCGCGCCCAGCTTGTCCGCCAGCCACTTTTCAAACTTCGACGGCTCCTCCTCGAGCACGCCCAGCATCTGCGTGCTTTTGTCCAGCGTCTGCATGCCCATCTTGAGCATGACCACCATGTTCACGCAGCCGCGGATGATGGGAAGGCCCATCCACTTGTGCTTCTTGGCGAGCGGCTCGTTCTTTTCACAGGTGACGACGATGCGGCCGTCCGGCTTGCGCACGGCGATGGCCATCGACTCGTTCGCCGGGCTCTGCATCATCACACCTTCCATGACGGCCTGGCCGCCGATGTCCTTGTACTTGACCGGGTTGTTCTTGCTCATCGGGTATTCCTTCTTTCTTGCAATCCTCTGCGGAAGTTCAGTCTTTGTCCAGTTCCTCGTCGGTCTTTTTCTGTCTGTGCTTCATGTACTGCATCAGGCAGGTGAGCAGCAGCATGCATGCCGCGCCGCCGCAGACCCCGGCCAACAGCGAAACGGACGCACTCCGGCCCACAGCCGTCAGCACCGCCGCCACCAGCACGCCGGTGGCCAGCGAATATGCCGCGTTTCCGCGCATGCTCGGCCGACTGTTCTGATCCCAGATGCCGTGGCGCGCGTTGGCAAGGATCATCGCCACGCTCGTGACAGCCACCACGGCGATCTCGCCCGCCATCTGCGTAAGGTCCGCGCCCATCAGAAGCTGCACGAGGATGGCCGCGCACAAAAGCCCATACATCAGCCACAGGCCGTAGTGCTCGATGCGGTACATCTCCATCATTTCGCGCTCGTCCAGCACAGTCTTCTTTCTGTCAAGCATCGCCCGTCTCCTCCTCCCAGAACAGATCGTTGAGCGTCTTGCCCAGCGCCCGGCAGATGGCCACGCACAGCGCAAGCGAAGGATTGAACCGGCCCGCCTCGATCATGCCGATCGTCTGCCGGGTCACGCCCACGCGCTGCGCCAGCTCCTCCTGGGACAGATCGCAGCCCACGCGCGCGGCCTTCATCCTCAAGTTTTTCACGCCAGCGCCTCCTCTTCTTGTCCTGCTCTGATTATAGGCACTGGCGCGCTATTTGTCAACTATATTTTGCAAAAAGCAAAATGAGGCATCTTCTCCCGTGATGCAAAAGCGGGCCGTGCCCGCTTCCGTCTCCGAACAGCTCTGAGAGCAAATTCATTCGGTGCCCGCTTAACGTTTTTGTGCGGTTCCCCATTGAACAAAAAGGACGTCCGGCCGACCGGCCAAACGTTCTTTAAGATGATTCGGTTTTACAAACTGACGTCCTTGAGGGCAAAACGGAGTGCGTCGCAGGAGACCAGATCGTACTGTACGCCATTATACAGACCATTGTAGCCACGCTGGACGCTCGGCCCGTGCAGATGGCCGTACACGCAGCGGGAAACGCCGTACTGTGTGAGCAGCCGCGTAAACTCCGTCCCGGTGCGCGCATATTCCGGCAGCAGCGGCGGATAGTGCATCATCGCAAAGACGGGACGCTCTCCCGCCAGACGCCTGGCGGCCTGAAGCGACATCTCCAGCCGCATGACCTCGCGTCGGTAGATTTTCTCGTCCTGCGTGCCCGCCGGGCCGTCCGCCGTCTCCGCGCTGCCCGGCTGCGGCAGCGTCCAGCCACGCGTGCCGCAGAAGACCACGTCTCCCGCGTCATACGCGTCATTCTGCACCGCGTGCATGTTCTCCGGCAGATTGCTGCGCAGCTGCGTGAGCGAGGACCACCAGTAGTCGTGGTTGCCGCGCAGGATGAGCTTTCTGCCCGGCAGCGTGCCGATGCGCCGCAGATCCTCCAGCGCGCGGTCAAGCTGCATCGCCCAGGAGATATCCCCCGGAATCAGCACGACGTCCTGCTCGGTCACCCTTTTGCGCCAGTCCTCGCTGATGCGCTCAAAGTGGTTTTCCCAGTGCGCGCCGAAGACGTCCATCGGCTTCTTGTCGCCGCCCGGCAGATGCAGATCGCCGATTGCAAATATGCGCACGTCTTCACCTCGCCCGGACAGTCATCAGATTTCCTCTTCAGTCTCGTCTTCTTCTTCATCGGCCTCGCGGCTCTTTTCCTCTTCCAGGGAAAGCTGCTCGCCGATCTCCGCCGGCATATCCTCCGGCATGGTATCCAGCTCGATCTCCTGCATCTCGGACACGTCTTCCATGTCCAGGGATACGTCCGGCGTGGTGTCCGGCTCGTCGGCGGAATCGTCCCGCAGGCCCTGCTGCTGGTTCATCTCCTTGTAGCACAGCAGGCACACATCCTTGCCCGGCATCACCGGGTTCTCGTTGCAGATCGAGCACAGCTCGAACGGATCGTCGTGCGACTCGCCCTTCATCTCGCGCTTGCAGACCGGGCAGTACTGCTCCTCCTCGCGGATATAGTTGAGTTCACATCTCGGACACTTGATAAAGCCCATAGGCCATCCTCCTGATCAGCGTATATTTCCATGGCAATCGCCTGCCAAATTTGTTGCAATCTCCATCCGATGCACGGTACACTGCTTACGTTCCACTCAAGACATCCCAAGGATTAAGCAAGGAGGTACCTATGAACGCAAAAGGACGAAAAGCAGCCGCCATTCTTCTTGCCGTGACGCTGACGTCAGCGGCAGGAGCATCGCTTGCGGCAAGTGATTCATCGTTCGCGGGACATTATACAACAGCTTCCCTGTCAGTGCAAGAGCAAACGGCAGGAAATCTTCTGAATTCTGACCGCGCGCGCTATGGCCTTGCACCGCTTGTCATCGATCCGGAGCTGTGCCGCATCGCGCGCATCAAATCCCAGGACATGCGGGACAATCAGTATTTCGCACACACCTCCCCGACATACGGCGATGTGCGCAGCATGCTGCGCCGGTTCGGCTATGCCTTTACGGCGTCGGGCGAGAACATCGCACACCACGCCACGATCGAAAAGGCGCAGGCCGCGTTTCTCTCCTCGCCCGGCCACCGCAGGAACATCATGAGCGGGACGTACACCAAGGTCCGTGCGCTGATTGCCCCTGCGCTCGCCCGCCTCCCAGGCGCCGGGTACCATGCGCAGCACGCCGTATGCTCTGCGCTCCGGCCGCTCCTGCGCGGGCAGCACGGCCGCCTCCATCGGCGTGAGCGCCGGAAGAAAGATCACGCCGTCCGGATACGCCGGCATGCGAGGCGTTCTTTTTCCGGACACAGCGGACTGTTTCCGCTCCCTCTTCCGAAATGCTTCACAGCGCGATGCCTCCCGGCGCGCGCTGCACAACCCATTACGCAATTTCCTGTCGGTGAACACAAAAATCCCTCCCCGCATCATCGTATGCGGCGAGGGATTTTCCGTGATGTCCATCGATTTGCAAAGCCTTGCCGGTTCATTTTTCGCCGG
>SFFH01000006.1 GCA_004557905.1 Clostridiales bacterium | reverse complement strand
TCAATCGTCTTGGGCAGCGCATCGTAGCTCACATAGCGCAGATCGCGCTGCACCGTGCCGTAGGCATTTCCAAAGTTCCAGCCCTCAAGCTGGTTGGAGAAGTGGAGCACGCCGTTAGCGACATCCACACCGCCGTAGAATGCATCCAAATCCCAGTAACCGGTCAGCTTGAAGCCTCCGTCCTCCCAGTGATAGGTGACGCTCTTGAGGTACATCTCGCCCGCGTCATCCAGGCGGGTCACGGAAAACGACAGGCCGTCGGTCCGATACGGCGTTCCCTCCACCGTATAGCGCGTTTCGCCCTTGGGCGCCGCATCAAACCATGCCTCCTCGCTGCCCTGCATGACCGCGCCGTGGCTCTTGAGCCAGCAGACCATTCGGCCCTTTTCCTCATGATAGCCCACAAGCAGGCGTTCTTTGCCCTTCGTCAGGAGCGCAAAGCCGTAATCCCCCTTGGGCGTGTCATGAATCTCGCAGTAGTCCTCCAGCGCATAGTCCGAATAATTCCCTGCGATGTGGTCGCATACCTCTCGCGGCGGCTCCGTCAGGCAGCCGGGCGAGTACTCCGCCTGCGCCGCGCATGCAGCGCACAGGCAGACGCAGATGACCAGAAAGAGCGCCCATGCTCTTTTCACGCTGCCTTCCCCCTCACTGCAGCACCCTGAGGATTTCCTCATGGCTGTATTCAAAGGCCGGCTGCTGGGCGACGGACAGCGGATAGACCCGCGCAAGGGCCTGCAGATAGCCCTCCATCGTCGTGGGCGTTCCGTTCCAGACGTAGGTCTGGCAGATGTAGCGGTCCTGCTCCTCGCTCCAGCCGTCCTTGTAGCCGTAATACTCGCCGTACGCCACACGCTTCCAGGCGCCGTTTTCCAGCGTGTACACGTCGTCAAAGTAGCTGTCCATGTGCCCGTCGGAATTGCAGAGGGCACTGCCGCGCGGGATATAGGTGAAGCCGCGCCGCCTGGTCTGCAGAATGCCGATTCTCCCGTTGCTGTATGTCAGGATCTGGCAGCCGCCCGCCTCCGCGCTCGTGTACACCGCCAGCTCGGGCACGTTGTCGCGGTCGACGTAGATCAGGCCGTACCGGTCATCCAGCTGCCCATTTTGGACAACCCATTTCCGATAGGCCGTCTTCCAGGACGGTGTGGTTGATGGGACAGGCGTGCTCACCGGCGCAGACGTGCGTGCTACGGTCGGCTGGCTCCAAATCTCTTCCCCAACATACACCAGATTCACGCTGATGAAGCCTGTCTCCTTGCCCGCCTTCACATAGTACCAGTGCTCAGCCGTCTCGCCCATGACCGTCACATTCGTTCCGTTGTTCAGCTTGCAGATGAACTGGTACTCCGTGGACGGGCCCTTGCGCAGCCTTGCATAGTTGGTGGCCGTCACCGTGCCCTTCTTGAAGCGCGGCGTCACGCGTTCCGCTTCCTTGCCCGTCTTCAGGTACCTCGACTTCATATACCCGCGAATGCGGCCGATCTTCACCTCGACCCATTCCGCATCCGGATTAGACCGGCATTCCACCTCCGTGCCGGTGAAAAACAGACCCAGCGATTCCGACTCCGTAGACGGCTCGGCGCGCAGATGCAGCCTGTTTGAATTTCCCGCGTCGATCACCGCATCGCCGTAATCATCCGCCAGCGCACAGGCCGCGCCAAGGCACAGCGCAGCGGCCAGCAGCAGCGCCCAAATCCTTTTCCTCATCACAAAACCCCTCCCGTTTCGTCTTTGCTTATCAGACGATACACGGAAGGGATTTCTTGCATGTTTTGGAAATTTTTCACGCATGGCAGGTGAACAGGCCGTCCCGGCTGCACCCGATGTAGTAGGTCGCCCGCGGCATGTACGGCATGCGCAGCTCGCTGCCCTGCTCGGGATACAGCCGCACCAGCAGCACGCGGTCAAAGCCCACCGCCGCCACAAAGCGGATGTGGTGTGCCTTGCTCATGCCGTGGTCAAACTCGATGTGCGTCCCGCCGTCCATCGGCGTCACGCGGATCGCGTGCGCCTCGTCGCAGGGCACGGGCTTCATCGCCTCCAGCGTGCGGCCGCAGCAGGAAACCTGCGCCTCGCCCGTCATCGTGACGACGTTGCCGCACAAGGGGCACACATAAAAGCGGATTCTTCTCATATTGCCTCCATCCCTTTCGCTCTCGTTCAGTTCGCCGGTCAGGAGGCTGCGCACGTCCACGCGAAGCAGCCCGGCCAGCTCCCGCAGCAGCGAGACATCCGGGCAGCCGAGTCCGCGCTCCCACTTGGAGACCGCCTGCTCGCTCACCATCAGCTTCTGTGCAATCTCACGCTGGGTCATGCCCTTGCTCACGCGCAGCTGACGAATCAGCGCGCCGGTCTTGCCTACATCCATGTTCTTCGCCTCCTCAGGCAATATGATAGCGGAAACCCTTTGGAAAAGCAATCAACGCTCCGTTTACCTGGGACGTTAGGGCTGCAGCCCTAAAACCTGCCAAGGGACTTCGCCCCTTGACCCCATGTTCGCTTCGCGCTTGCAAAAGCCATTGAGCGAAACAAAAGCGCGAAGGAAACTCCTCCGCGCCGTATTCATCACATGTCCTCGTAGCCGAGTGTACGCAGGTCGTCCATGCGGTTGCGCCAGTCCTCGCGCACCTTCACCCACAGCTGCAGGTTGACGCGGGTGCCCAACAGGTTTTCGATATCCCTGCGGGCCTCGGCGCCGATGGTGCGCAGCATCGCGCCCTGCTTGCCGATGATGATGCCCTTGTGGCTCGCGCGCTCGCAGTAGATCGTCGCGTGAATCTCGGTCATGTTCTCGCTGAGCTTCTGGATGCGCATCATCTCCACGCCCACGCCGTGCGGCACCTCATCGCGCAGGTGCAGCAGCGCTTTCTCGCGGATGATCTCCGCGCAGATGACGCGCTCCGGCTGGTCGGTCATCATGTCGTCCGGGAAGTACTTCGGTCCCTGCGGCAGGAAGGAGACGATCAGCCTGCGCAGCTCCTCCATGTTCTTGCCGGTGCGCGCGCTGATGGGGACGATCGCGTCGTACTTTTCCGCGGAGAAGGACTGGATGGTCGCCATCAGCTTCGCCTCGTCGACGATGTCTGTCTTGTTGAGCACGAGAATCTTCTTCACCTTGCGCGCGGCCATCTCCTCGACAATCGCGCGGTCCTGCGGCCCGACGTCGCTGACGTCCACCAGCACCAGCAGCACATCGATGCCGTCCATCGCGCCCTCGACGGACTTGACCATGTACTCGCCCAGCTTTGTGCGCGGCTTGTGCAGGCCCGGGGTATCCAGGAACACGATCTGGTGATCCGGGGCCGTCGCCACGCCCATGATGCGGTTGCGCGTGGTCTGCGGGCGGCTGGAGACGATGGCGACCTTCTCGCCGACCATCGCATTCATCATGGTGGATTTGCCGACGTTCGGGCGGCCGACAATCGCGGCAAAGCCCGAAAGGAACTGATTTTCTTTCATAATCTCCTCAATCTCTTCCGGGATGCATGGCGAACCTGTTTTCAGCTCATGCATCCCGCTCATGTATGAATTGTTTATGCCTCACTCCAGCGAGGCCGGGCCGAAGCCTTCCGGCAGCAGCGCACGCAGCGTCGTCTCCCGGACGTTGCCGTCCCAGGTGACCAGCACGCGCAGATCCGGCGCAAACTCGTTGAGCGACTGGCGGCACGCGCCGCACGGGAACGGCGCAGAGCCGCGCGAGGCGATGGCGATGGCCGTGAACTCCCGCACGCCCTCGCTTACCGCCTTGAACAGCGCCGTGCGCTCAGCGCACATTGTGTTGCCGAAGGCGGCGTTTTCGATGTTGCAGCCGGTGAATACGCGGCCGTCCTTGGCCAGCAGTGCCGCGCCGACCGGATAGTGGGAATACGGGCTGTACGAATAGTCGAGCATCTTTACCGCCAGCTCGAGCAGCCTTTCGTCCGTCACGGTTTCTTCCTCCCTCGTCAGGCCGATGGATGCGAGCGTCTTTTCCTCCATCGCGCGCATCACCGGCTTGTCATGATCCGTCATGTGGTCGTAGCCCATCAGGTGAAACAGGCCGTGCGTGAGCAGATACCCGCTCTCGCGCCGCTCGCTGTGACCGTATTCTGCCGCCTGTGCGCGCACATGATCCATCGAAATGATGATGTCGCCGATCACGCATGCGCCGAGCTCCGGGTCGTATTCCCTACGCAGCAGGCGCGAACAGGCGGATGCCGTCTTCCCCGCCGGGTAGTTGACCGTCGGGAAGGAGAGCACGTCGGTCGACGCATCCTTGTTCCTCTGCTCGCGGTTGATCGCCTGAATCTCGTCGTCATCGACGATGCGCACAAACGCGGCCAGCGGTTCGCTCACGCCCTCGGCCGCCTGCGCGGCGTCGGCGCAGCGCTGCATGAGCGCCTTTGCTTCATCGCTGAGCAGACTGCGCTCGTCCTCAAATTCCAGAATCATTTTCCGGCCTCCGCAGGCTGCGTTGCCTGCCTGTCCTCCTGTTTGTCTTCCTGCCTGACTTCCTGTGCAGGCTTGCTGCGGCTTTGACGGTGCCGCTTGCTGCGGTTCAGATCGACGCTGGGGTACTCGATGCGCTCGTGGAACACGCCCTTGAGCACGTTCTCAAACGCCGCGCAGATCTTGTCAATGTCGCGGAAGGTCAGCGTGCACTCGTCCAGCTGGCCGTCCTCCATCTTGCCGCGCACCAGCTTGCGGATCATCGCGGAGATCTTCGCCTGCGTCGGCTCCGGAATGGAGCGCACAGCGGCCTCCACCGTGTCCGAAAGCATGAGGATAGCCGCCTCCGAGGTCTGCGGCTTCGGGCCGTCATAGCGGAAATCGTTGATGTCCACGTTCTCCTCGCCCAGCTGCTTGACGGTCTTGGCGTAGAAGTACATCGCGGCGGTATCGCCGTGGTGCTGCTGAATCATGTCGATGATGGGCTCAGGCAGGTGGTGCTTTTTGGCCAGCTCCACGCCGTCACGCGTATGCTCCGTCAGGATGGCCGTGGAGACGCGCGGATCGGTCTTGTCGTGCGGGTTCTCGCCGATCTGGTTTTCCTTGAAGTACAGCGGGCGGACCAGCTTGCCGATGTCGTGGTAATACGCGCCCACGCGCACCAGCAGCGCGTCCGCGCCGATCGCCTCCGCGGCGGCCTCCGCCAGGTTGGCCACGATCATGGAGTGATGGTAGGTGCCCGGGGTTTCGATCATCAGGCGGCGCAGCAGCGGCTGATTCGGGTTGGAGAGCTCAATGAGCTTGGCCGGCGTCACCAGATTGAACGCCGCCTCCAGGATCGGCTGCAGGCCGACGCACAGGATCGCCGCCGTGACCGCGCCGAGAATCGCATAGCTCGCGCTGGCCGGCACAAGCGTCATGCTGCCCGAGATCAGCGTGCCGACGCACAGCAGCACCGCAAAATCCACCATGCCGACGATCAGACCCGTGAAGAAGACGAACACGCGCGCGGGGTTGCGACGCATCAGATAGATGGACAGCATGCCGCCAATGTTGCACATCAGCAGGACGCTGAGCATCTGCGAGGTCTCAAGCCCAGGTCCGGCGACGGTCAGGAACGTGATGAGCATGGACAGCGCGAAGTTGAGCACATACGCCGGACGCGCGCCCAACAGGTTGACCACCAGCATGGCAGCGAGCATCACGGGCATCGCGCTGACGCTGATGTACCGGCCGACCAGCATGCTCAGCGTCAGCGTCAGCACGCCGGCGATGAGCAGCACAAACGCATGCTGCCCGGACTGGAACATCTGCGGCGCAAAGAGGTAGATGAACAGGTAGGTCGCCGCGAGAATCAGCGCCAGCATCACCGCCGCGCCGAAGTACAGCGTGCCGTCAAAGCTGTTGCCGCGAAGGAGGCCCAGATCGTCCATCACGGCGATCTGCTCCGCGCTCACGCGGTCTCCCTTGACGACGATGTTCTGATCCTGCTTGTAGACGGTGGGCTCCACGGCGTCATACGCCTTCTGGCGGTTCTCCTCCGTCGCCGTCTGGTCGATCAGCATGTTCGGCCTCAGGCACGCACGCAGCGTCGGGATAGCGACGTTGTACCACAGATCGGTGCGCGTGTTGTAGGCGACGATCTGCTGGATGTTGTTGATCGCGTCATTGATCTGGCCCTCGGTGATGGTGGATACCAGCGCCGTGCGTGTGGCCGAGGTCACGCTCTGATACAGCGTCTCAAAATCGCGCTCGGTCGTGCTCATCAGCGTGCGAAGCTGATAATTGCTCAGCTTGAGGCTGGTGAGCATGCCCTGCGCCTGGCTGTAATCCTCGTCGGTGAAGGCCGCGTCCAGATCCGTCCAGCCGCTCTGAATCTGCGCACCCAGCTCGCGCACGGCACGCAGCTCGGAAAACGCCGCGTCCAGATCCGCCAGAACGGCGTCCGAGACGGTGTCGTCCTTGTAGTACACCGGGGAAACCGCGTCGGCCGCCTGCTGACGGCGTCGGCTTGTTGTGATTTCATCGACGATGTCGCGGCTGGCCGTGATGGTCTTGGGCGCGACGTCGCCCACGCTCAGGTCGTACTGCTCGGGCGAAATGGTCAGAAAGCAGATCAGCAGCAGCACCAGATACGTCATCACCGCAAAGAGCGCCTGCTTCACGCGAACGCTCAGGCTGTCAATCCACGTCGCGCTTTTCTTCGGCATATCGTCCATCGAATATTTCCTCCTTTGCGCGGAGCGCATGCGCATCGTATGCGCGTACAATCGCCTGCACCAGCTCGTGGCGCACCACGTCCTGATGCGTCAGCCGCTGCACGGCGATATCGGGCACGCCGTCAAGCACCTCCATCGCCTCGATCAGGCCGCTCTTCCTGCCGCGCGGCAGGTCAATCTGCGACGGATCGCCCGTAACGACGATTTTGGAGCGGAAGCCCATGCGCGTCAGGAACATCTTCATCTGCTCCTGGGTGGTGTTCTGTGCTTCGTCCAGGATGATGAACGCGTCCGAGAGCGTGCGTCCGCGCATGTACGCCAGCGGGGCCACCTCGATGATCCCGCGCTCCTGCATGCGCTGGCACGTCTCCGCACCCAGCATCTCAAACATCGCGTCATACAGGGGACGCAAATAGGGATCGACCTTCTGGTTCAGATCGCCGGGCAGAAAGCCCAGCTTCTCGCCCGCTTCCACTGCCGGACGCGTGAGCACGATACGCTCCACGTCCTTGCTCTTGAGCGCGGACACCGCCATGGCCATCGCCAGATAGGTCTTGCCCGTGCCCGCCGGACCGACGCCCAGCGTCAGCGTGTTCTTTTTGATCGCCCTGACGTACGCACGCTGGCCGAGCGTCTTGCAGCGGATCGGCCTGCCGCGGAAGGTCGTGGCGATGACCTCGCCGAACAGCGTGTCAAGCTGCTCCAGCTCGTCCGTCTTCGCCAGGTGCACGGCGTACTGCACCAGCGCCGTATCCACCCGCTCCCCGCGGGCGCTGAGCGCGCCCAGCCGGCCAAGCACCGCCTCCGCCGTGTCAACCGCCTGCTCGCTCTCGCCCTCCACGGTGATCTCGCCGCCGCGCAGCGCGACGCGCACGTCAAGAAGCTGCTCGAGCAGGCGAACGTTTTCGTCGCCCGCGCCGAACAGATTCTGAATGGCCCCGCTGAGCGGAGCCTCCTTCATGTCCTGAGTCAAAGGCACATGCCTCCTGTATTTCCTTGCGTTTTTCTTACTTTGTTCTGCCCGCGATGGCCGTCTCATACTCAAGCACAACCGTCGCATACACGAACTCATTATCTATCATACTATAATTTACCCATTTGTCAAGAATCAACGCGTCGCGGGGGCATTGATCTTTTGCAATTTTTTCCGCCGCGCCCTGCGCTATGGAGGCGGCGTCGCCCCTGTCCCGCGGCGAGGAGAACACCTCGGTCTGCGCGTAGGTTTCGATTTCCCGCCACAGCGGCAGATACAGGCCCACGATCACCTGCTTCTCCCGGCTCACGTCCTGCGAGGCAAACGGCTGCGCGTCGCGCACCACGCGCACATGCCATGGCGTATGCACCGTCACGCGCGTGCGCGTCTGTCCGGTCTCCACCGTGGTCGTCTCCGTCAGGCTCACCTTCGCCTCGCCCTGGGCATAGACGCGGGCGCTCACCTGTCCCTGCGCCCGCACGGCGCGCAGCTGCCCCTTCTGCGTGCGCTCCACGCCGCGGATGAGCACCTGCCCCTTGCAGACGGCCTGTCCCGGCGTGACCTGCGGCGTACCGCTTGAGACGGAGATGCGCGTGACGATGCCCGGCTGCGCGGCCACAATGTCCATTTCCCCGCCCGGCACGTCCACCTGCTCGCCGAGGGCAGCGGGCTGGCAGTCGCACACCAGCGTGCTCCCCGCATAGCGCAGCCCGACAAACGACAGCCCCGGCAGACGCAGCGCCAGGCGCGCGCGCAGGTCGTCCAAAGAGAACGCAGCCTTCAGCCTGCCGGGCCGCACGCCCGCCTCCGCCAGCACATGACGCACCTCCGCGACGTTCTCCTGTGCGTTGTCGATCTGAACGGAGAGGATCATCTGGCCGGAGAGCCACACCAGCAGCGCGCCCAGCGCCAACGACGGCAGGAGCATCGTCCTGCGGCGCAGAAGCCTTGCCGCGCGCACCAAGCTGCCCGCACGGATTTCCCGAAGCTCCCAGCCAAAGCGCGCGCAGAGCGCCCGCAGCCGCTTCATCTGATGCGCGTACACGCGCAGGCGCATCGTTCTCGGGCCGCAGCGCTGCGCGCCTGTCACGAGGAGCCCGCTCTCCGCCGCCGCACGCAGCAGCTTTTCCAGGTTGATCCCCTCGATCTCCACCGTCACATGCACGCCGCCTCACCCCTCCCGCTGCGCGTCGCTCCTGGCGTAGGTCGCCGTCTCGATGCGCTCGCCCACGATCATCGCCGCGTCGGCGGAGAGCTCCCTGAGCTCCAGAGCCTGCCCCAGCACGCTGAGCATGCCGCCCGGCGTCTTGAGGCGGATGCGCCCGCCGCCAAGCTCCACCACGCCGCGCTGCCCCTCCACCAACACGCATCCGCGGCCGATCATCGTCACGCGTGCGCCCGACGTCAGCGCATCCTCCGGCAGGCTGCTGGAAAGCGCGATTCGCCTCATGCCGCCTTTGCCCAAGCGAAACGCCTCCCTTCCTGCCGCCCATGCGTGAAAGCGTATGCTTTCCCCGCACAAAAAAACACCTGAAACCGTCGGCTTCAGGCGTTTGATGGGCGATGGAGCATTCAGTGTGCGGTGCGCAGGCTATTCTCGCGGCCCAGCGCATACAGGCTGTCGTAGCCGACGATGCGCTTGATGTCCAGCGTCAGCTCGAAGTATGCCTCCAGGCTGGCCTGGCAGCGGTTCAGGTGCGCGGTCATCTGCGCACAGGCCTCCTCCTTCGTCATCTCCTCGCGCGGCAGGCCCAGCAGGCGCATGTGATGCGGGTTGATGATCAGCAGCACAAAGTACATATGCTCGTCATTGTTTTCAAAGATATTGCGCAGCGCGTTCTCCAGACGCTCACGACCGTAGCGCCAGACCTCGGCCAGGAAGTAATCGCCCTGAGGCAGGCGGAACGAGGACGTCGCCACCGGGCGGGAGGCCTCAATCGCCTGCATCTTGAGGGAACGCATGCGCTCGTCGATGCGGTTTTCGTCCATAGCCGCGCCGCGAAGCAGATCGCAGAAGAATTCGCCCTGCATCACGCGGGTAAAGTCGTCCACCTGCTTCATCTGGCGGGCGGCATCCCTGGAGGACAGTGCGCGCCTGGCGCTGCTGATCTCGCGGCGAAGCCGCGCCTCATCACGCGCGGTTTCCATGCCCAGCATCTCCGGCCTGCGGGAAAGATACGCGAAGAACTGCTTGCCCTCGCTGACAGAGAGCAGCGAGGATACCGCGTCAAACCGGCTGTGACTCAGCAGGGCAATGCCTTCCTGCGCGCTGGACGCCACAGCGGGCCGCTCAAACCCCAGATTTTCCCACTCGGAGAAGTGCTCGTAAAGCGAACGGATCTCCTCCTTGTCGGAAACCAGAAGCAATCTATACATGGCTCCTCCTGCGCTGAAACAGCGCATCCTCGAATGTTCTTTTATCCTACAAAAGTGTAGAATCTATTATAGAATAATTCTTCGCCGGTGACAAGCGCAGAAGCGCTTTTTCTCATAAAAAAACACATAAAACATAAAAAATCCCAAGAAACCGTCCGATTCCTTGGGGGATTTCTTTCATTTCCAGAATATCTGCACGATTCCTGCTGCTTACCAGGTTTTGTCCAGATATGCCATGCGCGCTTCAATCCAGTTTTTCAGGTACGAAATGTTTTCCGCGTAGGTTGCGCCGGTCTTGACCGCGCGCGTCTCGTGGTTGAGCACGCGCCAGCGGACGAAGTTCATTTCCGCCGAGGCCGACAGCTCGTCGGCATAGGCGTCAAGGGACTTCACCTCGCCGTCCGCCTGCGCCTCCCGCGCACCGGTCAGCACCTGCAGGAGCGGGCGCAGCTCGCTCTCATACACGCTGCGCACCGCGTCTCTGAATTCCTGATGCTGGTACAGCGCCGGCCACCAGGAGTACTCGTAGCCCTGCCTGGCGATGCTCAGCCCCTCCGGCTCCGCCGGGCCCAGGCTGCCCTCGCGGGCGTAGTTGCCCCATGCGCTGTCATAATCCCAGACCGGGCCCGCATACAGCAGCGGATCGACCGCATCGCTGTCCTTGAAGAAGTACTGGCTGCTCTTGTTGCCGTCGTAATTCTTGCAGACCTCCTCGATCATGTACTTGCGCACCAGCGAATCAAAATCCGCGATCTCGGTATAGTGCCTGCCCGTCTCGCTGTCCACGCCGTCGGCAGCGAAGATCGCACGCTCAAAGCTGTTCAGCAGCGTGCTGGCGTATTCTCCCTGCGCGGCGCTCATCTCCTCCGGCTCCTTGACGACGACCGGCTGTCCCCGCTGCGTCACCACGCCGCTGGCTTCCTCCGCGTAGCGATCCTTATACTCCAGCTCAAACAGGAAGCCGCCGGTCACGTCCTCCGGTTCCCTGGGCCAGCTCACGCCCTTGCAGGTGCCCACCTCGTACTCATTTGTGCCGTAGGCCTCCGGCTCGCCGCCGCGCTCGATGTACGCCTCGTTGGCCTCCTTAATCGCCTCCTCGCTCTCGGTGATGTTCACGCTGCCGGAGGCGATGGTCACCTTGTCGCACAGCAGATAGCTACCCCGGTATTCCCCGTTCACATACAGGTCAACGCTCATGCACTCCGGCGTGTACGGCAGCTCCAGCGCGCGGGCCAGCGCAAAGGTGATCCGGTTGCGCAGCAGCGAGTTCTCATGCTGATTGGCCAGCAGCACATACCGCTTGCCCTCATTCATGCCCGGAAGCGCCAGCTTTTCCTCCAGCTTGATCTGGTAGGATTTCTTCTCATAAACAAACGTCGCGTTGCCGTGGCCCTTGATGGCGTCGAGCTCCGCCTGGGCGGTGCCGCCGTCCGGCCAGACGATCTGCATGCTGCCCTTTTCCTTGTTGCCCTTCTTCGCATGGATATGGTCAAGGCTGCCGGAGGCCGTCGCGATGTGCACGGCAGGCAGGTTGGCGCTCTCCATCACCGTGACGGAGCTGCCGTTTTTGCCCAGCCGGAGCGTCACGCCGTCCGCAATCGCATCGACCGCCATGCCGTTTGACAGCTCCATATCGCCGATGAACACGCTGCTTATGCCGCTGAATTCAAGCACAAGCGCCTGATCGTGCATATACGCCGGGAGGAACAGGTATTTTTTGCCGTTGCTCTTTTCCCACATGCAGACCTCGCCGCCCACACCGTCCGCCCGGTGCACGGACAGCTCCCCCTGCGCCGCCAGCGCGCTGCTCGCCATGCACAGCAGCATGACCAAAATCCCCATCGCTTTCAGCCATCTTTTCATGTCGCTAACCTCGCTCATTCGATGAATTTCGGGAGTGCTTCTCCATTCGTTATGCCGTCTCAGGTGCATGCCCTGACAGCAAGCTTCATCTTCTGCGTTTTTTTGCCGTTTTCTTGACAGCCTTTTTCCTTGGCGATACAATAGGCGCATCAACTGCAACCGCATTGTGAGGTACCTATGACGACTTCTCCGTTTGAAACCATGGCCGCGCTGCAGGCGCAGCTGTTTCTCTACATCATCGCGGGCTTCGTGCTCACCCGCATCGGCACGATCACGCCCGCCGGGCGCAAGTCGCTGTCCGATCTGCTCATCAACTTCATCCTGCCGTGCAACATCATCTGCTCCTTCCAGATCGACCTGACGGTCGGCATCCTCGCCTCCTGCGGCGTGATGATCGCCGTGTCGCTGGGCGTGCAGCTGTTTTACCTGCTTTCAAGCCGCGTGCTCTATCCCGGCGCGTCGCCCGGGCGGCTGGCCTGCCTGCGCTACGCCACCGTCTGCTCCAATGCCGGCTTTCTGGGCATCCCGATCATCGGCGGCGTGTACGGCGCGATGGGCACGCTGCTGACCTCCGTTCTGCTGATTCCCCAGCGCGTGGTGATGTGGTCTGCCGGATTGTCCCTGTTCACGCGCACGGACGGGAAGAGCGTGCTCAAGAAGCTGGCCACGCACCCGTGCATCGTGGCGGTGCTGATCGGCTTTGTGCTGATGCTCGGCGGCAATCCCTCGCTGCCCGGTCCGCTGCAGAAGGCGCTCTCCGGCGCAAGCGGCGCCACCACCTGCCTGTCCATGCTGGTCATCGGCAGCATCCTCGCCGGCGCCGAGCACATCGACCTGAAGGACCGCATGATGTGGTGGTACACGCTTGTGCGCCTTGTGCTTATCCCTCTCGCCGTGTTCGCGATTCTCTCGCTGCTGCCCATCGACCCGATGGTCCGCGGCGTGATGGTGCTCGCCTCCGGCATGCCCGCAGGCTCCACGACGGCCATCCTCGCCGCGCGCTACGACGGCGACGCACCGTTCGCTTCCTGCCTCGTTTTCGTCTCCACGCTGCTCTCGCTGATCACGCTGCCGGTGCTGTGCCTGCTGCTGTAAGCGTGCGCCGCTTCCAAGCCGGAAGCGGCGCTTTTTTGCTGTTAACCGGTCACAGCTGAACGTTCAGGCTGCCCGGCTCGAGGAACGCCCACTCGCCCGTCTGCGAATCGACCACCATATACCAGTCGTCGATCACATCGTACACCATGACCGTCGCGCCTGCCTTCAGCGTGCCCATCTCCGGATACCGGCTGCCCGGGCCCGTGCGCAGCGTCGTCTTGCCGTACGTCGTGCCCTCCCTGCGGTAGCCGCCGCCTCCGTGATAGTTCCGGTCGAAGGTATTGTCGCGATGGCGCACGCTCATGGGGATGTACGCAGCAGCCGCGTCGCGCAGGTTGACGATGTAGAAATCGTCGTAGAAGCCGATGACGCGGTACTTCGTCAGCTTGCTCAGCGAGCCGACCTTTTTGGAGGCCTTGTCCGGCGCGACGTACGCCGGGACATTGCTCTCCAGCAGCGTGATCTCCAGGTCGTTCAGCACGACATAGTCCGCGTTGATCCATCCGTCTCTTCCGTCGGCCTCCACGGCATAGAATCCATTCTGCAGGATCGGCCTGCCCTGGTCGTCGATCCGGCACCAGAGCCCCTTGCCATGTGCCGCGGAGGACAGCTTCTTGCTGTTTGTGCGCGGCTCAGACCAGACGCTTGCGCTCTTGCTGATGACCGTCACCGTCACCTCGTCGGACAATGTCACGCCGCCGCAGCCGTCCACGCCGACATAACCGTCATAGTCTCCTACATACGCGGCCAGCTGCATCCAGCCATTGAGCCTGCTGTAGAGCCACTCACCCTGCCCGTCCGCCAGGGCCGTGCCCGCCGCCAGAAGCAGCATACAAAAAATCAGCGCCAGAATCTTTTTCATTCTCCGTCTTCCTTTCCGTGTTCTTTACACACTAGACGAAGAATGTCTTTCGTTTCTTGCCGCTGATTTTCCTTTTTTTCCTAAAAACTTTATTCTTCCGAGAAGACGAGGTTGGAATAGATCGCCTGCATCCGTTCGTCGGGATAGTGCTCGTCAAAGTACGCCTCGACGCCGTTGCTAGCCGGCTCGCCTGCGCGGCGCTCCACCCAGCGCAGCACGCTGAGTCCGGACATCACGCAGTCGAAAATCATGAACACGAGCAACGCAATCGTCAGCGGCTTGCCGACCCGGTTGGGAATCTTGAGGATGCCCTTTGCCATGCGCGGGTACAGCTCCTTGATCCACAGCACACCCAGGAAGCCCCAATAGACCGAGTACAACAGACAGATGCGTCCGTTCAGGTTGAACGGCTGGTTCGAGTAGTCCCAGGACGTGGAGCCCGTGAGCATCTCCTGCACAAACGAGCACCCGTATTCCACCACGCTGCCGATGATCATGCCGCCGATGAAGGACAGCAGCTTCGAGCGGTTGCGCAGCGGATACAGCGCCCAGGTCAGCGCCAGCGCGCCGATGCCGTACACCGGATTGAGCGGGCCGTAGATCAGGCCGACGCGCGGCTCGATCGTGCCCGTGCGAATAAAGCACCACAGGCGCTCCACGATCACGCCGGCAAAGCAGCCGATGAAGAACACCCAGAACAGCTTGTAGAACGAGGCGCCCTGCGCGAAGTGACGCAGCTTCCTTTCCGCCGCGTCGATCTGCGCATTGGTCGGCGCGGGGCTGACGATGTGCCGCTTCTCGCGCTTTCTCGTCACGCGCATGATCTCCTTGAGGCGCGTCTCCGCCTCATCCAGGAACACCGTCTCCTCCGCCATGTAGAGGATCATCTGCTCGCGTTCCTCTTTCAGCTCCTGAATATGCTTTTCAGCCTGCTCATAGACGCGCTCGTGCTCCTCAGGCGAAAGCTGCTGCGTTTCCAGCATATCCAGCAGCACATACAGCTTTTCCTTGCGCAGCGCCGCCTGCTGGTAGTTGTCGCGCATGGTCTGCAAATCGGTTTTCTTGATTAGTTCCGGTTTTTTGCTTTTGTTTTTTTCCATCTTATTCCTCCCTTCCGCCGCGTTTCCCCTTCGGCGAATCGCTAATTAATTCATGAGAAACAGCCGTTTTCCTTCTTTTTCCGACTGACCTGCGCAGGAAATTTGTCCGCCGCGGCGTATTTTACCATTCGGCGCCTGCGCGTTTCACCAGGCCGGGCGCGCACGACTGCTGACGCCAAAGGAGCGACACCCGTATGAAGAGAATTCTGGCGCTTTGCCTGATGCTGCTGCTCGCCGCCTGCGCGGCCTGCGCAGAAGAACCGATCATCATCGATATGACGCGCGGCGAGAACGCGGACTTCGCCTTTGCGCAGGACGCCCAGCTGCTGGAGGTCTTCTTTCCCCAGGTCTACGGCTGCGATGCGGCGCTCGTGCGCTGCGGCGAGTACACGATGCTCATCGACTGCGGCGGCACCCAGTGGCGGGAGGTCAAAGCGCTGCTGGATGACCTGAACGTCACCTCGCTCACCTACGCGCTCAACTCCCACCCGGACGCGGATCACATCGGCGGCTTCAACCATGTGCTCAGGGACATTCCCGCCGGGGAATTCCTGCTGGGCTTTCCGGAGGACTATCCCTCCGGCGACGACGTGCGCTTCAAGGTCTACGACGCGCTGCACGAGATGGGCATTCCGCTGCGCCAGGTGCACAGCGGCGACACGATTGCCTTCGGCGACGCGCGCATCACCGTGTACCAGCGCACGGACGAGCAGCTGCCCCGCGTGAACAACAAGTCCGTTCTGCTCATGATCGAGTACGGCAAGCGCCGCATCTTCTTCGCCGGTGACATCCAGGCCGCCGCGCAGACGCTGCTGGCCGGGGACGCGGCCCATCTCGACCTGAAGACCGATATCCTCAAGTACCCGCATCACGGCTATGAGCCGCTGCAGGAGGATTTCCTTGACATGCTCTCCCCCAGTCTGGCCATCTGCACCTGCGGTCAGTCGAAGACGGACGGCCTCACGCAGATGAAAGAAAACGGGATTTCAACCCTGCTCACCGGCAACCAGCAGCTTCGCCTGGCGACGGACGGCAGCGTATGGACCGTTGAAAGAATCCGGTAAGCACAGAAAACGCCCATGCTTTCAGTTCAATGCATGGGCGTTTTTGTGTGCTCATTCATCTTTCAGGAACGCATCCACCGCCGTGCATGCCTGATCGAAGGCATCGCCGGACATGTCCAGCCACACGATCTCCGGGTTGCGGCGGAACCAGGTCATCTGGCGCTTGGCAAACTGCTTGATGGCGATCGCCAGCTTGTCGAGCATCACCTGTCTGTCGGGGATTTCGCCGATCAGGTACTGCGTGATGAACCTGTACTCCAGGCCCAGGCCCAGCAGGAACTCCGTCGTCGCGCCCTCGTCCATCAGGCGCTGCACCTCTTCAATCATGCCCTGCTCAAGGCGGCGCTCAAGGCGCTCGTCGATGCGCCGGCCCAGCACCTCGCGCGGCCAGCTCACGCCCAGGCGCAGGCTTTCAAACCTCGCCTGCTTGCCTGGCGTCGCGTCGTCGCCGTCATGGATGCGCTCGATGATGCGCATGACGCGGTTTCGGTTGTTCTTCTCCACCTGCACATCGGGCTTCAATTCAAGGAGCATGTCGTACAGCTGCGGCGTGGTCAGCTTTTCCAGTTCCGCACGGTAGGCGAGATCCGGCTCCTTGTCCGAGAGCAGATACCCGTCGAGCACCGAATCGACGTACAGGCCCGTGCCGCCCACAATCATCGGAAGACGCCCCCTGCCGCGGATATCGTCGATCGCCTGATAGGCCATGCGCTGGAAATCCGCCATGGAGAAGAATTCGTTGGGCTCGCGCACGTCGATCAGGTGGTGCGGCACGCCCTGCGTCTCCTCGGGCGTGACCTTGCCGCTGCCCAGATCGAGGCCGCGGAACACCTGGCGAGAATCCGCCGAGATGATCTCCGCGTCGTATTTCTTCGCCAGTGCAATGCCCAGCGCGCTCTTGCCGGACGCGTTCGTGCCCACTACAGCAACAACCTTCGGTAATCTGCTCATATGCTTTCTCCCATCGCTTTTCTGTCCCCGATTATAGCATACGGGCATGAAATGAGCAAGAAAAAGCCGCCTGCAAAGACCGGCGGCAAAGAAACACAGGGATCGTTTTCCGCAGCTCAATGCACCTTTGGATAGTGCCCCTCGATCTGCCGGCGGATGGACAGCATCTTCTGATCGGTTTCACTGACGGTCTGTGCGCACTGCACCAGCTGCTCGGCAATCTGCTTGGCATGCTCCTGGGGAATATCCTTCTTGTAGCGCAGCTTGTGCTCCAGGCTCGCCCAGAAATCCATCGCAATCGTGCGCAGCTGTACCTCCACACGCATGTAGCGCTTCTCCTTGGACAGGAAAATGGGCACCTCCACGATCATGTGCAGGCTGCGGTACCCGCTGGGCTTGGGATTCTTGATGTAATCCTTGACCCGCAGGACACAGATATCATCCTGCAGTGCCAGCATGTCGGCCAGCTTGTAGATGTCATCCACAAACGAACAGATGACCCTGACGCCCGCGACATCGGAAAGCTCCCTCTCGATGGACTCTACCGTCGCCGGCTTTCCGATGCGCTGCATCTTTTCCACGATGCTCTGCGGAGATTTCAGGCGGGTCTTGATGTTCTCGATGGGATTCCTGTCGTATCCTCTATTGAACTCGATGTTGAGCACCTTGAACTTGGTCTCAATCTCCATCATCGCGGCGGTGTAGTAGCTCATCAGCCGCGCATAGTCCTTTGCATTATCCTTGAATTCTTCAATCATCTCCATGTTCAGCCATGGAGCAAATGTAACCTCTTTACTCTCCTGCATGAGCAGGCTCCTCCTTTCGGTCTTTCTGTCCTTATTGTACACGATTTGTCGAATCATGTCAAATTGTACAGTCTGACCGAAGGAGAATTGTGCCAGTTTACAGTACCTTCAGCTTGTCGACGTCTCTGCCGACCACAGAGCCTGCGCAGGTCTGCGTGAAGATGCGCTTGATCACGCGTTCCACGTCTGCACGGGTCACGGCCTCGATTTTCCGGACCACGTCCTGCGGGTCGATTGCCCTGCCGCGCAGCAGCTTGCTGCGGCCGATGGAGGACATGCGCGAGGAGCTGCTCTCCAGTCCCAGCACATAGGAGACCTTGAGCTGGTCCTTCGCCATGGTGAACTCCTCGTCGGTGATGCCGCCGTCCAGCAGCTTTGCGATTTCGTCATGCAGCGCGTCGATGACCGGCTGGGCCAGTTCCGGCGACGTACCGGCATAGATGGTCATCGTGCCGCAGTTCGCATAGGAAGACGGATAGCTGTACACAGAATACGCCGCGCCCATCTCCTCGCGGATATGCTGGAAGAGACGCGATGACATCCCGCCGCCAAAGAGGTTATTGAGCACCGACAGCGGATACAGATCGTCGTCATCCTGTGCCACGCCCGGATACGCCAGGCAGATATGCACCTGCTCGATATCCTTCTTCCTGCACAGGAGCCTCCCGTCGCAGCCGTCCACCGCCTCAGGCTCCTCCGTATGGCCCGTCGCCTGCCAGGCGCCCAGATCGCGCTCGGCCATGGCCTTGAACGCTTCCAGATCGAACTGCCCAGCGATGGCAAGCACGGTATTGTCCGGGCGGTAGTGCTTTTGGCGGAACGCGATGAGCGCCTCGCGCGAGACGGACGCAATCTGCTCCTGCGTGCCCAGGATCGGGCGCGCCAGCGGATGATCGCCGAAGTACGCCTCCGCAAGCAGATCGTACACCAGGTCCTCCGGCGTGTCCTCGCACATGGCGATCTCCTCGAGAATGACGCCGCGCTCCTTTTCAAACTCCGCCTCGTCCATCTTCGCATTCAGCAGCAGATCAGACAGCAGGCTCATCGCGCGCTCCAGATGCTCGGCAATGACCTTCGCATAATAGCAGGTGCAGTCCTTTGCCGTGAACGCGTTCACCTGGCCGCCGATGGCGTCCATCTCCACGGCGATTTCCTTCGTCGTGCGATTCTTCGTGCTCTTGAAAAGCATGTGCTCTACAAAGTGGGACAGGCCGCTCTCCTCCTTCGTCTCGTACATGGAGCCCGCGCCGATCCACAGGCCCACGCTCACCGACGGGAAGTGCGGGATGTACTCTGCCACCACGCGCACGCCATTTGACAGGACAAACTCCTCGCACATGCGCTGATACCCTCCGTTCATGGTTTCTCCTATTCTGTTTGGATTGGATTGATGCTATGCAAAAAGGCTGACCGCGAGCCTTTCAGCTCACAGCCAGCCCGGATCTTGTTGACTTACGCGTCTTACCGTTGCGGATCAGCGGCGGTTGGCGTCACGGCGCGGCGGGCGCTGGCCCGGGGCGCTGCGGCGCGGCATCTCCGTGTTGTCGTACTCGATGTCGTTGCGGATGAGGTTCACGCGGCCCTGGGAGTCGATCTCCACGACCTTGACCTCGAGCTCATCGCCGATCTTGACGACGTCCTCGCACTTCTCCACACGGCCCTTGGCCAGCTTGGAAATGTGGATCATGCCGTCCTTGCCCGGCAGCAGCTCGACGAACACGCCGAAGTTCATCATGCGCACGACCTTGCCCGTGTACACCTCGCCGACCTCGACGTCCTTGGCAATGCCCTCGATCAGGCGGCGCGCCTTTGCGGCGGCCTGTGCATCGCTGGTGGCGATAAAGACGCTGCCATCGTCCTCGATGTCGATCTTCACGCCGGTCTCCTCGATGATCTTGTTGATCATCTTGCCGCGCGGGCCGATGACCTCGGCGATCTTCTCCGGGTTGATCATGAAGCTGACGATCTTCGGGGCGTACGGAGACAGCTCGGCGCGCGGCTGCGGCAGGGTCTCCAGCATCTTGCCCAGGATGAACAGGCGGCCGTCGAGCGCCTGGGACAGCGCCTGGCGCAGGATCGCCTCGTCGATGCCCTTGATCTTGATGTCCATCTGGATCGCGGTGATGCCGTTCATGGTGCCCGCGACCTTGAAGTCCATATCGCCCAGGAAGTCCTCCAGGCCCTGGATATCGGTCAGCACAGCGACCTTGCCGCTCTCCACGTCCTTGATCAGGCCCATTGCCACGCCGGCAACCGGCGCCTTGATCGGCACGCCCGCGTCCATCAGCGCCAGCGTGGAGCCACAAACGGAGGCCTGGGAGGTAGAACCGTTGGAGGAAAGCACCTCGGATACGACGCGGATCGCGTACGGGAACTCGTCAACCGGCGGGATCACCGGCTCCAGCGCGCGCTTGGCCAGCGCACCGTGGCCGATCTCGCGGCGGCCCGGGCTCTTGAGGCGGCCCGCCTCACCGGTGGAGTACGGCGGGAAGTTGTAGTTGTGCATGTAGCGCTCGCTGGTCTCCACGCCCAGGCCCTCGATGACCTGCGCCTCGGACACCGGCGCCAGGGTCGCGATGGACATGACCTGGGTCTCGCCGCGGGTGAACACGCCGGAACCGTGGGTGCGCGGCAGCACGCCGGCCTCGCACCAGATCGGGCGGATCTGGGTCAGGGTGCGGCCGTCCGGGCGCACGCCCTGCTCGATGATCTTGCGGCGCATGACTTCCTTCTTGAGGTAGTACAGCGCATCGTCGACCTCGCCCATGCGGCCCTCGAAGCGCTCGGCGTACTTCTCGTGCGCCTCGGTTTCCACGACCTTCTCGCGGTCGCTGCGCTCGTGGCGGTCAAACGCCTCAAACGCCCACTCGATGCGGCCCAGGAAATCCGCGCGGACGACTTCCTTCACGTCCTCGCCGGTCTCAAAGACCGGGAACTCGCGCTTCTCCTTGCCGATCTCGGCAACGATCTCCTTCTGGAAGGCGACGATCTTCTTGATCTCCTCGTGGCCGGTCAGGATGGCGCGGAGCATGTCCTCCTCGCTGATCTCCTTCGCGCCAGCCTCCACCATCAGCACAGCCTCGTCGGTGCCGGCAACGGTCAGGTTGAGCTTGGAAACCTCGCGCTGGGCGACGGTCGGGTTGATGACGACCTCACCGTCGACCAGGCCGACGTTCACGCCGGCAATCGGGCCGGCCCACGGGATATCGGAAACGGCCAGCGCCGCAGAGGCGCCGATCATGGCCGGGATGTCCGGCGTCACGTCCTGCTCGACGGACAGCACGGTCGCCACGACCTGCACGTCGTTGCGGATGCCCTTGTTGAACAGCGGGCGCAGCGGACGGTCGATCAGGCGGGAGGTCAGCGTCGCCTTCTCGGAAGGACGGCCCTCGCGCTTGATGAAGCCGCCCGGCAGCTTGCCCACGGCATACATCTTCTCTTCAAAATCCACGCTCAGCGGGAAGAAATCCTGACCCTCGCGCGGCTTCTCGGCGGCGGTCGCATTGACCATGACGACCGTGTCGCCCAGGCGGACGATCACGGAGCCGTTCGCCTGACCGCAGTACTTGCCAAACTCCAGGGACAGCTTGCGGCCGGCCAGCTCAGTGGTATACACCTTGTACACTTTGGAATCTCCTTTCAATTACCTACACCTGCCAACACACCTTGAGACGCGAACCCTCGCGCTCAAAAAAACGCCGTTTGGAAGACCAAGCTCCCAAACGACGCCATCTGGGACAAAGCCCTTTTGAACAAAGCCCGGAATACTTTGCGCGATTACTTGCGCAGACCCAGCTTCGCAACCAGCGTACGATAGCGCTCGATGTCGATGCGCTTGAGGTACTCCAGCATGCTGCGGCGCTGACCGACCATCAGCAGCAGACCACGATGAGAGTGGTGATCCTTCGCATGGTCCTTCAGATGCGCGTTGAGGTGATTGATGCGGGCGGTCAGCAGCGCGATCTGCACCTCGGGGGAGCCGGTGTCGCCCTCGTGACGGGCATATTCCTTGATGATAGCTTCCTTCATTGCCTTATCCATGGATAAAGACCTCCTGAAAATATTTTGCCAATCGCCGCCGGCATAGTAGAGCGTTCGGAGAATCGCCAAACTGCGCCGACGGTTCAGACCGAAGGATATTGTAACACGGAAGCACCGCTTTGTAAACAGCGCTTCCGTGTTTTTTTGCAAATATTTTGAGCTATTCCGCGCTTTTTATGCCTCGGTCGCCTTCTCCTGGAAGTAGGCGACCGTCTGCATCCGGTTGCGCATGACCTCCTCGCGCAGCGCCTCAAGGCTGTCAAACTTCTTCTCCGCGCGCAGCCGTCTGCACAGCAGCAGCCGCATGTGGCAGCCGTAGAACTCCCCGCCCTCATAGCCGATCAGGTTGGCCTCCACGGTCATCCTGCCGCCCGGCGCGGTCGGGTGCTCGCCGATGTTCACCGCGGCCATGTACCACGTTCCGCGCACGAACGCCAGCGCGGCGTACACGCCCTTGGGCGGCAGCGCCTTGCTCCTGTCCCAGCGCAGGTTTGCCGTCGGGAAGTCGAGCCTGCGGCCCAGCTGCTTGCCGTGCTCCACCACGCCGCACAGCGCGTAGGGTCGTCCGAGCAGCTTTTCCGCCTCCTCCATGTCGCCCTCGCCCACAGCTGCGCGGATGCGCGTGGAGGACACCGGAAGGCCGTCAATCTGCACCTCGGGCACGACGTGCGTCTCAAAGCCGAATGCCTTGCCCAGGCGGATCATGTCCTCCGCCTTGCCCGCGCCCTTGCACCCGAACGAGTAGTTGAACCCGATGACGACGTGCCGCGGATGCAGCGCCTCGGCAAACGAGCGCACGAATTCCTCCGGCGACAGCGCGGCGTACGCCCGGTCAAACGGCCGCAGCACCGCCACGTCCACGCCCAGCTGCGCAATCGTGCGCACCTTTTCCGAGCGCGTCTCCAGCTGCGGCGGCACGCGGTCCGGTGCGAACGTCGCCATCGGATGCGAGGAGAATGTGTATACCACGCTCGTCAGATCGTGCAGCGCGGCCAGCTCGTTCGCTGTGCGCATCAGCCTCGCGTGGCCCTCATGCACACCGTCGAACATGCCGAACGCGACGACGGTTTCCCCGCCGCGCCATTGCCGCTCATGTGTTAGCAGTTTCATCTCTACTTACTCCAGAAGCATTGCGTCAAATTTCATCTGTCCGCCGCGCATCCGGCCGATACCGGCGAACCGGTCATTCAGGTACAGGCGGACCGGCTGTTCCTCCGGGATTTCGCCGCGCAGCTCTTTGGGGGTCAGCGCGTTGCCGTTGCGCACAAAGCGCTCCGCCCACGGCGCGACGTCCACGCGCGGCACATGGCCGAGCGGCCGGTCCATCGCCACCAGCATTGGCGAAAGGTCGGCGCTGTTCTCAATCTCTTCCATGGTGTGCGCATCGTCCAGGCTGAACATGCCGGTTTTCGTGCGCAGCAGCAGGCCCATATGCGCCTGCGTGCCCATCGCCCTGCCGATATCGTGGCACAGCGTGCGGATATAGGTGCCCTTGCCGCAGCGCACGCGCAGCATGAAGCCGCCTTGCGGGAGCACATGCAGCACATCGATGGCATGCACCTGTGTGGGCCTCGCCTCAAGCTCGATCTCCACGCCCTTTCGCGCGAGGTCGCACAGCTTCTGCCCGTCGCGCTTGAGCGCGGAGAACATCGGCGGCGTCTGCATGATTTCCCCAAGAAACTGAGGCAGCACGGCCTCAAGCTGCTCAAGGCTCGCCGTCTCGCCGCTGCCCGCAACGATGCTTCCGTGCGCGTCCTGCGTATCGGTCGCATAGCCGGGCTTCAGCTCGGCGATATAGACCTTTTCCTTTTCAACCAGATAGTCAAACAGCCTGGACGCCTTGCCGATCATCAGCGGCAGCACGCCCGCCGCCTCGGGATCGAGCGTGCCGGCATGGCCGACCTTCGTGCCCTTGGGCAGCCTGCGGCGAACGCGGACGACGACGTCGCTCGACGTCATGCCCGGCGGCTTGAGCACGCAGAGGAATCCGTTCATGCTGTCCCTCCCATCAACGGGGTTACGCCGGTCTGCCGCCCGGACCCCTTCTTCGCTTCGCGCGGTTTATCTGAGCTTGGCAGACATCGCCGCGAGGACGGCGGAAACCGCGTCCTTCATCGGCAGCTGCATGGTGACACCCGCAGCCTGCGCATGGCCGCCGCCGCCGAACTGTTTGGCGATGTCACTGACCGTATCCGGCTCCACCGCGCGCAGGCTCAGCTTCACGCCGTCCTCGCGCTCCGTCGCCAGAATCGCCATGCGCACGCCCTCGATCTCCAGCGCGCGGTTGACCAGACCGCCGGTCTGATTTACCGTTGCGCCGGCTTCCTCGATGTTCTGCCGCGTCAGCTCGATCACGCCGACCTGACCATCCAGCTCAAATCGCAGCTTCTGATACGCGATGCGCGTCAGATTCACACTGATCCGGGACTGCGTGCGGTACAGCACGCGCGTGATATAGGACACGTCCACGCCCAGCGCGCGCAGCTTGCCCGCCACCTCAAACGCCAGCGGCGTGGTGTACGGATACATGAAGTGGCCGGTGTCCGTGGACATGCCCGTCATCAGGCAGGTGCCCATGTCAAGCGTCACCCCCACGCCCAGGCCCAGGATGGCCTCGTACGCCAGCACGCAGCAGGCGCACTCGTCTCCGCGGATGTAGTTGCAGTCGCCATAGGCCGGATTCGTCGCATGATGGTCGATCACCAGGCGCACCGCCGCGCTGTCAAAGATCGTCTCCGCCCTGCCCAGCAGCCTGCGGTCGCTCACGTCCACCGCGACCGCCGTATCATACAGACCGTCCGTCTGTTCCGGTTTCAGAAACGCATCGTGTCCCGGCAGATAGGAAAAGCTCGCGTCCACCTCACCGTCGCAGACGACGTCCACCGCTTTGCCGAGCGACAAAAAAGCAAGGCGCAGCGCCAGCGTCGCGCCCACGGTGTCCCCGTCCGGGGACACGTGAGCAATGAGCGCCATACGCTTCGCCTTGCGCGCCAGACAAAGCCAATCCTGAAGATCATTCCTCATCGGACCGACTGCCCTCCGTCTTTCTCACCTGATTGATCAGGCTTGCAATGTGCACGCCGTACTCAATCGTCGTATCGAGCTCGAAGAGGAGCTCCGGCGTATAGCGAAGCTGCACCCTGCGGCCGATGTTGTGGCGGATAAAGCCCGCCGCGCTTTTGAGCGCCTTCATCATCGGCTCGCGCTTTTCCTCTTCATAAACGCTGACATAGACCTTCGCATAGCGAAGATCGCGCGTCACGTCCACATGCGTGATGGAGAACATGCAGTCCGTGCGGGGATCGGATACATCCTCACGGATGATCCGCTCCGCCTCACGCATGATCTCCGACGCAATGCGGTCCGTGCGCTCATACTGCTGCTGTTTTGCCACAGTCGATTACCTCAAAAGCTTGTTAACCCTGTGCTCAGCGCGGAATCTCTTCCATGACAAAGCACTCGATGACGTCGCCTTCCTTGATGTCGGTGTAGTTCTCCAGGCACACGCCGCACTCGTAGCCTTCCTTGACTTCCTTGACGGCGTCCTTGAAGCGCTGCAGGGACGTGATCTTGCCCTCGTAGACGACGATGTTGTCGCGCAGCAGGCGAACCTGCGCGTTGCGCTGGATGAGACCGTCGGTGACATAGGAGCCGGCGACGATGCCCACGTTCGTGATCTTGAATACATTGCGCACCTCGGCGTGGCCGAGCACGTTCTCGCGGAACTCCGGCGCGAGCAGGCCCTTCATGGCCTTCTCGATGTCCTCGATCGCCTGATAGATGACGCGGTAGTAGCGGATATCGATGCCGTCGCGATTCGCGGCCTCGCGCGCCTTCGCGTCCGGACGAACGTTGAAGCCGATGATGATCGCGCCGTCGATGCCGGCGAGCATGACGTCGTTCTCGGTGACCGCGCCGACGCCGCTGTGGATCGTGCGGACGCGGACCTCCTTGTTGGAGAGCTTTTCAAGCGACTGCTTGACCGCCTCGACGGAGCCCTGCACGTCGGCCTTGATGATGATGTTCAGGTCCTTGACCTCGCCCTCCTCGAGCTTGCTGTAAAGCTCCTCGAGCGTGGAGGCGGAGCTGTTCTTGACCATGGAGGCACGGGCCTTCGCCGCGCGCTCCTCGACGACCTGGCGCGCCAGCTTCTCGTCGGCCACCGCCATGAACTCGTCGCCGGCCTCCGGCACGCCGCCAAAGCCGATGATTTCCACCGGGGTGGACGGCAGCGCGGTCTTCACGCGTTCGCCGCGGGAAGAAATCATCGCGCGGACGCGGCCATAGGCGTTGCCCGCCACGACCATGTCGCCCACATGAAGCGTGCCGTTCTGCACCAGCGCGGTCGCCACGGCGCCGCGGGAGTGATCCAGCTTCGCCTCAATGATGACGCCGCGAGCCTTGCGGTCCGGGTTCGCCTTCAGCTCCAGCACGTCGGCCAGCAGCAGGACGTTCTCCAGCAGCTCGTCAACGCCCTCGCCGGTCTTCGCGGACACCGGCACCATGATGGTGTCGCCGCCCCACTCCTCCGGCACCAGCTCGTAGCGGGTCAGCTCCTGCTTCACCGCGTCCGGATCGGCCGCCGGCTTGTCGATCTTGTTGATCGCCACGATGACCGGGCACTTCGCCGCCTTGGCGTGGTTGATGGACTCAACGGTCTGCGGCATGACGCCGTCGTCCGCCGCGACGACCAGGATGGCGATATCGGTCGCCTGGGTGCCGCGCGCGCGCATGGCGGTGAACGCCTCGTGGCCCGGCGTATCCAGGAAGGTAATCTGACGGCCGTCGACACTGGCGGTGTACGCGCCGATGTGCTGCGTGATGCCGCCCGCCTCGCCCGCGGTCACCTTGGTCTTGCGGATGTAGTCCAGCAGCGAGGTCTTGCCGTGATCGACGTGGCCCATGATGGTGACGACCGGCGGACGGGTGATGAGGTCCTCCTCGGCGTCCTCCACGTTCTCGGCGGAGAGCGCGTCCTCGGCGGTCTTGTCAAGCTTCATTTCCAGCGTCACGCCGAACTCGGAGGCGACCAGCGACGCGGTGTCGTAGTCGAGCTCCTGGTTGATCGTCGCCATGATGCCCAGCAGCATCAGCTTCTTGATGATCTCGCCGGCCGGCTTGCCGATGCGCTCGGTCAGGTCACGAACGGTGATCGTCTCAGCCGTCATGTAGGCGGTCTCGATCTTGATCGGCGCCATCATCTGCTGCGCAGAAAGCTGCTTGCCCTTCTTCCTGCGGCCGCCGCGCATCACATCGTCGTCCACGCCGTAGCCGGTTTCGCGGGCAAGCTGCTTGCGGTTCTTGACATTCTGATGCTCCGGATCATGCTGACGCTGGCGGAGCTTCTTGTTGGGATCGTAGTTGGAGACGCGCTCCTTCTCCACGGTCGGCATGAGCTCCGGACCCTTCGGGCCGCGGCTGCCTGCGGGACGGCCGGCGCCCATCGGACGGCCTGCGCCGCCCTGCGCGCCCATCGGACGCGGCGCTCCCTGGCCCTGCGGACGCGGACCGTTCGGATTGAACGGGCGGCCCTGCGCGGCGCCCTGTCCCTGCGGACGCGGCTGGAAGCTGCCGCCCTCACGACTGCCCGGACGCGGGCCGCTCTGGCCCGGCGTGCGCGGCTGGAAATTGCCGCCCTCGCGCATCGGACGCGGACCGTTCTGGCCCGGCGTACGCGGCTGGAAATTGCCGCCCTCGCGCACCGGACGCGGGCCGTTGCCCATCGGGCGCTGTCCCTGCGGAGCCTGTGCAGTCTGCGGAGCCGGCGCGGCCTGCGCGGCGCGCGGCGCGCGCTCCTCCTGAGCCGGCTTTTCAGCAGCCTGAGGCGCTTCCTTCTTCTCTTCTTCCTTCTTTTCCTCTGCCGGCGGCACATCGTCGGGCATCGTCCAGGCCTTGCTCTGCGCGCTCAGCGCTCTCTGCTGCTCCTCACGACGCTTCTCCTCGCGCTCCGCTTCCTCGCGCTGCACAAAACCGCTCTCGATCTTGCGCAGCTCGGCAAGCGTCTTCTCCGCCTGCGCGCGAACGCTTCCCACGTCGCCAAGCAGCTTCGCCGCCCTGCGGCTCAGTTCCTTTGTTGCATCTTGAACCTTCATCTTGGACATTCTGCCCTTGCACCCCCGCAAATTGCGTCATTACGCTTCATATCTGTAAAGTATTGTTGTTGCCCTTCCCATGTCCGGCTCAGCCCTGCTGCGCCAGCGCGTGCAGCTTGTCGCCAAGCGTTCCCTTTGCGACCGCCGCGCACATGCGGCCCGGCTTGCCGATGGCCAGGCCCAGTCTTTCCGGCGCGGTCTCAAACAGCGGGGCGCCGTAGAACGCGCAGGAATCGCGGAATTTCTTCTTCGTGTTTTCCGAGGCTGCCGCATCCAGGAGCACCACGGCCGCGCCGCCGGACGCAATCGCGCTCAGCACGCCGTCCGTGCCCAGCGTCAGTACGCCGGCACGCCTGGCGATGCCCAGCATCGAGTAAAACGCATCGCGCTCAATCGGCATCGATTTCCTCCATCAGCTGGGCGAAGACCGCCTCGTCGATGCGGGTCTCCAGTGCCCGCTCAAGCTGACGCGCCTTGACCGCCCTCTCCAAGCATGCCTTCGATTTGCAAACATATGCGCCGCGGCCCGGCGCCTTGCCCACCCGGTCGAAGCTGATCGCTCCCTCAGGGGACTTGACGACGCGCAGCAGGCTGCGCTTTTCCTTCATCTCGCGGCAGCCCACGCACATGCGCATGGGAATCTTGCGTGTTTTCATCCGCGCTCACCCCGTATCAGACGTCCAGGCTGTCCTCGGCGGCAGCTTCATCCTGCTCCAGCATCAGCTCGTCGACCTGGCTCTGGCTCTTGATGTCGATCTTCCATCCGGTCAGGCGGGCCGCCAGGCGCGCGTTTTGGCCTTCCTTGCCGATGGCCAGGGAGAGCTGATTGTCCGGCACGACGACGCGGCACGCCTTCTCCTTCTCGTTGACAAACACGCTCACGACGTGCGCCGGATTGAGCGCGTTGGCCACGAACTCTGCCGGGTCGGCGGACCACTTGATGATGTCGATCTTCTCGCCGCGCAGCTCGGTGACCACGCGGTCCACGCGCTGGCCGCGCGGGCCCACGCAGGAGCCGACCGGATCGATCATCGGATCGCTGGAGTAGACGGCCATCTTCGTGCGGGAACCGGCCTCGCGCGCGATGGACTTGATCTGCACGATGCCGCTCTGGATCTCCGGCACCTCCAACTCGAACAGGCGCTTGACCAGACCCGGATGGATGCGGCTGACGCTCACCTGCGGGCCGTACTTCGCGCCCGGACGGGCCAGACGGCGGTCGGCGACAACCTCCAGCAGGTAGACCTTGAAACGCTCGCCCGGCGTATAGACGTCGGCGGCCATCTGCTGGGAGGCCTCCAGCGCGCCCTCGGTCTTGCCCAGCTCCACATACACGGTCCTGGTCTCCGGATCGACGCTGTGCACGATCGCGGTGAGGATCTCGTTCTCCTTCTCAATGAAGTCATCGTAGATCTTGCCGCGCTCCGCCTCGCGGATCTTCTGCACGATCACCTGCTTGGCGGTCTGCGCGGCGACGCGGCGGAAGTTGTTCGGGGTCACCTCGACCTCGACGATGTCGCCTTCCTCGTAGCTGGGCTGAATCTTGCGCGCGTCCTCGATGGAGATCTCGGCCGCCTCGTCGACAACCCACTCCTCGACCTGCTTGCGCGCGTACAGGCGCACGGCGCCGGTCACGCGGTCAAGCTCCACGCGCACGTTCGCGTTGGACGGCGCGACGCCGTACTGCTTGTTGAAATTGTTCTTATAGGCGCTCTTCAGCGCTTCCTCGATGGCGGAGAAGAGCACTTCCTTGCCGATGTTCTTCTCCTTCGCCAGCTGCGCGACGGCCTCAATCATCTCTTTGTTTTCATTCTTGTCCATCATCTGACGCTTCTCCTTCCTCGTCGCCCATCTCGAGCGCCGCTTCATCGCCGAGATCCTCCTCGGTAATGACGATCACGGGTTTGCACAGCGAGATTTCCCTGAGCGCGAAGCTCCTCTCTTCCTCGCCGATTCTCAATTTCACCTGGTCCCCAAAGAGACCCAGCAGCTCGCCCTCAAAGCGGCGGTATTTGTCGACGGGGCGGTACAGATGCACCTCCACCGGATCGCCGACGTGCGCGTCGTAATCCTTCTGCTTTTTCAGAGGACGATCAATACCCGGCGAACATACCTCAAGGAAATCGTAATCCACGCGCTCAACCAAAGGCATCACGGCGCGGTGGTACGTCTCGCAGTCGCTCAAGGTAATTCCGTCGGGTTTGTCAATATAGATCCGCAGATACCGGCTTGCGCCCTCGCGCACAAGCTCGACGTCCACCAGCTCCACCTGCTGCTCCTGGGCAAGCCTGCGGCAGGCGGGCTCGACAACGCGGGTCAGATCGCTTTGTGCCATTCACACACTCCCACAAATTAGTCGCAGTCAACAGAAAGAGTGGGCATCTCTCCCACTCTTTCCATCCAAACTGCAGGCGCAGTACGCCGCAAAAACAAATCCTATGCGGTTATTATATCACCGCTTTTTCAAAAATACAACCCTCTGTGCACGTTTTATCAGCTATTCCGGCAAAATTCAGGCAGATTCCGTTCAAAAACAGGCCTGTTCCGCCGGAAAATCAGAAGGAAAACAGCGTCGTCTGGTTGGTTTCCGGCAGGCCGCTTAAGCAGCCCATCTCGCGCAGCATGTCGATGACCGCCTGGGAGGCCTTGCCGCGGTTGCGCAGATCCTCCACGGAGATGAACGGGGACTGATCCCGCGCCTCCACGATCGCCTGCGCCGCCGCCTCGCCCAGACCCGGCAGCGCGTTGAACGGCACGCGGATGAGGGTATCGGAGACCACCTGGAACTTCGTCGCGTCGCTCTTCTCAAGATCCACCGGCGCCAGCTTGATTCCGCGGCAGAGCATCTCGATAACCAGCTCCATGATGATCATCAGGTCCTTGTCCTTCTGGCTCAGGTCCTTGCTGTTTTCCTCCATCTCCTTGTAGCGCGCGCGGATGGACTCCAGCGACCCGCACAGGATGCTCGCGTCAAAGCCGTCCGCGCGCACGGTGTAGTATGCGCAGTAGTAGGCGGCCGGCCGGTACACCTTGTACCAGGCCACGCGCAGGGACATGGTGACGTAGGCCACGGCGTGCCCCTTGGGGAACATGTACTTGATCTTCTTGCACGAGTCGATGAACCACTGCGGCACGTTGTGGTCGATCATCGCCTGCTCCATCTCCGGTTTGAGGCCCTTGCCCTTGCGCACGAACTCCATCGTGTCAAACGCCATCTTCGGCTCCACGCCGTAGTCCATCAGCGCGTTCATGATGTCGTCTCGGGTGCAGATGCACGAGGAGAACGGCGCGATGCCGTTTTTGACGATCTCCTGCGCGTTGCCGATCCACACGTCCGTGCCGTGGGACAGGCCGGAGATACGGATGAGCTCGTCCATCGTCGTCGGCTTGGTCTCCTCCAGCATCTGGCGCACGAACTTGGTTCCGAATTCAGGCACGCCGTAGGTGCCCGTGTTGGAGCCGATCTGCTCCGGCGTGACGCCCAGCGCCTCGGTGGAGGAAAAGAGCGAGATGACCTTCGGGTCCGTCAGCGGAATCCGCCGTGCGTCCACGCCCGTCAGGTCCATCAGCATGCGGATCATCGTCGGG
Source organism: Clostridiales bacterium (assembly GCA_004557905.1). GTDB lineage: Bacteria > Bacillota > Clostridia > Christensenellales > Aristaeellaceae > Ventricola. The sequence goes on along the minus strand of SFFH01000006.1, from coordinate 37,044 downwards.
TCATCGTGGCCCAGAACGTCCAACTTGACCAGCACGTCGTGCATGGAGCCGAAGTCGTAGTGCGTCGTGATGACGGGGTTGCTCATGTCGTTGGCCGGGTGCTGGATCGCGACGAACTGCTGAATTTCGTATTCCTTGGGCAGCACGACCATGCCGGCCGGGTGCTGGCCCGTCGTGCGCTTGACGCCCACGCACCCGAGCGCCAGGCGGTTCATCTCCGCCTCGGAGAGCGTCAGGTTCCGTTCCTCGCAGTACTTCTTTACGTAGCCGTAGGCCGTCTTGTCCGCCAGCGTGCCGATCGTGCCGGCGCGGTAGCAGTACTGCTTGCCGAACAGCTCTTCGATATACGCGTGCGCGCGCGGCTGATACACGCCCGAGAAGTTCAGGTCAATATCCGGCACCTTGTCGCCCTTGAAGCCCAGGAAGACCTCGAACGGGATCTCGAACCCGTCGCGGAAGAGCGGCTCGCCGCAGTTGGGGCAGTTCATCGGCGGCAGGTCCGGGCCGGTCTTGTATTTCTGCTTGTCCACGTCAAACGTGTACCACTTGCACTTCTCGCACCGGTAGTGCGGCGGCAGTGCGTTGACCTCGGAGATGCCGACCAGATGGGCGACGTACGAGGAGCCGACGCTGCCGCGCGAGCCGACCAGATAGCCGTCCGCGTTGGACTTCTTCACCAGCTTCTCGGCGATGTTGTACAGCGTGCCGTAGCCGTAGCCCAGGATGGAGCTGAGCTCCTTCTCCTTGCGCTTGACGACAATCTCCGGCGGGTTGTCGCCGAAGTGCTCGCGAATCTTCTCCTCACAGAGGTTGCGGATGTTGTCCGCCGCGTCCGGCCAGTACGGCTGGAACGTCTCCTTGCCCTCCGGGTGCTTGGGGTACAAGCCCACCTCGCCGATGCGTGCGGCAATTTTGGCAGGGTTGTCGATGACAACCTCCTCCGCCTTCGCCTTGCCCAGGTACGCGAACTCGTCGAGCATCTCCTGTGTCGTCTTGAAGTACAGCGGCGGCTGGTTGTCCGCGTCCTTGAAGCCGTAGGCCGCCTGGATGATTGCGCGGAACTTCGCGTCCTTCGGGTCCAGGAAGTGCACGTCGCCCGTCGCCACGACGGGAATGCCCAGCTCCTCGCCCAGCCAGACAATCTTGCGGTTGTAGTCGCGCAGCTGCTCCTCGTCCTCGGCCATGCCCTCGCGCAGCATGAACTCGTTGTTGCCGATGGGCTGAATCTCCAGATAGTCGTAGAACCGCGCGATGCGCTTGAGCTCCGTGTCGTTTTTGCCGTCCACCACGGCGCGGAACAGCTCGCCCGCCTCGCACGCGGAGCCGACGATGATGCCCTTGCGGTACTTCTGCAGAATCTCGCGCGGCGTGTGCGGCTTTCGGCTGAAGTAGTTGAGATGGCCCTCGGAGACGATCTTGTTGATGTTGGTGATGCCGTCCTGCTCGCAGGCCAGCAGAATGATGTGGTACGAGTCGCCGATGGCGCCGCCGGTCAGCGCGCTGTTGATGTCGCACAGGCGCTCCACGCCCTTTTCGAGCGCGGTATCCAGCATGCGGTTGAGCATGTGCGCCGTGGCGCGCGCGTCGTGCACCGCGCGGTGCGCGTTTTTGAGGCTGATGCCCAGCGACTTGCAGACCGCGCCGAGGCGGTGGCTCTTGAGGCTGGGATACATGCGCCGGGAGAATTCGAGCGTGTCGATGACCGGCATGTGGATCTCGATGCCCAGGCGGGCGCATTCCTCCGTGAGGAACGAGTAGTCGAACTTGGCGTTGTGCGCGGCAAACGCCGCGTCGCCGATGAACTTAAGCAGCGCCGGGATCTCGGTCTCCGCCGTGCCGGCATCTGCGACCATCGCGTCGCTGATGCCCGTCAGCTCAGTTACCTCCGCCGGGATCGGCTCCTGCGGGTTGACAAAGCGCGAGTATTCCTCCACAACCTGTCCGTTGCGGATGCGCACCGCGCCGATCTCCATGATGCGGTTCTTGCGCGGGTTGAGGCCCGTCGTCTCGAAGTCCACCACGACGATGTCGTCGTGCAGCCGGCGCTCGTCGCCGTCTTTTACAACGGTCGTCACGTCGGTCAGGTAGGCCTCCACGCCCGGAATCAGCTTGATCTTGTTCTTCTTCGCTGCGGCGAACGCCTCCGGGAACGCCTGCACCACGCCGTGGTCGGTGATGGCCACCGCCGGATGGCCCCACTGCGCCGCGCGCTTGATGAGGTCGGAGGCGGAGGACACGCCGTCCTTCTCGCTCATGTTGGTGTGCATGTGCAGCTCGATGCGCTTACGCTCGGCGGTGTCTTTGCGCTCGGGCTTCTCGCGCGCGTCGATGTCCAGAACCATCATGACAAGGCCCTTTTCAAAGCTGTCCATCTTCACGTCGCCGCGCACGGCAAACCACTTGCCCGGCTTCACGGCGTCGATGATGTCGCTGACAGCCTTCTTCTCCTCCTCCGTCGGCGGGCGCTCGTCGTCCTCCGCACCCGCGCCGAAGCGGCCCTTTCGCGGCTTGTAGCGAAGGAACGCCTTGCACTTGATGGTGTTGGTATAGTCGGTGAGCGCGAAGATCAGCAGCTGCATCTCGCCGCCCTTGAGCTCGCGCGTCTCCGCCGTGAGCACCTCGCCGCAAATAACGATCTTGCTGGCCTCCTCGGTCAGCTCGGCGATCTCCATGGGCTCCGCCGTGATCGGCCGGCCAAAGACCGCCTTGGGCTTTTCCTTCGCCGCCTGCTGCTCGCGAGCGATGACCTGCTCCTTCTGCTCCTTGATCATCTCGGCGACGGCCTGCTCGTCCTCCTGCTTTCTTCTGCGGCGGATCTCCTCGAGCTGCTCTTCGCGCAGCTTGATCGCCTGGAAGACGACGTGCACGTCCGTCACAAACACGTTTTTGACCAGCTGCTGGATATACGCGTCCACGCCGGACTGCGTGAGAAACTTCGGCGCGATGTCCTGCGGCACGAGGATGGAGAGCACGTTGCCCTTGCATTCAAACTTCGCGTCCTGCATGAGCGGCGTGCCGGAGGGATGGCGGCGCCGGACGCAGCGCAGGATAAACGCCGAATACTTCATGGGATCGGAAAGAAAGTCCTCCGCCAGCTGCGGGGACTTGACGATCAGCGACACATGCATCGGGGCAAAGTTGCGCCTCAGCGCCCGCTGCAGCGCCAGAAATGGCCGTTCCTCCACGAGGATATCGCTGGAAAAATAGACGGTGATCTCCTCGCCGCTGCGGCTGGCCGTCACGCGGTCCAGCGTCAGGTGGCCCCTGAGATCGGCCGCCGCGCCTTCCAGCAAGCCTTCCCATTGTTCAGACATGATTTCTCTCCTGTGCCTTGAAAAGGCGGACGGCCAAAAACCGTCCGCCGCTGGGATACGTTAGGGTATAACAAGATACCACAGGTTATGCCGTGGCTGCCGCCCGAACCATTCTTCACTTCGCGCAGTTGAGCAAGCTTAGCCTTCCCCTATGGGGAAGGTGGCACGCCGCAGGCGTGACGGATGAGGTCCCCACGCCCTGCTGCCGCCCGGGCTTTATCCGTTTCGCGCAGTTTAACCAAGCATGGCCTTAATCTCAGAGACGAGGATTTCCGCCAGGTCGCCCGTGACCTTGCGCGGCGCTTCGCCCTTTTTGATTAGCAGGCCCGCGCCGTTTCCGCCGCCACAGATGCCGATATCAGCCTCGCGCGCCTCGCCCGGGCCATTGACCACGCAGCCCATGACCGCCACCTTGAAGGGCACCTTCACGCCCGCAAGCTCCTGCTGCACGCGGGCCATGATCCCGCCCACATCGATGCAGGTGCGCCCGCAGGTCGGACAGGAGACGTACTGCACGCAGTCCTTGCGCAGGCCGCAGTTCTGCAGGATCTCGATGCCCGCCGGCGGCTCCAGGCACGGGTCACCCGTCAGCGACACGCGGATGGTGTCGCCGATGCCGTCCAGCAGCAGCGCGCCGATGCCGATTGCGCTCTTGATGCGTCCCTGCTCCGGCAGGCCCGCCTCGGTCACGCCCAGGTGCAGCGGATAGTCGCACTGCATGCTGGCCAGGCGGTACGCCGCCACGGTATCCGGCACGTTGCTCGCCTTCATGGAGAGCACCATGTCGTAAAAGCCGCATTTTTCCAGCATCTTCGCGTGATTCAGCGCGCTCTCCACCATGCCCTGCGGGGTCGGCCCGCCGTACTTGGCCAAAATGTCCTTCTCCACCGAGCCGGAGTTCACGCCGATGCGCACCGGGATGTGGTGCGCTTTCACGCAGTCCGCCAGGATGCGCACGTTCTTCTCCCCGCCGATGTTGCCGGGATTGATGCGCAGCTTGTGAATGCCGTTTTCCACGGCGGCCAGCGCCAGCTTGTGGTCAAAGTGAATGTCCGCCACCAGCGGCACCGGGCTGCCGTCCACCAGCGCGCGCACAGCCCTGGCGCAGTCCTCATTGTACACGGAAACGCGAACGATGTCCGCGCCCGCAATCGCCAGCGCGCGGATTTGGGAGAGCGTCGCCTCCACGTCCGCCGTGTCGGTATTGGTCATCGACTGCACGGAAACCGGCGCGCCGCCGCCAATGGCGACATGGCCCGCCTTCACCTGTCTGGTCAGCTTTGCCATCGTATGTGTTCCTCCCTCAAACTACCGGACAAAAATCTGCATGATGTCCTTGTACGTCAGCGCGACCATCAGCGCCATCAGCAGGATGAAGCCCGCGCCGTGAATCGCACCCTCCAGCTCCCGCTTGACGGGCTTTCTGCGCACGGCCTCCACCAGCAGAAACAGCAGGCGGCTGCCGTCCAAACCCGGAATCGGCAGCAGGTTCATCACGCCCAGATTGACGCTGATGAGCGCCAGCAGCTCCAGGTAGATGTCGATGCCGCCCTGCTGCGTGACCTCCTGAATGACGTACACCGTGCCCACCGGGCCGGTCACGTCGCTGACGCCCTCGCCCTTGAACACCAGGTCCTTGAGCGTCTGCACGATCAGACGCACGCTCTCCACGTTGTAGCTCACCGAAAACGGAATGCTCCGAAGCAGCGAGATGCGCACACGCTCCTGTGCGAACGTGAAGCCCACGCGATAGCGCGCGACCTCCTCGTCGTAGAACGGCTCGATCACCACGTCCAGCTCCTCGCCGCCGCGGCGCACATGCAGTGTCACGTTTTCGCCCGCGCTGCCCGAAATCTCCGTCAGCACTGTGCTGACATCCGTCACGTCCACGCCGTTGACCGCCAGCAGCGTATCGCCGGCCATCAGGCCCGCCTCGGCCGCGTGAGGCTCCACCTCGCCCACGCGCGGCACCGTCGTCAAAAGCCCCAGCGCGCTCATGTAGAGCACGATGACCAGCAGCGCAACCGCAAAGTTCATCAGCGGGCCGCTGGCCACCGTCAGCATTCGCTTCCATACGGCCTGGTTACCAAACGCGCGCGGGTCGCTGTCCTCCTCGTCCTCGCCGTAGAACTGGCAGAAGCCGCCGATGGGCAGAAGACGGATGGAAAACTGCGTGCCGCGCCTGCTCTTCCATTTGGCGAGCAGCGGGCCCATACCCATGGCGAACTCCTGCACCTCGATGCCGCACGCGCGCGCCGCCCAGAAGTGACCAGCCTCGTGCGCGATGATCAGCACGCCCAGCAGCAGGATCGCCAGTACAACATACACGGAAACAATCTCTCCTTCAACCGTCAAACCGCGAACCGGCTCGTTTTAAGCAGCTCCTGCGCCTTCGCGCGCGCCATGCGGTCGCTCTCAAACACTTGCTCCAGCGTCGCGTGATAGGTCACCGGCACGGCATGCATCGTCTCCTCGACGAGCTGCGCGATCTGCCCGAAGCGGATGCGGTCGTGCAGGAACGCGTCCACGGCGATCTCGTTGGCGCCGTTGAGAATCGCGCTCATCGTGCCGCCAGCCTTGAGCGCCTCGTACGCCAGGCCCAAGCCCGGGAAGCGCACAAGATCCGGCTGCTCAAAGGTCAGCGCCTTCATCTGCGCGAAGTCGAGCCGCGCGCCGCCGGTTGCCAGACGTTCCGGCCAGCTCATCGCGTAGAGAATCGGCAGGCGCATGTCCGGCGTGCCCAGCTGCGCCATCACCGCGCCGTCCTCGAACTCGACCATAGAGTGTATGACGCTTTGCGGATGGATCAGCACGTCGATCTTCTCCGCCGGCATGTCAAACAGCCAGCGCGCCTCGATGACCTCCAGCGCCTTGTTCATCATCGACGCGGAGTCGATGGTAATCTTTCGGCCCATGTTCCAGTTGGGGTGCTTGAGCGCCTGCTCCTTCGTTGCCAGCAGGATATCCTCTTTTTTCCAGGTGCGGAACGGGCCGCCGCTGGCGGTGAGGATCAGCCGTCTGGGCTTGTTCGGTCCCGCGCCCTGCAGGCACTGGAAGATCGCGCTGTGCTCGCTATCCACGGGCAGCAACGGATGCCCGGCCTTTTGGGCAGCCTCGGTCACCAGCTCGCCGCCGGCCACCAGCGGCTCCTTGTTCGCCAGCAGCACGCGCTTGCCGCATTTGAGGCTCTCCATCACCGCCGCCAAGCCCGCGATGCCCACCACGGAGACCAGCACGTCGTCCGCGTCGCACGCGCGCACCACGTCCAGCAGCACATTCTCACCGAACATCCACTGGCAAGCGTCCTTGATATCGTCCGGGATCTCCTTAGGCTCGACCGTCAGCGCCGCAATCTGCGGGCGGAATGCGCGAACCTGCTCGAACAGCTTTTCCGCGGAAGAATGGGCGACGATGGCCGTGACCGCAAAGCGGTCGCTGTGGCGCGCGGCGACGTCCAGCGCCTGCGTGCCGATGGAGCCCGTCGAGCCCAGAATTGCCAATTTACGCATATGCTCCCTCTTTATCCATGCAGTACCAGCGTGTAGCAGTACATCACAATCAGGGCGAAGATCACGCTGTCAAACCGGTCCATCACGCCGCCATGGCCCGGAAACAGCTTGCCGTAGTCCTTGATGCCGCTGTGCCGCTTGAGCAGCGAGGCCGTCAGATCGCCGACCTGTCCGGCCACCGAGCCGATCACGCCCAGCAGAACCGCCGCCGGAATGCCCGGCATCGGCGTGTTCAGCACGAGCACAAAGAACGCGCGCACAAGCAGCGCGAGCAGCACGCCGCCCAGCAGACCGGACACCGCACCCTCGACCGTCTTCTTCGGGCTGACGAACGGACACAGCTTGTGCCGTCCGAAGCTTCTGCCGCCCAGGTACGCCAGCGCGTCGCATCCGTAGGCGATGCCGAACGCCATCGTGATCAGCGCAATGCCCGGCACGCGGCCGTAGGTCGTGTTCAGCATCATCATGAACATCGAGAACGGCAGCAGGCAGGTGAACAGCGGATAGACAGACGCAGCCGCATCCGGGAACGTCGGCCTCCTGTTCAGCAGCACGCCGAGCATCGAAATGCCCATCGCACCCACCACCAGCAGCAGCGGATCGAGCACACCCATAAAGCCGCTGAGCGGCCACATGACCACGGCAGCCGCATAGCCGCCCCATGTGCAGACCTGATAGCCCGCCGTCCGCAGCGCCTTGTAGCACTCGTCCAGCGCAATCAGCGTCAGCAGCACGATCAGCAGCTCGGCAAACCAGCCGCGCACGACCAGCGCAAAGATCAGCAGCGGCACGCCCACCAGCGCCGTCAGGATGCGTGTCTTCATACAAAACCCTCTTTTCTGGTTTATACGCCACCAAACCGGCGGTTCCGCCGGGTATAGGCGAGCAGCGCTTCATCATAAGCATGCCGGTCAAAGTCCGGCCATAGCACGTCCGTCTGATAGAATTCCGCATAGGCCAGCTGATAGAGTAGGAAGTTGCTCAGACGCATCTCGCCGCTGGTGCGGATAAGGAAATCGACCTCGGGCAGCCCGGCGGTGTAGAGCTCGGCGGCAAACCTGTCCATGTCGATGTCCTCCGGATTGATCTCCCCGTCCTTCACCCTCTGTGCCAGCACACGCGCCGCATGCACGATCTCCTGGCGCCCGCCGTAGTTGAGCGCGATGTTCAGCTTCAGGCCCATGTTGTCCTTCGTCTTCTCCATGGCGGCATACAGCGCCTGCTGCTGACGCTCCAGTCCCTTGGGCATGTCGCCGATATCGCCCAGGATGCGGATGCAGACGTGCTCGCGGTGCAGCTCGTCCAGCTCCTTGGTGAAGTATTCCAACAAAAGCCCCATCAGCGCGCCAACCTCCTCGGCGGAGCGCTTCCAGTTCTCAGCGGAGAACGCATAGATGGTCAGGGCCTCGATGCCCAGGTGATCCGAATGCCGGATAATCTCGCGCAGCGCCTCCACGCCGGCCTTGTGGCCAAAGGAGCGCGGCATGCCGCGCTTCTGCGCCCAGCGGCCGTTGCCATCCATGATGATGGCGACATGGCGCGGCAGCAGCGCCCGGTCAAGCGTCACGCCCTCCATTTCATCCTTGCCAAAGATAGCCATACTATTCCCCGCTTTCATGCGCCGAAGCGCCGTCTTGTCCGGCCTCTGCCGGCCGTCTGTTCAGGATTCTTCATGCCATAAAGAACGGGATTCGCGGAGCGCCGCCCCGACGAATCCCGCTTGAGAATACGTTTCCCATCAGATGATTTCCTGCTGACCGTCTGCAATGGGGTCAAGGAATCTGGCGACGGTCAGTCGTTCACCGTCATCAGACGCATAGACCACGCGCAGCACGCCCCGCGTTTCATCAGTCCGCTTCGGCGCGCGCGTCTGGGTGACGCTCGCCGAAACGCCCTCCGCCCTGAGCACATCCAAAGCCCGCTCAAGCGGGAGGCCCAGAAGGTCGTCCCTCATTTGACGTCCATGATCTCCTTTTCCTTCTCGGCGGTGATCTTGTCGATGTCCTTGATGTTCGCGTCCGTCAGCTTCTGAATGGCCTCCTCGGCGCGCTTCTGGTCGTCCTCGGTGATCTCGCTGTTCTTCTTCATCTTCTTCACCTGCTCGACGGCGTCGCGGCGGATGGAGCGGACGGCGACCTTGCTCTCCTCAGCGGTCTTGCGCACCAGCTTGGTCAGCTCCTTGCGGCGCTCCTCCGTGAGCTCCGGCAGCATCAGGCGGATGACCTTGCCGTCGTTGGACGGGGTCAGGCCCAGATCGCTGGCCAGAATGGCCTTGGAGATATCCTTGACCATCTTCGCGTCCCACGGATTGATCTGCAGAACGCGCGGTTCCGGCGCGGAGATGTTAGCGACGCTCTTGAGCGGGGTCGGCGTGCCGTAGTAATCGACCGTGATGCGGTCCAGCAGCTGCGGATTGGCACGGCCGGCGCGAATCGCCATCAGATCGGCGCGCAGCACGTCCTTCGTCTTCTCCATCTTGATCTTGGCATTATCCTGAATCTTCTTAGTGGGCATAATCGCAGCCTCCTCGAATCTGAATTTGTTGTCTTCTATTTTACCCTACATCCCATGCCTTTGGCAAGCTTTTTTGCATATTTCGCACAACGCGCCGGCCGTGCCCGCCTCCTTTTCTGAAAAGCTTTGCAAAAAGGCGTTCTTCGGCGCCCGCAGCAAAAGCCTGCGCCATAATATCTCATGGAAAAAGCCGGAGAACGTCTGCTCTCCGGCTTTGCTTCATGTTTTCAGGATTACGGGTGCACGTTCGTACCCATCGGATCGCCCTGGATGACGCGCAGGATGTTCTCCGGGTCGTCCAGGCCGAACACGCGGATGGACGGCACCTTGTTCTCGCGGCAGATGGTGATCGCGGCCGCGTCCATGACCTTCAGGTCGCGCTCCTGCACCTCGTTATAGGTCAGATCCTTGAGCAGCTTCGCGTCCGGGTTGACCCGCGGGTCGCTGTCATACACGCCGTCCACGTTTTTGGCCAGCAGGATGGCGTCTGCACCGATTTCGACGGCGCGCAGCGCAGCCGCGGTATCCGTGGAGAAGAACGGGTTGCCGGTGCCGCAGGCGAAGATGACCACGCGGCCCTTCTCCAGATGGCGCACGGCGCGGCGATAGGTGTACGGCTCGCAGAAGCGGTTCATCTCCACCGCGGACATCACGCGGGTCGGGATATTCAGCCGCTCGATGGCGTCCTGCATGGCGATGGAATTGATCGCCGTGCCCAGCATGCCCATGTGATCCGCGTTGATCGCGGTCATCTTGGCCGCAGGGCCCTGACGGCCGCGCCAGATGTTGCCCGCGCCGATGACGATGGCGATCTCCGTGCCCGTCTCATGCAGCTGACCGATCACGCCGGCCACGCGGTCGATCTGCTCAAAGTCGAAGAGTCTGCCGTGGTCGCCCAGGGCCTCGCCGCTGAGCTTGATGAGTACGCGCTTGTACTGTGCCATACCTTCCATCCTTTCTGGCGGGCTGACCCGCCGCACGGTTTTGCGAAGTTTCCATACGCCTAGAAAAAGGACATGCACGGGGCATGTCCTTTGCTGTTGAAGATTACTTCTTCATCTTCGCCTGCTCGGCAGCGATGTCGGCGGCCAGATCGTTGACGCGCTTCTCGATGCCCTCGCCGCGCTCGAAGCGGACGAAGCGGACGACGTCGCACTTGCCGTTCAGCATCTTCTTGACGCTGATGTCCGGATCCTTGACGAACGGCTGCTCCAGGAGGCAGACTTCCTTGTAGTACTTCTCGATGCGGCCCTCGACCATGCGCTCGACGATCTTCGCCGGCTTGCCCTCGTTCAGGGCCTGCTGGGTCAGCACCTCGCGCTCCTTGGCCAGGTTGTCGCTGGGCACCTCGTCACGGCGCACGAACTGTGGGTTCGCGGCGGCGATGTGCATGACCAGGTCGTGGCTCATGGTCTTGACCTCGTCGGTCACCTCATCGGCAGCGAGCTCGACCATGACGCCGATACGGCCGCCCATGTGGCTGTAGGTGTCGACCATGCCGTTCTTCGCCTCAAAGCGGGCAAAGCGGCGCAGGGAGATCTTCTCGCCGATGGCCGCGGTGGCCTCGCCGATCAGGTCGTTGACGGTCTTGGTCTCGTCGGCATAGAACGGCTGAGCGAGCATCTCCTCGACGGTCGCTGGCGCCTTCACCACGATATGCTTGGCGTAGTCGCGGCACAGCGCCTTGAAGTTGTCGGTGTTGGCGACGAAGTCGGTCTCGCAGTTGATCTCAACCACGACGCCCACGTTGCCCTCGACATAGCAGTCGACCATGCCCTCGGCAGCGATGCGGCCGGCCTTCTTGGCGGCGGCAGCGAGGCCCTTCTCACGCAGGAAGTCGATCGCCTTGTCCATATCGCCGTCGCAGTTCACGAGGGCCTTCTTGCAGTCCATCATGCCGGCGCCGGTGCGCTCGCGCAGCTCCTTCACCAGAGCGGAAGTAATGGTAGCCATAACGGATTCCTCCAGATTCTGTCTTGTCGTCGGAGGCCGGCTTTACGCCTGAACCTCGGCCTGCTCGCCCTGCTTGCCCTCGAGCACAGCGTCGGCCACGTAGTCGATCTCGTCCGGATCGCAGTTGGTGTCCACGATGGCGACGACCGGGATGCCCAGCGCGCGCGCCTCGGTGACGGCGATGTGCTCCTTGCGCGGGTCAACCACGAACAGGCAGCCCGGCAGGTTCTTCATCTCGCGGATGCCGCCCAGGTTGGCGACCAGCTTCTCGCGCTCGGCCATCAGCTTGATGACTTCCTTCTTCGGGAGAACCTCAAAGTCGCCGCGCTCCTCCATCGCGTCGATCGCGTTCAGGCGCGCGATACGGGTCTTGATGGTGCGGAAGTTGGTCATCATGCCGCCCAGCCAGCGGTTGTTGACATAGAACATGTTGCAGCGCTTGGCCTCGGACTCAATGGACTCCTGAGCCTGCTTCTTGGTGCCGACGAACAGGACGCTCTTGCCCTCCATCGCCACCTGGCGGACAAAGGCATAGGCCTCGTCGATCTTGCGGACGGTCTTCTGCAGATCGATGATGTAGATGCCGTTGCGCTCGGTGAAGATGTACGGCGCCATCTTGGGGTTCCAGCGGCGGGTCTGGTGGCCAAAGTGCACACCGGCCTCGAGCAGCTGCTTCATAGAGATTACTGCCATGGGGATATTCCTCCTTTTGATTAAACCCTCCCTGCATCCTTTTCACATGCGGACCGGACAGCCCGGCAGGCGCACGAAACAGACGCAGGTGCGTTTTCCGTAAGATGATACCATATCATGACGGGAATTGCAAGAGAAAAAGCGGGAATTTCCCGCTTTTCTCCCTGTTTTTCTTCAAATCCCGGAAGGCGTCCGTCATTGGACTTCGCCGCTTTTGATCAGCTCAATCGCCTTCTGCAGCTGCGCGTCCTGCTCATGCGGCAGGTTGTTGATGCCGTAGCGCGTGACGACGTCCTCGTCCAGCTCGATATCCACGTCCGGCTCGATGCCCACGCCGTGGATGCACTCGCCGCTGGGCGTGAAGTAGCGCGCGGTCGTCACCTTCAGGCCGCTGCCGTCCGGGAAATCGATGACGCTCTGCACCACGCCCTTGCCGAACGTCTTGGTGCCCACCAGCATGCCCTCGCCGGTATCCCGGATCGCGCCGGAGAGAATCTCCGAGGCGCTGGCGCTGTACCCGTTGACCAGCACGACCATCGGCACATCGTAGTACTCGCCGTCGATGGTGAACGCCTCCTCGGCACCGTTCTTGTCGCGGACGGAGACGACCGTACCCTCCGGCAGGATCATGTCCGCCATCTCCACGCTCGCATCGAGCAGTCCGCCGCCGTTGTTGCGCAGGTCGATGATCATGCCGGTCACGTTTGCCGCCTGAAACGCCTCCAGCGCCGTGCGGAATCCCTCGACCGCATCCCCCAGGAAGTCGTACACCATCACATAGCCGATGTTGCCGTCAAGGATTTCGTACTCAACGTAATTGATGTTGACCACCTTGCGGGTGATGTCAAAATCGACCGTGTCCAGGCCGCGCAGAACCGTCACCTTCACATCCTCGCCCGGCGTGCCGCGCATCACGTCAACCGCAGCGTCCATCTCGTAAGCCGAATAGTACACGTCGTTGACGTAGACGATCTTGTCGCCCGAGCGCATGCCGGCTTCCTCCGCCGGGCTGCCCTTGAAGACGCGCGTGACGGTGATCATCTGATCCGTCGGGTCCGCCAGCAGCTGGCAGCCGATGCCCGCGTACTCGCCCTCAGTCTCCTCGTTGAAGGCTTCCATGTCCTCCTTGGTGTAATACACGCTGTACACGTCGCCGATGCCCGCGATCAGGCCCACGGCCGCGCTCTCGAGCATCTCGTCCGTGTCGACGTCCTCATAGTAATACAGCTCCACCAGCTGCATCAGCAGATCCAGCTTTTCATACTGCTTGAGCCGGTTGTATTCCTCACGCGAGATGGTGATATCCCCCTGTTGCTTGAACATCGGCAGCGCAGATGCGGCGCTTGCGGAGACACAGACCGCCGTCAGCAGCACAAACGCGAGCACGGAGGCGATGACATGATTGCGTTTCAATATGTTCCATTCCTTTCCATGTCGCCAAAAACAGCCGGCGGAATCAGGCGCCGGCTGTCATTAGCAAATCAATATACGGGACGCGGCTTGTCCTTGCCGCTCTTGCCAAGGAGCATCATCATCTTGAAGGTCACCGCATCGTCGAACTTGCGAAGATCCAGTCCGGTCTGACGCTGCACCTTGTCCAGACGGTACACGAGCGTATTACGGTGGATGTACAGCTGGCGCGCGGTATCGGACAGGTTGAGGTCCTTCGCAAAGAACATCTCGATGGTGTGCAGCATCTCGTCATTGAACAGGCGCGCGGTCTTGCGGTTGAAGAGGATGCTGTGGTAGCGGGTGCCCATCTCGCGCGGGATGTCCATCAGGAAGCGCTCGAGCACGAGGCTGCGATAGACGTAGATGTGCTGCTCGGTCAGGAAGATACGGCCCACCTCGACGGCGCGGCGGGACTCGCGGTAGCTCTCTCCGATCTCCGGGAACGTCTTTTTCGGCTCACCGATGCCGACGACGCAGCTCTTGCCCACCTCGTCAAGCAGGGTCTGCTCGATCGCCTCGGCCAGCTGATACAGCTCGTCGAAAGCCTCAACATTCTCCATGCACTTGAGGAAGACGACGGTATGACGGTCCATCTCCACGAGCAGATCGCCGTTTGCACGCGGCACAAGCTCCTCGAGCATATTGAAGGCCGTCTCCGTCTCCGTCTGCAGGATCTGGAAGGTGAGCACGCAGCGCTCGCGGTTCATCTCGATCTGATGCTCGTGAGCCAGAGCCTCCAGCTCGGAGCCGGAGAGCTCGTCGCGCAGCACACGGCGGTACACGTCATAGCGGCTCTGGATCGGGGCCTCGCCGCGGCCCATGGACTGCACCATCGCGCCGGCGAGCACGATGCAGTCGTGCGTAGCGGCGCCCTGCGCATCCGCGCAGAGGATCAGCTCCGGCGTGATGCCGATCATCAGAAAGGTTTTTCCTTCAAAGGCGACGGGCATGCCCGGCTCCATGAACTCAGGCAGGCTGATCTTGCCGCGGTTCTCCTCCGGCAGAAGCACGGTGCCCTCGGTATCCAGCAGCCAGAGCGGCTGCATCAGGCGGGCCAGAACCTGCTGAATCTGATTCAAAAATCGCTTCTCGGGTATCATGTTCTCATTCTCCTTTCGAGAACGCCAATAAGACAATCACAGATACGAAACTATTATAGCGCATGACCCTTCAAAAATCTATATCTCTCAAAAAATATCTCCGCAAATTTGGTATAATATGCCGTGATTTTATGGATTACGCACAAAAATAGCACAACATGCGCGTTTTTGCCCCGTCCGTCATGATGAAAAGCACGGCTCGGTGTACGCCGGAAAGGCAGTTTCTGCAATTTCCTGCACATAAAAAGTACCCACACCGTTCGGTGTGGGTACTGAAGCTCAGAATCAGCGGTTGAGGATGCTCTTCTCGGTATCCTTGTCGAAGAAGTGCAGGCGGTTGGTCTCGAAGGCGACCTTGATGGTGTCTCCGTTGCGCGCGGTGCTGCGCGGATCGACGCGGGCAACCACGTTGCCGTCCTTGCCGGTGGTCTTCAGGTACAGGTAGGTCTCAGAGCCCATGAGCTCGGTGACTTCGACCTGGGCCTCGACGAGGTTGCCGTCGGCCACGGACAGGAAGCGCTCCTCGTCGTGGATGTTCTCCGGACGGATGCCCATGACAACTTCCTTACCGATGTAGCTCTCGTCCACCAGCTTGCGAACCTTCGCGTCCGGCACCTTGACCGCGTTGTTGCCGAACTCGGCCCACACAGCGCCGTCCCTCTTGACAAGCTTGGCATTGAAGAAGTTCATCTGCGGGCTGCCGATGAAGGAGCCAACGAACAGGTTGCACGGATAGTCGTACAGGTTCTGCGGGGTATCGACCTGCTGGATGAAGCCGTCCTTCATGACGACGATGCGGGACGCCATGGTCATGGCCTCGGTCTGGTCATGGGTGACGTAAATGAAGGTCGTCTGCAGGCGCTGATGCAGCTTGGTGATCTCGGTACGCATCTGCACGCGGAGCTTGGCGTCCAGGTTGGACAGCGGCTCGTCGAAGAGGAAGACCTTCGGATCACGGACGATGGCGCGGCCCAGCGCGACGCGCTGACGCTGACCACCGGACAGAGCCTTCGGCTTGCGGTTGAGGTACGGCTCGATGGACAGGATCTTGGCGGCCTCGCGAACCAGCTTGTCGATCTCATCCTTCGGCTTCTTGCGCAGCTTGAGGCCGAACGCCATGTTGTCATACACGGTCATATGCGGATACAGCGCGTAGTTCTGGAACACCATCGCGATGTCGCGATCCTTCGGCGCGACGTCGTTGACGAGGCGGTCGCCGATGTAGAGCTCGCCCTCGGAGATCTCCTCCAGGCCGGCGACCATGCGCAGGGTGGTGGACTTGCCGCAGCCGGACGGACCAACCAGAACGATGA
This sequence comes from Clostridiales bacterium, assembly GCA_004557905.1. GTDB lineage: Bacteria > Bacillota > Clostridia > Christensenellales > Aristaeellaceae > Ventricola. The sequence goes on along the minus strand of SFFH01000006.1, from coordinate 21,196 downwards.
ACTCCTTGTCTTCGATGTCGAGGCAGAAGTCGGAAACAGCGGTGACGTTGCCAGAGTAGATCTTGTAAATGTGGTTCAGCTTAAGGCCTGCCATTGAAATATCCCCCTTCAGTTTCTCAAAGTGACTGTACGCCGATCTATCGTCCTACGGCGCTTCGTTGAGATCATTATACGAATTTCCTGTAGGATTTGCAATTGAATAAGTTCACAAAAAACTGGCGGGATTTCGCCCTCCCATCCCGTTTTATTCGATTCTGATTCCTCTATATCTGTGCAAATCTTTTTATTCTTTCAATTTGTGTCCTATTTCCTCCTGTTTTTTTATGTTTTCTCGTGTTTTCGTCCGATTTGTTCACTCTGTTCATGGGCAAACATTTGTTAGGTCTATATTTGCTGCAGGAAAACCGATTTTCCGGTACCGTTTCCGCAACATATTTGCGAAGCTTTTGCCATATGTAACCCCTTTTCTTGCCGCCTGTCCGACGCAATCCTGCATTTTTTTGTCGTCTTTTTCTCTTCCGTTTACCCCGGCTTGTTTCCCCTGGTTTTGTCAAGGTAAAGGATATTGTGCATTTTGCACATATACAAATTTTTATAGCGCCTATAAAAAAAGATTTCTTTTCATAGAGAAAACGGCATGGTTTTCCATGCCGTTATCGTTTTTCATCTATATCTACATCAATTTACTTGCCTTCCACACGAATGACGCTGCATGTGGAGACCTTTTCACCGTCCAATTCGGCAAGCGCGCTGCGGACGGCGCGTTCGGAAGCCCTGTGCGTCAGGAAGATCATCTGCACATAGCCGTTCTCATCCGGCTCCCCCTTCTGCACCATGGAGGCGATGCTTACGCCGTGTGCCGCAAGCTTTCCGGAGACCAGAGAGAGCACGCCCGGCTCATCCTTGGCCAGCAGGCGCACGAAATGCACGCACGACCAGTCGTCCGCCATCTCGCAAGGCTCGTCGCTCACTGCGGGCAGCAGATGCCGCTTCGTGCGCGCCGCCTTGATGAGGTCAGACACCAGCGCGCTGGCCGTGGGCATGTCCCCCGCGCCGCGGCCGTAGAACATCATCTCGCCGCAGGCGTGGCCGTTCACATACACGGCGTTGAACGCATCGTTCACGCCGGCAAGCGGATGGCTGTCCGGCACGAACGTGGGATGCACGCGCGCCTGGATCCTGCCGTCCTCCTCCTTCGCGACAGCCAGCAGCTTCAGCGTCAGGCCGAATTCCTTGCCGCACTGTACATCCAGCGGCGTCACGCCTGTGATGCCTTCGCGGTAGACACATTCGACCGGCACATGGCGATGGAACGCCAGCGTGGAGAGGATGGACAGCTTGTAGGCTGCGTCGTAGCCCTCCACATCCGCTGTGGGATCCGGTTCCGCCAGGCCCAGTCGCTGCGCGTCGGCCAGCACGTCGGCATACGCCGCACCCTCCCGGCTCATCCGGCTGAGGATGTAGTTGGTCGTGCCGTTGATGATGCCCATCACCGAAGTGATGCGGTTGGCCTGCAGAGAATCGTTCATCGCGCGGATGATCGGGATCGCGCCGCAGACGCTCGCCTCGTAGTAGAGGCCCGCGCCGTACTCGCGCGCCGCGGCGACAATCTGCTGCCAGTGGGAGGCAAGCGCCATCTTGTTGGCTGTCACGACGGTCTTCCCGTTTTTGAGCGCCGCCGTCATGTAGGAGGACGCCGGCTCCTCGCCGCCCATGAATTCCATGACCACGTCGATCTGCGGATCGCAAAGCACGTCCTGCACCTGATCCGTGAGAAGCTGCGCGGGGATATCCCAGCTTCGCTTCTTGCCGGGTGAGCGCACCAGAATCCGCCTGATCTCGAAGGATACGCCCTCGTTCTTTTCAATCTGGTCGCCATAGGTGGTGAGCAGCCTGTACACGCCGCAGCCGATGTTGCCGCAGCCGAGGAAGCCGATGCCGATTCTAACCATATTGTCCTCCTGCCGGCCCCTGATCAGGCCTGATTCTTTTCGTAGATGATGCGCAGGCCCGTGAGCGTCAGATCCGGATTGATCTCGTCGATCACACTGGAATTGCTCTTGACCATGTGCGCCATGCCGCCGGTGGCGATCACCTTCGCCTGCGGGCAGCCGATCTCCGCCTTCATCGCGCCGACGATCTTCTCCACCGAGCCGATGTAGCCGTAGAGCACGCCGGACTGGATGTTGCTCACCGTCGTCTTGCCGATGACCTTCGGCGGAACGACCAGCTCAATGGACGGCAGCTTCGCCGTGCCCGAGGAGAGCGCGCGGTTCATCATCCGCAGGCCCGGGCCGATCGCGCCGCCCAGAAACTCTCCCTTTTCGGAGACCACGCCGTACGTCGTCGCCGTGCCGAAATCGATGAAAATCGACGGGCCGCCGTAGAGCGTGGACACCGCAACGGCATTGGCAATGCGGTCGCTGCCCAGCTCGCGAGGGTTTTCATACCTGATGTTCAGGCCCGTCTTCATGCCCGGCACAAGAATCCGCGGATCCTGCCCGAAGTAATCCCGGCACATGTGCTCAATCGTGAAATTGATCGTCGGCACGACTGAGGAAATCATGATGCCTTCAATCTCCCGGATGTTCAGCTCGTGATAGCGGAACAGATCGGACATGATGATGCCGTACTGATCGGAGGTCATCGACGGATCCGTCGCGCAGCGCCAGCGCTTGAGGAGCTTCTTCCCCTCAAACACCGCCGCCTTGATGTTCGTATTGCCGATATCCATCACAAAGATCATCGCTTATTCCTCCACCGATTGCTTTTTGCCTCAGCGCGCCGCGCTTCCCAGCGCCTTCTTGACACCGCTGGCCACCGCCGTGCCCGCCACCGAGCAGACGATCGCCTCCACGACGCCCTGGAAACCGACGAGCAGCACGACGAACATGAGCGGATTGACCGCGCCCTTCGCCGCCACAAGGCCCTGAATGTATTCCGTCTGATAAAAAGCCAGAACGATGTAGCCCATGAAGAAGAGCGTATTGAGCAGCGGCGCGCTCAGCGACGTGACGAAGCAGTTCACCGTGCTCCGCCTGCAGATCTTCTCCATGCCCCGGTACACCAGGCCCACGCACAAGCCCATCAGCACACGCATGCCAATGCAAAGAATGAACGTGTGCACCGGAGAAACAGCCAGCAGGCTGGACGTCATGATAGACGCGCCCTTGACGGCATCCAGGAAGCTGACGATGCCGAACACGCCGCCCAGGATCACGCCCGCCAGCGGGCCCAGCACAATCGCGCCGACCGCAATGGGCACCGTCAGAAAGGACATATACAGCGGCCCGACGGGCACGCTGCCCAGGCCGATGGCCTTCATCACCATTTCAATGGCGACCAGCAGCGCCAGCTGCGTAAGGTACCGTACATCGATCTTCTTGTTTCTATTCATTTTTCTTACCTCCGTTCGGGTTCTCACAGGATACCCGACATTGTATTGCCGCATCGCGGCGGAAATGGACGTCCTTCCAGGTCTGCCCTGCGCGCAGCGGCAGCCGGAATCGGTGCTATTGTATCAGATAATTGCAAAAGATGCAAGTTTTCAGCAAAAAAGCGCGCTGTGCGTGCGCCCAATTCCGAACAGCTTTGCAGAATGAAGCTGTTCGGTGCTCGTTGTACGGATTCTTACGCAATTTCCTATACGGCAAAAGCGCGCTGTGCGCGCGCCCAATTCCGAACAGCTTTGCAGAATGAAGCTGTCCGCGCCCGTTGTACAGTCTTTGCGCAATTCCCTGTACGGCAAAAATCGGCTATCCTGACGGATAACCGATTCCCGGTTGTGCAGGGAACTGCATGCTGCCGTTTCCCCAGGAGCGCAGACGCGCTTATCCCTTGCAGCAGGGCTTCTGCTCGCACAGGGCCTGTGCCTGCAGCATCGCCGTCCAGATCCGCGCATGCGCGTATTCATCGCCCAGAATGGACGTGAGCAGATAGCGGATCTTCAGCGTCGGCGCGCACATGGCCAGCTCGGCATAGCGGCGGATGGCGCTCAGCTCGCCCTGAATCGCCGCCTCCACATCCGCGCAGAAGTCTCCGGTCGCGTTCGGGCAGTCGGGCGGGCAGGAAACCTTCGCCGGGCAAATGCCCAGCAGCGAGGCCTGCAGCCTGGCATGGCCGTATTCGTCGCCGACAATGCTGATGATCAGCTCGCGCAGCTCCTCGGTCGGCGCCTCGTTGGCAATCTGCGCATAAAAACCGGCATCGCAGAGTTCGTCCTGCATGGACGCCTCCAGCTGGCCGCGATAATCGGTACAAAGACCCATATTGATCGACTCCTCATGGCTGTCAACTCGGGCAGCGCACATCCGCCGCCCCTATACCCTATGCGCAGGGCGCAGCCCGCGTGCATCTGCGGCATCGCGCGCCGGAGGAAGTTTTTTCAAAAAGCACTTGACAGAATGGCAATGCAGCGATATAATATTATCTGTTCCTGCGGGAATGGCGGAATTGGCAGACGCGCTAGATTCAGGTTCTAGTGAAAGCAATTTCATGCAGGTTCAAGTCCTGTTTCCCGCACCACGGCCCGATCCTTGTGATCGGGTCTTTTTTTCGTCCTTCCCCGGTGCTATAATGAGGTATCTTCTTATGATACGAGGGATTGCCTATGAACATGCAGCGGCAAGAATACGCTACGCCCCGCGGCGCCATCGCCTACTGGATCAGCCGCGCCTCGGACAGCAGCAGCCCCTGGCTTGTCTTCCTGCCGGGTCTTTCCGCAGATCACCACCTGTTTGACAGGCAGCTTGAGCATTTCACCAAAGTCTGCAGCTGCTTCGTCTGGGATGCGCCGGCGCATGGCCTGTCCCGCCCCTTCGCCCTCACCTTCTCCATGCAGGACCTCGCGCAGAACCTGCACGACATCTTCGAGCGTGAGCACATCACTGCGCCCGTGCTCATCGGGCAATCCCTGGGCGGCTACATCGCGCAGGTCTATATGCAGATGTATCCGGACAGCGCGCGGGCCTTTGTGTCGATCGATTCCTGCTCGCTGAGCCGCAAATACTATTCCGGCTGGGAGCTGGCGCTGCTTCGCCATACCAAATGGATGTACCGCGCCATCCCCTGGAGTCTGCTGCTGAAGTGGGGCATTGCCGGGACCTCCCGGACAGCGTACGGCCGCCAGCTGATGAAGGACGCCTGGTCTGTCTACGGCAGGGAGGAGTACTGCGACCTGGCCGATCACGGCTATCGCATTTTTGCGCAGGCTGTCGAGGCGCAGTCCGCTTATCCGGTCTCCTGCCCGGTGCTGCTGCTGTGCGGCGAAAAGGACGCCGCAGGTTCCGCGAAGCGCTACAACAGGCGCTGGGCCAGGCTGGACGGCCATCGCCTCGTCTGGATCAAGGGCGCCGGCCACAATGCCAACGCCGACGCGCCCGAGACCGTCAACGGCCTGATCGACGACTTCCTTCATACGCTGGACGGCTGAACGGTCTCCTCATCTCCCTGCCGAAAGGCAACGCAAAGCGGCCCTGCTCCCGGATTCATCCGGAGCAAGGCCGCTTTTGATGTATTATTATATGGATGATTTCTTCTGCCGGGGCGCTCATCCGATCCTGTGCGTCCGGATGACCTCGCCATTCAGCGTCTTGATGGCAAACTCGCCGCCCTCGTAGGTCATGTAGCTCTTCGGGTTGCCCTCCTTGGGCAGCGCGGCGGAGCCGGGATTGATGTACGTCATGCCGTCCGCCTGCTGCACCGTGAGCACATGCGTATGGCCGTGAATGAGCAGGTCGCCGTCCTTGTGCGGCGGCAGGGCGGCGGTGTTGAACAGGTGACCATGCGTGACAAACGCCGTCACGCCGTCCAGGTCAAACAGCGCGTAATCCGCCTGAATCGGGAATTCGAGTACCATCTGATCGACCTCCGCGTCGCAGTTGCCGCGCACGCAGAGCAGCTCGTTCTTGTTGGCGTTGAGCAGCGCGGTCACGCCCTTGGGATCGTACGCATCCGGCAGGTCGTTGCGCGGGCCGTGGTAGAGCAGATCGCCCAGCAGCACCAGACGGTCCGCGCCCTCCAGCCTGTACTGGCGCAGGACGGCCTCCATCGCGCTGCGGGAGCCGTGGATATCGGAAGCAAACATCAGTTTCATCGCAGAATTCCTTTCTTGCAGAGCAATTTTCGGGAGCCTTCATCCCGCAGAAAACGGGTGAAGCCGGCATAAAGTGGAGCAGGTCAGGAGCGGCAACCCCATCGTCCCCTTACAGATCGATCTCCAGCACGACCGGGCAGTGGTCGCTGCCCATCACGTCGCTGTCAATCCGCGCGGCGGTGACCCTGTCCTTGATGCGCTCGGAGACGAGGAAGTAGTCGATGCGCCACCCCGCGTTGTTCGCGCGCTGTCGACAAAGCCGCTCTCCAGCAGCTTCGTCATCGCGGCGCGCTCCTGCGGGGTGAAGCCGGCGTTGTTCACGTTGGTCTTCGGGTTCTTGAGGTCGATCTCCTTGTGGGCGACGTTCATATCGCCGCAGACGATCACGGGCTTGCGCTCGTCCAGCCGCATCAGGTACATCCGAAAATGTGATGAGGCGGCCCTCATGGTCGTGCAGCTCGCTGCCCATGCCGTAGGCCACGGAGAGCGGCTCGCGCTTGGCGAGGATGGCCGTGCCGGAATAGCCCTTTTTCTCGGCGGAATAGAAGTATTCGTGATATCCCTCGGCGGGAATCTGCGCCTGACCGGGCTGCATTTTCGTCTCCTGCAGGCAGAAGAAGTCCGCGTCCTGCGCGGTGAAGTAATCGCCAAAGCCCTTGCCAAGGCATGCGCGCAGGCCGTTGACGTTCCAGGAAATCAGTTTCATGCGTCCTCCATGGGCATAAAATGGTTTTGCTTCTGTCATTATACAGGATATCCCGGCGATTGAAAAGGGGGTTTGCGCATGCTGAGCCTGATTGCCGCGGTCTATCTGCTGCTGGCGCTGCGCGTGCGCCTGCAGGCGGATGCATCCATCTGCGGCGCGGGAAGCAGCCTGTCGCTTGCGGCGGGCGCGGCCGGCGTGGAGCTGCGCTTTGACGGCGTGCTCCGGCGCGGAGAGGACGGCTTCTTCCTGCACATCACGCCGCGCTACGGCGCACCGCTTCATTTTTCAAAGCCGACGAAGCTGCACATCCGGCGGCTGCGCATCGCCCGGCCGTATATGCTTGCCGCTGTGCACGCAGGCAGGCTGGAGCAGATCACGCTGCGCGCGCGCCTGGGCTTCGAGGATGCGGCATGGACGGCGGTGGCCGCGGGCTCCATCCGCGCGCTGGTGCTGGCGCTGCGCGCATGCCTTAGCAGCGATGCGCCGTGCGTGCTGCGCATCACGCCGGACTTCGGCGGCGTGGGCCTCGTCGCGCACGCCCGCTGCATATTCTCGTGCCAGGCGGGCGATATTATGTTCGCAGTGATCAAAACCGCTGTGAGAAAGACCAGGAGAGAGGGATTCGGGTGGAAAAGCATCCCATTGAGAGCCTGATGGGCACGTCCATGGAGAGCATCCGGGAGATGGTGGACGTCAATACGGTGGTCGGCGATCCTGTGCAGACGCAGGACGGCTCGACGATCATTCCGATTTCAAAGGTGTCGTTCGGCTTTGTGGCGGGCGGCGGCGAATACCTTTGCGGCACCATGCGCCCGCAGACGGAGGAGATGCCCTTTGCGGGCGGCGCGGGCGCGGGCGTGTCCGTGCATCCGATGGGCTTTTTGGTGTGCTCGCAAAACGGCGTGCGGCTGCTGAGCGCCAACTGCACCTCGCCCATGGAGCGCATTGTGGAGATGATCCCGCAGGCGCTGGAGGGCCTCAAGGCCATGGGCGAGGAGGAGGACACGCAGCGCAAGCCTTCGCAGCAGGTGCGCGCAGCCTATCAGGAATAACCGGCGGGCGATGCCCGCTTTTTTCGTTCGCTGCAATCACAATTACAGCAGGCCTTTTCCTTCCCCCGCGCGTAACTGGCATGCCCTTGGTCTCACCGCGCCTCTGTGCACAGCATAGGATGCTCAGGGAAAGCACGTCTCTCCCCTGCCCAATGTCGGAAATGGTTGAATTCTTTGCGAGCTTTTCGGCAAAACCCGCATATTTTCCGGGGTGTGGCGGAATCTTCTTGACTTTACAGGCGTCATTCTATACAATTGTATCTGCTTACTATTCGCAGAATTGATAAATCATATCTGATAGAGGAAAATCGGAGGGCTTCCGAAATGGGGATCAAGGTAGCAAAATTCGGCGGAAGTTCGCTGGCCAGCGCTGAGCAGTTCAGGAAGGTCAAGGAAATTCTGCTTCTGGATGCAGAGCGATGCATCGTGGTGCCGAGCGCGCCAGGCAAGCGCTGCTCCACCGATATCAAGGTCACGGATCTGTTCTACGAATGCAACCGTCTGGCCGCTGCCGGCAAGGACATCGCCCCTGCATTTGACAAAATCCGCGAGCGCTATCACGGCATCGCGCAGGCGCTTTCGCTGAAAGTCGATTTGGACGCGCACCTTGAGGAGGTTCATAAGAACATCCAGCTTGGCGCGGGCGCGGACTATGCCGCCAGCCGCGGCGAATACCTCAACGGCATCCTGCTGGCCGATTACATGGGCTGGGACTTTGTCGATCCGCAGACGGGGATTTTCTTTGACGAGGAGGGCCGCCTGGACAGTGCAAAGACGCAGGAAGTCCTGGGCGCCATCCTGAAGGAGCACACGCACGCCGTCGTGCCGGGCTTCTACGGCTGCGACTCCCACGGCAACGTGAAGACCTTCTCCCGCGGCGGCAGCGACATCACAGGCGCCATCGTCGCGCGCGCGGCGAACGCCGACCTGTACGAGAACTGGACGGATGTGTCCGGCTGCCTGATGGCCGACCCGCGCATCGTGCGCAATCCGGAGCCGATCCGCTATGTGACCTATCGCGAGCTGCGCGAGCTGTCCTACATGGGCGCCTCCGTGCTGCATGAGGACGCGATCTTCCCGGTGCGCATCGCGGGCATCCCGACGAACATCCGCAACACCAACGATCCGACCGCGCCGGGCACCGTCATCGGCTACGAGGCGGAGGAATACGACAGCCCGTACACGATCACCGGCATCGCCGGCCACAAGAACTTCGCGATCATCAACGTCGAAAAGGCGATGATGAACGCCGAGCTGGGCTTTGGCCGCCGCCTGCTTCAGGCCATCGAGGAGCAGGGCATCTCCTTTGAGCACATGCCCTCTGGCATCGACACGATGTGCGTCGTCGTGCACGAGGCGGCGCTGGAGGGCAAGAAGGAGCGCCTGGTGCAGCGCATTCACGAGCTGTGCCAGCCGGATTCCGTGGAGATTCACTCCGGCCTCGCGCTGATTGCGACCGTGGGCCGCGGCATGGTGCGCTCCAAGGGCACCTCCGCGCGCATCTTCAACGCGCTGACCCGCGCGGGCGTCAACATCCGCCTGATCGACCAGGGCTCCAGCGAGCTGAACATCATCGTCGGTGTGGATAACCTCGACTTCGAGGTCGCCACCCGCGCCATCTACCGCGAGTTTGTGACGAAGGAAGAGCCCCGCTGGTGAGCGGCGGACGCATCAAAGCAGAAGATCAAGGCCCGGAACGAGCGCTCGTTCCGGGCCTTTTGCTATGCCATGTGAGCCAAACAAGCCTTCGTCAAAGGCTCCCTCCTGTGGGAGCCGCCGACCAACCCAGCCTTCCCCTCTGGGGAAGGTGGCACGGCGCAGCCGTGTCGGATGAGGTCCCCATGCGCACGGAACTCCTTCCACCATCCTTCGGATGGTCCCCCTTCCTCAAGCTGGATACCGGCTTGATGAAGGCTCCCTCCTGAGGGAGTTTCCCCGCCGTGTCGGATGAGGTCCCCCTTTGTCAGCTCTCCTCCCCTTTCTCCCGCGCCGCACGCGCGCAGAACGCCGCTAGCAGCCGGTACGTCTCCTTCGTATAGCGGCACATGTATGCCGGCACACCGTCATAGCGGCCCGTTTCCAGCATGGCGCTGGCCGCGCAGGTGCGGCAGAGGGCACGCAGCGGACAGGCTGCGCAGGCTTCGCTCAGCACGATGGCGTCCGCCTCCGCCCGGAGGCGCTGCCAGGCCGCGTCAAAGCCCAGCGCAAACACGTCCGCCGCCGGGCTGTTCATCACCACGCACGGGCGCATCTGCCCCTGCCAGTTGATCGTGAACGAGCAGCTGCCCGCCAGGCAGTGCATCCGGTTGGGCAGCACCGGCTCTGGCATCTGCCGGGTGAGCATCAGGTGCCGGGCCGCGAATTCCAGAAAGCTCTCCGGCCCCATCGCCAGCAGGAACGCGCGGACGCGCCCCTGCGCCGCCTCCTCGGGCGACAGGCGTGCCTGCATGTCAAACGGAAGGCTGCGCTCCCGCTCGGCGGGCATCATGTAGGTATCGACGTGGACGGGCACGCCCAGCTCCGCGCCGACGGCGAACAGGCGGTCGAGCTCCTCCCTGTTCTGCGGCGTCAGGCTGACGCCGAGCTTCACCTCCACGCCCTGTTCCCGCAGCAGGCGCACGCCGCGCGTGACGCGCGCAAAGCCGCCGGGATAGTGGCACAGGCTGGCGTATGCCTGCTCGTCCGCGCCGTAGAGCGTGATGTTGACGCGCCGGGGCTTGTGCTTCCCGAAGAACGCCGCCCATTCCTCGTCGATCAGCGTGCCGTTGGTGTTGATCGTGAGCAGAAAGCCCAACTCACGCATCGCCAGATAGAGCTGCTTGAACTCCGGGTAGATCAGCGGCTCGCCGCCCGTGAGCAACAGAAACAGCGTGCCGGCGTCCCTCATCTGCCGGGCAACGGCCAGCCATTCCTCCGCCGTGCGCAGGCATCCCTGCCGCTCCATCTCCTCGCGCGACAGGCGCACATAGCACATGTCGCAGTTCATGTTGCACAGCGGCAGCAGTTCGATGCTGCCGTTGATGGGCAGCCTCTGCGCGCTGGCGCGGTCAATCAGCACGCGCTCCGCTGACGTCGCGCCCTCCAGGTGTTCCATGTCCGTTCTCCTTATGAAAAAAAGCCGGAGGATTGCGCCTCCAGCATGGGTATTTGTTATTAGGACTTTGCAGTTTCCCAAGTGGCCATGTTCAAGTTCTTGGTAGCATGGCCATTATTGCCATTCTCACCACGCCAGACAATAACGCCCTCGCCATCATCATATTGTTGATTATTGTCATAATCAACAAAGCCGTCATAAAAGTCATCGTTTACAGACGCTTCATGTTCCGCACTACAAGGATGATATTCCCCTCCGAGCCAGCCAACAAGGTGATCAGCCTTTCCAACATCACCAGTTGGCACACCATCTACAACTCCATCATTTTTAGTCCAATCAGTTGGAACATCAATAAAGCTTCCACCTTGCCAATTCTCATTCCATTGCCATTGCTGTGTAAACTTTTTCCAATAATAAAGCGGACCTGCTGCTGCATCGCAAATAAACTTATACACCTTATTCTGATCTCCACACGCCGCCACATACTCATTCGCCGCGAACGCGAACTCGTGCATCTCCGGCTTGCTCCAAATTCTCTTTTCCATTTATCTTACCTCCCAGATGTGTCCTGTTTTCACTCTATCCTCTACAAATTCCCGAATCTGCGCTTCCAGCTCATGATTCGGATCATCATATGCCGCCCTTGCCGCTGCGATCAAATCGCCGACCGTCCTGGGCTCCTGCAGCTGCTCCCACAGGAAAGCACATGTCTCGCTCAGCGTCACCATCACGTTGCCCGGCAGGTCGCCCGAGGGAATCAGCACGCCCTCGCCCGCGATCTTCCGGTAGACATAATTGCCGTTGGCGCGGTAGCGCTTTTCCAGTCCGTTTCCGTTCATTTTTTCCTCTTGCCTCGCCATAGCAGCGTCTTCCGGCGCCTTATGCGCAGACGTGGAAGCCAGCCGCTTCCGCCGGAATGCTTCCCGGCTCGTTCTAATCCCGTGCTTGATGCGTTCTTATCAAAACCATCTAAGCATCGATTATCGTGTATTATTATAGGCCATCCGTCAAATTCTGTCAAGGGGTTTCCAATCAATTGTTGTCAATCATTCTTTACGTTTTTCAAAAATCTTTCGCATCGCAGCAAAGCGCCCGCCGGTTTGCCCGGCAGGCGCCTGTTTTCTGTATCAGAATGGGATTACCGTTCGCGCTTTGCGCCCTCATAGAGCATCGCCTCGCACTCAGGGCCGGTGTTGGAGCACACCGCGCTGCCCAGATGGAACAGGCCCGCAGGCGGATAGCCGATGATTTCCTCCGCCGCCCGGGCATACTCGTCAAAGTACTTCGTGTTTGTCACGCCGACGTAGTACGCCGTGCCGGGCACCATGTGGTTCTTGCAGTGGTTGATCACCGCGGAGACGACCATCTTGTCGCCGCGCACCTTCCTGACCACATGGCTCTCGCCGTCGATCAGCGTGATCACCGGATGGATGCCCAGCAGATCGCCCGCGATGGCCGCCGCCGCGCTGACGCGGCCGGACTTGCGGATGATTCTCAAGTTGTAAGCGGTGATGACCAGCTCCAGGCGCGCGAAGCGGTCGTTGAGATAGTCGACGACCTCGTCCATCGGCCTGCCCTCAGCCAGCATGTCGCTGGCCCTGCAGCACTCCAGGCCGTAGGTCACGGAATAGGAATGGCTGTCCACGATGGAAATTTTCATCGGACTGTCCGGATATTCCTCGTGAAACTGCGCCGCTGCGGCATGCGCGTTGGCGTTCGTCGCGGAGCCGGTCGCGTTGATGGAGATGTAAAGCACCTCCTCCACGCCCTCACGGCCATAGCGCTCGAACTGCTCGAAGAACTCGAACTGCGTCACCTGCGAGGTCGTCGGCATGCCGGAGGAATGGCGCAGCATCTCCGCGAACTCCTCGGGCGTGAAATCGACGCGCTCCGTGTAGCCCACGCCGTCCAGCGCGATTTTCAGATTCAGAATATCAATATGATGCTTTTCTGCCATCTCCGGCGGCAGATCGCACGCAGAGTCCGTCAGCACGGCGAAGCTTCTCATCAAGACCATCCTTTCAGGCATATACCCTAGCATGAGTATATCATACAGGATTTAACCGCCTTTTTCAAGGACTTCTGAAACATTTCTGCAACAAACATAAAGTCAGGCATCCTGATGCGCTTTCCGGACATGGAAAGACCGCTCCGGAAAACCGAAGCGGTCTGCTGATGCGGGAATGTCGGGAAATCAGGCCTTGCCGGCGCAGCCCAGCACGTCGACCAGCTTGTGGCGGACGAGCTCCTTGATGTTGGCACGGGCGGGCTTGAGGTACTCGCGCGGGTCGAACTTGTCCGGATGCTCCGCGAAGAACTTGCGGATGGTGCCGGTCATCGCCAGACGCAGGTCGGAGTCGATGTTGATCTTGCAGACGGCGAGCTGGGCCGCGTGACGCAGCTGCTCCTCCGGCACGCCGATAGCGCCCGGCATCTTGCCGCCGTAGGTGTTGACCATTTCCACATACTCCTGCGGAACGGAAGAGGAGCCGTGCAGAACGATCGGGAAGCCCGGCAGCTTCTTGACGATCTCCTCGAGGATGTCGAAGCGCAGCTGCGGGTTGGTACCCGGCTTGAACTTGTACGCGCCGTGGGAGGTGCCGATGGCGATGGCCAGGGAATCGCAGCCGGTCTTGGAGACGAACTCCTCAACCTCCTCCGGACGGGTGTAGTGGGCGCGGTCGGCCTCGACGCTGACCTCGTCCTCGACGCCGGCCAGAGCGCCCAGCTCCGCCTCGACCACCACGCCGTGATCGTGCGCATACTCGACGACCTTGCGGGTGATTTCGATGTTCTCCGCGAACGGCTTGGAGGACGCGTCGATCATGACGGAGGTGAAGCCGCCGTCAATGCAGGACTTGCAGGTCTCAAAGCTGTCGCCGTGATCCAGGTGCAGCGCGATCGGGATCTCCGGGCACTCGATGACCGCAGCCTCGACCAGCTTCACCAGGTAGGTGTGGTTGGCATACGCGCGGGCGCCCTTGGAAACCTGCAGGATGACCGGGGCCTTCTCCTCGCGGCAGGCCTCGGTGATGGCCTGGACGATCTCCATGTTGTTCACGTTGAAAGCGCCGACAGCGTAGCCGCCGTTGTAAGCCTTCTTGAACATTTCGGTAGTAGTAACAAGAGCCATTGTCATTCACTCCTTCAACCTATTTCGGCGCGCAGGCAAACTGCATACCGCGCCGACTGTCACCATTTGGTTACAGTCTACAGTATAGCAATATTTTGACGATTTGACCAGTCCCTCCCGGCATTTTCTCCGCTTTTGCCGAAAAAACTTTCCCTTGCGCGGGTCCCTTTCTGCTGATATACTGAATAAGCTATTGGAGGAAAACGCAATGAACACACAGTTTGAATGGATCGCCACGGCGGCGTTCGGCCTGGAGGGCATCGTCGCGCGCGAGCTTGAACGGCTCCATATCCCCGCGAAGGCGGAAAATGGCGGCGCACGCTTCACGGCGACGCTTGAGGACGCGATGCGCGCCAACCTCTGGCTGCGCTGCGCGGACCGCGTGCTGCTGGTGATGGGCCGGTTTGAGGCCCGCAGCTTTGAGGAGCTCTTTGAAGGCGTGCGCGCGCTGCCCTGGGAGGATATTATCGGCAAGAATACCCGCTTCCCGGTCAGCGGCAAGTGCGCCCGCAGCCAGCTGATGAGCGTGCGCGACTGCCAGGCCATCACGAAGAAGGCCATCGTGGAGCGGCTCAAGGCGAAATACCGCGTGGACTGGCTCGAGGAGACGGGTGAGACCGTCGCCATCGACGTGGCGCTGCACGGCGACGTCGCCCAGCTGACGCTCGACGCGAGCGGCGTGGCGCTCAACCGCCGCGGCTACCGCACCTGGAACGGAGAAGCGCCGCTGCGCGAAACGCTGGCCGCCGCGCTGGTCTCCCTCTCCCCCTGGCGGCCCGGCATGGTGCTGCACGATCCCATGTGCGGTACCGGCACGCTGATGATCGAGGCCGCAATGCGCATGGCGAACCGAGCGCCCGGCTTAACCCGCGCTTTCGCCATGGAATCCTGGGGCGGCATGCCGGTGCAGGCGTTTTCCGCCCTTCGTGAGGAGGCGCAGGCCGCGTTTGATCCCGGGCGCATCGAGGGCATCTCCGGCTCGGATATCGATCCCGAGGCCGTCGAGCTGGCCAACCGGCACCTTCGTCAGGCCGGCCTTGCAGGAAAGGTTTCCTTCACGGTGGGCGATATGCGCGAATGCCGGCTTCAGGCGGAACGCGGCGCGTTCCTGTGCAACCCGCCCTACGGCGAGCGCCTGAGCGACCGCAAGGCATGCGAGACGCTCTATCACGAGATGGGCCTGCTGCTGCGCCGCCATCCGGGCTTCACGCTCTCAGCCATCACCTCGCACCCCGGCTTTGAGCGCTGCTTCGGCCGCCGCGCGGACAGGAAACGCCGCTTCTACAACGGCCGCCTGGAGTGCGAGTTCATGACCTTCGGCCTGCCCGCCGCGGGTAAAAAGAAGAAATAATATTGGGCTGCCGCCCAAACCCGCCTGGGGATGAAATCCCTCCGGCAGGTTTTAGGGCGGCAGCCCTTTCGTATGGAAGACGCAAACCGCGTCACAGGTTCTCGACGAAATAATTCTGGATCGCGGCGACGGCGGCCTCCTCATCCTTCCCCTCGATGGTGACCGTCAGCTTGCTGCCTGTATCCATGCTCTCGCTCATCAGCCTGCGTGCGTCCTTCAGCCCCACAGACCTTTCGCCGTAGCGCAGATGAACGCTGCTTTGAAAGCGGGACGCCTCGCGCATCAGGCTGTTGATCGGCCTGGCATGCAGCGCATGCGGCTTGGTGAGAACGTAGTTGAATTGTTTCATGAAGCATTCACTCCTCTCTGCCTGCGCAGGCATTCCTGCGCAGCCCTGCTACGGGAGGAGATTATATCCCAGAGTTCGCCGTGATGCAAGGGCGCTGGTGTGAACAGGTCGTTTTCCTTAAAAAACAGACGAATTCTCCGCAATGCTTTTTGTCCAATCGGGCAGATAACTGACCGCTGCGCGCGCTCACTCATGAAGGATTCTCTGCGACAATATCCAAATAATCGCCGATTTTTCCTGCCAGAGCGCCGATTTTCGGGCGAAGTAGCCGTTTTTCCGTCAGACAGGTCGCTGACGCAGGCATGTCCTCCCGCCAGTTTTCACTCAAAATCGAGGTATTTCGTCATGATGTAGCCGCGCTTGCCCTCCGGCGTGACCACGATCGACCAGCTCTTTCCGTAGTCCGCCACGCGCAGACGTTTGCCCGTTCTCGCCTTGCCGATGATTCCACCCTCTGTGCTGCTCGCGCGGCTGCGCAGGTTCACCTTGTCCGTGTTCACGAACGCCGTCAGATGCGTGGTGCCCGCCGGCGCGCTCAGATCCTCCAGCCTGACAAAGCCCGTGCAATCCGGCAGCGTGCCTGTCACATCGAGCCCCGCATTGCCTGCCGCGCGCACGAACGCCCACTCGCCGAACTTGCCGAGCATGTACACCTTCTCGCCCGCGGCGACCGGCGTGCCGTCCTTCGTGACATCGGACGGACTGTTCTTCATCGTCGTCTCCCTGAGCGTCGTGGCGCGCTGCGGAATCTTGGCGGAGGCCTTCTCGCCGCCCAGTGTCAGCACGCGGATTTCATTCTTGGGGATGTAGCCGCGCAGCTCGCCCAGCGCCACCTGCACATAGTCGGTCTGCGTGTACTCGATGATGCGCACCTGCGCGCCCGGGCACAGCGCGCCCAGCGCTTCTGCATTGACGTCAGGCGTCTTCAGCATCACCACCGGCACGTCGTCGTTGTCCGCCTGCGCCACACCGATGCTCTCGCCCGTCTGCGCCAGCGTCAGCTCGCTCAGCTTCACATAGCCGAAATCGCCGCAGTCATACGCGCCCGCGCCGCCTTCAAGCGTGCGCACATAACCGTATTCCCCGCACTCGGCGAGCACTTCCACCTTCATGTCCTTGCCCAGCGTCATGTACGGCTGCGCCTTCTCGCCCGCCGCGCTGTACAGCAAAACGTCGTTTTTGGTCTGCATCAGCAGCGGATAGTACGGCACGACGCTGCGCGGCTGGTCGCCCAGAGCAAACAGACTGCCGGTCTGCGTGTACTTGATCCAGCCGGACACGCCGCCCACGCGAACCCTGCGCCACTCGCCCTCCTTGCGGCCAAAGAGGTTGAAGCATGCCGTGCCGTTCTTCAGCGACAGGATCTCGTCGGCGCGGCTGTTCGGCGCGCTGTACAGGATCGTCCTGCTGTCCGCCTTGGCGCCCGCGATCACGCAGACCTTGAGCTCGCCCACGTCCGTCAGGCAGTTAAGCGGCACATAGCCAAACGTCTTCTGCCCGTCCACCTGTGCGGCGATGTACGCCCAATCGTCCAGCACGCCCACCAGCGCCACGGAAGCGCCGCTCTCCAGCTGGCCGAGCTGCTTCGCCTGCGCGTCGGTATCCTCCAGCAGCGGAAGGCTGCTCATCCACATGCCCGTGAGATCGACCTCGGCCGCGCGGTATTCACCGAACGTGCTGTCCTCGCCATAGCGCCGCACAGCCTCCTCCTGCGTGATCAGGTATTCCGTAGCCATGTAGCCCGTCATGCCGCCGATGCGGACCTTGGTGTATTCCTCGTTTTCGGCGCCCAGGTTTTCCACCTCCGCGCCAGTGTAGTACAAGCCCAGAATCGCGCCGTTCTTCGACGGCTCCGCCCGCAGGTTCAGCCGCTCAGGATAGATCTTGTCCGTCTCCCGGTTGTCCACAAACAGGCTCTCACAAACGCCGGCCGCCGTCATGCTCAAAAGCATGACCAGCGCCAGGATCAGCGTCCACGTCTTTTTCATCAGCTGTCACACTCCTTTTGTATGTCCTTTGCTGAATAGACGAATGATGTTTCCATTTTCTTCCCGTCTTATCTGAATTTTATTACAAACTGTTCATATTTTCAATAGAAAAACGGCTGGAAACCGTCCAACCGTTTCTCTCTTCACTTGTTTGGCAGCATAATGTGCAGCGCAGACGGCCGGATTTCAAAGTGCGCCTCATCCATCTCCTCCAGCCTGCCGTCGATATTGACGACCATGCCCCGGGCTCGCAGCACCACGTCCTTCGCCCGCACCACGCGCGCGATGGGCAGATGCACATGCACGCCCAGGATGAACAGCGGCAGAAGGAACGGAATCAGCATCCGCGGCACGCAGTCGACCATCACCACGTCAAACAGGCCGTCCTGCACCTGCGCCCCCGGCGCCACCTTCATGCCGCCGCCGATATACTGCCCGTTGGCAATCTCCACGATTGTACCGCTGTACGGCCTGAATTCGCCTCCGTCGATGG
The DNA here is from genome assembly GCA_004557905.1 of Clostridiales bacterium. GTDB lineage: Bacteria > Bacillota > Clostridia > Christensenellales > Aristaeellaceae > Ventricola. Next base: position 2,936 of record SFFH01000006.1, on the reverse strand, counting down.
AGATTTCCGACCGGAACGCCCTGTAGCTGCTCAGCACAGCCAATACGGCCTTGCGGTACGCCTTCTCGCCGGGATAGACCTGCTTGAACTCCTCCGTCTTGCGCAGCACCTCGACGTCAAAGCCCGAGCCGGACACGTTGATGAATGCCCGGCCGTTGATGCTGCCGCAATCAATCGCCGTCCGCTGACCATCCAGCTGCGCCTTGAACGCCTCGACCGGGTCACGGGGCAGGCCGAGCGCGCGGGCAAAGTCGTTGCCTGTGCCGCTGGGCACGATGTACAGCACAGCGCCGCTTCCGGCCAGCTCGTGCACGATCTCGGACAGCGTGCCGTCCCCGCCGATGCAGACCACGTTATCGCAGCCGCTTTCAAGCGCCATGCGCACCTGACGGTCACCGTCGCCCTCGTTGGCGGTTTCAAATACCTGATATGTCTCTCCGCGCTGCGTGAGCAATGCTTCAATTTGTTTTGCAATCTGCGCGTTTTTTCCGCCGCCGGAAACCGGATTGACGATGATGGCAAACATACGCGCTCCCCTTTTCCTTTGTATTCTGCAGCTTATTCCTCTTCTGCGCCGGAATTGTCCTCCGCGCCGCAGCTGTTTTCACGCAGCCTGGCAAACGCGCCGGGCATCACCCATCGGATGGGATCGAGCTCCACCTTGCCGGGTTTCTTCCTGAAGATCACGAACTTGATCGGCACGCCCTTTTCGGTGTACATCTTCTCGTGCTCGCTGATGTAATTGGGTGCAAAGCCCGCCGCATGCAGGTCGTTGACCAGATACCGCAGCTCAAAGCCGCATGCGTCAAAGTACGGCAGGGACTCGGTAAACAGCGGCATGTCGTCCGTCTTGAACCAGATTTCGCCGCCGTCAACGAGGAAATCGCGGTACTGCATCAGCTGTCTGGGATGCGTGAGCCTGCGCTTGGCATACTTGGGGCGCTTGGTCCAGGGGTTGCAGAAGTTGATGTAGATGCGCTCAACGCGGTCCTCCGGGGCAAACACCTTGCGGATATCCTCGATGTTGTAACGGGCAATCATCACGTTTTTGACCGGCTGCTCGCCGTAGGCTTTTGCGATGTTCCGGCGCGTATCGCCCAGCACATTGCAGGTGATGTCCATGGCGATGAAGTTCACGCCCGGGTTGTCATACACCATCGCGGCGGTCGAGACGCCCTTGCCGCAGCCCAGCTCCAGATACAGCGGCTGATCAAGCGCAAACAGCTCCCGCCAATGGCCGCGGTGCGTTTCCGCCTCATCCGTAAAATATGGGCAGACCGCCAGCTCCGGCTTCGCCCATTTCTTTGTGCGCATATGCATGGGAATCTATCCTCCAAAAGCGGCATGCAGCCGGCGCTGTCGCCGACACGGCGCCGTTCTTTCCGGTCTTTCCGAAATGAACAATCGCCCAGCCCTGTGTTTTTCTTTCAGCATCAGCCTGTAACGGCTGACCTATCTATATTCTTGTGTAAATCCAGTATATCATGCTTCTATCGGTTCAGGCAAGCGCTCAGGCGCTTTTGATAGCAAAGCCAGCGCTCACCCCAGCGCTCGCACGTTCCGCAGATGTCAAAGCCCAGCTTCGCGTAGGAGCGCTGTGCGATCGGGTTGCGCTCGGCGACGAGAAAGCGCACGCCGTCACAGCCCTCTGCGCGCGCGGTGTCCATCGCCGCCGACAGCATGCGCCTGGCCAGGCCCTGTCCCTGATGCGCCTTGTCCACGCCCAGGCGCGCCGGAATCGCCCAGCGCGTCACCGTCGGATCCCACGGGGCCATCTCTTCATATTCCGGCTCATCCTCAGGCGTAAGCAGCGCGATGGCCGCGATAATCCGTCCGTTCGGCTCGCGCATGACGAGCGTCTTGCCGCTTCTGACGTCGTTGCCGACGAGCTCCCTTGAAGGATAATCCTCGCTCCAGGTGCTGCACGGCGCGTCGATCAGCGCATGATACAGCGCAAATACCGCCTCGGCGTCCTCCGGTTTCGCTCGTTCAATGCGCATGTCGTCCATACGGTGCAGCGATTTCTCCGGCGCAAACCCCTGTGGATAGCGCGCCTTGAGCTTATCGATGTTTCCCTGCAGCACATCCTCGAGCGGCACATCCAGCGCATACGCCGTCTCCGCCAGATACCAGGCCACGTCGCCGAGCTCTCTGATAAGTGCCTCGCGATCGAGGTCATGCCCCTGCGCAAGATGCTTTTTCACGATGTCGATGGCCTCACCCGCCTCGCCGCACAGGCCCATCACGCCGTTGATGAGCACGTCCTTCCTGCTGAGATGAGGATTGAGCGTATGCATCGCAAGCTGCTGATATTCGTTGATGGTCATCGTCAAACTCCTTTTCTGTTGCGCTTTTAAAAAAGGTTCACACGCTGCATTATTCTGAACGGGCTAAAGCATCTGAAGACATGCCGTGCATATGCATTCTTCTGAACCGATCAAATCACCGGCATGCAAGAGATAGCCGATGTCTCCGGCATTCCGTAATTGATTGTTGCACATCACATTTGTCCTGGCAAGCCGCTCCAGGTCGATCCATTCCTGTATCGCAGTATATCGGGTTATTGATCGGCACGCGCAGGACGCAGCCTGCTCACCTAGCCAAGTACGATGTATGCACGTTGGCTGGGATGACTGGATAATAAACCATGCCGATAGGATATGAAAAGAGCCCAGCAAAATGTTGCTCCCGGGCGTTCGACGCGGGCTTCTTTGCGTCCACAGGACGCCGCCCGCGCCGAACCTAGCCAAGTACGATGTATGCACATTGGCTGGGATGACTGGATAATAAAAACCCTACTGATGGGATATGAAAAGAGCTCAGCAAATGCTGAGCTCTTTTCATATGGGATCCGGCAACGTCCTACTCTCCCGGGCCGTCTCCAGCCAAGTACCATCGGCGCTGAAAGGCTTAACTTCTGTGTTCGGTATGGGAAC
>SFFH01000052.1 GCA_004557905.1 Clostridiales bacterium | reverse complement strand
GCGACTATGCGAGATCCCCGGATCGGCAGCCCAAATATCCGGATAAAGTGTAGTTTCAGAGCAGGCTGCGCAGCAGCCTACGATTGAAACGGGTTTGATTCGCAAAAAATAATTTCAGAAGTTTAATCGTATAAAGCAAGCGCCAAAAAAGGAGCTTGGGGAATTTCTTCCCTCAGGCTCCTTTTTGCTTTGCTCTGTTGACGATCAAGCGGCAATTAACTCACTCGATGGCGATGTAGTGGTTCTCCTGCACCTTCGGCTGCTCCACCTTCTTGGGGATGTAGAGCTTGAGGACGCCGTCCTCGAACGCCGCGCGCACATCCTCGCGCTGCACGTGCTCGCCGACGTAGAAAGTCCTCTGGCAGGTGCCCATGAAGCGCTCGCTGCGGATGACGCGGCCGCCGTCGTTCTGCGCATCGTTGTTGGCGCTGCGCTCGGCCTTGATGGTCAGGTAGCCGTCCTTCAGCTCCGCCTTGATGTCTTCCTTCTTGAAGCCCGCCAGCTCCATGTGCAGCTCGTAATGATCGTCATACTCGCGCACCTCGCTGTTCATCAGGCGCGGCGCATTCGCGGCGCTCATCGTGGAAGGGATAAACATGTCGTCAAACATATCAGAAAACACATGACTAAGCAGCATACAGATTCCTCCTTTTGATTGCTTTCCTGTATTGTGCTGCGGATGCCCGGAGCTCATTCTCCGTGGCTTTCTTCCGTTTACGTGGGGTATTGTACCACCGCGATTTAGCACTGTCAATAGTCGAGTGCTAATCTATTATATTTATATATTTATTTATCTTTTTGTTGTATTCTTTGGTTTTCTAATATGTCACTATATACTTCTGTGGATAACTTCTCCCGTTTTTGTTTATTTAGTCAAAGTAAGTCAAATATCTTCGTTCGTTTTTTCATCAAAAAATCCCTCCGGAAGGAAATCCGGAGGGATTTGATATTGAGGTTTAGCCCTTCACGGCGCCGGCGGTCACGCCGTCCATGAACTGGCTCTGCGCGAGGAAGAACACGACCAGGCTCGGCGCGATGGAGATCAGCGACACGGCCATAACGCGGTTCCAGGCGAAGCCCGTGTCCGCGTCCATGCTCATGCGCACGAACAGCGTCGCCGGGTAGCGAGCCGGGGAGTTGACGTAAAGCAACGGGCCCATGAAGTCGTTGCTCGACCACATGAACTGGAACAGACCCGCGGAGACCATCGCCGGCCAGAGCATCGGCACGAGCACCAGCACCAGCGTCTGCATGATGTTGCAGCCGTCGATCTTCGCCGCCTCGTCCAGCTCGCGCGGGATATTGCGCATGAACTGGATGAGCATGTAGACGAAGTACGTCTCCTGCGCAAACAGCGTCGGCACGATCATCGCCAGATAGAGCGGAGAATCGACCCAACCGAACTTGCGGTACATCAGGAACTGCGGGATGTTCAGCACGACCTGCGGCAGGAACAGCGTCGCCATCAGCAGCGCAAAGAGCACGTTGCGCCCGCGGAAGCGGAAGCGGCCGAAGCCGTACGCCGTAATCGTGGAGGAAATGACGGTGAAGACGACCTTCGGAATCACGTACTTGTACGTGTTGAGCATGGCGGACCAGATGTTGATGTCGCCGCCATAGTTGGTCATCGCCAGGCGATAGCCCTCCAGCGTCGGCTGCTTGGGAATCAGGCTCAGCGTGGAGAAGATCTCGTTGTTGTTCTTGAACGTCGCAGAGACCATCCACAGCAGCGGATAGACCATGAACACGCCCACGCCGATCAGGATGACGTAGCGGATGGTGGTGCTCATGACGTGCTGGGTCCTCAGGCCCACATTCTTGTGGATCGTGAAGTACAGCACGATGAACAGAATCAGGCCGCCCAGGATCAGGTAGAAGTTCGCATACTGATTAAAGTGCATCGCCAGCGCGCTGGGCTGCGCAGCCTCAGCCGTCTCAGGCACCTGCACGCTGCCGCCGTAGAAGCCCAGCACCAGCAGCACAATGGAAAGGACCAGGAAAATGATGCTCACTTTGCTCATGGCTTAGCCCCTCCCATCGTCGTCAGAGTAGTAGACCCACTTCTTCTGGCTGGCGAACGCGATGATCGTGAAGACGGTGGTGATCACGAACATGACCCAGGCCATGGCGGAAGACATGCCGACCTTGTAATCCTTGAACGCGGAGTTGTACACGATCAGGGAGATCAGCGTGGTCGCATTGCGCGGGCCGCCGTTGGTGATGATGTACGGGCCGTTGAATTCCTGGAAGGCCTGCACCAGCTGCGTCACCAGGTTGTAGAAGATGACCGGGGAGATCAGCGGGATGGTGATGGACAGGAACTGACGGGACTTGGTCGCGCCGTCGATGGACGCAGCCTCGTACAGATCCTCCGGCACGCCCTTGAGCGCGGCCAGGAACAGCACCATCGCCGAGCCGAACTGCCAGACGCGCAGCAGGCAGATGATGAACAGCGCCCAGTTCTTGTCCGCCAGGAAGTTGATGGACTCAAAGCCCAGCATGGCGAGGATGGTGTTGATGACGCCGTCGTTCTTGAACAGCGCCTTCCACAGCACCGCGATGGCCACGGAGCCGCCCAGGATGGACGGGACGTAATACGCCGTGCGGAACAGGCCCACACCGCGAATCTTGAAGTTGAGGATGTACGCGATGAACAGCGCGAACACCAGCTTGAGCGGCACGGTCATGAACGCGTAGGCAAAGGTCACCTGCAGCGCCTTGACATTCTTGGACTTGGTAAACGCGCTGATGTAGTTTTCAAAGCCCACAAAGTTCTGCGCGCCCTTGAACAGGTCATAGTCGGTGAAGCTGTACACCAGCGAGGAAATGAAAGGATACAGCTTGAAGATGCAGAAGCCGATCAGCCAGGGCAGAATCAGGAAGAAACCCATGTAGCCCTGCTCCAGCCTGCTGAAGCGGCGCTTCTTGCGCAGATCTGCTCTGGTGACGGAAGATCCGTTGGTCATCAGAATCCTCCCTCCTATTCTCTCTTACTCCTTGATATGCCGGGAAAACCGGAGCGGACCAGAATTCCGGCCCGCTCCGGTCGTCATTGGCATAGCTTGCGTGGTTTACGCTCCGAGCACCTCATTGATGCCCTCGACGAGCACCTCAGCCGCCTCTTCAACGTCATAATCCTGATAGGACAGGCCGTCGAACGCATCGTAGTACACGCCGTCGCTGTTCTTGAGCGCGGCCGCCTCAAACTGCGGATCCAGACCGAACTGGCACCAGGCCAGCACCTTGCCGTTCGCCTCGGCGACGGTGGCGTTGATCAGGCCCTCGGCCTTGCACAGCGCGTTGGCCTTCGCGGACAGCGGGATGCCGCGCTGGCTGTTCATCAGACGGGCGCCCTCGTCGCTGTTGAGCAGGAACTCGATCAGCTGCGCGGCAGCCTTCTTGTCCGCAGCGGTGTTGGCGATGGTGAACGCCATGGAGACCTTGGTGAAGCCGCCCTTGTACTCGCCCATGTCGGCGAAGAAGTCGCCCACGACGAACTTGCCGCCCTCGTTGAGCGCAGCCTCAAACTTGGACGCGGAGGTATCCCACTCCCAGATGCCGGCGTAGGTGCCGTCCATCCACTTCGGGTTCTTGTCCAGGCTGTCCGCGCCGTCGCCGGCCAGGTGCGCAGCGGACGGGATGACGTGGTTGTCCTCCAGATCCTGGATGAACTGCATGCCCTCGGCGACCTGCTCCACCGTGTAGTTGAGCTTGCCGTCGGTGACCCACTCGACGCCGTAGCGGCTCTCGAGGAAGGAGACCATGAGGATCATCTTGTCATACGGTCCAAGGGCCAGCGGGTAGAACTCGTCGCCCAGCTTCTCGGCGAAGACCTTGCCGGCTTCCATCAGCTCAGCCAGGGACTTCGGGGTCTCCAGGCCGGCCTTCTGCCAGGTGGTCTCGTTCCAGTAGAAGATACGGCCGGTCATGGCCACCGGGATCGCCAGCAGCTTGCCGTCCACGGTGCACTGCGCCAGCGCGCTCTCGGCGAACTGGGACAGGTCGATGATGTCGGCCACCTCGTTGAGGTCATAGAACTTGGAGCTGCCGTCCGCATTGGTGAAGGAGAACAGCCAGTTCCAGTTGACCTGGTTGACGTCGAAGGCGGAGTCAGACGCGAAGTACTGGCTCATCTTGTCCTCCCAGCCGGACCAGGCGGAGTAGGTATTGGTGACCTCGATGCCGGTCGCCGCGGTGAACGCAGCAACGGCCTCCTGGGTCGCCGCATGGCGGGCGTCGCCGCCCCACCAGGAGAAGGTCAGGCCTTCGGCGGTCGCCGTCACGGCGGTCAGCGCCATGACCAGCATCAGCAGGCACGCGAGAAGCTTTTTCATACAGGAATCGCACTCCTTATCAAATATTTCCGGTCGCCCGGTGCCAAGGGACCTTGCCCGTCCCTATACGCCATAACAGATCAGACATGTTGATCGAATCGTATAGGATAATTATAAATTTTTGTTGTTTCTGTGTCAAGTGTCAAAAAGACAATTCAAATTATTGGTTAAAAATTTGTGAGGTTGAGCGATTAACTCAACCTCACAATCTATCCTTTTCGTTAAACGCCCACGCAGGCGCAGCTCATCAGGAACGGCGCGGTGCCCTTCGTGTCGCCCGAGCAGACCAGCTCATTCACATAGTATTCATAGCTGCCGCTGCGGTACGGCTCGCCGCCCAGGCCCGCCACCTTGCAGATGCGCTCAAGCTCCGGATAGCCGTCCGCCGCCGTCACGACATTCTTTTCCCAGAGCGCGTCCATGCTCTCGCGGGCCATGTCCATCGCGTGATCGCAGGCCAGGCCCAGCTGATGCGCCGCCGCCATGCCGTAGATGAACATCGCCGAGCAGGAGGACTCCGCGTAGTTCTCCTCGCTCTCCGGGCAGTCCATCACCTGATGCCACAGCTTGTCGCTGCCGCGCGCGGCGGCCACCGCGTGCAGAAGGCTCTTGAGCTGCTCCGCCAGCTTCGCGTAGCCCGGGTGCTCCTTGGGCAGGCTCATGAGCACGTCGACGTGCGCCATGACGAACCAGCCCATTGCGCGGCCCCAGACGTGCGGGGACAGACCGGTCTCGGGATCGGCCCACTTCTGCGCCCTGGCGCTGTCCCAGGCGTGCGCGTGCAGGCCGCTGGCAAGGCGGGTCTTCTCATAGATGAGCGTCATCTGCTTCACAGCCTCGTCCGCCCACCGCATCTCGCCGAACGTCACGGCAAATTCCGCCATGAACGGGCTGGCCATGTAGATGCCGTCCAGCCACATCTGCTGCGGATAGATCTTCTTGTGCCAGAAGCCGCCCTCCGGCGTGCGCGGCTGCTTTTCCAGCTGCGCGGTCAGTCGGCGGCAGGCGAGCTCGTACTTCTTTTCGCCCGTGGCCTTGTACATGCGGATGGCCGTGCGGCCCATGCAGATCATGTCGATGTTGTACTTTTCGGGCTCGTAGGTCAGGATCTCGCCGTCCTCCGTGACGTACTTGTCCACGTTGGCCTTCGCCGCGTCGAAGAAGCGCTTGTCGCCGGTCTTCTCGAATACATCCACCCACGCCTTGGTGATGATGCCCCGCTCGTAGCACCAGTGGTAGTCGTACTCCTGCTCGCGCGCAAGCGTGCCCTCGCCTGCCCAGATCGTCTTCTCGTAGCTCATGGGAAGTCCTCCTTGCTCAAACGTCCGAAGACGTCAGGTTACGTTCTTGAGCGCAATCGTCTCGCCCCGGGCGCCCACGATGCGCAGATCGGTCAGGTGCAGGCCGCACACAAACTCCGCCGTCAGGCCGCTGAGCGTCACGGGCCTGGCCACGGCGTTCATCACCGGCACCTGCGGCTCGCTTTCCACCAGGTGAATCTGCGTGTTCACGATGCTGATGTCCTCCAGCGGCGCCTCCGGCAGGCCGCACAGGCAGGCCGCCGCGCTCTTGGCGTTCGTGACCACGATGTCCGCCATGCGGATGCGGCGCACATGCGGCGTCGTCTCGTCCACCGGCTGGGGATTGGGGTCGGAGACGATCGGCTTCTTGCCGTCCTTGCCGCAGAAGTACATGAGGTTGATGACCAGCGGGCAGAGCACGTCGTTCATCACCACGCCGGTGACGGACACGTCCTCCACGCTGCCGCCGCGGCCGCGGCGGGTCTTGATGCGGATGCCGCGGTCGGTGCCGTCAAACACGCAGCCGGAGATCGCCACGCGGCGGATGCTGCCGCTCATCTCGCTGCCCAGCACCACGCCGCCGTGGCCGTGCACCATCGTGCAGCCGGTGACGGTGATGTTCTCGCAGGGGATGGCCTGATCGGCGTCCTCGGTGCCGGCCTTGACGGCAATGCAGTCGTCGCCCACGTCGATGTGGCAGGCGCTGATGCGCACGTTGCGGCAGCTCTCCGGATCAATGCCGTCGGTGTTGGGGGAATCGGACGGATTCACGACGGTCAGACCGTGGATCGTCACATTCTCGCAGCACAGCGGATGCACGGTCCAGGCCGGGCTGTTGGTGACCTTGAAACCCTCCATCAGCACACGATTGCAGTTTTCAAAGCAGATGAAGCACGGGCGCGCCGCCTTCATTTCGCCCGCGCGGAACGCCGTCCACCACTTGCGGCCGCAGCCCTCCAGCGTGCCGCAGCCGGTCAGCGCGATGTTCTCCTCGCCCTTGGCGTAGATCAGCGGGCGGTGGCTGTCCTGCTCAAAGCCCTCCCAGCGGGTGCGGATGATGGGATAGGCGTCAAAGTCGTCCGTAAAGCGCAGCACGGCGCCGCTCTCCAGGTGCAGCTCCACGTTGCTGCGCAGCACCAGGCCCGCCGTCTCAAACACGCCCGCGGGCACGGTCACCCGTCCGCCGCCCTGGGCCGCCGCCGCGTCGATGGCGCGCTGAATGGCTTCACCGCTGAACGCTCCGCGCACGGCGCCAAAATCAAGAATGTTCATCGCTGCTCCTCCGTTCTTTGTCGTCGCTTGGGTAACATGCCGTTCAGGGCTCAAGGCCCGCAGTGAGATCCTCGCCCGCCTCGATCGCCATGATCTGATCGACACGGCGCTGATGGCGCCCGCCCTCAAAGTCCGTGGTCAGGAAGATCTCCGCGATCATCCTGCCCAGGTCCGCGCCCACGACGCGCGCGCCCATGGCGAGCATGTTGGCATCGTTGTGCTTGCGGGTCATCTTTGCGCTGTAGCAGTCGGAGACGCAGGCGCAGCGGATGCCCCTGACCTTGTTGGCCGCCAGGGAGATGCCCACGCCCGTGCCGCAGCACAGGATGCCGCGGTCGCATTCCCCGCTGACGACGGCCTTGGCCGCGCGCTGGGCATAGGCGGCGTAGTCGCAGCTGGCGTCGGTATAGGTGCCGTAGTCCCTGTAGGCAAGGCCCATCTCATCCAGCATCGTCATGATTTCCTTCTTCAGCGGCAGACCCGCGTGGTCACTGGCCAGTGCGATCATGATATCTCCTCCTCCAATTTGCTGCAGCTTAATCGATAAAGTCCTCGGGGCGCAGCGGCGTCCTGTCGGGCGTTCCCGCCTCCTCCTGCGCCTCGTGCTCCGCCGTATGGTCGACGAACACCAGGTTCTTGAGGTTCTCCCGGCTCACCACCGTGTTCGTGCCCATGCACGCGCGGCAGCGGAACAGGCACTGCGGGCACACGCAGCCGATGTCCAGCCCTTCGGACTGGATCATGTACGCCCCGCATTCCGGGCATCCGCATCGCATGACAAAAGCCTCCTTTGGGGTACGCCGGGCTGCCGCCCGGACCTGCTTGGGGCGCTGCCCCAACCCCCGCAAGGGGCATTGCCCCTTGACCCTTCTTCACTTCGCGTAGCTGCTCGATACAGCGCGAAGCGAAGATGGGGTCTGGGGATGAATCCCCAGGCAGGTTTGGGCGGCAGCCCAACGTTCCTGTCGCTTAAATCAGCTTCTTATGGGTGAACGCGCGCTTCTTCCCCGCGAAGTCCGCGACGATGTCGCCGTGGCCGCGCAGGATGTACTTGTAGGAGCACAGCCCCGTGAGGCCCATCGGGCCGCGCGCATGGAGCTTGCCGGTGGAGATGCCCACCTCCGCGCCGAAGCCGTAGCGGTAGCCGTCGGCAAAGCGCGTGGAGCAGTTCTGGTACACGCCCGCAGAGTCCACCAGCGCGAAGAAGCGCTGCGCAGCCTGCTCGTCCTCGGTGATGATGCAGTCCGTATGGTGGGAGCCGTAGCGGTTGATGTGCGCGATGGCCTCGTCCAGCGAATCGACGATGCGGATGGCGATCACATTGTCCAGATACTCGGCCTTCCAGTCCGCCTCCGTGGCGCTCTCGCACGGGATGCCCGGCATCAGCGCCTGCGCCCGCGCGTCGGCCTTCATCTTCACGCCCGCCACGTGCAGCGCGCCCGCCACGGCAGGCAGCGCCTGCGCCGCCGCGTCCTTGTGCACCAGCAGCGTCTCCGCCGCGTTGCATGCCGCCGGGTACTGGGTCTTCGCGTCCACGGTCACGCGCGCCGCCATCCGGACGTCGCACGCCGCATCGAGGTAGACGTGGCACACGCCGTCGCTGTGGCCCAACACCGGGATGCGGCTGTTGTCCATGATGTAGCGCACAAAGCTGTTCGAGCCGCGCGGGATGATGAGATCGATGTACTCGTCCATCGCCAGCATCGCGCCGACCTCCTCGCGCGTGGTCAGCAGGCCCGCCCAGCCCTCGGGCACGCCGGCGGCCTCGCTGGCCTGCTTCATCACGTCAAAGAGCGCACGGTTGGAGCGCATCGCCTCGCGGCCGCCCTTGAGGAGCACCGCGTTGCCGCTCTTGAGGCACAATCCGGCGATCTGCACCAGCGCGTCCGGGCGGGATTCAAAGATCACGCCGACCACGCCGATCGGGCAGCTCACACGGGAGAGGATCAGGCCCTCCGCCAGCTCCGTGCGCAGCTGCTCGTGCCCGATGGGGTCCTCCATCTGCGCCAGCGCGCGCAGGCCCGCGCACACGTCGTCCAGCTTGCCCTGGTCAAATTTCAGCCGCTTCAGCGCGGGCGCTGAAAGGCCCTCGGCCTTCGCCGCCTCCAGATCCTGCGCGTTCGCCGCGAAGATCGCCTCTTTGCCATCCTGCAGCGCGTCAGCCACAGCCAGGAGCGCGCTATCGCGCGCCTGCGCGGAGGACGCTGCCAGGGCAAAGCTCGCCTGCCTGGCGCGCCGGGCGATTTCCTGCGTGCTCAGCTTCTCGTCGCTCATTCGTAGACCTCCCGGTAAAGCGCCTCGCGCATCGCCTCGGGCGTCATGCTGCTCTCCAGCAGCAGCTCGCGGCGGTCGTCGCCCGCCTGGAAGGCGCTGAGCATCGTCACCGCAGCCATCGCGTTCATGTTCGTATCCATGACGGAGAGCAGCTTCTTGCCCAGCCCAAGCAGGTTCGTGCCGCCCTTGCTGCGCAGGCCCTGCTGCAGCAGGTCCATGAACACCATGTAGCTGCGGTTCTTCTCGGCGTAGTCGCTGTCCAGACGAATGCGCACATAGGTGAGCACGTCCTCGCCGCCCAACGCGTTGTCGCCCGGCCACGTGTTCAGAATAGCCGCCTCCTCGTCGTTGAGCCACAGGTTCAGCGTGCCGATCTCATCGACCAGCGCCGGAAGCGTCTCGATGTCCAGCGCCACATAGGTGCTGATGTTCAGGTCCAGCAGCGCGTTGAGCGTGCGCGCCGTCAGCAGGCCGCGGCTCTTCTCGTCGCCCAGCGCGTAGACCTCGCCCAGCGCCACCTCGCCCACCTCGGGGACGGTGACCGCCGTATCGCATTCCACGCTGGTCATCACGCTGCGTCCGGTTTTGCTGTTGATGGACGCGATCATCATGGCGTCCGTCAATTCGCCGTCCTGCATGATGATCAGGACGTTGCTGACGGACTTGTCCAGGCTGCGGTTGAGCGCCATGTCCTTCTTGGTTACGGTGATCTCGCCCAGCGCGCAGGCGCAGGCGAGCGTCATCAAGAGCGCGGTCAGCGCGGCAACGATTCTCTTCATTTCCTACTCCTTATTTCTTGAAGATAAACAGCTTGGAGAACACGTAGTTGAGGATGATGACCAGGAAATTGGTCAGCAGCTTCATCACCAGGTCGTTCAGGCCCAGCATTTCGACGGTCACATACATGATGACCGTCTCCATGCCCAGGGAGGCCAGGCGCATCGCGGCGAAGCCGGCCGCCTCCTTGACGAGCGCCGCAGCGCTGCCGCAGTGCGTATGGAAGACGAACACCTTGTTGACCACATAGGCAAACGCCACGGCGACCACCCAGGCTGTCCAGGTGCCAGCCATCACGCCCAGACCGAGCATGCGGGTGGCGATGAAGTAGACGACGTAGTTGACCACGGTCGTCGCCACGCCGGCGAAGAGATAGGCCACCAGTTCGGTGTTGTTCCACAGCTTCTCGCACAGGCCGCCCAGCTTCGGGGAGACCTTGCCAATCAAACGGATCACAAAGCGCGCCAGCGCGTCGATTAAGCTCCAGATGGTTTTCATTTCGTTATTCCTCATGATATGCTTTTGATCGGGCAAGCAGCAGAATGCCTCCCCTTGACGAAGTTATTATAGCACGCGGTTTGCGAGGGGTCAATGTCCGCAGGAAGGGAGAAGGGCCTCTTTTCTTTCCGTACCGCTTTCCTTTTCTCCCAAGGTGTCGTATAATAGGTGACTGAGAAACATACAAATGGAGGTCTGACCATGGAAAACCCGATCATCTCCTGGCTGTTTGAAACCGACGCCGTGCGCGTCTGCCCGGAGGGCCAGCCGTTCTGGTACACGTCCGGCAAGCTGGGCCCGTTCTATATCAACACCCAGTTCCTCTATGGCAGCGAGGCCGCCGCCAACAGCCTCCTCAAGACCATCGAGGAGGCCTGCGCGGGCGAGAAGCTCGCCTTCTATGACAAGGTCTGGGCGGACATCTCCGCACAGCTCGATTCCTGCCCGATCTACGCGCAGCTGATCGACCTGCTGACCGAGGCTGCCGCAAAGCTCGACGTCGATTTCGTCTCTGGCGGCGAGCGCCGCGACTTCTTCTTCTCCATGCCGGTCGCGCGCAAGCTGGGCCTGGGGCACCTGTCCATCTTCAAGGATCTCTCCTGCGTCTACACGGACAAGGACGGCGTGAGCATGGACGCCGCGCAGGCGGGCCTGGCCGGCAAGAAGAGCGTGCACATCGCCGACCTGATCACCGTCGCCTCCTCCTACATCCGCGCGTGGATTCCGGCCGTGGAGAGCCTGGGCGCGAGGATCGCCTATTCCCTGGCCGTGGTGGACCGCGATCAGGGCGGCAGCGACATTCTGGCGAAGGCCGGCTGCCCGCTGACCACGCTGGTGACCATCAAGCCGGAGCTGTTTGAGCAGGCGAAGGCCCTCGGCCGCGTCACCGACGCGCAGGTCGCGCTGGTCAACTCCTTCATCGCCGATCCGGACAAATTCATGCACGACTTCCTGGTCGCTCATCCGGACTTCCTCGCCAGCGAGATCGCCAAGGGCGGCAAGAGCGCCCAGCGCGCTAAGCTGTGCATCGCCAGCGGCTTTGCCCCGGCCGAGGCGCTCCCCAAGGCGTGATGGTCACGCTCAGACACATCGGAAAAAGCGCAGACGACCTGCGCTTTTCCATTCTTTCAGAGGGGTATCATGCGGGCGGCATCACCGTGCACAGCGTCAATCCGCCCTGCTTTTCCTACGGCATTGCCGTCGCGCCCGCCCTGCGCCGCCGGGGCGTGGCCAAGGCTGCGCTCAGCCTGCTCTTTGAAGAGATGGCGCACCGGGGCTTTTCGCAGGCCGTCGTGCAGGTCGC